>CAIVDC010000124.1 GCA_903904605.1 uncultured Sterolibacterium sp.
GCAGGATGCCGGGGTCACGCGTGTCCCCAAGACGTTCACGCAAGCGACGACGCTCGAAGACATGCTGGCGGCGATCCGCGCCAAGTGGGAGGCGGGTGGCCCAAACAAGCTCGTGCGCAAGCTTGCCGGCAAGTTCGACATGCTCGACGAGAACGGCGAGCTGAAGCCGGTCGCCAAGCCCGAAGCCGCGCCCGCGCCGGCCGAGAACCCGATCCGCGAAGCGGTCGATCCGAAGCACCAGGGCCGTTTCGACAAGCTCGAAGCGCTGCGCGCCACTGTGCCGGCTGAGCACCAGCAGGCGATCGACAAGGCCCAGGAGGCGTTGACGACGCCGGGCAAGGGTGTGCCGCAGCAGGTCGAAGCCACGATCCGCATGCTCAACAAGGTCACCGAGGGCCAGAAGGCCGCGCAGAAGCTCGGCATCGAGCCTCCGGCACCCGAGGCCAAGGTTGCGCCAGCACCAGCAGCGCCGGCCGAGGAGCCCAAAGCTTCGCCGGCCGCCGTCGCCAGGGCCGACGAGGTGATCGCGCGTCTGAACGCGGTCAAGGGCAACCCGTCCGAGAAGCCTGCCGCGCCTGCGAAGACACAGGCTGAGGCACGCGCCAGGGCCGACGAGGTGATCGCGCGTCTGAACGCGGTCAAGGGCAACCCGTCCGAGAAGCCTGCCGCGCCTGCGAAGACACAGGCTGAGGCACGCGCCAGGGCCGACGAGGCGATCGCGCGGATGAACGCGGTCAAGGAGAACCCCGCAGGGAAAGCCGATCCCGTGACCGCGACGCTTGCGCCGCTTGCGGCCATGAAGGCGTCAGAGACCGGCCGCAACCATATCGACGGCCCGGTCAACCGGGCGTTCCAGCAGGGCATCGTTGAGCAGAAGAAGCTGCTGGAGGACTTCGCCGCCAAGGCCGCGAGGAACGGCAGCGTCGATAAGGATGTGTACCTGGTAGCCCCGAGCTGGGACGAGAACTACGAGAAGTTCAGTCCGAAGGTGAAGGCCGCGATCGACGCGCACCAGGAAGACGCCGCGGCCATGATCGACCAGACGCGCGAAAAGCTGGCGGCGCAGGCCAAGGACATGAACACGCCGAACCCCGGCGACCCCTTTGCCAAGCATGCGGCTCCGGGGGACATCGCGCCGCGCACGCAGCAGGATGCTCAGCAGCTCTACAAAGAGGTTCTGAGCGCCGACGCCTGGGGCTACCACGGCAACCAAAACAGCCACGCGAGACTGGACCCCCGCACCCCGGAAGGTCAGACGAACATCGTCAAGGACTGGGCGGACACCGCGGAGCGGGCTCGTGGCGGCCTCATCGAGCACCTCCGCTCGCTCGGCGTCTCGGGCCAGAAGATCATCAACGGCTTCCGCGGCATGGACGCGATCGCCGAGGGCGTCAAGGATCGCATCCCGAGCGCCCAGAAGATCGTCGAGGCCGTGGACACACGCGGCTCCCAGCAGAACGTCTGGAACAAGCACGGGTCTTACGCGGCGCATCTCTACGACAGCCTGCCGGCCGACCAGCGCGTGCTGCACGACAACGTCGCAGCGGCGACGATCGGCGCGGGCGTTGACGGGCGCAAGGCGTGGGAGCAGCAGCCCAAGGAGCTGTTCACCGCCAAGAACGTTGACGACGTCAAGGCGCTGTGGGCTGCGGCTCACCGCGATTGGGGGCGGATGTCGCCGGAGGCGAAGGCAGCGTACCAGGCCATGGTGGACACCACGCAGGGACACCAGCTCGCGGCGAAGGCGCTCATGTTCGACGCCGCCGTCAAGGCGAAGTGGCCCGGCCTGGCCAAGGGCTTCGAGAATAACCCGGCGCGCGACTTCCAGCTCGACGCCGTCTCGCATGAGAACCCCGCCGCCGCCAAGGCGTTCTGGAGCAACGAACTCTCCAAGCGCGCCGCCGGGGCGGCCGAGTTCATCAACGCGGTCGCGAGCCGCAACGACCCCAAGGAGATGGCCAGTGTCGAGCGGCTGTCGTCGTGGCTGCGCGACATCAAGCAGACCGAGACGAGCCAGCAAGGCGTGCCCTACTTCCGCGCCGGCCACGGCAGCGGCTCCTTCTTTGCCGCAGGCGACGTCGCGCTCGATCTGCGCGGACTGCCGGACCCGAAGAAGATCGACAGGATCGCCGCGGTGCTGAAGGCCGAAGGCTTCGACAACCTCGTGCTGGAGCGCAGCAACGACACCCCGTCGATGTTCATCCGTGTGAACTCCCTGGCGAAGGCCGAGCGGCTCGACAAAATCTTCCGCGACCTCCAGGCCGAAGGCGTGCTGGGAGACAAGAAAATCGCCTCCGGCCCGGTCAGTCAGGCGCGGCAGCACGGCGTCGGCCCCTCGGTGCTGCATGACATGATCGACACGCTGCGCAGCACGCGCCCCGACATGCCGGATGGCACGCCGAAGGAGCTGGCCGCCAAGTACGACGCGGCCTGGGACCGAAGCATCGCCGACGCGGCCAGCGACTTCATGGACATGACGCCCGAATCGTCGCCGCTCAAGATGTTCTCGCATCGTGACAACGTCCAGCTTTTCTCTGGTGAGATGGGCAAGACGTTCAGAGACAGTGTCCACTCGGCTGCGCGCATGCTGGCGGTCCTCGGCACCGCTCGCGATCAGGGCGAGGCGGTCAGGGGCGTTCGCTCCGAGCTGGACGCGCTGAAGCACAGCGCCGCCTCCGGCGTGGACAAAGCAGACGCGCAGGACGTTGTCTCCGACATCATGACCAGGCTGACCCAGGCCCCTCTGTCGCAGCCGAATGGTTTAATCAGGGCGGCGCAGGGGATCACGAGCCGGATGGAGATCGGCACCAGCGTGCCCTACCTCATGCTGCTCCAGACCCAGCATTTCACCCGGTCGCTGCCAGAGCTGGGCGCGACCCACGGCTACAAGAACGCCTTCGGGGCGATGACCAAGGCGACCGCGCCGTCGTGGCAGGTCATGCGCGCGATGCTGGGAGACCCGGAATGGTCGCACGCCGGCCTGCGGCTCGACACTCTGACCAAGGGCGGCGTTCCTCCCGAGCTGGCCAAGTTCCTGGTCAGGATCGACAACCTGGGCGGCTTCATCCAGAACGCCTACACCTCGGCGATGAGCCCCTTCGAGGAGGGCGCGGGCACGACCACCAAGATCGCCAACTGGTCGTCCGCGATGGGGCGCTACGCCGAGACCCAGCCGCGCGTCCAGGTCGCGATCGCCGCCAAGGCGTTGTGGCGCGGGATTGAGAAGGACGGGCCGCTTGACCAGTTCGTCCTGAAGAAGATCGCCGGTTCGCAGCAGAACTGGGGGACGACTTCGACGCCGCGCCAGTTCACCGCGATGGGCGATCTCGGTCAGGCCGGGCCGCTGATGAACCAGTTCATGGGCTACCGGGCGCGCTTCACCGAGAAGCTCTACGGGGAGTTCCACACCCTGTTTGCCGGCGAGTCCGCAGCCGACAAGGTCATCGCCGGCAAGTGGCTGGCCGGGCACCTGGCCGCGACCACCGTGCTCGCCGGGGCCATGGGGATGCCGATGGTGGCGGTGTTCGCCAGCGTCTACGACAAGATCGCCGACAGCCTGACGGGCTCGCCGACCCACGACATCATGGGCTCGTTCCGGCACTATATGGAGAGCGTCTACGGCCCGACCGTGGGTGTGGCGATCGCGCGCGGCGTGCCGGCGGCGCTCGGAGTCGATCTCAGCCGCGAAGGCGACCAGAAGATCGTGCCGGGCAGCGACATGGTCATGCTGCTCACCGAGAAGCGCAAGTTCGAGGACGCCGAGAAGGACTGGCTGAAAAACATGGCCGGCTCCGCGGTCGGCATCGGCGCGAACTTCGCGCTCGGCATGCGCGACATCGCCAACGGCGACTACCTCAACGGTGCGATCAAGTTCGCCCCCGAGGCGATCCGCGGGCCGCTGGAGGCGACGCGTGACACCCTCTACGGCTACCGCGACCGGGGCGGCACCCCGATCGGGATCACGCCGAGCGGCGTGGACATCGCCCTGACCGCGATGGGGTTCGACCCGACGCAGAAGGCGACCTAC
>CAIVDC010000125.1 GCA_903904605.1 uncultured Sterolibacterium sp.
CCTTTGCGAAAGGGTGAAAAATTGGCAGAGAAAATCGCCGAGCAGCTATCTCTGCTACAGCAAATGCCGAATCTGATTCGCTCATTCTTCCAAGCACCTTCTGTCGCCTATATTGGCGACTGCTGAGTAAACCACATTGGCCATCATCACGGGGCTGTTACGCAGAACGGCGAACACTTTGCCGTCGAACTGTTTCTCAACCTCCTGGATCGTTCTGAAGACGGCCTTTTGTCTCTGATCATGCGCCGTGTCGTTGACTGACCGCAACTCCCACGTTGAGACTTCTACTCTTCGACGATCATGCGCTGGTACAAGAAGGCTTGATGAAAACTCTGCGCCAGATTGAGACTGAAACCTTGTCTGTCGGCGCACAAGCCGCCGACCAGGCATTGCGGTTGCTGCAAGGAGGGGAATATGACCTAATTCAGCTCGACCTGATGCTACCCGGGATCAACGGCATGATTTTCCTCGGCGTGTTGCGCAAGCGTTTCGCAAAACTTCCCGTAGTAACATTGTCTGCACTAGATGACGCCGACACCGTGGCGCGGGCGATGGGAACGGGCGCTTCCGGTTTCTTGCCGAATGCTGGCGCTGCGGGATGCGCAGGTTGCCGGTCGCCCTCTGGCGGAACGCTATGGCATCACAGCCGGGCAAATGCCGGTGCTGGAACTCTTGGGGCAGGGAAGGACCATTCGGGAGATCGCCGAACTGCTCGGTCTGGTCGAGGGAACGGTCAAGACTCATGTCTCCGCCGCTTTCAAGGCGCTCAAGGTTCCCAACCGTGGCTAGGCGCTGATGATCCTCAACAAGCGCAAGCCGGCAAGGCTTGGCACAAAAGTTCGATAGTCGGGCAGCCCTTCAGCACACCGGGCGCAGATAAGCTCGTGGTCGATGCTCGCCGGCAGTTCCTTACCATCTAGGGGCGGCAGCACCGGGCCGGTATCGCCATCCTCATATGGCTATCGCTCAATTGTGCCATTCCCCATCTGCATATATGCTTTCCGCATGTCTACGGAAGGGGAAAGGTTATGGAACTATCCATCGAAAATGTCGGGCGTCCATGCCCAAAGTGCGCCCTGCCTTTGAAATTCTTCACCCTGATGCGGGACCTTGAATGTTTGCCGCCAATATCCATTGTGGCCTGTCCGACTTGTGGCGTGCCCGATTGGCGAGTTGAAACTAAGGGGAAGCAGCCTGCAAAGGTCTACAGGATCGGATGAGGGATCCTGCACGGAGATCACATGCGCAAGCTCCCGCAATTCAATCCTCGGCATCCGCCGCCCGCCCCCGATAACATTATGGCTGCGCGGTTTTCAGCAGGGTTGACGATACCGGAAGCCGTAACACTGTGCGCCGTCTCGGCAGCCTCTTGGGAAAAGTGGGAATCCGGCAAGCCACGGATGCCGATCCCCGTATGGATACTCTTTAACCTGCTCACGGAGAGAATGAAATGATCTTTACCATCGGTTACAACGGTAAAGGAATTACGCCGACGGGCTTGGCATCCATCCTCAACCAGATCAACGCCACCCTGGTCGACGTGCGACGAAAGCCGGTTTCTAAAATGGCGGGGTGGGGAAACGACCAGTTGAAGGAGGTTATCGGCGAGGCCCGTTACGTCAGCTGCACGGATTTGGGCGATCGTTCAGTCACGCCAACCACGATGGCATGGCTGAAAAAGCGCTTTTACCACCTTGGTGGTCCTCATTGCATACTGCTAGGCAAAGAGGAAGATCCCAGTGCTTGGCATCGACACCGGATGATCTGCGCCAGACAGTTTCCCGACGCCATGCATATCTTTCAGAGCCGACTGATTAGCGCCGAGGCTTGGGATAACTATATCAAGCGGGGCGAAGAACCCGAAAGCATCCCGATAAGCGAGCTTCCCGTTTTTATCGAGCACTGTGAGAACTTCATGGAATCTCAAACGTAATGCGGACTTGCCACCGCACCGGCATGTCAATGGCGGAGGCTGGCGATCCTGTGGTCGAGCGCATGCTTAGCACTGCTTTCCGACGTGATGTCCATAGCCAAGCGCGAAGTCAATTGCTGATCACTTGTGCTTCTGGTAAGTCCCCACCAGTTCAGCCTGCGCGATGATATGGCCCTTCATCTGCGCCTCGATATCTGCCTTGGAGGGTCTGTCGAGATAAGGCAGCACCGTATCGAGCGCATAGAGCTTGTGAAAGTAGCGATGCCGGCCAATCGGCGGACAAGGGCCGCCATAGCCGGTGCGGTTCCAGTCATTGATCCCCATGCGCGTTCCCTCAGGTAATTGTTTCGCGGCTTCCGGAAGCGCGCTCTCGCTCGTCGGGATGTTGTATAGCACCCAATGGACCCAGGTCATCTTCGCTGCCGCAGGATCCGGGGCGTCAGGATCATCAACGATAAGCACAAGGCTCTTTGCGGTCGGCGGGACACCTGACCAGGCAAGCGGCGGCGAAATGTCTTGCCCATCGCAGGTGTATTTCGACGAAATGTCCCCACCCTGAGCAAAGGCGATCGACGTCAGTTGGAGTGACATGGTGAAAACCTCCTTCCCCTGCGCCAACAGGTCCCGGGCACCGATGCAAAGAAACACTGAGCAAAATAGCAATGCTCTAATCATCGGGACATCGTGCCACTAGTTATATGGAATAGCAACGTCATCCGACTGCATTGGCCGGATTCCTGCACGGCGCCTGCGTGCGGCGTGGAAAGCCTGAAATGACAGCAGCCCCCATTGCTGAAAGCCGAATTCTTTACTGGTGCCGGCGGCCGGAATCGAACTGGCGACCTTCGCATTACGAATGCGCTGCTCTACCATCTGAGCTACGCCGGCCTCGGTGCAACGAGGCTGCGGATTATAGCGGCTCGTGCCGCTGCCGGCAAACTACTGTCGCACCCCCATGCCGGCCCAAGGCCCAGGCCACATGTTCCCGCACCAGCGCCGAAGCATCCAGCCTCCTGGCCACCAGCGCCGCCATCACCTCCGGCGTGGCCGGGGCGTTGCCCAGGGCCACCGCGATGTTCCGCAGCCAGCGCTCGAAGCCGATCCGGCGGATCGCCGAGCCGGCCGTCTTGCCCTGGAATTCGGCTTCGCTCCAGGCAAACAGTTCACTCAGCCGGGCGCCGTCCAAGCCGTGGCGAACGGCGAACTCCTCCTCGTGCGTAAGCAAGGCGCCGCGGTTCCATGGGCAGACCAGCTGGCAGTCGTCACAGCCATAGACGCGATTGCCGATCAGCGGCCGCAATTCAATCGGAATGCTGCCCTTCAGTTCTATGGTGAGGTAGGAGATGCAACGCCTTGCGTCTAGCCGGTAAGGGGCGACGATCGCCCCGGTAGGGCAGGCCGAGATGCACGCTCGGCAACTGCCGCAATGATCGGACACGGGCGCGTCGGCCGGTAGCGGCAGATTGGTAAAGATCTCGCCAAGGAAGAACGTCGAGCCTGCATCGCGCGCAAGCAGCAGAGTATGCTTGCCGCGCCAGCCAAGACCGCTGCGCGCCGCGAGCTCGACTTCCAGCACTGGCGCGGAATCGGCAAACACCCGGTAAGCGAATGGACCGATTTCCGCGGCGATGCGTCCGGCGAGTTTTTCCAGCCGATTACGCAAGACCTTGTGGTAGTCCCGACCCAAGGCATAACGGGAAATATAGGCAAGACTTTCGTCCCCGAGTATTGCCTCTGCGTTGGCGGCATCGGGCCAATAGACAAGCCGCGCGGTGACGACCGAGACGGTGCCGGGCAGCAACTCGGCCGGTCGGGCGCGCTTCGCACCGTGGCGTGCCATATAATCCATTTCGCCGTTGAATCCTGCGGCAAGCCACTCCGTAAGGCCCGCCTCGGCTGCGCCGAGCTCGACCGCGGCAATGCCGATGGCGGACAGGCCGAGTTCGCGGCCCCATGCCTTGATTCGGGCACCGAGTTCATTCCAGTCCGGAGGATCTTCTGAATGCATGCAGAACCAGGCGACGAGCGACGTAAGCCCGATGATACCCCGCTGTTCATAGCGCTGGCCGACGAGGCGGCGACACTGGCGCTCGGTGCCGCACTGGCGCCGGCGCTATCGCCCGGCATGACAGTATTTCTCGAAGGCGAACTGGGCGCGGGCAAGACCACGCTGGTTCGCGGACTGCTTCGCGCCCTGGGTCATCAAGGCAAGGTGAGAAGTCCCACCTACACTTTGGTTGAACTTTATGCTGTTTCTGGATTAAACTTGTATCACTTTGATTTTTATCGCTTCAATCAACCAGAAGAATATCTTGATGCGGGGCTCGATGAATACTTCCAGGGTGACGGCGTCTGCCTCGTCGAATGGCCTGCCTGGGCAGGCCCGTACTTGCCCCCCGCCGACCTGTGCATCCGTTTGTCCGTTGTCGGCGCGAGCCGCAGCGCAGAAATCCTCGCGGCCAGTCCGTCCGGCCAGGCTTGCCTGAAATGCCTGACCAACGGCCAGGCGTCTTTTCCCGCCGCGACATCCTCAGGTATGCCGCTGCCTCGCTGACCCTCCTGGTCTCGCGCGCGGCGAAGGGCGGCGTCGGCGTGTCCAGCGAGACCAGCGTGCTTGCCGTGCGCGTCTGGCCGGCGCCCGACTACACACGCATCACGCTGGAACACACCCAGCCGCTGCTCTATGCCTACCAGACGGTCAAGAATCCGGCGCGACTGGTGGTCGATCTCGAGGGCATCGAATTCAATTCGGTTCTGGCCAGTCTGCCTGGCAAGATTTCCGAGGCCGATCCCTACATCAAACTGATTCGCGCCGGCCGCAACAAACCCGGTGTGGTGCGCCTGGTCATCGAGTTGAAGGGCGAAGTCAAACCGCAGGTGTTCACCCTGAAGCCGGTAGGCGGATACGGCTACCGGCTGGTGCTCGACCTCTACCCGGCCGAGCCGCCCGATCCCCTGATGGCGCTCCTGGAAAAGCCGGCGCGGCCGCCGCAGCAAGAACCCGGGCATGAAAAGATCGCGCGCCTGGTCACCATTGTCCTCGACCCCGGTCACGGCGGCGAGGATCCCGGTGCCATCGGCCGCGGCGGCAGCCGCGAGAAGAACGTCACCCTGTCCATCGTGCACCGCCTCAAGAAGCTGATTGACGCCGAGCAGAACATGCGCTCGGTGTTGACCCGGGACGGCGACTATTTCATTCCCCTGTCCCAGCGCGTACAGAAGGCCCGGCGCATCCAGGCCGACCTGTTCGTGTCGGTGCATGCCGATGCCTTCGTCAAGACGACGGCGAAAGGGTCTAGCGTCTTCGTCTTGTCCGAGCACGGCGCATCCTCTTCCGCTGCGCGCTGGATGGCGCAGCGCGAGAATGCTGCCGACCTGATCGGCGGCGTCAATCTCGACGTCAAGGATCCCTACCTCGCGCGCACCCTGCTCGACCTCTCACAGACGGCGACCAACAACGACAGCCTGAAACTGGGCAAGGCGGTGCTCGGCGAATTGGGCGGCATCAACTCACTGCACAAGGGTCAGGTCGAGCAGGCCGGCTTTGCAGTGCTGAAGGCGCCCGACATTCCCTCCATCCTGGTCGAAACCGCCTTCATCTCCAATCCCGACGAGGAGAAACGGCTGAATGACGATGACTACCAGGACAGGATGGCAGAAGCCATCCTGCGCGGCATCAAGCGCTATCTGGCCAGGAACCCGCCGCTGGCTAAGTCCAGGCTGGCCTTGGGTGGGCTGTGAGGCTGCTATAATCGGCGTTTTTTGGCTCAGCCATGCTGGTTTTTCGCAGAGTACCGGAAAATGCGCAGACGTCGACGGTTCTCACCATCGGCAACTTCGATGGCCTTCACCGCGGCCACCAAGCGCTTCTTGCACGTCTGACGGCGACAGCAAGAAGCATCGGCCTGCCCTCCGCGCTGCTCACCTTCGAACCGCACCCGCGCGAATTCTTCACGCCGGATCAGGCGCCGGCCAGGCTGACCAGCCTGCGAGAAAAGCTCAGCCTGATCGAGCGCTGTGGCGTCGATAAGGTTTACGTCTGCCGCTTCAATGAGGCGCTCGCATCCTTGTCCGCGGCGGAGTTCGTCTCGCGCATCCTGGTTCAGGGCCTGTCCGTGAAGCATCTGATCATCGGCGACGACTTCCGCTTCGGGCGCGGCCGCAGCGGTGATTTCGAGATGCTGCAGCAGGCCAGCGAAACGCACCGTTTCGGCATCGAGGCGATGCCTACCATCGACTGGGAGGGCGAGCGCGTCTCCAGTTCGGCGGTGCGCGAAACTCTCGAAAGCGGCGACATCGAACACGCCGCAAGACTCCTCGGACGCCCCTACTGCATCGCGGGCCGGGTAGTGGCAGGCAACCAGATCGGCCGCGAACTGGGATTTCCGACTGCCAACGTGCAACTCAAGCGCAAGCGCCTGCCGCTAGCCGGCATTTTCGCAGTCAGTGTTTCGGGCGTCGCCGGAACAGCCCTGCCCGGCGCCGCCAGCCTCGGCGTCAGACCGACGCTGGGCGATTGCCTGAAGCCGGTACTGGAAGTGCATCTGCTCGATTTCGACCGCCCCATATACGGCGCGCATGTCACGGTCAATTTTCTCCACAAACTGCGCGACGAGGCGAAATTCGAAGGCCTGGACGCATTGAAGGCGCAGATCGCGCGCGACGTCGCCAACATCCGAACCTACTTCTCGAAAACGCAAAATGGCTGATTACCGCAAGACCCTGAATCTCCCCGACACGGCTTTTCCAATGCGCGGCGACCTGGCCAAGCGCGAGCCAGGCTGGATCAAGCAATGGCAGGAACAAGGTCTCTACCAGAAGATCCGCGCCGCTTCGCAAGGCAGGCCACGCTTCACGCTCCACGACGGCCCGCCCTATGCCAACGGCGACATCCACATAGGCCATGCAGTCAACAAGATCCTCAAGGACATTATCGTCCGCTCCAAGACGCTGGCCGGCTTCGATGCCCCATACGTGCCAGGCTGGGATTGCCACGGCCTGCCCATCGAACACCAGATAGAAAAACTGCATGGCAAGGGCATTGCCGCCGAACAGGTGCGCGAGCTTTGCCGCGCCTATGCCTCGGAACAAATCGAAAGGCAGAAACAGGACTTCATTCGCCTGGGCGTCCTGGGTGACTGGGACCATCCCTATAGGACCATGGACTTCAAGACCGAGGCGGCTGAAATCCGCGCACTCGGGTTGCTCTATCGACAAGGATTCCTGTTCCAGGGCCTGAAGCCCGTCAACTGGTGCTTCGACTGCGGTTCGGCGCTGGCGGAAGCCGAGGTCGAGTACCAGGACAAGCGGAGTCCTGCGATCGACGTCGGCTTCGTCGCCGAGGATCGCGACAAGCTCGCCGCCGCCTTCTCACTGGCAACCTTGCCCGACAAGCCTGCCTATGCGGTTATCTGGACGACTACGCCTTGGACCATCCCGGCCAACCAGGCCTTGAATGTCCATCCCGAATTCGTCTACGTCCTGGTGGACACCGAGCGCGGTTTGCTCATCCTCGCCAAGGACATTTTGCTGCCCCCCGGCTCAAGTCCCGAGCAGATCCCGCCGTTGCTCAAGCGTTACGGCATCGGCCAGTGGCAGGTGATCGGCGAATGCAAGGGCGCTGCCCTGAGTATGATCCGCTTCAAGCACCCGTTCTTTGACCGCAGTTCCCCGGTTTATCTCGGCGAGTATGTCGCGCTGGATACCGGCACCGGTATCGTCCATAGCGCGCCGGCCTATGGACTGGAGGATTTCCTCTCCTGCAAGCAGCACGGCATGCACAACGATGAGATGCTGAAGCCGTTGCTGGGCAACGGACGATTTGCCGAAAGCCTGCCCTTCTTCGGCGGCATGAACATCTGGAAGGCCGCCACCCCGATCATCGACAAGCTGCGAGAAGTGGGCGCGCTCTTCGACGCTGCAGAAATCAAGCACAGCTACATGCATTGCTGGCGCCACAAGACGCCGGTGATCTACCGCGCCACGACGCAGTGGTTCGTCGGCATGGATGAATTGCCTTCCCGCTCGGGCCAAACACTGCGCCAGGTGGCGCTCGGAGCGATCGCGGCCACCGCCTTCTTCCCGGCGTGGGGCCAAGCCAGGCTCGCCGCCATGATCGGCAACCGACCGGACTGGTGCGTTTCGCGCCAGCGCAACTGGGGCGTGCCGATCCCTTTCTTCCTGCACAAGGAAACCGGAGAACCCCATCCGCGCACCCTGGAAATCCTCGAGCAGGTGGCCGGCCGCGTCGAGCAGGAAGGCATCGAAGGTTGGTTCAGGCTGGATGCCGCCGAACTGCTCGGTGCGGAGGCCGATCAATACGAAAAAATGCACGACACGCTCGACGTCTGGTTCGACTCCGGCACCACGCACCTGACGGTCATGCGCGGCACCCATGCCGATGACTGCAGCTATCCGGCCGATCTCTACCTGGAAGGTTCAGACCAGCATCGCGGCTGGTTCCACTCCAGCTTGCTCACAGGCTGCGCCATCGACGGACGCGCACCCTACAAGGCCCTTTTGACCCACGGCTTCGTGGTCGACGGCCAGGGCCTCAAGATGTCGAAATCGAAAGGCAATGTCATCGCACCTCAGCAGGTGTCAGATACGCTGGGCGCAGAGATCCTGCGGCTTTGGGTGGCGGCCACCGACTATTCGGGCGAGTTGTCGATTTCCAAAGTCATCCTCGATCGGGTGGTCGAGGTCTATCGCCGCTTGCGCAACACTTTGCGCTTCCTGCTTGCCAACACCGCCGACTTCGATGCGCAGACCCAGATGCTGCCGGTTTCCGGGTGGCTGGAAATCGACCGCTACGCGCTGGCCCTGACAAGGCAATTGCAGCAAGGCATCACCGCCAACTTCGATACTTACGAGATCCACAAGGTCGGCCAAGCGCTGCAAATCTTCTGTGCCGAAGACCTCGGCGGTTTCTATCTCGACATCCTCAAGGACCGGCTGTACACGACCCCGGCCAATTCGCCGGAACGCCGCGCCGCGCAAAGCGCCCTGTGGCACATCCTGCACGCCGTCACGCGTCTGATGGCACCGATCCTATCATTCACCGCCGAGGAAATCTGGGCGCTCCTGGGCCACGATCAAAGCATCATGCTGACCAGCTGGCACGAACTGCCCGAGCAGGCCGAAGAAACAGACTTGCTCGATCGCTGGCGGCGGATCCGCGATCTGCGCGGCGAAGTCAGCAAGACCATGGAAGCACTGCGCGAAGCAGGAAGGATAGGTTCATCCTTGCAGGCGGAGGTGGAGATTCGCGCCTCTGGCGCCAAGTACGAACTGCTCGCATCGCTCGGCGACGACTTGCGCTTCGTCCTGATCTGCTCGAAGACGACGCTGGTCAAGGCCGCCGATGTCGGCGCGGAGGCGGTCATCGTCAGCCCTTCACCGCACGCCAAGTGTCCCCGCTGCTGGCACTGGCGCGAAGACGTCGGCCGGCACGAGCAGGCCGCCCTGCATCCCGAACTGTGCGGCCGCTGCAGCGCCAACCTGTTCGGCCAGGGAGAGCCCCGTGCGGCAGCCTAGTCGTTGTTGCCGACTCTCGGCCTGGCTGGCCTTGAGTGCTGTGATCATAGTCCTCGACCAGGCGAGCAAGGCATGGATCATGGCCGCCTTCCGGCCCGGCGAGAGCCTGACCGTCGCGCCATTCTTCGATCTGGTTTTGGTCTTCAACCGCGGCGCGGCATTCAGCTTCCTGTCTTCCGCCGCCGGTTGGCAGCGTTGGTTCTTCGTCGCGCTGGCGCTGGGCATATCGGTCTGGATCGTCAGGATGCTCCAGCGCCATGCCCAAGAACTTCTGGAGCCATTGGCCCTGACCCTGGTCCTGGGCGGCGCCCTGGGCAACGTCATCGACCGGTTGGCCCACAGCGCCGTGGTTGACTTCCTCTATTTCCATATCGGCAGCCATTACTGGCCTGCCTTCAATGTCGCCGACTCGGCCATCTGCATCGGGGTCGCGCTGATGCTCTGGCACCAGTTCGCGGATAAACGCGGGCATCAGAACGAGTAGCGCAGTTCGGTATAGAGCCGGTCCTTGTTGTCGTAGCGGCCGAATAGCCCGGTCGCCGGCCCGTGGAAGATGTCGGCGCCGGCCAGCAGGCGCAGGTTCTGCTGAACACTCCAGGCAAGCCTGGGTCGGAAAAGCCAGTCGCTACGATTCAGGCTGGAGATCAGCAGCGCCTGTCCTTCCAGCCCCTGGCCGAGCTTCTTATTGACCAGCAAGCTTGCGCCGGACTCGTGCCGGTCCTGGAGGGTATCGGGATCGTGGCCTGCGGTGACCCGCTGGAAGAACTGGATGTTCAGCCGCGTTTCGGCGGGCAGACTGAAGTCGAGGCCAAGTGCATAATCGAAGGTGTCCTGCCGCACCAGGCCGTCAGGCTGGCTCAGGCGGGTGACATTGAAGCGCCGCCCTTCCGTATAGACCGCCTCGCCCTTCAGCAGCGCCCAATCGAGATCGCGAGTCATGGTGGCACCCCATTGATCGATAGTTTCATGGCGTGGCTGATAAACGAAGATCGGGGAAGGTGCGGCAATGGAATTGATCACTTCGCGAGAGAAGCTCGCTTGCGCATCGAGACTATGGTAATAGAAACCCGACACATCCCAGCCACTCTTCAGGGTGGACAGGCGCAGGCCGTAATTCGAATTGGCGAGTCTGCGGCCCGGCCGATTCTCGTCCTGGATCACCGTGCCCCCCGGGCCGGGAATCGGCGTGGGATAGAAATCTGCGCCCGGCTTGCCGATTTCATCGAAGCTCGGTGCGGGAATCCAGAGCAACTCGGCGTGCGAATCGCCCTTGAAGTATTCCGCGCGCGCCGCCCACTGAGGGATGCGCAGCACCTCGAACTCCGGCAGCAGGAATTCGCGCAGATCCTTCGCCGAGACGACATCGGCGATGAACAGCCCGACCATTTCGCCCCAGACGACATGCTGCCGGCCGAGACGAAAGTCCCAATCGCCGGCCGAGATGTCGAGATAGTTCTCCCGCAGCGCAAAATCGGCGCGCTGATCCTTTCGGACCGCCTCCGGATAGAAACCGGAACGGGCGTAAACGGCGTCATAGTCAAAGCGTCCGCCAATTTTCCATTTGACCTGCTCGGAAATTTGTCCCTGTCGGCTCAATTCCAAACGCAACCTCGCCTTCGACCAGTGCGCCGGATCGGCATAAGTGCGCGCCAACTCGGCCTGTGCGAAACCCTTCCAACCCTGTTCCGGCAACGCCGCGCTGCCGGGCTGATCGTCGAAGAGGGCGTCGCGGGACGAGGTTTCCTGCGCGGAAGCGGGGCATATCCAGGAACTAGCGGCCAGAATGACCGCCAAGGCGGTCGGTCTGCGGTCAGCTCTCATCTGTCGTCTCCTCTTGTGCCGGCACCACGACGATGTTAGAAGGACGGACCACAGACCAGTGGCGCGCAGTCCTGACGCCGAGCATCACGATCCTCCCGTCCTCGATCTTCACCAATCTATCCGCCATGGCCATGACGCGCCGGTCGTGGGTTGAAAATATGAAAGTCGTCTTGTAGCGTCTGTTGATCCGCTTCATCAGAGCCAAGATGCCCTCGCCGGTCTTGTGATCGAGATTGGCCGTGGGCTCGTCGGCGAGCACGATCTTCGGCTTGGTTGCCAGGGCGCGCGCGATCGCGACGCGTTGTCGCTGGCCGCCGCTCAACTGGTTCGGCCGATGATCGGCGTATTTCGACAGTCCGACGATCGCCAGGTATCTGGCAACCCGATCGCGTCGTTCGACGGCGCCGATCTCCCGCAGCTGAAGCATGGGATACTCGACGTTTTCTGCGGCGGAGAGTACCGGCAGCAGATTGAATGTCTGAAAAATGAAGCCGATGGTGCGGGCGCGCAGATCAGCCAGTTGGTCCGAGGTCTTGCCGCCGACATCCTCGCCATTGATGATGATTCTCCCCCTCGAAGGCGTATCGATGCAACCGATCAGATTGAGCAGCGTCGATTTTCCGCTGCCTGAGGGCCCGGCGATGGCAAGGAAGACGCCATCCTCGACGCTCACGCTGATGTCGCTGAGCGCCTGGACCTTTTGCTCGCCCAGCATATACTCCTTGAACACGTTCTCGATCCGGACCACGCTCGACATGAATTCCCCACCAACGGCTTGCGCCATCGGGCCATAGGAAGCTATGATGCCAATTATGCCATCTCGATATCTCGTCCGCTTGCTTATCGGTGTCGTTTTCGTCACCGCCGGATTGGCACATGCGGCAGCTGGAGCCGAAGACGATGAACGGCTGGCCCGCAATATCCTCGACCAGGCCGACCAGATTCGCTTCCCGAACGAAGGCTTTCAGGTTGATGTGAGCATCGATACCCGCTCCGCGGGCCAGCCGGCCGAAACCTGGAAATACCGAATCCTGTCCAAGGGTAACGACAATACCGTGGTCATGGTCACCGAACCGGCCTCGGAGCGCGGCCAGATCATGCTCATGAAGGGACGGGATCTCTGGGTTTTCCTGCCCAGCGTCTCGCAGCCGGTACGCTTGTCGCTGTCGCAGCGGCTGACAGGTCAGGTGGCCAACGGCGACCTTGCGCGCGCCAATTTTTCCGGGGACTACACGCCGAAACTGCTGCGCACGGACAACATCGACGGCGAAAAATATCAGGTGCTGGAATTGCTCGCGAAGGATCACGGCGTCACCTACCATAAGGTGATCTACTGGGTGAAGCAATCCAATCACTGGCCCTACAAGGCCGAGTTCTATTCACTCTCCGACCGCCTGCTGAAGACCTGCCGGTACGAGAAATATCAGATGCTTCTGGGCAGGCTCCGTCCTTCCCGCCTAGTCATGGAAGATGCCTTGCACCGCGGTGAGGAATCCGTGCTTGAATACACCGACATGAAGCTGCGCAACCTTCCAGACAAGGTATTCACCAAGGATTACTTGAAGAAGCTCGAATGATGACCAAGCAATTCATCCTTTCGGACGACTCTTTCTCCCCAGGCGGCTTTGACTACGACCGCGCCTTCTCGCGCAACCTCGGCTTGGTTCAACCTGAGGAACAGCGGCGGCTCAGGCAGAGCAAGGTGGCAATCGCAGGCCTCGGAGGTGTGGGCGGAGTACACCTGACGACGCTGGCCAGAACGGGCATAGGAAATTTTCACATCGCCGATTTCGATCACTTCGAGGTTCAGAACTTCAACCGCCAGGCAGGCGCGCTGATGTCGACCCTGGGCAGGTCCAAAACCGAGGTGATGGAGGCGATGGTGCGGGATATCAACCCCGAGGTTTCGGTGGTCAGTTTCCCTCAAGGCATCACGGAGGAGAACGTCGCAGACTTTCTCGATGGCGTGGACGTCGTCGTAGACGGCCTCGATTTCTTTGCCGTTGCAACGCGGGATATGCTCTATAGCGCCGCCTACTCGCGCAACATACCCGTCGTCGTTGCCGGGCCGATCGGTGCGAGCGCCGCGTTCCTGGTTTTTCTTCCCGGGAAGATGCGTTGGCAGGATTACTTCGCGATGGATCTCGCCCGGAACGAAGTGGACAAGTACATTCTGTTTGGCCTCGGCAACGCCCCCAGGGCAACCCAGATGCACTACCTGGACCGCAAGTATGTAAACATGGCAGAACGGCGCGGCCCGTCACTTGCCCTGGCGGTCCAGTTGTGCGCCGGCGTGGCGACGGCCGAAACCCTGAAGCTCCTGCTCAAGCGGGGAAGGATCCTGGCGGCGCCCTATTTTCATCAGTACGACGCCTACCGCTGCAAGTATGTGATCGGCAAACTGCGCTGGGGCAACCGAGGACCCTTGCAGCGCCTGAAATTCTGGATATTTCGCAGGATGTTTTCTTGACCTGGGCAGGCAACAGGTCGAACACTACCCGGCCTGTAATTATGCTATAAACATATTCACAGGAAGTGAAATTGGGCCGGATCATCTGCGGGGCCACTGATCATGTACAGCAAACTGGTATGGATATATCGCCAACTCGCCCGCAGGGTGACCTCCGTGCTACCGCGACAGGTACGCTTCGCGGTGTTTCGCAACCTCATCAAATGCGACGTTTCCCCGCCTGAAAAGCTGGTTCTCAAGGTTGCCGAAACCCGGGAGGAATTGGAGGCCTGCCTCACCCTGCTGCACGATGCCTATGTTCGTGCAGGATTCATGAAACCCGACCCGTCGGGCATGCGGGCGACCATCTACCACGCATTGCCCACGACCACGACGCTGCTCGCCAAGTACGACGGCAAGATCGTCGGCACGATTTCCCTGATCCGCGACAACCCGCTCGGCTTTCCCATGCAGAAGATCTTCAACATCGAGAAGATCCGCAAGGCCGGTGGCAATATCGCGGAAGTCTCGGCGCTGGCCATCGACAGAAGGTTTCAGGCGAAGGGCGGAATAATCCTGTTCCCGTTGATGAAATTCATGTATGAATATTCAACCAAGTTCTTCGATACCCGTCATCTGGTGATCGCGGTGAATCCGCGCCACATCGGCTTTTATGAATCCATACTATTCTTCAAGCGCCTGAAGCAGAATCCGGTCGCGCATTACGACTTCGTCAATGGCGCTCCTGCGGTGGGCGCCCATGTCGATCTGAAGACGGCGCCGGGAATCTACAAGCGGTATTACGATCACAAGGAGCCTGCCAAGAATCTCTTCAGTTATTTCATCGACCTGAACATGCCCAACATCATCTTCCCGGACAAGCGTTTCTATACGACCAACGACCCGGTGATGACACCGGAGTTGCTCGATTACTTTTTCAACAAGCGCACCCAGGTTTTCGCCAATCTCAGCGACGATCAGAAGCGCCGCTTCCACGAGATATATGATTTGACCGCCTATCAGAAGGTGCTGCCGGCGCTGCCCCAGGGCGGTGACAAGGAAACGGGCCATACGCAACGGCACCAGCGCTTTTCGGTCATTTGCCCAGGAGAACTGGCGCTTGACGACGCCTCGCCTCAGGGTCACTTCAGGATACAGGTCGTCGAGTGCTCGATGAATGGCTTCCGGGCGCGCACCGATCGCCCCCTGCCCGTGGCGGCTAAAGGACTCGCCCATATCGACCTGGGCCGCGCCGATCGCAGCACGTTGCGGGTGAGCATATTGCGCAAGGCCCACAACAATGCCAAGACTTACGTAGTGAAAGTGGAGGAGCCTGATCTGGCCTGGCGCAAGTTCGTCAATGCGCTACGCAAGGCGTCGATCCACAGCGACCTAGACGACGCCACCCGCTTTCTGCAGTGAAGTCCGCTTCAGCCTGTGCCGCCGACCGTCAGCCCCTCGATCTTGAGCGTCGGCTGGCCCACTCCGACCGGCACGCTCTGGCCCTCCTTGCCGCAGGTGCCCACGCCCGGATCGAGCGCCATGTCGTTACCGATCATGGTCACCCTCTTCAGCACGTCGGGACCGTTCCCGATCAAAGTCGCACCCTTGACCGGCGCGGTGATTTTGCCGTTCTCGATCAGATAGGCTTCAGCTGCCGAAAAGACGAACTTGCCGCTCGTAATGTCGACCTGGCCGCCGCCGAAGTTGGCGGCATATAGTCCCTTCTTCACCGAACGGATGATTTCCTGAGGATCCCGGGCGCCGTTCAGCATGTAGGTATTGGTCATGCGCGGCAGCGGCAGGTGGGCGAAGGATTCGCGCCGGCCATTGCCGGTGGAGGCAACACCCATCAAGCGGGCATTCAGCGCGTCCTGCAGGTAACCGACGAGAATGCCGTCCTCTATCAGCACGGTGCGCCGGGTCGTATTGCCCTCGTCGTCGATTGCCAGGGACCCGCGCCGATCGGGAATGGTGCCGTCATCGACGACCGTCACGCCCTTCGCGGCGACGCGCTCGCCCATGCGGCCGGCAAACGCCGAACTGCCCTTGCGGTTGAAGTCGCCTTCGAGGCCGTGGCCGATTGCCTCATGCAGCAGGATGCCCGGCCAGCCGGAACCCAGCACCACGGTCATGGTGCCTGCGGGCGCCGGCTTGGCGGCAAGATTGACGCGCGCCTGATGCACCGCCTTGTGCGCGTAATCGCGCAACTGGGCATCGGAAAAATAGGCATAATCGAAGCGGCCGCCGCCGCCGGCAGATCCCTGCTCGCGACGGCCTCCCTCCTCCATGATGACGCTGACCGAGACCCGCACCAACGGCCGCACGTCGGCCACCATATGGCCGTCGCTGCGCGCCACCAGCACCACTTCCCAGGTTCCGGCGAGGCTGGCCATGACTTCGACGACATGGTTGTCCAGAGCCCTGGCGAAACCCTCTAGCCGCTCCAGGAGCATCACCTTGGCGCTATCGGCCAGAGAGGCGATCGGGTCGCAGGCGGCATAGAGCGCTCGCGCTCCGCCAACTTTGAGCATCGGCGCCTGTCCCGCCCCTCCCTGGGCGGCGATGGCGCGCGTCGCCTGCGCCGCTCCGGAAAGCGCCGCCAGGCTGATTTCATCGGAGTAGGCGAAGGCGGTCTTGTCGAAGCTGACGGCGCGGACGCCGACCCCCTGCTCGATGTTGAAGCTGCCTGACTTGACGATGCCCTCTTCCAGGCTCCAGCCCTCGGAACGCGCATACTGGAAGTAGAGGTCGGCATAATCGACTTGATGGCTGAAGAGTTCGCCGAACACGCGTTCTATGCTCCCCGGCGTAAGATTGTAAGGAGCCAGGAGGCATTGCTCGGCGGTAAGGTAGGACGATTGCTGATCGGTCATGGGGTCACCCAAAGTAATTCATCAAAGCCGCTTGTGTTTCAATGCCGGCAAACTGGTTCTCACCTCGCCGATGCGCTTGGGATCGATCCCGGCGACGCAAACCCCGGGCCCCTTGTCCAGCCGCGCCAGCACTTCACCCCATGGATCGACGATCATGCTGTTGCCATGAGTCATGCGACCGTTCGGATGCCGCCCGCCTTGGGCCGGGGCGAGCAGGTAGCACTGGTTCTCGACGGCGCGCGCACGCAGCAACAACTCCCAGTGGGCGCGTCCGGTCGTCTCGGTAAACGCGGCAGGAACGACGAGGAGATCCACTTCGCCCAGGGCTCTGAACAGTTCCGGAAATCGCAAATCGTAGCAGATGGCCAGGCCGACCCGGCCGAACGGCGAGTCGAAAGCGACCACCTCGCTACCTGGCTCGATACTCAGACTCTCGTCGTAGCTTTCCGTTCCCCGCGCGAAGCCGAACAGGTGGATCTTGTCGTAGCGCACCACACGCCGGCCGAGGTCGTCAAAAACCAGGCAGGAGTTGCGCACCTTGGTCGGATCATCGGCAGCAAGCGGCAGCGACCCGCCCACCAGCCAAATCCCATGCTGCTTCGCCGTCTCGCTCATGAATTGCTGGATCGGCCCGAGCTTATCCTGCTCGCACGCCGCCAAGCGTTCGGCGTCCGTCGCGCCGATCAGCGGAAAATACTCCGGCAGCGCCACGAGTTTCGCCCCTTGCGCCGCGGCCAGGGCAATCAGCCGGGCTGCCTCGACCAGGTTGGCAGCGACCTCCGGGCCGGAAATCAACTGCACCGCGGCAATCTTCTTACCATCATTCATGCGCAGCCCTTCCGGAATCCTGCGCCCGCGGCGCTGAGAGCTTGTCCACCTTGGGGTCCGCCCAGGTACCGGTCACCGAATACTCGTAGGCGAAGGCCTGGTCTATCGGATCGCGCAGCAGCTTCTGCACCAAGTAGGCGATGGCTCCGGCCGCCGGATGCGCCAACAGGATGGCGCCGACAGACAGGCTTTCGCCGATCGCGGGCTGCACCCGCACTTTGAGATTCTGCGTCTCCTGGGGCAGATTCACGCTGCCGCTCATCAGGATCTTGGCCGATGTGCCCTGGATGCTCAGGGCCTTGGACTCCATCACGCCATGGCTCATATTGACCTGCCCGGCGATGGTGTCGAAGGCGAAGCCCTCGCTGAAGACGTCACGGAAATCGAGCGTGATGCGGCGCGGCAGCGATTGCAGGCTGAGGATGCCGAGCAGCCGGCCGGCTCCCGGATCTAGCTTGTTGAACTGCCCTCCTGAGGCAAGCAGAGTCAATGAACCGCCCAGGGACGGATAGTCGATGGCAAACGGCGTCCCGTTCCAGGACAAGGTCCCCTCCAGCGTGGCCTGTCCGCGCCGCACTGCGTCAGGGTAACCCAGGCGGGTCAAGAGCTTTTCTATGCTCTTGACGCTCAGGGTAAACTGCATGCGGGTATCCGGCAGAGCCGGACTAGGCTGCCATTTGCCTTGGCCGCTGAGTTTGCCGTCTTCGTTTTCGATCTGGAGCTTGGCATCCCACACGCCTTTGTTATTGTCGGCGCTGATCTTGAGTTTGCCGAAAGATTTGCCGTGAAGCACGAACTGATCGACATCGATGTCCAGTCCGGGCAATTCCTCGGGCGCCACGCTGTTCGCAGCAGAGGAAACCAAAGTCTCGTTCAGGGCCAGTTGTCTGAGGTGGCCCGAGAGCCGGCCACCGGCGATCCCGTGCCAGTCAAGATCGCCGACCAGTCCGCTGCTTTTCACCTCGCCATGCCAGGCACCGTCTTTGTAGGCAGCCTTGATCCCAAAATCATTGAAACTGTGGCCGAACAGGATAAATTCGCGGGCCTTGAGGACGACATCCGTCAATGGCAGGGTCTCGCCCTGATTAGTCCCGTTGAAAATTCCGCGCCAGAAATCAACGTCGATTTTCTTCTGGTTGATCGCCAGCAATAGGCCTCGGTCTGGCAGCACCGGCGCTTCGCCGGCACTGATGACGCCGCGGTCGAGCACTGTCTTATCTTGCCTTGGACCCTCGAGACGTCGCACCAGGCGCATGGCCGCAACCTCGCCCAGGGTGGCATCGATCTGATCGCGCGGTGCGGCCTTCTGCGCCGCCGCCCTGGACTGGGGTTCAGGCAACAGCCTGCGCTCGAAGCGCAGCGGCAGGGAATCCGCGGCGCTCTTGTTGAAAGGCGCAGGCAGGCTCGATGAAATGCCGACCAGCTTGCTCTCGAGCACCAGATCAACATTCTTCCGGCGCACCCGGACACTGCCATGCCAGGCCGTGGCTCCCGACAAGTGGTCAAGCAAGGGCTGCTCGTACTGGCTCCGCAGAGCGGCTATATTGACGCTGCCGTCAGCGCTCAAGAGCAGCGCACCATCGTCGCCGTTCTTAATGTCGGCCGTCAGCGGCATGCCCAGCAACCTTGCCCGCACTTTCTCGGCCCTCAGGCTGTCCCCGGAGAACTGCAGGCGACCGTAGAGTTCGGTCAGCGCAGGCATGTCGGGATGGACCGCCAACTTGTTGTTCGTGATCTGGAAGGATCCGTCGATCCTGGTATCGGCGAGATGGCGCAGCGGCATCGCGAGTTTCAGAGTGAGCTGGCCGCTGCCTGTGGCGCTCATCCCCTCGGTGAAATGGTCGATGCGTTCTCCGACCGGACTCGCTTCGATGAAACGCAGGAAATCGGCAGTCTGACCGCTGGCCTTGCCGCTGATCACGATCGGGTCATCGGGCGCCTTTAAGTCGTCGATCTGGGCGCGCACATCGCTGATCCCGACCCCGTAGATGCTGCCGCGACTGGCACTGATGGTCATTCGGCTGCCGACGAACTCCAGTTCGCCGGTGATGTTGTCAATCTGCGGCCAACTCGGCGCGTAGCGCAACGTGCCGCCGCGGAACTTGCCGCGAACCTCGAATATGCCTCCGCCGCCGGAGAAGGGGAAGCGCTTCAAGTCGCCCTTCAGGCGCAAACTGGTATCGTTGCTGACGCCACCGATGATCGCCGTGCGCAACCAGTCGCGCACTTCCTTGTTCACGCCCAGAGGCATGTAGCGCGACACCGCGCCGCCGTCGGCACGGGTGAACCGGGCCGTCAGATCGATTTCGCCCGGTTCGCCCGCCCTGGCCCAATAGCGGCCGGAAGCGATGCCGGCGGCATCACTGTTCTCGAAGCTTAGGTTGTCCAGCTTGACCTCGATCCCGTCCTTGCCTTCCTTCCAGCTCGCCAGGCCGTTGAAGGAATCGAGGCCAAGGCGGGGATCGGCGAAGATCGCCGGCATTTCCAGCAGGGCATTCTTGCTTGCCAGTTTCAGCGAACCGCCCTTGTCGCTGCCGTCGATGCTGCCGGAAATGCCTTCGAATCCGGGCAACGCCCCCTGGGCACGCAGCCCCAGGCGCTCGAAACGGGCGCGCAGGCTGAAGCCCGAGAGCTTGTCATCCGCAGCGCTCCAGGAAGTCTTGAGGTCGAAGAGCTTGCCGCTCGGCCTCGCCTCGGCGAGCTTCTTGCGCGCCGCACTTTCGATGGGCAGATAGGCGGCAAGCCGTGAAAGCGCTTCCAGATCCAGGCCGTTGGCTGAAAAGTCGCCCTTCGCCGGGAGACTATCCCGGGCTTCATTCCAGCTTAACTGGAAATCGGTCGGTTCGATGTTGATGCCGTCGGCAGTGGTCAGGGCCAATTTCGCCGCGCCAGTCTCGAAGCCGTGCGCCAGGCGCTTGCCGACGAGGCGGCCGCTGACGCTTTTCAATTCGAGCAAAGGCAGATCACGGTCCAGGCGCAACGCCGCGTCGGCCAGACTGACGTCTGCAGTGACGCTGGTGATCTGCTTCTGCGCGAAACCCAGCCAAACGCGGATGCCGCCGCTGCCCCTCGGCAGTTCCAGCGGATAATCGATCCAGGTACGCCAGACCGCGAGATCGGCGTAGTCGAGATTGGCGTAGGCCTCGCCCTTCCCGTCTTCCAGTTGGTCGAGACGCCTGCCCCTGAAATCGCCGCGCAGATCCATTCTGGTCGCCAGATTCTTCGGCGGATCGGCGTTGAGGGCGAAACGGTGACGGCTGCCGTTGTTCTGCAGATAGAAATCGAGGTGGGTGAGTTCCAGCGGCGGCGCACCGCGCTCCTCATCCAGCCAGGTGATCGACGCATCCCTCACCACGACCCGGTGCTGAGCGAGCAGCCAAGCGGAAAAATTGTCGTCCTGACTCTGCTTGCCAAGCGCCAGGCCGGCGATGAAAATCCTGCCCTCCGGGTCACGCCGGATAGACAGCGATGGGGCGGAGATCTCGATCCGTTCCAGACGCAAGCCCATATGCATCAGGGAAACCCAGGCGACATCCGCCTCCACCTTGTCGAAGGTCAGTGCCGGCCGGCCCTGCAGATCGTGCACGGCGAAGCCGGAGAGTTCGAGGTGCGGTCGCAGGCCCTGCCACTCTGCGTCGATGCCGGCAATCGTCACCGGCAGCTTGATGGCGGCCGACAGCATGCCTTCGATATCGCCGCGGTAGTCCTCGATATGGGGCAAAACCGCGTAGCGCAAGGTCAGGAAGGCCAGCGCAAAGGCGAAGTAGCCCAGGAGCAGCAATAGTCCGAGAACGCGCGCAAGGGGACCAAGCCAGGCGCCGGGCACCGCGGCAGGGGAAGTTTCGGGCAAGGAAGGGGTCTCTCGCATGGATAGGCCACCGGTCCGCGCTCAGGCCCGGGCAACCCGGTCGGCTGCCATGGAGGCTAGAATGCGGCTGTCCGGCATTAACGATGGATTTTACCCCAATGCTCTCGCTTCCCGACATCCTGCCGCTCTCACGCTACCTGACCCGGCTGTTTTCGGCCCGTCCCGGGCTCGCCGACGAGGTGGCGGCCGCCTGGCACTTGCCGCTGACGACTCATGCACTCGAGGCCATGCTACCGCAGCTCAGCGAAGAATCTCTGAAGCCCGGCCTGCGCCGATTCAAGCAGCGCGCCTATGCCCAGATCGCAGCGCGCGACCTGGCTGGCCGGGCGAGCCTCGCCGAGGTCACGGAGAGCATGACGCTGATTGCGGAAACCGCCGTCACCAGGGCGCTGTGCACGTTGAGCGCCACCCTCGCCGCGCGCTTCGGCAGGCCCATCGACGCCCGCGGCGAGGAGCAGCAGATGATCGTGATCGGCATGGGCAAGCTGGGCGGGCGGGAACTCAACGTCTCCTCCGACATCGACCTGATCTTCGTCTATCCCGATGACGGGGAGACCGACACTACCGGCAAGACCTCGCGGCCGATCAGCAATTTCGATTTCTTCACCCGCCTGGGCCGCAGCCTCATCAATGCCATCTCGGAAGTCACCGACGACGGTCAGGTGTTCCGAGTCGACATGCGTCTGCGCCCAAATGGCGACTCCGGCCCCCTGGTCTGCTCCTTCGAGATGCTGGAGAACTATCTCGTCTCTCAAGGCCGGGAGTGGGAACGTTACGCCTGGATCAAGGCGCGCCCGCTGGGCGAACCCGGCGCCCGCTGGAAGGAACTGGAATCGATTCGATTGCCCTTCGTCTTTCGCAAGTATCTCGACTTCGGCGCCATCAACGCCATGCGCAGCCTGCACGATCAGATCAGGCGCGAAGTGGCGCGCCGCGACATGGCCGACAACGTCAAGCTCGGACCCGGCGGCATCCGCGAGATCGAGTTCATCGCCCAGGTGTTCCAGCTGATCCGCGGCGGCCGCGAAAGCCAACTCCAGGCCAAGCCGACGCTCAAGGTCCTGGAATACCTTGCCCAGCGCGCCACCCTGACCGTCGATGTAGTGCGCGAGCTTGAGAGCGCCTATGGCTTCCTGCGCCGACTCGAGCACCGTCTGCAGTACCTGGACGACGCACAGACGCACAACCTGCCCGTCCAATCTGAGGATCAGGTGCTGGTCGCCAAGGCCATGGGCTATTCCAGCTTTGACGCTCTTCAGGCCGAACTCGACGATCATCGCGGCAACGTCTCCAGGCATTTCGAGGCGATCTTCGCCGACCCCAACCGGGATGGTCATGCCCTGGAAGCGGTCTGGCACACCCAGGACGGCGAAAGTCAGGCTCTCGCGCTCGCCGGGATCGGTTATCGCAATGCCGCCGCCGCGGCCCGGCGCCTTTCCGGCTTGCGCGATGGCAGCCGCTACCAGCAGATGCAGGCATCGGTGCGCGAACGCTTCGACGCTCTGGTTCCTCGCGTGATCGAAGTCTGCGCCGCAATGCCGAATCCCGATGAAACGCTGTCGCGCAGCCTCGATATCCTCGAAGCCATCGCGCGCCGAGCCGCCTATCTCGAACTGCTGCTCGAATATCCGCGGGCGCTGCAGAAGCTGGCGGAGCTTGCCAGCGCCTCCGCCTGGGCAGCCGACTTTCTCAGGCAGCATCCCCTGCTGCTCGACGAACTGATCGACCCGCGCCTGCTCGAGGCAAATCCCGACTGGGCGACCTTCCGAAGCCAGCTCGAAACAGCGCTGGAGGCCGCCGAACCGGACACCGAGGAGCAGATGGACATGATGCGCAACGCCCATCATGCCCAGGTTCTTCGACTGCTGGCCCAGGATATCGCCGGTTCACTGAAGCTGGAAACGCTCTCCGATCATCTCTCGGCGCTTGCCGACATCATGCTCGAACTGACCCTCGCGTGCACCTGGCGAAAGTTGCCCAAGCGCCATGCGCAAGTGCCGCGCTTCGCCATCATCAGCTACGGCAAGCTGGGCGGCAAAGAACTGGGCTACGCCTCCGATCTCGACCTGATCTTCCTCTTCGACGACGCCGCTCCCGAAGCTGCCGAAACTTATGCCCGTCTGGCCATGCGCATCAACACCTGGATTTCCAGCCAGACCCCGGCCGGCATCCTGTTCGAGACCGACCTCCGGTTGCGCCCCAACGGTGAATCGGGACTGCTCGTCAGCTCGGTCGAAGCCTTCCGCAAGTACCAGCTCGAATCGGCCTGGGTGTGGGAACATCAGGCGCTCACCCGGGCCCGCTATTCGGCCGGCGATAGCCGAATCGGCGCCGCCTTCGAGCAAATCCGCAGCGAGATCCTGCGACGGCCGCGCGATCTCGCCGAACTCAAGCGCGAGGTACTGGCCATGCGCCAGAAGATGGTTGATGCCCACGGCAGCGAACACGCGCGCCTTGATAAATGGTTCGACATCAAGCAGGACCCGGGCGGCCTGATCGACGTCGAGTTCATCGTTCAATATCTGGTGCTGGGCCACGCCCGCCTCCATTCCGAACTGTCCGGCAATCTCGGCAACATCGCGCTCCTCAAGATCGCCGGCGGACTCGGCCTGATCCCGGTGGCGCTGGCCGAAACCGTAGGCAACGCTTATCGCGAATATCGCCGCATGCAGCATGCCCTGCGCTTGAACCAACTCCCCGGCCGCATCCTGGCCGACTCGGTCGCCGAACGCATCGAGGCCGTGCGTGAACTCTGGCGCCATGTCTTCGGCTGCGAATAAGCCGGGCAATACACCCAATGATTCCTTCCTTTTGACCTTTATCCATTATGACCGTCAATTACGCCACCCCCGCCGCCGAGAATCTGCGTCCCGTCCCAGGCGTTCGCCTGGGCGTCACCTGCGCGAATATCAAGAAGCCGAACCGACGCGACTTGACGCTGATCGAGCTCGCCCCTGGCAGCCGAGTCGCCGGTGTCTTCACCCGGAACAGCTACTGCGCAGCGCCGGTGCTGCTTTGCCGCGATCACCTGTCCGGCGGATCGATCCGCGCCCTGGTCATCAACACCGGCGTCGCAAATGCCGGCACCGGCGAGCCGGGCCTGGCTGCGGCGCGCGCGACCTGTGCCGCAGTCGCGGATCTTTTCGGTCTCGCAGAGAGACAGGTGCTGCCCTTCTCCACCGGGGTGATCATGGAGACGCTGCCGCTGGAGCGCATCGTGGCGGCACTGCCCGCTTGCCGGACGGGACTGGCCGTTGATAACTGGCACGCCGCAGCGCACGCCATCATGACCACCGACACGGTCGCCAAAGCCGCCTCGAGAAGCGCCCATGTCGGCGGCAAGACCGTCGTCGTGACCGGCATGGCCAAGGGCGCGGGCATGATCGAGCCAAACATGGCGACCATGCTCGGCTTTGTCGCGACCGATGCCGCCGTCAGCCAGCCCTTGCTCGACCGCCTGGTCAGGCAGGCCGCGGACGAATCCTTCAACTGCATCACGGTAGACGGCGACACCTCGACCAACGACTCCTTCGTGCTGATCGCCAGCGGCGCCGCCGGCAACGAGGAAATCGACGATCCGGGAAGCGCCGACTGCGCCGCGCTTTCAGACGCGGTGGTGGCGGTCGCGCGCGAACTGGCCCAGGCCATCGTGCGCGACGGCGAAGGCGCCACCAAGTTCATCGAGATCATGGTCATGGGCGGCGCCAGCGTCGATGAGTGCAGGGCGGTCGGTTACGCGATCGCCCACTCGCCGCTGGTGAAGACCGCCTTCTTCGCGTCCGACCCGAATCTCGGCCGTATCCTCGCCGCGATCGGCAATTCAGGCATCAACGATCTGGACGTGGACCGGGTGAGGCTGTGGCTGGGCAGCGGGCAGGATGAGGTACTGGTCGCGGCAATGGGCGGCCGCGCCGCCGCCTACCGCGAGGAGGATGGCGCCCGGGTCATGGCGCCGGCGGAGATCGCCGTCCGCGTAGACCTCGGTCGCGGTGTGGCGCAAACGAAGATCTGGAGCTGCGACCTGTCCTATGACTACGTCAAGATCAACGCGGATTACCGAAGCTGAGAAGGGGGCATGAATGGTGTAAGCTAGCCGCGCAGACGACTTGGATGCATCAACGATAGGCTTTTTTCAAAAGGGAGAGATAACTCATGCAGTCAAAAATGGGCGTCAAAAAAACGGTGCTGGCCATCCTGCCAGCGATCATCGGCGGACTCTATTCGAGCGTCGCAGGCGCTTCTGCCTTTCAGCTGCTGGAGCAAAGCGCCAGCGGCCTGGGTACGGCTTTCGCCGGCTCGGCGGCCGTCGCCGAGGATGCCAGCACGGTGTTCTTCAATCCCGCTGGCATGACCTTCCTGCCTTCGGGCAAAAAGAGCGTCGCCGTCGGCGTCGATGCGATCAAGCCCACGGTGAAGTTCTCCGACGGCGGTTCCACGGCCGCTGCGTTCCAGTCACTGGGCAAAGGCAATGGCGGCGACGCGGGCAGCATAGCCCCCGTACCGCACGCCTACTTCGCCATGCCGATCAATGACAAGCTGAATTTCGGCCTCGGCCTGTCCGCGCCCTTCGGTCTCAAGACAGAATACAGCAGTGGCTGGAACGGCCAATTCCAGGCGATCAAGTCCTCGGTCGAGACTCTGAATCTCAACCCCGCGCTCTCGTTCAAGGTCAACGAAACGGTGGCGCTTGGCTTCGGGGTGGACTACCAGCACATCAAGGGCGAGTTCAGCAGTGCGACCAATTATGCGGCGTCCGTCTATCAGGGCGCCGTTGCCCAAGGCACCAATCCAGCCATCGCGCAAGGCCTGGCACTTGCAGCGGGCGCCGGAACGGGTCTGCTTGCCGGCAGCGACAACGCCTGGGGCTACAACTTCGGCGCCATGTTCCAGGTCAGCCCGGCGACCCGTCTGGGCATCTCTTACCGCTCGGCGATCAAGTACCACCTGACCGGTACCGCCACTTTCAGCCAGACCAGCAGCACGACGGTCAATAGCATCCTCGGCGGCGCCACCAGTCCGGCCCGGGGCGGCGCAATCTACGCCGACATCAAGATGCCCGACACGCTGATCATGAGCGGCCTGCACCACCTGGACGACAAGTGGGACCTCATGGGCGACCTGTCCTGGACCGGTTGGGCCAAGATCCCCGCGCTCACCTTCAACTACGCCAACAACAATTCCGTCGTCAGTTCGACCCCGGAAAACTGGCGAAACACCTGGCGTGCCGCGGTCGGCAGCAGCTACAAGTACAACGAGCATTGGAAAGCGCGCATGGGTCTGGCCTACGACCAGAGTCCCGTTCCCGATTCGACCCGCACGCCGCGCCTGCCCGACAACGACCGCACCTGGCTGTCCGTCGGCGGTCAATACAAGCCCGGCAAGGACAGCGCCCTCGATTTCGGCTATACCCATATCTTCGTCAAGAACAGCCCGATCAACATCAATGCGGGTTCGACGGCGGGCTACGGAAACCTGCTCGGCAGCTACAAGAACAGCGTCGATATCCTAGGCGCGCAATACTCGGTCGCGTTCTGATCCGTCTTTCCTGAGGGCATGGCGCGGTAAACCGTGAACGGCCAGGCGCTGCC
>CAIVDC010000126.1 GCA_903904605.1 uncultured Sterolibacterium sp.
ACACGTTATTACAGATTCTTTCGGTCTCGCTTTTCGAGAAAGCCGAGCTTTCATGCGCCTTGCAGCTCGATGCCGTCATCGCAGAAACACCCTTCTGCGCTAACCAACTGAGTTTGTTCGATTCTTAACCGGACACTACTGCCGTCAGCATACCGATCATCGCAACGAATCTTTGCAGAACGAGGCCCAAATCAGGGGGTGGCTGCGAACCTTCGCCATTACACCACGCGGATTTTTTCGCACGCATGGCCTGACCTTCGTTGAACCCCAAATGAGCGACAAACAGTCTGGACGGGATCCCACGGGCTGGTTCGATTTCGCGATCGAAGGATCAGGTATCTTCATTCCTGTAAACATCAAGGTCACCAATCTGGCTAGCCGTAATGCTGACAATCTCAATTGCAAGCTTGGACTTTACTTCGCTTTGACCGGCCATCGTCCAGACTTCAACAACTCGATTGGTTTCGAGTTGTTGATGCGCAAGATGGTTCAGCGAATGTCCGAAGATAAGCGATTGTGTTCTGGCGTCCTGTCTGGCAGCCCAAACCGGTTGACGAGGAACGCCAGCAGCGCTGGATGTTGCTCCTGTAGCTTGGCAAACATTGATCCAAGCAACCAAAGCGAATAACTAGCGTCGCCGAGCAACACCTCGTAAGGCTGGCTCTTGTACTTCCCGAAAGGGATACTACGTTCCTGTGTGGTGGGCAGCACAACTGAGGGAATTTCTCCTGCTCCAGTAAATAGGTCGACTTGGTTTGGCACCACCGCGCTCCATCAAATGCAAGTGGCCAATTTTGCACTAGATTTTGGCAATGCGGCATTTACCGGGGGTGGTCTATAAGATGCGGATCGTTATTTGTGGTGCTATTGCACCAAGTTTCTGACATCCGGGCAAGAAACGAATTGCGCGAAAAATATGACAATCAGCGCTGTGGTTGCGTGATCACAATCGCAAAGTTGGCATGCGTGGCTGGTTCGCATATGCCTAAGAGATTGGGCGTTATCAGTGCTTGCGCCTAATTTAGTGAGCAAGCGTGTGATGCCGTTGCGAGCCACCGAGTGGGCCGCGCGACTAGGCCAGTCGTATCCGGGTTGCACGGACCTGGCGCCGCCGTTCGATCGCCAAGCAAGTCCAGCACGGCGGGAGCCTAATTCAGTCGTTGCGCAAGCGCTTCGGCCTGCTCAGCGAATTTCCCCGGACTCTTTCGTTCCAGTTGAGCCAGGTTGTGTAGTTTCCAGCGAATGCCCGGAAGATGTTCGAGGTGTGCGATTCCTAGCACCGGCCACTGCGGGCGACCAGCGACCAGTGACAGCAAAAAGCCGCGTTCGTCCGCATCCAGACCGTCTTGCAACTCCTGCAGCATCCGTTCGCGCGCAGCTAGCAAGGCGGAGAGTTCAACGGGCTCGATGGTCATGCCTTTGAAGTTCCGTTCGTACTCCTGTTCGATATTGCGCAGAGCCGGGAACAGCACTTCATGCACCGGCCGGTTATGACTGGCCAGGTAGACCACGAATGCCCGCCGGATGTTGGCGGTGATGCCTTCGTGCGCGAATAGCTGCATCACGTCGAACAGGTCGCGCGGATGCTGTCGATCCATGGCGGCGACGAGTTTGCCGCCGTACACGTCTTCCAGCGACACCACCGGAATCTCCAGATCGGCCAGCAAGCTGTCGCGGGCGGTCGGCGTCAAGGCCGAAGTACGCACGGGGTGGACGGTGCCGCGCATCACGAAATTGACTTCGACCTTCACCTCGATGCCCGCACGTCGCACCAGCAGCTTGGTTTCGCCGGCGTCGGGCGCCGCGAGCGTGTGGGTTTGAAAACCGCGTGCTCGCAGGCGCTCCGCGGATTGCCGGATGGCCTCGTTGATGCGAGCCAGTGCCTCATCACGCGGCAGGCTGTAATCGGGGAACACCAGATCAAGATCGACAGAAAGGCGTGGCATGTCACGGATGAACAGATTGATCGCCGTGCCGCCTTTGAGGGCAAACGTGTCGTCCACAAGAACGAGCGGTGCGACTTGGGTCAGCAGGCGTGCGGTGTCAAGATACGCTTGGTTCATGGCTTGAGCACCAGCAGCCCGTCGGCCGAGCGGGATACCCAAGCTCGGTCGCTGCCGGTTGGCAGTTGCGCGGCATCCAGCTTAGTGGCCCAGGGTAGGGCGAGTTCGCGCCCGAACTGCAAGCACAGGCGCACCGTCTTTATGCTGGTGCAGCGCTGCAGCAAATCACGCAGTACATCGGCACGTAGGCTATAGGCACTCTCCGCGAGTTCGCGTGCCTCTTGCAGCGGCTGACGCACGCCCACTTCGCTGAGCATCTCCAGGAGCGCTCGCTCTGGTGTCGAGACCCGAGGCGCGCCGTCGCGCTTCTCGAATGGTCCGGCATGGAGCGGATCGGCCGGCGGTTCGTCAAATAGGCGCTTGCGGTGGTACTCCGCCGGAAAGCGCTCAGTGAACCAGTCGGGGAGGCGGGCGGTTGTCCAGCCGTAGAGATGCAGGATGGAATGCTGCGACAGATACTGCCGCACACCGTACCAATCGAGGGCCGACTTGCCGCCGACATGCAGGCCTTCGATGGAACGCTGCATCAGGATCAGACAGGGGTGGAGATCCAGCGTATCGTTAGGGCGGCGGTACACCCCGCGTGCCAAGCGGGAAAGCCAGCCGGCTCGCGCGTAGTGAACGGCCAGGTCCGCGGAGACGCCCAATGCCGCCAGGTCCTCCGATGTCAAGGGGGTTCCCGTTGCCCACTGCCTATAGAGGGAGTTTAGTTTGGTTCTTTCAGTCGTAGTCATGCTACGATATTTACCATCATTTTAAAGAACTGCCAAGCTTTGTTTGGATGTTCTAGTCGTAGTTGTGCTACGATAACAACAAATAATCCAAAAATTCAGGCTTGCTGGTTCGCGACGATAGTTGAGGATTGATGGGCTGGAGTAGCCGCCGCGCAGACTGAGTGCATCTCCCGCGCCAGCAAAAGCGCTCGCTTTATGACGGTAGAAGTGACGGTAGACGGTAATGTTATCGAACAAGAAGCTAGGTTTTATAAGGGTTTCCGGCCATCGGAAATGATCGAGTGGGAGTAGGTGTCGCCATCTATCGGCATCTTTCTGGGACTATCGATAGCAGGTTAGGATTCCGTCCGCCGTATGGCCGCAGCTATTGCGGGCAGGCTGCGCCCAGCTCACAGCAAACTTGTCCAGTCCTGCTCAGCCGCAGGCAGAGATTCGTGCATCCTCAACCTGATTCGAGATAGCCGCCAGGCCGAGGCTGCGCGATATGGAAGTTCTTCCAAGATTACGCTAGGTCGAAGCGATCCAGGTTCATCACCTTGTTCCAGGCCGCCACAAAGTCACGCACGAACGCTTGCTGCGCGTCGCTGCACGCGTAGGCTTCCGCAATGGCTCGGAGTTGGGAGTTCGAACCGAAGATCAGATCGACGCGGGTCCCGGTCCATTTGACTTCGCCGGTCTTGCGGTCGCGCCCTTCGAACACGTCCGCAGCATCCGAAACGGGCTTCCACTCCGTGCCCATGTCGAGCAGGTTGACGAAGAAGTCGTTGGCGAGCGCCCCCGGCCGCTGAGTGAAGACCCCGTGCCCGGACTGGCCGACATTTGCGCTCAACGCGCGTAGGCCGCCGACCAGAACGGTCATCTCGGGTGCAGTGAGCGTCAGCAGTTGAGCCTTGTCGAGCAGCAGTTCCTCGGCCGAGACGGCGTACTTGCCCTTCTGGTAGTTGCGGAAGCCGTCAGCGAGCGGCTCGAGCACGGCGAAGGCTTCCACGTCGGTCTGTTCCTGCGAGGCGTCCATGCGGCCCGGCGTGAACGGTAAAGACACTGCATGGCCCGCTTTCTTGGCGGCCTCTTCGACACCGGCGCAGCCGGCCAGCACGACGAGATCGGCCATCGAGACCTTCCTGCCGCCCGCATTGAAATCACGCTGGATCGTTTCGAGCTTGCCAAGCACCTTGGCCAGTTGCGTCGGCTGGTTGGCTTCCCAGTCCTTCTGCGGGGCGAGGCGGATACGCGCGCCGTTGGCGCCGCCGCGCTTGTCGGAACCGCGGAACGTCGACGCCGAGGCCCAAGCGGTCGATACCAGTTCCGCAACGCTCAGTCCGGATGCCAATACCTTGGCCTTCAAGGCGGCGACGTCCTGGTCGTTGATCAGGGGGTGATCGACGGCGGGGATGGGGTCTTGCCAGATCAGCGCTTCCTTGGGCACTTCGGGGCCGAGATAGCGTGAACGGGGACCCATGTCGCGGTGGGTCAGCTTGAACCAGGCCCGGGCGAATGCGTCGGCGAATTCTTTCGGGTTCTTGTGGAAGCGCCGTGCGATCGGCTCATAGATCGGGTCCATGCGCATCGCCATGTCCGCAGCGGTCATGATGATCTGGACCCGCTTCGAGGCGTCGTCTGCCGCTGGCGCCTGGTTGCTGTCGGTCTCCCGCTTGGGGGTCCACTGCCAGGCGCCCGCCGGGCTTTTCTCGACGACCCACTCGTTGCCGAACAGCATGTCGAGATAGCTCATGTCCCATTGGGTCGGCGTCGGGGTCCAGGAGCCTTCCAGGCCGCTGCTGATCGTGTCACCGCCCTTGCCGCTTTTGAAGCTGCTCTTCCAGCCCAGGCCCATCTGCTCGATGGGCGCGGCTTCGGGTTCCGGCCCGACGTAGGTGGCCGGACCGGCGCCGTGGCATTTGCCGAAGGTGTGGCCGCCACAGGTCAGCGCCACCGTCTCTTCGTCGTTCATCGCCATGCGCGCGAAGGTCTCGCGCACGTCGCGGCCGGACGCGACCGGGTCCGGGTTGCCGCCCGGGCCTTCCGGGTTGACGTAGATCAGGCCCATCTGCACGGCGGCGAGCGGATTTTCGAGGTCGCGTTCGCCGGAATAGCGCGCCTTGTCGTCCAGCCACTTTTCTTCATTGCCCCAGTAGACGTCGATCTCCGGCGCCCAGATGTCCTCGCGACCGCCAGCGAAACCGAAGGTCTTGAAACCCATCGATTCCATGGCAACGTTGCCCGCGAGAACGATGAGGTCGGCCCAGGAAATCTTCTTGCCGTATTTCTGCTTGATCGGCCAAAGCAGCCGGCGGGCCTTGTCGAGGTTAACGTTATCCGGCCAGCTGTTGAGGGGGGCAAAACGCTGATTGCCGTGCCCCGCGCCGCCGCGGCCGTCACCGGTGCGGTAGGTGCCTGCGCTGTGCCAGGCCATGCGGATGAACAAGGGTCCGTAGTGGCCGTAATCCGCGGGCCACCACTCTTGCGAGTTGGTCATCAGGGCGGTGAGGTCCTTCTTCACGGCCGCAAGGTCGAGGGTCTTGAATTCCTCGGCGTAGTTGAAGTCCTCGCCCATCGGGCTTGACTCGGGGGTATGCTGGTGCAGGATTTCGAGGTGCAATTGATTTGGCCACCAATCGTGGTTCGAAGTGCCGCTCCCGGCCTTGTGTACAAATGGACATTTTGATTCGCTTGACATTGATCTCTCCCTTGACGGTTAGAAATGCACTGGATAATCCAGTCTAGGCTTCTGAATGCCTTTGGTCTAATTGGTTCTAGCTATATGGTCGATAGTCTGGTCGAAGCTACAATGGAGAAGACTATCGAATCGCGCTCGAAATGGCGCAGGAGCCAGCTACTCTGAGGAAGACGGTTTCAGAATGCCACTGCTGTCGAGTCGATTGCATCGAGCCCGAACGCGCCGCCATGGCGGCAGAGCGCTTGACGACAATATATGATTATCACAGATACAATAGTCATAATCGTGCCGCCCATCTCGGTGCTTGCTCGATGATCAGGCCACTCTGCGGAGCGCGGTTTCCGGGTGCCTCGGGCGAGGCGAGGAAGGATGAAGGCGGATCGCTGCATGAGCGAACTTTAATGCTGGCGGTCTTCATTCCCCTGAACAAGTTGCCGTCGGATAATGCGAGGATGCCGGTTCGATGATCGCCTCAGCGATTAGCCATATGCGGGCCATCCGCCTTCACCGGCCAGGCGAACCCCTGCGCCTCGAGCGACTGCCAATTCCCGCAGCCGGGCCCGGGCAGATCCAGATGCGGGTCGAAGCCTGCGGCGTGTGCCGCACCGACCTCCACCTGATCGACGGGGAATTGCCCGACCCGGCGCTCCCCATCGTTCCCGGCCACGAAATCGTCGGCCGGATCACCGCCCTGGGCGTCGGCGTTGGCGGGTTTTTCATCGGCCAACGGGTCGGCGTGCCCTGGCTGGGCTGGACCTGCGGCAGGTGCCGGTTTTGCGCGAGCGGGCGTGAGAACCTTTGCGATTCGGCGCGTTTCACCGGCTACCAGATCGACGGCGGCTACGCCGAATACAGCGTCGCGGACGCCCGCTATTGCTTTCCGCTGACGTCCGCAACGGGAGAAGTGACGGCGCTGGAACTCGCGCCTCTGCTGTGCGCCGGCCTGATCGGCTATCGGGCATTGCGCCTGGCCGGCGACACGAAGATTGTCGGCATCTACGGTTTCGGTGCGGCGGCCCACATCATCGCGCAGGTGCTCAGACACCAGGGGCGTCGCTTCCACGTCTTCACCCGTCCCGGCGATGTGGCTAGCCAGGATTTCGCCCGCAGCCTCGGCGCCGCCTGGGTGGGCGGCACCGACCAGACGCCGCCGGAAGCGCTCGACTCGGCCCTGATCTTCGCTCCTGCCGGAGAATTGGTCCCGCTGGCGCTGCGCCATATGGATAAGGGCGGCTGCGTGGTTTGCGCCGGCATCCACATGAGCGATATCCCTGCCTTCCCTTATGCGGACCTGTGGGGCGAGCGGACGATCCGTTCGGTCGCCAATCTGACCCGGGCAGACGGCCTGGCGTTTCTCGATCTGGCGCCGAAGATTCCGGTGCACACCCGCGTCGCGCCCTTCCCTCTGGAACAGGCCAACGAAGCGCTCGCCTGCCTGCGCGCGGGAGGCCTGCAGGGGGCGGCGGTCCTTGTGCCCTGAAAGGAATACTGACGATGGCATGAGAATACATCCTTCCGATTGATTCATCTCAGTTTGATCTCAGTCCAGATGCGCGAAAGGATGCGGCGCTGATGGCGATCCAGGTCGCGTAGCATTTCCAGGTGCGGTCGTTCTGCCTGGGTTGGAAATATGGCCGGGTTGCGCGCGATTTCCGGCGCGATGAAAGGCAGCGCCGCGCGATCGGGATTGCCCGAACCGATAAGATTGGTCAATTCGGCAGCGTTCTGGCCGTCCAGCATGAAATTGATGAAGCGGTGAGCGAGGTCGGGGCGCGGCCCGGTCCTGTCCAGCACCATGGAATCCAAGGCCAGGACCGCGCCTTCCCTGGGAATGCTGGAGATGATGCGAAAGGATCTGCCGGCCTTTTGGGCATCGACATCGGCCTGGAAGACGTCGTTGGAATTTCTACAGCCCGCCCCGGGTTTGCTGGTCATGTGAGTTGAGCTGCGGAAAGCGAGGAGCCAAAGACGCTGGCATCAGCGGGCTCTTCCTTGACCACGGAACGGCGCGATATCGACGTTGCCAGCGTCCTGTTTCCCCAGCAAGCCGCCGACGATCAGATCTACCGCCTGGTCGGGAGAAAGGCCGTGAGCCATCAGGGTTTCCAGTTGGTGGTGATCGACGCTGCCGATGGCGGCCTCGTGGGTGACCTTGGCTCCGGGGTGGGTTACCTTGACCACAGGCTGGGCGCTGGCCACTGCCCTGTCCTTGACGATTTCCATGCAGTCCATATGGCCGCGCACGTGCGCGGCGTTGCCCTCGGTGATGCCGATGATTTCCGCGCGGGCATCGTGCTCCAGGGCGACGCGGGTCTTGATCAGGCCGCGCGAACCCTGGCCTGCCAGCACCACTCTTTCACGGATGCGGATGACATCCGTGCCGTGACCGAACACCCGTGCGGTGAGTTCCGCCACGGCGTCCTCGGCGGCTTCGACCTCATAGTCGATGTCCAGGCCGCCCACTCGTCCGGTGGTCAGGGAGAAGTCGGAACGGTAGAGACCGCCTTTGCCTATGATCACCTTCGTCTTCGGCACCACTGACACGCCGCCATGAGGGCCGTGGTAATGGCCTTCCGAATAGGTGAGCGCGGCTCCTGCCCCGAGTTCGACCTGGGCGTCCATCAGGTGCTCCACGCGCACGGCGCTGGGAAAAAAGCAGTGAGCGATGACCTCGGCCATGGCACCTTCCTCCAGCAGAAGATGCATGCGTATGCATTGCCGTCCCTCGGCAGGCAGGACGCCGAAACACAAGTGTAACGGGTGCGTGAGGTGCGCGTCGCGGAGCACGCGGATCTTGGCCTCGATGCCGTAGGCGGTTTCCTCGGCAACGAGTTCGAGTCCGGGCACCTGATGCTGACTTAGCAAGTGGTGCCCGCTGGCCATCATGTGCGCGGTCTGCCCGTCACGGATGATGGCCCGATCGACGCCCTGACCGTCCAGCACTTTCAATAAGCTATCCAGTTCGCTCATCGCGACACTCCTCGCCATTGCAGCGTCGGCAGGCACGGCCCAGGTAACTTGCCGCCACGGTCTCAGGATCGCCACTCGCCACGATGCGCCCGCCGCACAGTTGCGAAGCGCGATCGGCCATTCGGGTGATCTCCTCGCGGTGGGTGATGAGTAGCACTGCCGTACCTCGATCCTTGAAAGCGGTGATTACAGCCATGATCTCCCGTATCGACAGCAGGTCTATCCCGGCGGTGGGCTCGTCCAGGATCACCAGGCGCAGAGCCAAGGCCAGCACCGAAGCCAGTTCGATCCGCTTGCGTTCGCCGCCGCTCAGGGTCTTGTCCACCATGCGTTTCAGGTAGTCCGCCGGATCGAGTCCGACGCGATGCAGGCAGTCGCCGGCGTCCACCTGACTCCGGCCCAGGCGCAAGTAATTCTCGACCGACAGACCTTCGAAGCGGGCAGGTTCCTGCCAGGCGAGAGTAAGCCCCAAGCGCGCCCGCTCATGGAGGGGCAGGGCGTCGATCGTCTGGCCGTCGAAGCGAATCGAGCCGGCGTAGCTTCTATAGCCCTCGCAGCCCATGATCAAGTAGGCGATGGTGCTTTTGCCGGTGCCGTTGGTGCCGACCAGGGCATGAATCTCGCCCGCTTCAACCGTCAGATACAGGTTCTCCAGCAGCACCCGCGCTGGTACGCTAAAACCCAGATGATCGATTTCGAGCAGCGCCATGCTTAAGGCAGGCCGGCGGCGAAATAGGCGACCACCTCGTCCGCCTTCACCAGCGTTGCGCAGTCGGCCAGATTGGGCTGGAGCTGCAGGTGGGGCGTGCTCTTGCGGATGATCGTAGAAGAGTCCATGACATTCTTCCCTCATTCAGCCCCTGTATTGCGCCTTCCCTGCGATCGAACCATTCAATCGTATCAAGAGACCTGCAATCGCGGCTGTTGGCGCTGGAGGAACCAGCGATCGAGCACCACATGGCGCGTCAGCCATCGGCTACCCAGCATCGCTCGGGCAAGGAAGTTGCGCAGGAAAGCAGGTCCGCCTCCGGCGCTTGGAACCGCACCGGGTCCATAACGCGCCAACAGCCGATTCGGATAAGCCGCCAGTCGATGACTTCGGTAGTCTTGCCCGGCTTCCAGGATGGTATCGGCGGCCATCAGACCCGACTCGACGGCTGGACGTATCCCCTCGCCGCTTTGCGGGTAGGCCAGACCGGCCGAATCGCCGACCAGCAGCACCCCGTCGTCTATTAGCTTGCGGCCGCCGTGTCCATAGAGCAGATAGGCATGACCACGGAAGCCGTCAGAAATGTCTGGTGGAATCCTGCCGCGTTGCTTGAGGAAATCGCAAAAGAGTTTTAGATGTTCCGCAAGGCCGTGCGAGTCTTCTCTGCCCAGTCCGATATTGAGATGCTTGCCCTTGACGAAGCACCAGCCATAGCCCTTCAGATCTTGGCAAAAATAGAGCTCCGGGGTGTCCGCTCTGACCTGGCAAGCTGCGGCTTGAGCCGGGTCCATGGCGAACTCGATTTCCTTGGCCGCGACTGCCGGCTCCGCGGCGCCGGGCTTCGCCCCCAGAAAGCGGGCCACCGGGCAGAAATGCCCACCCGCACCGATCAACATGGGGGTCGTGATGGCATCGTTGACGATCCACCGGCCATCCTGCCGCTTCAGCGAGGTCAGCGCATTGCCGAGGGCGGTGCGCGCCCCTGAGCGCCGCAGCAGATAGTCGTCGAACTCGCGGCGGCGGATGCCAAAGCTGACCGTGGATGGGTAGCGGGTCTGCATTTCGCTGCCGTTGATCAGCCCGGTGCGAAACCCCGTTATCGGCTGAAGTACCCGGCCTTCGGCATAGACAAAAGGATCGACTTGCAGCGCCTGAAAGACTGCGGGTGTAATCCAGCCGGCACAGACCTTGTCTCTGGGGAAACTCGCCTTGTCCATCACCATCACGTCGCAACCGCGGCGACGCAACTGCCAAGCGCAACTCGACCCCGCAGGTCCGCCGCCTATGACCAGTACGTCACAACTTTCCATGGGAACATCTCAGCCGGTGTCCCGGGTCCAGGGGATCTGGTTGTTGCGGGAGCGCGTGAACAGTAGCTGGAACAACTGCAGGTCGCCGGCCTTGAATGCTGCGACCGATCCAGCCAGATAAAGCCGCCATGTCCGCACGAAGGCCGGATCGAACATTTCCGCGACACGGTCCTTCTCCGCTTCAAAGCGCTGCAGCCAGTGCTCCAGGGTCCTGGCATAGTGAAGCCGCAGATTCTCCACGTCCAGGACGGAAAAGTCGAAGGGCTCCAGGATCGTCATCATTTGCGACAGGCTGGGCGGGCACGCTCCGGGAAATATGTGGCGCTCGGTCCAGGCATCCATGGGTCTCGGGGAATCACGGCCAATGGAATGGATCAGGCCGCGCCCGTTATCCTTGAGGCAGCGGTCGATCACCGCCCCTAGTTCCGGATAATGATCCGGCCCTACGTGCTCCAACATGCCGACCGAGACGAAAGCATCGAAGGTGCCGCTAACCTCGCGGTAGTCACTCTCGATGAATTCGACTTGCCTCTCCACTCCCTCCGCGCAAGCGCGCTCCCGAGCGAAGGCGAGCTGCTCCCTGGAGAGGTTGTAGGCGCGTACCGTGACGCCGTAGCGTTTGGCCATATGCAGCGCCAAAGCACCCCAACCGCAACCGGCTTCCACCACCGATTCGCCGGGCTTCAGGCGCAGTTTGCGGCAGACATGATCGAGCTTGGCGACCTGAGCCTCTTCCAGCCCCGTGTCGTGACTAGGAAAATAGGCGCAGGTATATACCATCTGCTCGTCAAGCCATAGCCGGTAGAAATCGTTGCCGATATCGTAATGGTGGTGGACATTGCGACGCGCTCTGGCAAGCGTGTTGCGCTGAGCGTTGTAGAAAGGCGCCAGCAGTTTCCGCGCGACGTTGGCCTGCTTGTTGCTCGGCAAAGCGCGATAGACTGCTTCCAGAAGTTCCGTCAGGCTCCCTTCGACATCTAAGCGTCCCGCGGTGTACATCTCGCCGAATTGAAGCTCGGGGCTTGCCAGCAATTTCAGCAAGGCAATGCGATCGCGAATGTGTATTCGCGCGACGGGAGCTCCATCATGACTTCCGATTTCCTGTCCATCCCAAAGCACAAACCGCACGGCTGGGTTGCCAAAGGACTCGAGCATTTGCGCCAGCAGCCGCCTCTCCGCGGCAAAGACAGAATTACCGAAGCCAAGCCGGGAATCGGCTGTCCTGTAATCGATTCCAGTTCTTGCCGAAGGAATCAATGTTTGTTCCTGGCCCATCGTTTCTTCCTCGCAGACGCTTTGCGCGATTCAAGATATGTCATTACGATATCCCAAATGACGCCATCAGGTAATCCGTGCAAGCCCTTATGTCGGCGACCGGCCAAATAGTGCCGCAGGCCGTGCGACATTCGAATATGGCCAGACCTTTGCGTGTCGGCGCGTATTGATCTGCTCCGGATCAAGGTTTAAATTTACCCAGTATGCTTGTCTGCGAACATAGCTGCCTCTTGGAGACTGTCGCTCCCCAGTCATTGGAGACAGCAGGTCTTTATCGAGGATGAGATGCTGAAAATCAGATTGTCGAAATGCGGGCTTGTTGCGGGCCTTGCCGTATGCGGCGCAAGCCTGTCGTTGTCCCTGGAAGCAGCCGACCCCGTCGGAGGGCGCGTTGGGAGTGGCGCCGATGTGACAGCGCACGGGACACCGGGTGGGCGATCCTGGCGTGGAGGAGGGCACTGGAACGTCAACGGCTGGGGATGGTGGGGCTTGGGTCTGGGTTTGGGCTTGGGACTCGAGGCCTTGTACTATGACAATCCCGGCTATGTGTATCCGTACTACCCTTATGTTCCGCCGGCAGTGATCATCACGTTAGAATCTAGTCCAGCCGATCAGAGTCGGTACTCGACCCCTTCGGCAATCGTTCCCTGAATATAATCGGATTATCGCCTGGAGATGAAGTCAGTCATGAACAGAAGCGAATTTAATATCGAAGGCGCCAAGAAACTGATCCAGGAAATTTCCGAGAATCTGGCTTCGTTGCCGGAATCCGGCGCCAAGTATGCGCAGTTGCGGACTGAAGTGGAAGACCTGAAGGCGATGCTAGGCCGCGCCGACGCTCATGCGCCGACGATCGAGGATAAGATGAAATCGGTCCATGGATTGTTTGACCGGGCGGCCGTTGAGCTTCGCGCGGACGGCATCCGGGTGAGCCTTTTCCTGACTGAAATAGGCCGCATGCTCGGCCTGGATTAGGATTCAGCGTGTTGGGCCGGCGGCACGTGTTTTGAACCATGCCTTCATGTTGAATTGCATTCGTCGCGGCAAGCGCGAGCGGGACATAACAAACAGCCGCCGGCAGTGTGGCCGATGATGCCTCGTCGGGGCTTTCGGCAGCGACTGCTCGTTCACCGATGACGGGCGCGTTACGGCGTATGTTTCACCGCGTGATGCGGGTTACTGCACGCCGTGATGGAAGCGATAGCCCTTGTAGCTGAAGACCATGCCGTCCGGGGTGATCTCCTCCAGAATGAGGCCGGGAATCAAGGCCTCTCCTTCGTGCAGTAGCTGATCATTGACGCTGACCAGGCGGCTGCCGGGCTTGCTGGAGTAGGCGTGCAGCGCCACGACGATCTTGGGAATCTCCTGCTGGATGGCGGGTGGCAAGTCGGCTCTTGTCAAGACTTTGGGCTTAGCCATTGCCTGGGCGGGCTCTGCCGACGCGGGCGAGGGCTTGGCCACGAGGGGTGCAGAGGGTACCGGCGTCGCAGCGGCAATCTGCACTGGTTTCGCCACCGCCGCAGACGCTGGGGGTGCCTGCACCGGTGCGGTCACGAGCAGTGCGGGCGCAGGCAGGGGTACAGGCGGCAAAACCTGGCGCCGCGGCTCGACCGGCACGGACCTCGTTTCCCTTGCCCGAATATCCGGTGCTTGCTCGACCAGTGCTGGGGGCGCAGGCGGCTGAAGAGATGATTGCCACGGCCGCCACCAGCCGATCACGATGCCCGCAATCAGAAGAGCGATGGCGAGGAGGGCGAACCACAGCATGTTCGGACGCGCGGCTTCCGCCGCCTGGATAGGCGCCGAGGTCAAGTTCGGCGCCGCGCCCTGGCGACGCTGCTGGTCCGATTTTCTGAGTGCGTCAAGGATGTAGGACATCGCTATTTCCGCTTGCCTTCGGTTAGCTTGGGTGCCTTTTCGTCGCTAATCCCGGCCAGCCGCATCAGGGTTTTCGACCCGACTTCTCCATCCGGATCGAGATCCTGCGACAGTTGGAAATGCCTGATGTGGCGCGCCATGGCTTCGTCGAAAAGCGGATCCTGGCCGGCGTCAGCCTGCCTGCCCTCGGCCAGCGCCAGTTGCCTGGACAGCCACGCCACGGCGGGCCCGCGCGCGCCAAGCCGAATGACGGTGTCGGCTTCCGGCGGCTTGCGCCAGAGCATGAAGTATTGGCCTGTCCATTGATCGGCGAGGGCCGCAAGGGCGACCGTCTGGACGGTCGCGCCGACTGCAAAGCTGGCTTGATCCTTGTCGAGTTTGATCAGGGTCGCATAGAACGCCTGCCCTGGATTGTCGGCATCGTGCAGGCTCAACACGGCAGGCCGGTTCATCTGACGCAATTCCATGAGATTGCCTCGGGCGGATCTGCAGTTCAGGTTTTCGCGCAGCACTTCGCGGCACGATCCCGAGCCTTGGTAATCGCTGCCCCAGGCTTTGAACAGGGCGGCGTATGCCTTCTGCTGACTTTCCGAGCGCGCTTCGTTCGCCGGCCAGACGAGGACATCTTGCGGCTTGGCCGCAGGTCCGGGCGGCGTCGCTGACTGCGCAGCGGTCGAGCCTGTCGCCAGGATCTCGGTCAGAGGCGGCTCGTGTCGGAAATACAGCAACGCGGCGACCAGCACTAGGGCCAGCCCCAAGGCCAAGGTCAGGAACAAGTGCCGTCCGTTCCCGCGCTTGGTCGAAATTCCCGGAAACACCTCGAGTGCTGCCCGCCGCAAAGTGGCGCGATCTACGCTCTCCTTGCCTTGCGCGTAGGCTCCGAGCAGCGCGCGGTCGCACAGTACATTGACCAGGCGCGGAATGCCGCCGGTCAGGCCGTAGATCGCGGGAACCAGACTATCCGGAAAGAGTTGCCGGTTCCTCGCGGCGATGCCCGACACCTCGAGGCGATATCTCAGATAGGCGGCAACTTCAGCCTTGTTCAGCGGCCCGAGGTGGTAGCGGGCGACGATGCGCTGGGCCAATTGGCGCAGTTCCGGCTTTTCCAGCATCGTCGCCAATTCCGGCTGTCCGAGCAAGATGATCTGCAAGAGCTTGCGCTGATTGGTTTCCAGGTTGGTCAGCAGGCGCATCTGTTCCAGCACGTCGACCGAGAGATTCTGCGCCTCGTCGATGATCAACACCGTGTGCCGGCCCCTGGCGTGGGCGTCGAGCAGGTAGGCATTGAGACAATCGATGAAGACTTTGATGCTGGTATTGCCTGGCGGATAGGCGATACCGAACTCCACGCACAGGGTTGATAGAAGCTCTTCCGCAGTCAGCTTCGGGTTGAATATATAGGCCACGTCGCAAGTATCCGGAACCTGCTCGAGCAGGCAGCGGCATATCGTGGTCTTTCCGGCGCCCACCTCGCCCGTCAGCAGCACGAAGCCGCCATCGCCTTGCAGGCCATAGAGAAGATGGGCAAGCGCCTCCTGGTGGCGCGTGCTCATATAGAGATAACGCGGGTCGGGGGCAATGGAGAAGGGCGCCTCGGCGAGGCCGAAGTATTTCAGATACATGGGATTTGAGTGTGCATGGTCGGCGCCATTATAGGCGCTGCCCCGGCGTTTTCGTCGGCGTCTGCAGGCGGATCGGTCTGGTTCGCACACTGACACCTGGCGCCGCAATGCTCCGATATTGACTTACATCAAAGCGGAAAGAAGGGTCGCGCAACAAATACGCTGCATATGCTACCATTTGTAAAGTTGCTGATCTCCGCCCTTACATTGATTTCGTTCGATATGGCAGGTGAAAATTTGATGAAATTATTGCGATTCGTGTTTACCGTCTTGGCGCTCTGCACTCTGTGGGCAGGCATCGGCGGAATCTCCTCTGCGCTTGCGGCCGGTGAGAAATGTCTGGAGTGTCATGGCGATTCGGAGGATGTGCTCCCTTATCTCAAGACCAAGCACGGCACGGCGGTCGACGGACGCACGCCGACCTGCATGTCCTGCCATGGACCGAGCGAGGCGCATATCAAGGCCAGCGGAGGCGAGAAGCCGGACCGCACTTTCAACCATAATCCCCAGACGCCGGTGGCAGAGCGCAATGCGGCGTGCCTGGCCTGCCACCAGAAGGATGCGCGGCGTTCGCACTGGATGGGCAGCACGCACGAGGCTCGGGGCTTGGCCTGCGCCTCATGTCACCAGATCCATTCCGGCCAGGACAAGGTGCGCGACAGGAGCACGCAGGCCGAAGTGTGCTTCAAGTGCCACAAGCAGCAGCGCACCGAGGTCAACAAGCCTTCCCACCATCCGGTGCTGGAAGGCAAGGTGATCTGTTCCGATTGCCATAATCCCCATGGTTCGGTAGGTCCGAAGCTGATGAAGCGCGACAGCGTTAACGAGACCTGCTACACGTGTCACATGGAGAAGCGCGGTCCGTTCGTGCGCAACCACGAACCGGTGAACGACGACTGCACGATCTGCCACAATCCGCATGGCACAGTGGCCGAGAGCATGCTGAAGATGCGGCCGCCCTTCCTTTGCCACACCTGCCACACGCCGCATGCTGCGATCGAGCCGACGCTGGGCGGGCAGAGCCTGGGACCGAAGGTGCCGGGCTGGAACGGCGTGAACATCACCCAGGGCCGCGGTTGCCTGAACTGCCATACGCAGATTCACGGCAGCAACAATCCGAGCATGACGCCGACGCCGCAGTTTCTCTATCGTTGAATCGAGAGACGATCAAACATGAAGACACAACAATTCGATTTCACGCGCAAGCTGATATTTGTCGCCGTGCTGGGCGCGCTCGCGATGTCACAGTTCGAAATCGCGCAAGCCGAAGATGCGAAGAGCGAAGACGATGCCACAGCGCAGCTGAAATCGCCCGATAGCTCCGTCGTGAGCGTCGGCGCAGGAGGCGTCAGCGGCAATGCCAGTGACCGGACGCTGTTCGGTCAGTACAACGGCTTGCGCGATCAGAACAGCGACCTGCTGCTGGATGTGGATATCAGGAAGCGCGACGATGCGACGGGGACCTGGACGATCTTGCAGGGGCGCAATCTGGGTCTTGACGACCGGGAGTTGAGCGGCACCCTCAACAAGCAGGGCGACTGGAAAGTGAATGTCGACTACAGCGAGCTGGTGCGCCACGATCCGCGCAGCATCAACACGGGCCTGGCAAATGCCGGAACGACCACGCCGGTGGTGCAGAATCTCGCCGCTCCGGGAACGGGAGCTGGGCTCAACCTTGAGCAAAGGCGCAAGGGACTGACGCTCGGCGGAGAAAAATGGCTCAGTCCGAACTGGATGCTGGAAGCGAGTTTCAAGGACGAGACGAAACAGGGCGCGCGAATGTCCGGCATCGGCTTGGCCTGCGGCGTTTATGCCAGTTCCAACAACGTCTGCGGAACACCACCCGCGGCTGGGGCGGCGGGGCTGTTCGCGGCGACGGCGGGTGCACTGCTGATGTTGCCCATACCGGTCGATTATGACACCAAGCAGTTTGAAGGCAGGCTGAACTATGCCGGAGACCGCTTGAAAGTGAATTTCGGTTATTACGCTTCCTTCTTCAGCAACGCCAACAGCGCGCTGACGCCGGGCATCGGCATTGGCGTGCTGCCCGGCGGCAGCACAGTGGTCAACAGCGCCGGGGCGACACTGACCGATCTGATGCGCCAGCCGATGGCGCTGGAGCCGGACAACCAGGCGCAGCAGTTGTATGTTGACGGGACCTACGCCTTCACTCCGACGACGCGGGCGACCTTCAAACTAGCGCACAGCCATGCCACGCAGCATGACGATTTTGCCGCGACGCTGATGCCGCCGGCGGGCGTGAGCAATCTGGGCGGCGTCGTCGATACCAATCTGGCGCAGATCGGCCTGGCGGCCCGGCCCTGGACGAAACTGTCGCTCACCGCCAATGCGCACTACGAAGACAAGGACGACAAGACACCTTACGGGCTGCTGTCGGCGACCACCAATGCGATGAACTCGCAGCGCAAGACGACGGGCAAGCTGGAAGCGAGCTATCAGTTGCCCGACAACTACCGGGCAATCCTGGGTGTCGATTACCTCTCCGTGCATCGTGACCCGCCGGTGGGGTCCGTGGCCTTGGTCGATCCCGGCTTCTCCGCTTTTCGCGAGCAGACCAAGGAAGTCGGTTACCGAGCCGAACTGCGCCGCTCCATGTCAGAGACTCTGAATGCGGCGATCAGCTTCAACCACAGCAAGCGCGACGGGAGCGGCTGGCTGAACCCGGCGCTGGCGGGTTTCCCTACACTGCCCGCATCGGCCATCGCCGCGACAGGGACGATACCGGCGACGCTCGAAGACCGGACCCGCGACAAGGTGAGATTGTCGGCCGAGTGGACGCCGATCGATGACTTGTCGCTGCAGTTCCTGGTGGAAGACGGCAAGGACAGCTATAACAGCCCGACCTCGGCGGGATTGCAGGACAGCGGCATGCGCAACTACGGCATAGATGCGGCCTGGAAGCTGTCGGACCAGTGGCGTCTGAGCGGCTACTGGAACAAGGGCTATCAGACGCAACACGTCAATCAGAGCATCGGCTATATGGCGGAGCTGAATGACGTCAGCAGCACGGTGGGGATGGGCGTTGCGGGCAAACCGAAGGAAAAACTCGAGTTGGGCGCCGACCTGATGGTGATCGATGATTCCAACCGCTACCAGTTGTCGGGGGGCGGGGTGCCCGATGTGGGCTATCGCCAGCTACGCCTCAAACTGTTCGGCAAATATGCGCTGGAGAAGAACGCCGACCTGCGTATCGATCTGGTGCACCAACGTGCCAAACTGGACGAATGGACCTGGGGCTATAACGGAACGCCCTTTGCCTATTCGGACAACAGCAGCGTCTCGCTGAAATCGAACCAGAGCGTGAGCTTCGTCGGCGTGAGCTATATCTACAAGCTAAAATAGACTCGGGATCCGGTCAGACCAACCCGGGGGCGGAAACGCCCCCGGGTTTTTTTGTGCCCGTCATTTCTTGTCGCAGAGCAATAAAATATTCTAATGGTTATAAGTTGAAATATGGCATTACATTTAAACACAATTGTGAAATGTCTTGACACAAGTCAACTCGTATCGAGCACTCCTGCGTGAAACTCTGCGAAGGCAGCTTGTTGGGCTATGTGAATTTCATACGGAGGGTTCGCTCATGGTAATGATCGGTAACAAATCGAAAGGATTGTCGCTTTTTGTGACGGCGCTGACCGCAGCGGCATTGCTGCTGGGCGGCTGTAACGGAGGCTCGGATGGCGCGCCCGGTGCTGCGGGTGCACCGGGGGCGCCGGGTGCCGCGGGCCCGGCCGGCCAAGACCTGACCGCCAAGGTGACGGTCGCCAGTAACGCGACGCCGGCCAGTTCGGATGCCTCTGCGGCATGGGCTGCGCTCGCGCCGCAGATCACCATTACCGGTGTCACGATTGCCAGCCCGCCAGTCGTCAAATTCACGGTCAAGGATGCCTCAGGCAAGGCCGTCGTGGGTCTCGGCAATAAGTCACAAAGCTCCAGCGCCACCGTTGCCGGCTTGAGCAACGTGGCCTTCACCCTAGCCAAGCTGGTCCCGGGCACGAACGGCAGTCCCAGCAAATGGGTTAGCTATCTTGTCGTCAGCCCGCCGACCGTTGCACAGAAGACTGCCGTCCCGGCGACCTCTTCGTGCAATGCGGCGACCAATGCAACGTGGTGCGGCACCTTCCCGACGACCGACACACAAGGCACCCTGGTCGATAACGGCGACGGCACTTACCAGTACACTTTCTACCGGGATCCCAAGCAGGTCGCCAGCATTGTTGCCGGCCTGACGGACTCCGCCGACGGCCTCTCCAAGAAAGCCGACCTCGGCGATCTGACCTTCGATCCGACCCTGACCCACCGTCTGGGGATACAGATCGGCGGCAACGCCCCGGGAACCGGGTCCAACACGCCCAATGCAGTGACCCTGACCACCGCCGTCCCGATGGTCAACACCGGCAACGCCGTGTATGACTTCCGTCCCGACGGCGGCTCGCTGACGACCACCCGCAACATCGTCAAGATCGATTCCTGCAGCGCCTGCCATGCCGGCAAGGTCCTGGCGCACGGGAGCCGCAAGGATCCGCAATATTGCGTGACCTGCCACACAGACCAGATCAGGTACAGCTTCAGCCAGGAGGCGAGCAGCACCAATGGCGGCCTGACCCTGACCGGAACCACGCGGCAAACGACAGCCGTCGTCGACGGCCGCGCCCTGGGCAACTTCCCGAACATGCTGCACCACCTTCACATGGGCGAGGACCTGGTCAAGCAGGGCTATTTCTTCAATGCCGCTGCCGAAGGGCAGTTCAACGACGTCAAGTATCCTCAGGACCAGCGCAACTGCATCAAGTGCCACGACGGTTCTGCGAGCGCGGTGAACAAGACCGCCAATGGCGACAACTGGAAGAACGTACCCAGCCGTCTCGCCTGCGGAGCCTGCCACGACGGCATCAACTTTGCCACCGGCCAGGGTGTCACCTCGGATGGCAGGACGGTGGGCCACATTGGCGGGGCCAAGGCCGATGACAGTCTTTGCGCGGTCTGCCATGACGCGACCACGATCGCCTCGGTCTATCACGTCGCAGTGACGCCGATCGCACCCGCGATCCTCGCCAGCAATGTCGCGTCGGGCAACACCAATGCGGCTTCGATCGCCGCCTACACCGACAACCTGCCCGCCGGTGCCAAGAAGATCACCTACGCGATGGGCAACGTCACGGTGGATGCGAACCGGCACGCGGTTGTGCAGTTCAAGATCCTGGTCGATGGAACTGCGGCCAACTTCGGTACCGCCAGTAGCACGAAGACCGAACTGATCTCCGGTTTCATCGGTGCGCCCAGCGTCTATGTGCGCTTCGGTGTGCCGATGGACGGCATCACTGCGCCAGCCGACTTCAATGCCAATGCCAGCGGCTATGTCAAGACGCTTTGGAACGGCACCGCCACCGGTACGGGTGCGGGCACGCTGACCGGGCCTGATGCCAATGGCTTCTATACCGCGACGCTGACCGGGGTGATCATTCCGACGACGGCAACGATGGTGACGGCAGGCATCGGATATACGTATTCGCTGCCGGCGACACAGCCGCTGACCCAAATCGATCTGCCGGCCTACCCGTTCAATTCCACGACCCTGATCGGCGGTCTGATCGTCGCTGCGCCCGACGTCTGGAAGGTGGCGACGGGTTACTCGCCGCGCCGTACGATTGTCGAGAACGCCCGCTGCAACGCCTGCCACAACAAGCTCGGCGTGTTCACGAAGGAAGCCTTCCACTCCGGCCAGCGCAACGATGCGCCGACCTGCGCCTTCTGCCACAACCCGGTTCAGAGCAGCAGTGGCTGGTCGGCCGCTTCCAGCACCTTCGTACACGGCATCCATGGCGCGAGCAAGCGTACGACGCCCTTTACTTGGCACGCAACGGACGTTGATGACGGATTCTTCCAGATCGGCTATCCGGGCGTGCTGAACCAGTGCGAGCAGTGCCACTTGCCGGACACCTACAACTTCGGCAGCGCCTATACCAAGACCAATGAGTCCGCCATGCCGACGGTTGCCGCGTTCAACAACACCACTGCCGACAACATGTTGTATAGCCTGGTGGGTTCGGGTACTTATGTGGCGGGTGCGGTAGGTCTGTCGCCCTATGTCACCCCGGGCGTGAATTACGGCAGCAACTTCGCCTTCTCCGGCGCCACCGGGACCTCGACCGCAGCATCCGGCACGACGCTGGTGAATTCGCCGATTACCTCGGCTTGCTTCTCCTGCCATGACAGCGGTCCGGCCATGTCGCACATGCGCAGCAACGGCGGTTCGATCTACGCGCCGCGCACGACCGCCCTGGCGACCAAGGAGCAGTGCCTGGTCTGCCACGCCGCCGGCAAGATAGCCGACGTGAAAGTGGTGCACCAGTAAATCTTCAGTCTGAACGCACCTGGACGCGGGCAACCGTGTCCAGGCCGCGAAAGACAAAAGCCCGGATGCGGCAACGCATCCGGGTTTTTTTCGTTCTATTTCTTCCTGCAGGCAGTCCCGAGAGATCTGTTTACGTTTTGTTTCATTCTTTGCGCGGTTTGACTTAGGTCAAGTAGAATAAGCGGCTCTCAGGTCAGAATCGCCCGCTAAGCGATGGCTAGCTAATAGGTTTCTTTAAAGGGGGGTTCGTTCATGATTACGACAGGCAGTAAATTCAAGGGATTGTCACTTCTTGTGACAGTTTTGACCTCGGCGGCATTGTTGCTGACCGGGTGTAACGGCGGTTCAGACGGGGCACCCGGTGCTCCGGGAGCAACGGGCGCCACTGGCGCTGCCGGTGCGCCTGGCAAGAACCTCACTTCTTTGGTTAACGCCGCAACCATTCCGGCGGCTCAGTGGATGGCCCTGACACCCACCGTCGATCCGGCCAGCATCTCCGTGGATATGTCCAAGGGTACGCCGGTGGTGAAATTCACGGTCACCGACGGCAACGGCAACGGCGTGGTCGGTCTTGGCGGCCAATCGAAATCCAGCACCGCCCTGGTCCCCAGCAACTACAATATTTCATTCACACTGGCCAAGTTGGTGCCCGGCACCAACGGCGAGCCCTCGAAGTGGCTCAATTATGGCGTCATCAAGCCCGGCACCGTAGCCGCCCCGGCCACCGTGGGCACCTACCCGTCGGCCGACAGCCAGGGCACCATGGTCGACAACGGCGACGGCAGCTACCAGTACACCTTCTGGCGCGATGTCACCAAGGTCGCATCGATCGTCGCCGGCCTGACCGACGACGCCACCCATTTCAAGGCGGATCTGGGCGACGTCTCCTATGACGCGACCAAGACCCACCGTTTGGGCATCATCATCAGCGGCAGCCAGCCCGGCACCGGCACCGCGACGCCGACAGCTGTTCAGGCCGTGACGCCGGTTCCGCTGGTCAACCCCTTCAACATCGGCTTCGACTTCGTGCCCAACGGCAGCCCGGTCACGGTGACGCGCAACATCGTCCAGAAAGAGTCCTGCGCTTCCTGCCACGACAATGGCGGACCGCTCACCGGCGGAAGAGGCATCGGCCATATCTCGACCTCTTCGGCGACCAACGGTATACCCGCCGGGCGCTACGTCGGTCGTTACGATCCGATGCTCTGCGTGACCTGCCACACCGACCAGACCAAATACGGTTTTGCCCAAGTCACGGCGACCACCAACCCCGATGGTTCGCCCGCCTACAGCGGCGCCTACTACAGGACGCTGGCCACGGCACAGTCGCCGACCGGCGAAGCGGCGTTCACCTACCCGCGCATGATCCACCAGACCCATATGGGCAGCAATCTGGTCAAGACCGGCTACAACCTGAACAACCACTGCAGCATCTCTTCGGCTCCGGCTGTCGGCGCGAACGGTGTGTATGGATCGGGTACGATCACGGGCACGAATCTGGCCCAGTGCTTCAACCTCGTCAATTACCCGCAGGACAACCGCAATTGCACCAAGTGCCACGCGGGTCCGGCGACAGCATCGGTCGGCGCGACGGGCAAGCAGAGTACAGCAGTGCAAACCAAGGATGGCGACAACTGGCAGAACGTGCCCAGCCAGCTGGCCTGCGGCGCCTGCCACGACGGCATCAACTTTGCCACCGGCGGCGGCATCACCCTGGGCGATCGCGATGCCGACGTTGCTGCCGGCAGGCCGGTCGGTACGACGCAGAGCGGCCACATCGGCGGCGCCAAGGCCGACAACTCGCAATGCGCTGTCTGTCATGACGCCCCGAATACCACCACGAAGGCGTCGATCGCCGTGGGTCACTCGACTTTCCTGGCCACGCCGAACAACCCGAAGACCCTCGCCGGCGTATCGACGATCTCCTACAACCTGAAGAGCGTCAGCGTAAATTCCAGCGGCAATCCGGTGTTCGTGTTCCAGATCATCAAGGATGGTGCACCGGTGACTTCGCTGGCCACGGCCGCGACGCTGACCAGCGCCACCTCGGGAGCCCAGGTGGTCGATCCGAACTACTCGCCTTTCTCGGGATTTGTCGCAGGAAGCGGCGGCCCGACCCTGTATTTCCTGTTTGCCACCCCCATCGACGGCATACAGAATCCGGCTGACTACACCAAGTCCTTGAGTGTTTCCCTGGCCAGCCTGATGATCGCCAGCGGTTCGCCGAAGACGGGCAGCGTCACCATCGACGGCAGCGGCAACATCACCGCGACCATCACCGGCGACACGCTCGGTCAGGCTGCCGGCATCGGCTGCACGAAACCGACGGCGCCGGCCGTGGCCACCTGCGTCAATACGGCGGTGCTCGCCAGCCCGATCGTCATCCCGACCAGCGGCGCCAACAAGGTCACCATGGCGGCGGGCTTCATTGCCGGCGCCTTCGTCCAGACCAATGTGGCGGGCTATGCCTATACGCCGGGAAGCGTCACGGTCAATCCGAACGTTTCGATTTCGGGTGGGGTCGCCATTGCACCGGTGGCGCCGATCGTCACCGCCACCGGTTTCACGGGACGTCGCCAGATCGCCGACAACAACAAGTGCCAGAACTGCCACGAGCAACTCGGCACCGGTTACAACAACGGACCGATCTTCCACAATATCGCCAATGTGGCCGGCCCCGGTTACCGCAATAATGTGCAGATCTGCACCAACTGCCATAACGCGGTCACCAGCACCGGTGCGCCCTGGTCGATCAACCTCCCGGCCTGGATTCATGGCATCCACGGCGGCAGCGAGCGCACGAATCCCTACACGGTTCAGGCCAACTTCCCGAATATCCAGTATCCGGGCCTGCTGCGCGACTGCAACCAGTGCCACCTGCCGAACACCGTCAATTTCGGCGCCACGGCAAGTGCCATCGGCAACATGATCTGGCCAACTGTTCTGACCGGCACCACCTCAGCAACGCAATACACTACGGTTCCATATATCAACTCGACCGTCACGCCAGTGGGAACCAATCTGGGCAATGGCTACAGCTTCACGCCTGCCGGTGCCACCGTCAGCGCCTATACGCCCGCGTCGGGTGTTGCTGTGGCGGCGCACGTCGCCGCTGCCGGGGGTGAGGTCGTCCAGGCAGCAAGCGGAACCCTGGTGAATTCGCCTATCGCCGGGGCCTGCCTGGGTTGCCACGATTCCACCACGGCCATCGCGCACATGAAGTCGAACGGCGGGGCGGTCTATCAGTCCCGGGCGACGACAATCGCGGTAGGCCAACAAGAAGGCTGCCCGGTTTGCCACGCTGCCAATACCCTGGTGGATGTCGCAGTTGTCCATCAATGATCCAGGCAACTTCGCACTAGCAAAGTCGGGGCACGGAGCATCGTGCCCCACTCGCTGGACTTAAAATTTAACCCGGATACGGAGGCGTATCCGGGTTATTCTTTGGCAGGGCGACCTGCCAAAGAATAACCCAGCAATTCAATTCGGAAGGAATGACATGAAATACCGCCTGCTCTCCATAGCACTGACTGCAACCGCCCTGCTGCTGAATACCAGCCTATCCTTTTCGGTCGAGAACAAGGCAGAGTCGGTTCAGCAGCCGGCCGGCAAGACCAAAGCGGCTGCGCCCGATGCCACGAGCAAAACCGGCGCCAAACACAAAGCGGCTGCCAAGATCAAACTGGTCGACATCAATAGCGCCAAGCGCGAACAGCTGAAAAAGCTGCCCGGCATCGGCAACGCGGAAGCCGACAGCATCATCGCCCACCGTCCCTACGGCAGCAAGGCCTGGCTGGTCAGCCACAACGTCATTCCGATGGACAAGTATCCGGCCATAAAGGATCTGGTGATTGCCAAGCAACCGTTCAAGGATGCTGAGCAAAACGCGGCGCTGTATGCGCCAAAAACCGCGCCGAAGCCAACTGCCGCCCCGAAGCAGTAATTGCTACAATTTCCCGTCCGGATGCCGGTCGTGGTCGCTGGGTTTAACGGAAAGTGAGTGAAAGAAGATGAAAGCCATGCTCGTTCGTTTGGGTCTGACAGCGTTATTGATCGTATCGCTGGCCGCTTGTAACGGCGGTGGGGGCGGCGGTAGTGCGCCCGCCGCCGGCACGGGGGGCGGCAGCGGCGCCGTGGCGAGCATTGCGGCCCAGAGTCCAGCGACGAGCAATACGGCGAGCAATCCCAAGGCGGCTTTCAGCCTGGTCATCAACGCGGGTCTGGCGCCGCTTGTGATGAACCGCCCGCTGGCGGTGAATTTTGCAGTCATCGATTCCACCGGCAAGCCGGTACCCGGCCTGACCTTGTTCAACGCCGGCGGCACCGGCGCCGATCCGGCCTGCGGCGGCGCGAACGTCAGGTTCGCCATTGCCCAGTTGCAGGCCGATAACACATGGCGCAGCCTGATTTCCAACAAACAGACGGTGGCAGCCAGCGTCAGTCCTTCCCTGTCCGTCGTCTATGGCGCACTCGATCCGGTGCAGACCGCGACCTTCGCCAATCCCGCGACCATAGACGGGACCCATCCGCAGATCGTCGGCATACTCACCAACAACGCGGCTGCGGGCTATTACACCTACCAGGCCGCCACCGACGTCACGAATCCGAACGCCGCGACGACGGCAAACGCCGCGCCGGGAACCACGGTGCTGACCAACGGTCTGGCGATCGTCAAGGACGGTCAGACGGTTCATCGCGCGGCACTCCAGATTTGCTATGTTGACCCTGCCTCCGGCAAGACAGTCAAGGTCAATCCCTATATCGATTTCACCGTCGCTGCCAGCGGCACGGTGACCCCCGTCACGGACAGCCAGGGCAATCTGACGGATGCCAAGAAAGTCGTGGACCGTGCTTCCTGCAACGCCTGCCACCAGAACTTCGCGGCGCACGGCGGCGCCGTCATCGAGCCGAACGTTTGTGTGATGTGCCACAACCCGGGCAGCCAGGACTTCCACAACAATGGTGCACAAATCGACATGAAACTGATGGTGCACAAGTTCCATATGGGTACGTCGCTTACCCAGGACTACGTAGTCAATACCGAAGTGGCACACATGACCGACCCGGCCACTCAAGCCGTCACGGGCATAACCTTCCCGGGTCAGATCAGAAATTGCGCCAAGTGCCACGCGGGCCCGACGACGGCCGGCCCGGGCACGGCCGTGCAAACGGCGCAAGGCGACAACTGGATGACCCAGCCTTCCAAGAACGCCTGTCTGGCCTGCCACGACGACTACAAGGTGGCGGGATCGAACTGGCAAATCATGCATACCGGTGTTTCGTCCATCTACCCGAGCTTCAGCCTGAGCAATCCCGATTCCATCCCCGACAGCATCTGCGCGAACTGCCACGCGCCGCTCAGCTCGGCGGTGAACGCGGCGGTGGTGCACGCGGTGCCGGAATGGGTCATGGGACAAAACTACCAGTACAACATTTGGAACACGACACTCAACGCCGACCGTACCGTGACCATCGAATACTCGGTGAGCAATCCGACGAACGGCAGCGACTACGACCTGCTCAACTACAATCTGTACAGTTACATCCTGTCCAATACGGCCGGCACAGTTAAAACCAAGACCTTCACCTTTGCCGGCGTCCTTTATGTCGGCTGGGGCACCGATGATTACAGCAACACCGGCGCTATCGGTCGCCCCTGGGGCAGCAGCTGCACCACTCAGGTGGCCAGCGGCACGCCCACCTGCGACGCCAACGGCCTGCCCAAAGCCTCCACTGCCGGAACGCCGAACACCAATGGCGCGGGCGGCGCGCTGATCACGCGCGGCCAGCCGGTGGCGCTGAGCGTCCTGTTCGACCCGACGATGAAGCGCGTCGGATCGAGCAACCACTTCACCGTCACCTCGACGCCCATTCCGGCCTCGGCCACGGGCACGGGTGTGGTTGCCTACGCCGGCCGCGTCAGCCTGCAGAAGGACGCGTACACCAGTTACGCCATACCGGTGAAGAACGTGGTCAGCTACTTCGCGCTGACAAGCGGCGGAACCGTGGTGCCGAGACGCGACGTGGTGGCCACCGCGAAGTGCGAGGTCTGCCACGACAAGTTCATCAAGAACCACGGTCATGGGGGATCGCGCAACACCACCGAGGTCTGCGTGATCTGCCACAACGGCAACAATCCCTTGAACGGCACCGTGGTCGCGGCGGCGACACCGCCGGCGACCGGCTTTGCCGCCACCGGCGTATGGGGAGACTCGGCCCACTTCAAGCGCTCGATCCACATCTGGCACAAGGCGCAGGCGACCGATAACAAGAATCCGGTCACGCTGCTCGGCCAGGGCATCAATTTCCCGGCGCAGTTCCCGCTCACGGCGGTCTATGGCGATATCGGCAACTGCAACGTTTGCCACGTCAACAATTCCTACCAGAAGGACCGGGGCGTGATCGGCACGAGCCGGACCTATACCGTCGACCTCTCCAAGGCATCCACCAACGCGACCGTCACCGAAACCGATCCGTCGAACAATGCCGTGATCTCGCCCAAGGCGTCGACATGTTCGGCCTGCCACGACAGCGATGCGGAAAAGATACATATGATGAATGCCGGCGCGGCGACGTTTGGCGGCCAATTCGGTACGGGAAGCCTGGCCGGCGACCAGACCGTGACCCAGGCGGACCTGAAGAACGGCAAGCTTGCCGAGACCTGCGACAGTTGCCATGCCGTAGGCGGTCTGATGCCCGTGGATGTGAAGCACAACCTGCAATAGACGGCGGGTGGGCCGGGGAAGACGGGGGGCGCAACTGACGCCCCCTGTTTTTCAAGGTCGGGCGGCCTACATTCGAGTGAGACGTCGGCCGCAGTGCGCCCCGGCATCGCCTTGCTTACCCTGAGCCGAGATTGAATCATTAAAGCGTTGCTTTTGTCGTTCCTAATGGAGAAGTGAAATGATGTTGACGAAGTCCAAAATCATCCTGGTCGGTGCCGCCTCAATACTGATCCTCGTCGCTTGTAACTCCGGTTCCATGAGCGGTGCTGCGTCAACCAAGGGTGGCGTTGCTGCAACGGTAAACGGAACTCCGATCAGTGAGAGCCTGGTAGACCTGATGCTCAAGCAGCGCACCGACCTGGGCCGCGCGGCGGGTGCAGACGTGCGCAATGGATACATCGATCGTTTGGCGATGCAGACCATCATTTCGCAGGAAGCGGTCAATATGGGTCTGGACAAGCAGCCCGACGTGGCAGCCCGGCTGGAGTTGAACAGGCAAGCCGCTCTGATCGACGCCTTTGTCCAGAACTATTTGAAAAACAACGTGAGCAGCGACAGTGTCCTGAAGGCGGAGTACGAAAAATTCAAGGCGAAGGCTGCCGGCACCGAGTACATGGCGCGACACATCCTGGTTCAGAAGGAAGAGGATGCCAAGGAGATCATAGCCAAACTGAATAAGAACCCCAAAGCATTTGAAGCCTTGGCTAAGGAAAAATCCATCGATACGGGGACCAAATTCAAGGGCGGGGAACTGGGCTGGTTCGATCCGGGTGCCATGATTCCGGAATTCGGCTTGGCCGTTGCCAAGCTAGCCAAGGGAAAATTCACCGAAGAGCCGGTCAAGTCGCAATTCGGCTTTCACGTGATATTGCTCGAAGATTCTCGGCCGAAGCAGGTTCAATCGTTTGACGAAATGAAGCCGCAGCTGGCTCAGCAACTGCAGCAACAGAACCTGAAAAAACTGTTCGACGAGATGAAGGCCAAAGCGAAAATCGTCGTCATGCAGGTGCCTGCGTCCGAGGCTGCGCCGGCGAAGGAAGCCAAACCGGCGGCGGAGCCGGCTAAGCCGACGGTCCCCGCCAAGAATTAGTCCCTGGCAGGTCGGGAGGCCGTCGCCGCTTGATGCTCAACCGACCCTGCCGTTGTATTCGAGTACATAGACGCCAGGAGAAGGGCCACGGCGTCCGAGGATGCGCAGTTGCGCCTCCAGTCGGTCGGCATTGGCTCCATGAGCCGATGCTTGGCCGGTGAAGCTCATTCCCCCGGCGTCTACGTTGCCGTTGCCGGCAATCTGCAAACTGCCCGCAAGGGTGGCGAGATCGAAATGCACGGCCTGCCCTTCGCCCACGATGCGTGAGCGGTAACTGCCGAGCACTCCGTCGGAAAGCTCGGTGACTCCGGCATTGTTCCAGACAATCTCTATTTCGCCGGTGCAGGAATAGGCATTCCAGCGGCACTGGAAGCTGCCGGCATGCGCTTCCAGCGTTCCTGTCCAACTGTAGCGGCCCAAGGGTCCTGAAAACAGTCCGCCCAATATCGACGCGGGCAGTTGCGTATTCAGATTTTCCAGGGTGATGCCGCCGATGCCGACGTTGACCAGCACGCTGCCGTGCTCGAGGGTGGCTTCATAGCCAAGGCGACCGCGCCATAGATCACTCCAGCGCAGCTTCCAGCGGAGGCTTTGCACGGCATGCCAATGCCCGCTGCCGGCGCTGCCCTCGATTGCGAGCAGCGTGGCGTTACCGTTCCACAGTGTTCCCTCGGCACCGCCAAGCGACCAGCGGCCGCCGCTGCCCTCTTCGATCCATCCCGACAGCGTGGCCGCCGGCCACTGAGCGATCGCGGCTGGAACGACGAGGATGGCGATGATAACGGCAATGATCAGTTTTTTGGGCATGGGGTGGTAGGCTCCGCCGGCGCTGCGTGCGAGCCGCTATGCCTGCGTTCAAACGGGTTCTGGCAAGGTGAAAAGGGCGTCTATCTTCGCCGTTCCGGGATTTTCACCAGGGTCCACCTGAGCGTGAATCAGGCGCAGCCGCGATTCCTTTTGTACCAGCGCAACCCACTCGAGCCAGCGATCGAAGGGCACGGTGGCGCGCAGGCGGATCTTCCGGGATCCTTCGAGCTGCAATTGGGCGCCTGCCAGCCCCAGGCTCTTTGCCGCTGCGTTCGCCGCCGCCAGCAGCGGTGCACCTTCCACCACTGCTGCAGCCGGCAGCCTGACCTGGTTTTGCAGTTGCCTGATCTCACCGGCCTGCCGTTGCATGGTCTCGGCCTGCAAGCGTAGTTCGGGAAGGCGCTTGCGCAAGCGCAGGCGATCGTTCTGAGCGGTCCACAGGCCCTGCAGGATCAGGGCGATGGCGAGGAAGATGGCAAGCGCGAGCAGGAATCTGCGTTCCCGCGGTTGCCGCGCGGCCCATGCGGCGCGGAGGTCGTCCCAGTGTCTTTTCATGGTGTGCCGCGCAGCGCGTATACCGCCTCGACGCCCTTTCCGCCGCTCTTGACGGGAAGGGTTTCGCGCAGGGTGACGGACAGGCCACGGCCCTTCATCGTGTCGCGCAGGCTTTCGGCAATTTTTGTGTTGGCGACGATGAAACTGAGTTCCAACCGGCCGTCCTCGTAGGCGATCTTGTCGAGCTTGCCCTGACCGATAGCGACTTCCGTGGAGCCGGCCAGGAGCGGCAGGAAGTCCCCGCTCCCGAGTTGCCCTTGCTCTCGCCGCTGCTGGTCATAAAGGCGCTGCATCTGCAACGGTGGATCGACCAGTGCCTGTATTTGCGGGAATGCACTGTGGAAGGTGGTGGTCATCTGCCGCTGCAAGTTCTTGCTCTGGTAGCTGAGCCAGGCCCAGTCGCCAAGAACGAAGAGTGCGAAGATTACACAGTTGGCCAGCGCCAGGTATCCGGCCAGGCGGAACGGCCCCCACCCTTCCTGCGGTCGGCGCGGCGGTGCGAATTCCTGGGTGAGCAGGTTTCTAGCTTCATTGGCGGCCCTGACCTGTTCCTGCCAGGCAAACTCGCCCGCCGCTTGCACCGGCACATGCAGAGCATCTTGCCAGGATGCGGCGATGGCTGCGCCATCGACAGCGCTGCCGGGCGCGAGATAAAGCGTGATCGCCCTGGGCGCCTTGCCCGATACGGCCGCCGCCTGGAGCGCCAATTGCAGTTCCAGCGGCGGGGAATCCATTGCGGAAGGGTCGGCGCTTTCGAATGCGAAGCCTTGTTCAACACCGGTACGGGCAAAACCCATGATCCGGACCGGTTCGCCGTCTCCAGGGCTGGTCTCGCGCAGGCAGATGCTCCAGTGGTCGTCGGCCAGCGGCAAGAGTTGGATTTCGCAAAAAACGCGCTGGGGAATTCGGGAAAGCGAATTGAGGGCGGCCAGCAAGGTTTTCAAACGTGCGCGCGCGATCACCCATACCGGCGCCATGCCATCGGCATCCTTGTCTCCCGGGACGAAGTGCTCCGCTTCCGCGTCGCCGAGCAGATGGTCTTCCACGGCAAAGCGGATCACCTCGCCAAGCCGGGACTTGCTGGCCTTGGGCAACTGAATGTTCAGCAGCAGGCATTGCTCGACGCTGAGGACCGCCTCGCAAGCTTCCGCTTCTGGCCAATGACGCGGCTCGCTGCGGCCGCGCTGCAGTTGGTGCCCTGAGCCATCGAGCAATATCCAGTCGCAGCTGGCTTCTTGCGCCGGCCATCCCGCTGAAAGATACAGGCGCAGCAGCGAACTCATTGAAATTTCAGCCAGAGGATGTCCGGCCAGGCGTTTATCCTGTCGAGCAGGGCGGTGCAACTCAGATCCGCTTGCCCATAGTGCGCGTGGACGTAGGCGGTGAAATAGCGGCTGCGCGTGTCCAGACGCTGCGCGTCGCTGGAGCTTACGGCCTGGGGAGTGGTCAAGCGATTGCTGAAGTCGGCCATGTTTCGAAAGGGAATGCGGTCACGGTTGGCGATGATTTGAGGCGCCTCGGATACCGACAGACCGGGTAGTTCCGCGGCGATGACGATGGCGCTGGCCGTATTAATATTGACTTTATTATACCCCGGGAGGGCCGTAACATACGGTCGCAAGCGCAGGACTGAAGCGGCGTCGAAGCCGCGCACGTGCAGCAGGTCATCAACGTCTTCCAATTCCCGATTGGCGCTGCGGTAAGGTGGGCTCAATGCCAGGTAGTAGGCGTCCTCTGCGCCTCCCGGACTGGCTTCTTTGGGCCCATCGACCCAGTCGGCGACGGAGATCGCCAGTTCCGGCGGCAGATCCAACAGATCCAGCAGCCGCTTGAATACTTCCAGTTCGGCGCTGCTGATCTTGCCGCCGCTGAGCAGGTTGTTGATATTCCACTTGCCTTGCTCGTCTGTCATCTCGCCGCCGACTTCGCCGCCTTCTGCCGGCAGTTGCGGCACCTTGGTGCCCCACGGCTCGCTGGGATGATCGTACTGGTTGCTGGTGCGCGCGTCCTCGGCGAGCACCGCACGCGCCCAATCGACGGCCGCGATGGCCAGCATGCGGGCCTGCGCCAGATCGCGGCGGGTCTCCACCTGACGCAACCACAGATCCTGGCGCCAGATCATGGCGCTGGCGAGCGTGGTCACCAAGGCCACCACCAGCAGGGCGCTGACCAGGGCGGCACCGCGCTGCGGCCGGGTGTTAGGATTTCTGCTCATGGCAGGGCGAACACTCGACTCATCGCCGTTCCATCATCGAGGGTGAGTTCCACCGCAAGCGCCCGCGGCAGCAACTGCTGCTTGTCGGCTGAGGTCCATACCTCATTCCAGTTACCGGCGGCGTCCAGATAGCGGAAGCGCAAGGCCTTGACGCCCTTGAGCAGAGTATGGATATCGGCGGTCGAACTGGGGGCACGATCCAGGACGCGCCAGATCAGGAGTTCGACCCGGTTGTTTTTCAGGCGGTAGCCCAGACGGACATCATCGCTTCCAGGCGGCGACTTTCGCGTAAACTCGAGCTGAGCGTAGCTCCTGTCCTCCACTGCGGTTTCATCGCTGAAAACGCCGGGGGCTTGTCCCAGCAATTCCGGCAGGACGGTGCCGTCGCCGGCGCGGACGGAGCGTCTTGTCGCCTGGCCGACATCGGCACCCAATCGTTCGAAAAACATCGAGACGGCTTGCCAGCGTTCGCTTTCGGCCTGGACCTGGTCATTGGCGCGGATCATGCTCTCCAGGCCACGATAGGTCATGATGGTCATCAGGGCGAGCAGGGCCACGGCGACGACCAGTTCGATCAGGGTCAAACCTGTCTGCCTGTGCAGCGATCGATGCGGCTCGCGGTGCATCTAGCCTCCAGGCTTGACCAGGAAACCGGTGATATGGGCCAAGGCATGGTCCGTGCCGTCGGCCGGAAGGACTCGGATGTCGAGGCGCCGAAACTGGTAGTTGGGGGTACCGACGATCTTTTCCTCCCAGTGGAAAAGAATCCCCGCTTGTGTGGCGTCTCCCGATACGCTGCCCAGGGGCAGCCAGTCGCGCCTGGCCCTGTGCTCTTCCAGCTTGTCCCGGGCGACCCAGTCGGCCATCAGGCGCAGTCTGATTTCGCCGGCATTTTGCGTCGCCATGGCCCCGCTCTTCAGCGCGGCGATCAGGGCGATGGACAGGATGGCCAGGGCGACGAGAATCTCGAGCAAGGTGAACCCGCGGATAAGCGCAGAGCGCGCGGGGTTCCGGCGCAAGGCCAGGGTTTTCATGAAGCTCCCGGCGCTGCCACTTCCACCCGGCCGGTGGCCGTGCCGCTCAGTTCCTCCAAGCCGCTCTTCCCTGAGGCACCCGGCAGGGCGAGGACGATGCGGAAAAGGAGCGGGTCACCGCGCCTGAAGATCAGCAAAGCCCCCTCCGGCAAGGTCTGTCCATCGATCTCCACCCGCTGGATGTGCAAGCCTTCTGCCAGGCGCCGCGTACGGAACAGCGCATCGTTGGGGAGCGGCTGCCAGCGCTGTTCGCGCGCATCGCCCATTTCCCAGAACGAGTAGCCGCCGTCCTGCGTCGACCAGGCGAGCTGCCGTCCGCCCGCCTGTGTCTCCAGGGAAGCCGTCTCCAGCAGCAGCGCCAGACGCTGCACGTCGTTGTTTGCGGCGCGGCGTCCATCGGTGGACAGCGTCAGGCTTACGGCGACCGATAATACGCCCATGATGGCCAGGACCACCAGCAGTTCGATCAGCGTAAATCCGCGCTGCCCTGCTTGGCGAAGCGCCGGCGCGCTACAGCATCCAGTTGCCAACGTCGGCATCGAAGCCTTCCCCACCGGGAGCTCCATCGGCCCCAAGGCTGAATACATCGATCTCACCGTGCAGACCCGGATTCAGATATTGATATTGATGGCTCCATGGGTCGTTGGGCAGTCGTTCAACGTAACCGCCCGGTTTCCAGTTGTCCGGCACCGGACTCAGCGAGGGCTTGGTCACCAGCGCCTGCAAGCCTTGCTCGGTGGTCGGATAGCTTTTGTTGTCGAGCCGGTAGAGCTTCAGCGCCTGCATCAGGGCCGCAATGTCCTGTTTGGCCGCGACTACCCTGGCCTCGTCCGGACGGCTCATCACCTTGGGCACGATCAGCGCCGCGAGTATCCCGAGTATCACGATCACCACCATGATTTCGATCAGGGTGAAGCCGCGGCTGTGCGCGGGAAGTTGACGTTGGTGGATCATCATATTTGCTCTCCGAATAACGATTAGCGCATCAGCAGATTGATTTCCATGATCGGCATCAGTATCGCGAGCACGATCATCAACACGACGCCGCCCATGACCATGATCAGCAAGGGCTCGAACAGGCCCAGGGCAACGGCCGTGCGCCGGTCCAATTCCGCCTGCTGCTGCGTGGCGGCGCGCTGCAGCATCTGGTCCAGCGTGCCGCTGGCCTCGCCGCTGGCGATCAGATGCACAAGCAGGGGTGGGAAAAGCTTGTCCACGGCGAGCGCACGGTGAAGCGGAGTGCCTTCGCGCACCTGACGTATGGCGTGATCGACGGCCTGGCGCAGGACGCGGTTGGCGATCACCGCCTTGCCGGTTTCCAGCGCGGTGAGCAGGGGAACGCCGCTGCCTATCATGATCGCGAGCGTGCTGGCGAGACGGGCGCTCTCCAGCGTGCGGAGATGCCTGCCGAGCAGGGGCAGACGCAGCAGGTAGCGATGCCAGCGCATGCGCAGCGCCTCGTCCTGGCGCAAGGCACGGCGGGTCAGCCAGATCGCGGTCGCCGTTCCCGCGAACAGCCAGTACCAGAAGGCGCGCAGGAAGTCGCTGAGCAGGATCAGGCTGCGCGTGAGCAGCGGCAAGGCCTGTTTGCTCTGCTTGAAGACTCCGACGATTTGCGGCACGACATAGGTGACCAGGCCGGTGACGATCAGCAGGGCCGCTGTGCTCACCAATATCGGGTAGAGCAGGGCCTGCATGATCTTTTGCCGCGTGGCTTGCCAGGTTTCAAGATAGTCGGCGAGCCGCGAGAACAGGACTTCGAGTTCGCCGGATTTCTCGCCGGCATCGACGACCGCCCGGTAGATGGGAGGGAAGGCGCTCTCGTAGTGACCCAGCGCTCTGTGCAGTTGATGCCCGGCCAGCACTTCGGCGCGCACTCCGGCGAGCACCTGGCGCGCGCGGGCGTCTTCGGTCTGCTCGATCAGCGCCGTCAATGACTGTTCTATGGTCAGACCGGCGCCAAGCAGCATCGACCACTGCCGAGTCAGCAGGCTGAGCGCGGCGGAACTCATGCCGCGACGGCCGAAGCGCAGGCGCTCGACGCTGAGCCGGTTGACCGGCGTTACTTCGATCGGGAAAAGCTTCTGTTCGCGCAACTGGTTGCGCGCCTGGCGGCTGGTTTCAGCCTCCAATACCCCCCGGATGTCGCGTCCGGACCCGTCCAGCGCATGGTAGTTGAATGCAGCCATGGCGTGAATCAGTCGCGGGTCACGCGCAGCAGTTCTTCCAGCGTCGTTTCGCCGGCGGTCACCCAGCGCAGACCGTCTTCGCGCAATGGCCGCAGCGCGCGGGCGGACAGGCCGTAATCGCGCAGGGCCTGATCGGAACTGCGCTCGTGTACCATCCGTCGCAGCGTATCGTCTATTTCGAGCAGTTCGTAGACGCCCATACGGCCCTGGTAGCCGGTCTGGTTGCATGCCGGGCAACCGATGGCATGGTGGAGCGCAATCGGCGCGCCGCGCGTGGCTGAGGTCTTCACGGCCGCGTCTTCCTTCGCCGAGAAGGAAAATTCGCTCAACTGGGCCAGTTCGGCCGCAGTGGCGGGTTCTTCCCGCTTGCACGCCGGGCAGAGGCGACGCACCAGACGTTGCGCCAGGACGCCATAGAGGCTGGACGCGAGCAGGAAGGGCTCGACGCCCATGTCCACCAGGCGCGTCACCGCGCTGGCCGTGTCGTTGGTATGCAGGGTGGCCAGTACCAGGTGGCCGGTGAGGCTGGCCTGGACCGCGATCTGGGCGGTCTCCAGATCGCGTATCTCGCCGATCATGATGACGTCAGGATCCTGGCGCAGAATGGAGCGCAGCGCCTTGGCGAAAGTCAGTTCGATGCGCGGATTGACCTGAATCTGTCCGATTCCCGGAAGATCGTACTCGACCGGATCCTCCACCGTCATGATATTCAGTTCAGTGGCATTGAGCCGGGAGATGGCGGCATACAGCGTCGTGGTCTTGCCCGAACCGGTCGGCCCGGTGACCAGGAAGATGCCGTGCGGCTGGTGGATCAGGAGGTCGACCCGCTTGCGGGTGTCCAGCGCCATGCCGAGGATGTCCAGGTCGAGGCGAGCCGGATCCTTGTCGAGCAGGCGCATCACGATGCGCTCGCCGTGACTGGTGGGAATGGTCGATACGCGCACATCGGTCGGCCTGCCAGCGATGCGGATGGTGATGCGGCCGTCCTGCGGCAAGCGCTTCTCGGCGATATCGAGTTGCGCCATGATCTTGATGCGCGAGGCCATGGCGGCGTGCAGCGCGCGGTGCGGATGGATCACGTCGCGCAACACGCCGTCGATGCGGAAGCGCACCGTCGAGTGCTGCTCGAAGGCTTCGACGTGAATGTCGGAGGCGTCATCGCGAACAGCCTGGGTAAACAGGGCGTTGATCATCCGGATAATCGGCGCGTCGTCTTCGCTCTCGAGCAGATCCTCGATCGGCGGCAGTTCCTGCACCAGGCGGTTCAGGTCGAGGTCCTGGCCGATATCGTCGGCGACTTCCGCCGCGGTCTGGTCGGCGCGACTGTAGGCCTCGACCAGATGGCGTTCGAATTCGCCGGCGCTGCACAATTGCAGGCGCAGGGGCTGGGCCAGCATGCGCCGTGTCTCGGCGATGCCCGTGACCGGCGCACCTTCACGCACCAAGAGCCGGACCCCATGGCCATCGTCGCCGGCGAGGATGAGACCATGGGCTTTGGCAAAGGCGTAAGGCAGGCGCGCGGGCTGGGCTAGCGGTTTGTTCATTATTTTGCGGCGGGCGCGGCGGGTGCGGGACTGGCGAGTGGCGGCAGACTGGGCTGCGGCTCGCTCCAGATTTTCGGTCCTTCGCCTTTCTGTTGCTGCTTGCCCATGACGTAGTCATAGCGATCCGAGGTGATCTTCTGATAGCCGGCGGCATCCCGAATGATCGTGGGTCGCAGGAAAACCATCAGGTTGGTCTTGCTGCGGGTGCGTGTCTTGTAGCTGAACAGATTGCCGACGACGGGAAGGTCGCCGAGAAGAGGCACTTTGTCGTCGCCCAGGCTGTCGCTGTCCTGGATCAGTCCGCCCAGCACCACGATGCCGCCGTCGTCGACCAGCACCGCCGACTGTATCGAGCGCTTGTTGGTCACCGGGCCGGAAGCATTGGATACTGTCCCCGCCTGTATGGTCGAGGTTTCCTGGAAGATCTGCAGACGGACGATGCCGCCCTCCGAAATCTGCGGCTTGATCTTCAGGGTCAGGCCGACGTCCTTTCGGTCGTAGGTCTGGAACGGCGTCGCCGTGGCGGTATTTCCGGTCTGGGCATATTGGCCGGTGATGAAGGGAACGTTGCTGCCGACTATGATCGTGGCTTCCTCATTGTCCAGCGTCAGCAGATTGGGCGTCGACAGGATATTGGCATTGGCGTTTGTTTCCAGGGCCCTGGCCAGCACCGCGAGATTGGGTATGGCGGCATTCGGCCCGGTGACCAGGCCGAGATTCAGGCCGGGAGCGATGCCGAGCGAACCGGTGGTCTTGGCCGTGGCGATGTTCTGGATGAGACCGATGATGTTGCTGCCGCCCGTGCCGAAATTGGTGCCTCCGACCGCATTGTTGCTGCTCAGTCCCTGCCACTGGATGCCGAACTCGGAGGCGCGGTCCGAGGTCAGTTCGACGATCAGGGCCTCGACGAACACCTGGGCGCGACGCTTGTCGAGCATGTCGATGACCCGGCGCAAGTTGTTGTAGACGGCCTCCGGCGCGGTGATGATCAGGGCGTTGTTGTTCTCGTCGGCCTGGATGAAGCTGCTGCCGCCGCTGCCGCCGCCCTGCGCCGGGCGGGGCTGCGACTGCACCGTTGCCGAGCCCGTCACCAGTCCGCTGCCGGTCGATTGCACGGTCGGCGACGCCGAGGTCGTGGGTGCTGAAAGCGGCGTTAGTGACGTGGATGTGGATACCTCGCCGGTGACGATGGAGCGCAAAGTCTGGGCAACCTTGGCGGCTTCGGCGTTTTTCAGGTAAACGACGTGAATGTTGCCGGCGGTTGCGGTCGGTTGATCCAGGCTGGTGATCATGGCTCGGATACGGGCAAGCTTGCCGGGATTGTCGGTGCGCACAATCAGGCTATTGGTGCGATTGTCGGGCATGATCGTGGCGCGCTGGCTGGCATCGGCCGGGGTCCCCGACGCATCGCCGTAAAGGCGGTTGAGCGTGCTTGCGAGTTCGATGGCGGAGGCGTGCCGGACGGGAATCAGATCCGGATCCTCGCCGGAGGGCACGTCGAGCGCGTCGATGATCTTTTCGAGTCGGGCCAGGTTGTCGGCGTAATCGCTTATCACCAGGCTGTTGGTGTTCGGGTTGGCGTTGATGCTGTTGGTCGGCGCGATCAAGGGGCGCAGCACGGTGGCCATCTGGGTGGCCGATTCGAAGCGCAGATTGAACACCTTGGTCATTATCTGCGCCCCGGTCTGTTCCTTGCCTCCGGTAAAGATCGGGCCGGCATGGGTCTTGGCTTCGACTTCCGGCATTATCTTGACGATGCCGTTGTTCTCGACCGCCGCAAAACCCTGCATGCGCAACGCGGAAAGCAGAAAGAGATAGACGATGGACTGGGGGACAGGCCGGCCGGACACGATGTTAACGGTGCCCTTCACGCGCGGGTCGAGGAGGAAATTCTTGCCGGTGATCTGCGACACCGCCTTGGCCACCGTTTCAATGTCGGCATTGACAAAGTTGAGCGTCACCATCTCGTCTGCGGCACTCACAACGGGCGATAGCGCCAGCAGCCATAAGGCGCCCAGGAGGATGATTGCCCTCGAAGGGCGTTGATGAAGTCGCATCATTGGCTTTCCGTCAGTGTTTGTTGCGTTGAGGAAGGGTCACGGTCATGGGTCGTCCGCCACGCAGCAACTCAACCTGCCCGGGCAGGACGCGATTCAAGGTGATGCCGGGAACCACTTCATTCCCTTCGCGAATGGGCACTGCAGGTTTGCCATCCACCGACAGGAAGGCCATGGCCGGCTTGCCCTTATCACGCGCCGCAATCACGCCGGTAAGGCGTATGTCCATCGCTGCAGCGGTGGCTTCGATACCGGCACTTTCACCCAATATGTGCCGGGAAATCGTGGCTTGGGCTGCGCGTTGCGGATCAGTCTCCAGGGTCATCGCCGGCGGCAGCGTCACCTTGGTGGTCAGGGTCCAGAAGAGGTTGGTGCCCATCAAAGCCAGAACAGCCATCATGGCCAACGAAGCCAAGCCTCCCAGCCACGGAATGAGCGTGACTGGCAGACGTTTTTTGGGCATGGGCCAAGCGGGCATGGTTAATCGTCTTAAACATTCATCGACGGGTGGCACGGCGCTGCCGTGTGACGAAAATATTGCACCGCCGATTATAACCTCATAACCCCGGTTGGGGAGCGGGCATAGCGCAGCGGGCCGCCGCCGAACCTGCTGTGCTTGCAGCTGTCCCCTTGAACGAATGGGTTCATATCGATCGTGACAGCGCGACAAGGCATAATGGCAACATGGATGAGAAATTCATGAGCGAAGCCATACGGCTTGCACATCAGGCGGCGGCCTGCGACGAGGTTCCTGTAGGCGCCGTAGTGGTCCAGAGCGGGATGATCGTCGGCTGGGGCTTCAATCAGCCGATCTCTCGGAAGGACCCTTCTGCCCACGCCGAAATCATGGCTCTGCGCGATGCTGCGGCCCGGTTTGGTAACTACCGCTTGCCCGGGTGCAGCCTCTATGTCACCCTGGAACCTTGCGCCATGTGCGTTGGCGCCATCATGCATGCACGCCTTGAACGTGTCGTGTTCGGTGCCGCAGACCCGAAGACCGGCGCGGCGGGCAGCATCGTCAACCTGTTTGCCGAAACCCGCCTCAATCACCATTGCGTCGCGGAGGGCGGATTGCTGGCGCAGGAGTGCGGTGCATTGCTGTCAGCCTTCTTCGCGGCTAGGCGGTCGAAAACGGCGTTTGCCTAAGCTATATATGGATATCTTCATCAGCCTGCCGGCTCAGACCCTGGAACTCTTCGATGCTGCCCTGTTGCTCAGCCGCTATGCGATTTCGACGGCGAAGAACGGTCCTGGCGAGCAAAACGGCAGCTTCAGGACGCCGCGCGGGCGACATCTCATTCGTGCCAAGATCGGCGCCGGCTGTCCGGAAAACAGCGTCTTTGTCAGGCGGAGACCGACGGGCGAGTTCTGGACGCCTGAACTGGCCGGGCAGTTTCCCGGCCGCGACTGGATGCTCAGCCGGATCCTCTGGCTCTCGGGCAGGGAGCCCGGCCGCAACCGGCTTGGCCCGGTCGATACCATGCGTCGTTATATCTATCTCCACGGCAGCCCCGATACGGCACGCATGGGCGAGCCCGGTTCGATCGGCTGCGTGCGCATGAGGAACCGGGACATCATCGAGCTTTTCGATCAGGTGCCGCTGTTTTCCGCCGTGAATATAGGTGATTACCGCATCGGCACCGGCGCCTGGCCCGATCTCGGCGCAAAGGTCGCCCCGCTCAGGTATAAGGTGTTCGTCCAAGAGCAGGGCGTGCCGCCGGAACTGGAAGCGGACGCCTTTGATGCCACTTCGCTTCATGCCATGGCGCAAGACGCCTTCGGCAATGCGATCGGCACCGGCCGCCTGCTCCCCGACGGGCATATCGGCCGCATGGCGGTGTTGCCCGAATGGCGCGGCCAAGGCGTCGCTACCCAGTTGTTGCGTCGCCTGATGGCTGCCGCCGACGCGGCCGGCATGCGCTGTCTGGTGCTCTCGGCCCAGACGCAAGCCGCCTCCTTTTACACTCGTTTCGGGTTCGCGGCGGAAGGCGAAGAATTCCTCGAAGCCGGCATTCGCCACATCAGGATGACCTGTCTTGTTGCAGGCTGAAACGGAAGCGATGGCGGCCTGAAATCGCAGCGTTTGGCAGATAAGTCAACTCATCGAAGCATATGAATCCCTCGCGGTCCTGCAGCACCACGCTTGATGAGCGCGTCCCGTAGTTCGGGGCACGCACGAAGGCGGCAGAGAGCGTTCGCTCCCAGTCCAGGCTGACCCCGGTGCGCGGCAACTTGTCATCCTTGTGGATGCGCTCGTCTTTCAGCAGATCGAACAGCGGCCCGTCCGCGGGTAATGCTTTGAGTGCCCGGGCCAGATCCGACTTGCCCTGCGCTACCTTGGGCCAGGGCGTGTCGAGCAGATGGTTGCTGAGACCGTAGATGCCTGGCTCCAAGGCGCGCGCCGGCGCGCCGCGATTGGAGAAATGCCAGAGTCCTTGGCCGGTAGTCCCGCAAATCAGATTGAAGCCGTTGTAGGCCTGGGCCGCCGGCAGCAGCGCCGCCAGATACTCCTCTGGCTTCATGCCGCCGGCCAGGAAATCGCTGACCAGTTTGCCGCGCGAAGGCAGATTGGGCGCATCGGCAGGACGCTGCAGCGGTTCCCGGAAATTGGTCAGGGCGGCGAAGCGACCATGCCGCGTGACACCCATCCAGGTGCCGCCGGCGCTAAGGTCTCGGCCCGCCAGGATTTCCGGCGCCTGTTCCCAGAATCGTGCCGGTGTCGTCGGACGCTGGTAATATTCGTCGCGGTTGGCCGCGACCACCAGCGGGTAATCGGGGTGAGCCCGCCAGGCCAGCAAGATCAGGCACATGGCGCGACTCAGGCGGTTTCGTCGCCAGTCGGCTGGTCTTGCTCATAAGGCAGCGGCAGGAAGTTCAGTCGGGCGCCGGCAGGATTGTCGAGATGCACCTCCCCCGCTTCATGACAGGTGGACTGGACCACCGCCAGGGCTTCAAAGCCGCCCAGCGGCGAAGGCGAGACCAGCACGATGTTGCCGCAGGCCTGCGGGCCGGTCTCAGGCGCAAAAAGAGGGGCGCCGGAATAGGGCGGAATGCTCTCGATGCGGGCGCGATACATGCGACGCTTGATCTTGCCGAGGTACTGGGTGCGCGCGACGATTTCCTGGCCGGGATAGCAGCCCTTGCTGAAGCTGACGCCGCCGATCAGTTCGAAATTCACCATTTGCGGCACGAACAGTTCCTGCGTCGCCGCCGTCACGCGGGGTATGCCGGCGACGATTTCAAGCCAGTGCCAGGCGGCCAGACCTGCGGGGCGGGCCAATTTCTCGGCCTGATGCCACACGGACTCAGCCTCTGCGGCGGGAACGGCGAGCAGATGGCGGTCGCCGCCCAGGCTGATCGCCCGACATTGGCCGACCGTCGTCACCGACATCGGCGCTGCCGGGGCTATCCCGAGCGATGCCAGTGCCGCAGCCGCATTCGGCCCGGACAGGCCGAGCAACACGGTCTGGTTGCTATCATCGGCGAGCTTGACCTTGGCGCGCAAGACGTACATCGAAAGTTTCTTCAGGATGGCCGGCAGGAGGTCGGCCGATAACGCGAGCAGTATTCCGGCTTCGCCAGGCCACATCAGAAAGGTCGCGAGCAGCCGCCCTTTGGCGCTGCATAGACCGCTACGGCGGGCGCCGTCGGCCGGCAGGGTCTTGACGTCGTTGGTCAGCAGATTGTTGAGGAAGGCGACTACATCTTCTCCGCCAGCCCGGATCAGTCCGAGATCGGCCAACGGGCAGATGATCGTGGCGGATCGGGCGCTCGCCAGTTCCCCCTCGGGATCGCCGAAGTCGTGAAAGTCGTGGCGGGCGCCTTGCTGCGTCAGGAAATCGATCCAGTTCATGGTCTGTGCGTACTGGGATTGGGAGGCTTGCGTTATTATAGCGCCCGCAACTATCGGTCCTCTCTCTCCCATGTCATTGTTGCGCCTTCTCAAGCGCTTGCTGCTCGTCCTGCTGCTCTCAGTCGTTGCCGCCTTAGGCGGCTTGGCCTGGTTCGCACTCCAGCCGCTATCACTGCCGGCAAGCCCGCTTGAGTTCAGCATTCCATCCGGACTTAGCTTGCGCTCCGCTTCGCAACAGATGTCCGAAGCCGGCCTGGGCTTCGCTCCCTGGCAATTTACCCTGCTGGCGCGTCTGGTCGGCAAATCGGCGCAGATCAAGGCCGGCAGTTACGAAGTGAGCCAGGGCGTGACGCCCTGGCTGCTGCTTGAAAAGCTGACGCGCGGCGACGTCACCCAGGCCGAAATCGTTTTCGTCGAGGGCAAGACTTTCCACCAGTTACGGGCGACACTCGACGCCAATCCGGCGCTGCGGCACGATACCGCCGGTCTCAGCGATGCAGCAATCCTGGCTCGTCTGGGCGCGGTCGAAGCGCATCCCGAGGGACTCTTTTTCCCGGACACCTATCTTTTCGCCAAGAACTCAAGCGACCTGGAGATACTCCAGCGCGCCTATCGCGCGATGCAGCGGCGGCTGAAACTTGAATGGGCGCGGCGCGATCCGGAGATCCCGCTCAATACCCCCTACGAAGCGCTGATCATGGCTTCCATCGTCGAAAAGGAAACTGGCCGCGCGGCCGACAGGGAACCGATCTCTGCGGTCTTTGCCAACCGCTTGCGCTTGGGAATGCAGCTCCAGACCGACCCGGCGGTGATTTATGGCGTGGGCGAAAGATTCGACGGCAGCCTGAAGAAGCGCGACCTCGTCACCGACACCCCCTACAATACCTATACAAGGGGCGGCCTGCCCCCCACGCCGATCGCCATGCCCGGGTTGGCAGCATTGCAGGCCGCGTTGCACCCGCCGAAGACGGCCATGCTTTATTTCGTGGCGCGCGGCGATGGATCGAGCGAGTTTTCTCGCACCCTGGACGAGCATAACCGGGCAGTGGCGAAATATCAGAGGGGAAGATAGTTGGTGCGCGGCAAGTTCATCACCCTTGAAGGCATTGATGGTGCAGGAAAGTCCACCCACCTTGGGTGGCTCGTGGACTACTTGAGCCAGCGCGGCCTCCGAGTGGTGGCAACGCGTGAACCGGGCGGAACGCCGCTCGGTGAAAAACTGCGCGCACTGCTGCTCGCCGAGTCGATGCATGTAGAAACCGAAGCGTTGCTGATGTTTGCGGCACGGCGCGAGCACCTTGACAAGATCATTTTGCCCGCGCTCGAGCAGGGCGACTGGGTGATTTCGGACCGATACAGCGATGCCAGCTTCGCCTACCAGGGTGGGGGCAGGGGACTCGATCGGGAAAAATTGGAAACTCTCGAGGCTTGGGTGCAGGGCGGATTGAAGCCTGACCTCACGCTGCTCTTCGATGTGCCGACCGAGCTGGCCCATGCACGCCTGGCCCTGGCCGGCAACGAGCCGGACCGCTTCGAAAGGGAGCAACAGGCTTTTTTTGATCGGGTGCGCCGCGCTTATCTTGACCGGGCTTTGCGTGAGCCCCGGCGCATCATCCGGATTGACGGAACCCGGTCGTTGGCGGAAATCAGGGCGGAACTGGAAAGAGTCCTCGAAGCGCTATGGCGATGACGCTGTTCGACTGGCAGAAGCCCCTGTGGCAACGGCTCTTGGCTGATCGTGAAAAGCTTCCCCATGCCCTGCTCCTGGCCGGTCCAGAAGGTCTGGGGAAGCTCGCTTTCGGCCGGTCCTTGGCGGCGCGCCTGCTCTGCGAGCAGGCGCCGCAGGTGCCTGGCGGCATGGCCTGCGGCAAGTGCTCCGCCTGCATCTGGCTGGCTTCCGGCAATCATCCCGACTTTCGCTTGATCCAACCGGAGGATGACGACGAGGCTGAAGCGGCGGGCGATGGCGCTTCACTCCCGGCAGCGCCGCGCAAACCAGGGCAGGGCCAGATCCGTGTCGATCAGATCCGCTCCCTTGAGGATTTTGTATTCGTCGGCAGCCATCGCCACGGCAATCGGGTCGTGCTGATTGCACCCGCCGAGCTGATGAACCCGGCGGGTGCGAATTGTCTTCTTAAAATACTTGAAGAACCACCTTCAGGTGTATATTTTATATTGGTTTCGTCTCATTGGCGACGGCTCCTACCGACGGTCCTCAGCCGTTGCCGCAGCCTGGTTTTCGGCCGTCCAGACCAGGATGCCGCCGAGCGCTGGCTGGCAGGACAAGGGGTTTCGGCTGCCGCCGAGTTGCTTCAACTGGCCGGTGGTGCTCCCCTGATCGCCGCCGACTGGGCAGAGCAGGGCAGGCTGGACGCCTATCGCAAAGTCATTGCGGCCCTCGCCGAGAAACCGGTCGATCCCGTGGCGATGGCGGCCAAGTGGGCGGCATTGCTCAAGGCCGAGCAAGGTTTTGCCCTGCCGCAGTTGGTCGAGGCTGTGCAGAAATGGGTATTCGACATGGCCATGTTGAAGATTGCCGGCCACTGCCGTTATCACGAGGCTTGGCGCGGCCAGTTGGAGCAGCTGGCCGCAGCGGCATCTGGCACCGGACTCATGGCCTGCTACAATGACCTCTTGCGGATACGGGCCGTGGCGCGACATCCGCTCAACACGCAGTTGTTTCTAGAGGACATGGCGGCGCGCTATCTGCGGGCGCTGACAACAGGCAGATCATGAGCGATCAGGCGGCATCCCCCCCTAGCGCCGGGCGGCCGGGCGTGCTTTCTCTGAATATCAATTCGAAGACGGCTCTATTTACCGCCTATATGCCGTTCCTAAAGCGAGGCGGGCTTTTCATTCCCACGACGCGGCCTTACGCGCTCGGCGATGAAATATTCATGCTGTTGACCCTGATGGACGAACCCGCCCGCCTGCCGATCGCAGGTACCGTGGTCTGGGTGACGCCGGCCGGCGCCCAGGGTAGCAAAACCCAGGGCATCGGCATCCAGTTCAGCGATGACGAGAGCGGGCAGGCCGCTAGAGCAAAGATCGAGACCCTGCTCGAGACTCACGCCGGCTCAAACCGACAGACCCATTCCATCTGACCTTCCGATGCTGGTCGATTCACATTGCCATCTCGACTTTCCCGAATTGGCCGGGAGAATTGACCAAATTCTTGAGTCGATGGCAGCGGCCGGCGTCGGCCATGCCCTCTGCGCGTGCGTAAGCATGGAGCGTTTCCCGGGCATGATCTCACTGGTGGCGGGGCATCCCGGGCTGTTCGCTGCGGTCGGCGTTCATCCCGACACGCGCGATCAGGTCGAACCTGATACCGCTAGGCTGGTCGAACTGGCCCGTCACCCCAAGGTGGTGGCCATCGGCGAGACCGGCCTCGACTATTTCCGCCAGGAAGGCGATCTGGAGTGGCAGCGGGCACGTTTTCGCACCCATATCCAGGCCGCCCGAGAATCAGACAAGCCATTGATCATTCACACTAGGGCTGCCGCCAAGGACACCCTGCGCCTGATGCGCGAGGAGGGCGCGGATCGGGTCGGAGGCGTCATGCACTGCTTCACCGAGACGCTGGAGGTGGCGCTGGCCTCGATCGAAATGGGCTTCTGCATCTCCTTTTCCGGTATCGTCACCTTCAAGAACGCGCAGGATTTGAAGGAAGTGGCTAGACAACTGCCACTCGACCGGATACTGATCGAGACCGACTCCCCCTATCTGGCCCCGGTGCCCCATCGCGGCCGGACCAACGAACCTGCTTACGTCTTTCACGTGGCGGAGGAGATCGCCCGACTGCGCGGCATTTCCACGGAGGAGGTGGCACGGGCGACGACTCAGAACTTCTTCCGCCTGTTTCCTGCGGCTGAAGGCACATGAAGAGGCTGCGCCGTTCGATCATCTTGTTCGCCGCGGTTTGCGTCCTGTTGTCAGCCGGGCGCTCTTTTGCCGGAGCCTACGAGGACTTGCTTGCTGCGACGGAAAACGGCGACAGCGTCGTCGTCAGCGATCTCATTCGGCGGGGAATGGATGTCGACACCGTCGATCGGGAAGGGAACACCCTGCTGCTGCTGGCGGCCCGGGCCGGTCAGGGCGGTGTCGTAAAATTGTTATTAAGAAACAGAGCCAATATATTGAAAGTAAATAAGTATGGAGATTCCGCCCTGATGCTGTCTGCGCTCAAGGGCCAGCTCGGGATTGTCCAAGCCCTGGTCGCCGCTGGCGCCGAAATAGACCCGGACGGCTGGACGCCGCTGATCTACGCTGCGCTAGAGGGCCATACGGAAATCGTCCGTTTTCTCCTGGAGAAAGGCGCCGATGTCGATGCCCGGGCACCGAACGGGGTCACCGCACTGATGGTGGCTTCCCGCAACGGGCATTTGGCGACGGTTGAACTGCTGCTTGAGCACGAGGCCGATCGCGACCTCAGCAATCAGCAAGGTGCTACGGCACTCGACTGGGCAAAGGCAGCGGGAAATAGCGACATTGCCGATCGCCTGCGCCTGACGGTGACGCCGAAACCCTGATAGATGTTGCTCAAGTTTCTTGCGCAAGCACCGATAGAAGTTCTGTATTGGTAAAGAACCGAGGCCTCGCTTGAGCGAATCCGCTGCAACTTCGTCTGCCAACAGACGCAAACCGGAGCGTGATGATGACGCCTCGGAGGACGCATCCGTCGCCGACAGGCGCTGGCATCAGCGTCTGACCCGATTTCTACGGACGAGGCCAGGCAAGACATTGGCCGCCGGCAAGAACTTTCTGAAGCGATTCGGATCTCGTTCTGCCGTTCCGGAGGAATCTGAGGACGCTGGGCAGGTCGGCCGGTCCGAAACCCTGCTAGCGGCGACAGAGGCGCCCGCCGCGCCTCGCCGGCGCTTGCGGCGCTTCCTGATGCTGCTCGGACTGGTCCTGCTGGCGGGTGGTCTGGGCATGGGCCTCGCCTACCGCCTGCTGTCACAGCTGCTCACCGACCAGGGCGCGAAACTTGAAAGCCAGCGCCAGGAGATCAGTGCAATAAAGCTTCAAGAACTGGCACAGGCCGGAAAGATGGCGGCGCTCGTGAAGAAATTCGAAGCTGAACAGCAGAAGTGCCTGGAAGCGGAGAAGCAGTTGAGGGACATCGCGCAAAATGGCCCAGAGGTGGCGGCGAAGGAGGCTCCGGTCCAGCCCGCCAAAGCTCCGCAGAAGCAAGAGAAAAGTGACGGCACCCGGAGCTTCAGGCCTTCCAGTTCCAGTACTTTCAGTCCGCCCAAGGTGGTCGACTGCAATGTCGTCGCCGGCGATCCCGGTGCACTGAAACGCTGTCTGGACCTTCTCAATCGCAAATAGCCGGATCTGTGCGCTCTCGATGAATGCCCCGGTACGCCCGTTCAATGCGGCCAGGCCGCGTATCGCTTGAGTCGGGCAGGCCTATGCTTTAAGGCAGGATGAGCAGGCGGTACTGACCTCAAGCCCGCGACGGACTTGGCGGCCTGCTTCATTCCATGTTTCAAATGAAATAAAGCCTCACCGGTTCCGACATACGCTTTTGAAGGCGCTCGGAGATGATGGTTCCACGCATCGTCGATGTGTCATTTGAAAGGTAAGCGATCATGAATTTGTGCAATTTCAAGCCCCTTGTCGCTGCGGCCCTGGTAGCGACCAGCCTTGGCGCTGTCTCCGCTCGTGCCGAGGGAGTCTATCTCGGCGGCAGCCTGGGCGCGCCACAGTACCAGGACAACGAAAATGGCATCACCGGGAAAGGCTCCGGCGTCAGCGGCAAGCTGTTCGCAGGCTACCAGGTGTCGCCGAACTTTGCGCTCGAGGTCGGTGTAGCCGACTTGGGCCATATCGACAATGCCACCGGCACTGTCAACGGACATGGTGAGTACCTCGATGCGGTGGGGCTTTTGCCCTTGAACAGCCAGTGGGCTCTGTTCGGAAGTGCCGGCATGACCCATGTCAATCTCGACACTTCCAATGGCGACGGCAGCGGCAACGGACTGAAGCTGGGCCTTGGTGCCGAGTATTCGCTAACCAGCAAGGTCGCCTTGCGCGGCGAGTGGGAGCGCTATAGACCGGATGTGTTCAATGACACTCCGAACATCGACCAGTACACCGTGGGCCTGCGCGCCGCCTTCTGAGCGCCCGGAATGCTCCTGCGGGCCTCATCAACTCCGGTGAGGCTTTTCTCACCGGAGGCGATAGAGCCTTCTTTCCTCCAACACCAGGCCGCTTGTTCCCGCTCGGCCTTTTCTCGAGGTACTCCATGATCTCCGCTCTTGTCGACTACCTTGCAAGGTTCTACCAGGATGGCAATTTAACCCAGGTCGAGGCGATCACGCGGAGTATGCTCGCCGCGGTCCCTGACGATAGGGTTGCACTCCAGTTTCTCGGACTGACGCTGTTTCAGCAGGGCTACCTCGATGACGCACAGAAAACATTCGAAAGGGTTGCCGCCGATCAGGACCATGAGGCGGCATGGGATGCCCGCCGCGTCTGCGAACCCGCCCATGTCGCCTCATTTCGGGCGGCAACTCGGATGCATTCGGGGCTGGCTGAAGGCTGGTATCAAATCGCCTTAGCCCTGAATAGTTTCGGATTTCAAAAACCGGCGAGCCGCGCGTTCCAGGCTGCGCTGGCCGCACGCGGTTTGACACAGCTCGGTAATGGGTCCGCGGATGCATGCTCCGGATTAAGCATCGATCGCCGCATCTCCCGCAGGCGGGAACTCGTCCGGGCACGGTCTGATCCAGCCTAGCAGAGACGGGTACTCCGAGGGTATCCTTACTCAGCAGTCGCCAATATAGGCGACAGAAGGTGCTTGGAAGAATGAGCGAATCAGATTCGGCATTTGCTGTAGCAGAGATAGCTGCGCGGCGATTTTCTCTGCCAATTGTTCACCCTTTCGCAAAGGCCGCCTGGCG
>CAIVDC010000127.1 GCA_903904605.1 uncultured Sterolibacterium sp.
CATGCCGGCCTGGATGAAACGAAAAATGTTGTCCACCAGCAGCAGCACATTGCGGTGCTCGTCGTCGCGAAAATATTCGGCCATGGTCAGCGCCGCATGGCCGACGCGGAAACGGGCGCCGGGAGGTTCGTTCATCTGCCCGAAGACCATCACCATGTTCGCCAGCACGCCGGCTTCCTTCATGTCGCGATAGAGTTCCTCGCCTTCCCGGCAGCGCTCGCCGATGCCGCAAAATATGCTCACGCCCTCGTGTTGCCCGATCATGTTGTGGATCATCTCGGTGAGCAACACCGTCTTGCCCACGCCCGCCCCGCCGAACAGGCCGGCCTTGCCGCCGCGCTCCAGCGGCATCAGCACGTCGATGACCTTGATTCCCGTCTCGAACACCTCGGACCTGGTGGATCGCCGTCCCAGGGGCGGCGGCGCGCGATGCACGGAGCGCCACCGGACATCCGCCGGCGCCGCTTCACGGTCGATGGCCTTGCCGAACACGTCGAACATCCGCGAGAGTATCCCCTTGCCGACCAGCGCCTGCAACGGCCCGCCGGTGTCCTCCACCGCCATGCCGCGGGCCAGGCCTTGGGTCGGGGTCAGGGCAATGCCGCGCACGCGATGGGCATCGAGCTGGGACAGCACTTCGATGGCGATCTGCCGCTCCGCCCCGGCGCGCAGCAAGCTGTAGATGGGCGGCAAACGCGCGTCGAAGCCGATATCGACGACGCTGCCGCGCACGGCAACGACCGTGCCGCGGTTCGGAACGTCCGGTTGGCTGTTCATGATCTCCGGCTTTTATACTCCATAAGCGGAAATCTGACACGCATATCACGACGGACCCGGTCGCCGGCCCGATGGAGGCCGCAGCCACCCCGCTCAGGGGCCGCCGGCGCCGTCCTTCATCAACTCATCGCGGATCGACAGCAGTTCCCGGCGACGCTCCGCGTCGGCTTTCGGATAACGCATTTTGAGCGCCCTGAAGGTATCAAGGATGATCTGGGCGATAATCAGCCGCGAGTTCTCCTTGTCGTCGGCGGGGACCACATACCAGGGCGCGCGGCTTGTACTCGTCGCGCCCAGGCAGTCCTCGTAAGCCCGCATGTACTGTTTCCAGAATTTCCGTTCCGCGATGTCGGCGGGGCTGAATTTCCAGTTTTTTTCGGGCTCGTCGATGCGATCGAGGAAGCGCCTGCGCTGCTCTTCCTGCGACAGGTGAAGGAAGAACTTGATGATCCGCGTGCCGTTGCGGTAGAGATGGTTCTCCAGATCGACGATGGAACGATAGCGATCGCGCCAGATATTCTTCTCCGCCGCCAGCGCATCGGGAAGCCCCTGACTGCGAAGTATCTCCGGATGGACGCGGACGATCAGCACCTCCTCGTAATAAGAGCGGTTGAAGATGCCGATCCTGCCGCGTTCCGGCAGGCATTGGGAGGTGCGCCAGAGGAAATCGTGCTCCAGTTCCGCGGCGCTGGGATGCTTGAAGCTGAACACCTGGCAGCCCTGGGGATTGACCCCGGACATCACGTGCCGGATCGCGCCATCCTTGCCCGCGGCGTCCATGGCCTGGAAGATCAGCAACAGCGAATAGCGGTTGGAGGCATAGTGCAGCTGCTGCAAGGCGCTTAGCTCGGTCACTTGTGATTCGAGGAGTTCCCGATATTCCTCCTTCGATTCATACACGGGCTTGACCAGCGTCGGCCACTTCTTGAGCTTGACCTTTTCGCCTTCCTTGACCCGGAAATCCTTGCCATTCATTTTCATCATCGTCCCTTCGGTAACATGATCTGCGTGGCTCGTGCCGAGCCCTCATGGCGCTCGGCAGGACGTTGTCGCAGACGCTTCCGTCCCGCCTAATCTTTCCGGGTCTCGCGCTCAGCCTGAAGCCAGTCCTGCTCCGCGTGGCCATCGCGGCGGCCGCCCCGCTCATAAAGTTCATAGGCCCGTGCGGCGATCTGCGGTGTCTCATCGACAGCCCGCTTGCCCAACAGAGGCGCGGCCGTTGGATCGAACACGCGATAAGCCATCAGTTTGACGCGGTCGTTCACCAGGAACCACAGCAGCGCATAGCCCCAGACGAACAGCGCCCAGCCCCAGCCCAGGGGCGTCATGAACAGCCCATAAACCGCGATCAGCGTCGCCACGATTTGCGTGCCGAGCACGGCCACCCACAGTATCCGCGCCGGACGGATGGACCAGAACGGGCCGCGGGTGCGCGTCAGGAATATCGTCAGATGTCCTGCCACGGACAGCTTCAAATACATCAGCGTCTGGATTTGCGCGCGGTCGAGATGAAAGATGCGCTCGCCGAGATAGAACAGGCCGAAGGCGGAGACCACCCCGATGACGCCCAGCACCGTGGCGATGCCCAGCACCATGCGCATGTTCCACGCCTCAGGCTTGTCCTTGTAATGAACGTTGTCGTAGGCAATGGACAGTATCGCGCCGTCGTTGAGCAAGGCCAGCATCACGATCATCACTGCTGTCACGGGGTAAAAGTTGAACGCCAGGATCGACAGGGTCATGAACAACAGCACGCGCAGCGTCTCGGCAATGCGGTAGATGGCATAGCTGTTCATCCGCTGGAAGATCTTCCGGCTTTCCTTGATCGCGTCTATGATCACCGACAGACCCGGCGTCATCAGCACGATGGACGCCGCCGCGCGCGCGGCATCGGTCGCACCGGAAACGGCGATGCCGCAATCCGCCTTCTTTAGCGCCGGGGCGTCGTTCACGCCGTCGCCGGTCATGCCGACGATGTGACCTCGCTGCTGCAGGACGTCGACTATGTGGAACTTGTGTTCGGGGAACACCTGGGCGAAGCCGTCCGCCTTCTCGATGGACGCCGCCAGTTGCGCGGTCTCGTGCTCCTTGGCGTCGCCGAAGCCGCCGGCATCGAGGATGTTGCTGCCCAGCCCGAGTTTTGCAGCCGTTTCCCGGGCGATGGCCAGCGCATCCCCGGTCACCATCTTGACGCTGATGCCCATCTGCCGGGCCGTCGCAATGGTCGCCTTGGCCTGCTCGCGCGGCGGATCGAACAAGGGCAAGACGCCGACGAACTGCCATTGACCCTCCTGATCCGCCCGCGCCACAGCCAATGAACGAAAGCCGCGCGCGGCAAATCCGTTGACGGCGGCATCGACCGCGGAGATCACCGCATCGGCATTCGCAGACAATTCCAGGATCACCTGCGGCGCACCCTTGGCCACCTGGAACTGTTTGCCGTCCGGGCCCTTCACGGTGGCCTCGGTGCGCTTGTGCACCGGATCGAAGGGCTGGAAATGCAGCACCTCATAATTTTTCAGGACCTGATCATTTTTCAGGCCGCCCAGCACGGCCAGGTCGATGGTGTCCTTGTTTTCCGCCCGCGACGCCAGCGCGGCGTCGAGGATGACCTGATCGGCAGGGATGCCGTTGACGCAGAAGGGATCGCCCAGCGTCAGCTTGTTCTGGGTCAGGGTGCCGGTCTTGTCCGAGCACAACACGTCCACGCCCGCCAGTTCCTCGATGGCCGCCAGCCGGGTCACGATCGCCTCTTTTTTGGCCAGCAGGCGCGCACCGACCGCCATAGTCACGGAGAGCACGGTCGGCATCGCCACGGGTATCGCGGCCACGGTCAGCACCAGGGCGAACTGCAGCGTGGTGAGAATCGGGTCGCCGCGAAACAGCGCGACCGTAATGATCACCGCCACCAGAGTCCCCGCCAGGATGATCAGGTAATTGCCTATGCGCAGCACCGCGCGCTGGAAATGGCTGACCGTGTGCGCCTCCTGCACCAGCTGCGCGGTCTTGCCAAAGTAGGTGTTCTGTCCCGTACCATAGACCAGCGCGTCGATTTCGCCCTGGCGGATGATCGAGCCGGAGAACACCGCCTCGCCGGATTTGCGCGTCGCGGGCAGGGACTCCCCGGTCAGCGCCGACTGATCGACTTCGACCGGGTCGCCCGCCAAGAGGCGCGCATCCGCCGGCACGATGTCGCCCAGGCGCAGGCGGATGACGTCGCCCGGCACCAGTTCGCGCGCCGCCGGAGTGACCCATTTGCCATCGCGTTTGACCCGCGCCTTGATCGCCAGCTTGGCCTTGAGGGCCTCTATGGCATTGCCTGCCTGGTGTTCCTCCCAGAATCCGACCATGGCGTTGGCCAGGAGCAGGACGAGGATGATGCCGAAGTCCGGCCAATGCCGGTCCATCGCCGAAAGGATCACGGCCGCTTCTATCATCCACGGAATAGGACCCCAGAAATAGCCGAGGAATTTCAGCAGTGCATTGGTTTTCCTTTCCTCGATCTCGTTGGGCCCGTATTGGGTCAGCCGCTTCTGCGCCTCGGCCTGGCTGAGGCCGTCCGGCGACGAGCCCAGTCTTTTCTCCACTTCCTCAAGGGGCAAGGATTTCAGATCGTTTTGCTCATTCATTTTGACCACCCCACTTCCAGTTGCGTATTTCCGGCAGATCCTGGCCGTGCTTGTTGATGTACTGCTTGTGTTCGATCAGCTTGTCCTTGAGCTGCTGCTTCAGGTAGATGCCGCGGTCGCCGGTCTGCGGCAGGCGGTCGATGGCGTCCATCACCAGGTGGAAGCGGTCGAGGTCGTTCAACACCGTCATGTCGAAGGGCGTGGTGATGGTGCCCTCCTCCTTGTAGCCGCGGACGTGGATATTGTCGTGGTTGGTGCGGCGGTAGGTCAGCCGGTGGATCAGCCACGGGTAGGC
>CAIVDC010000128.1 GCA_903904605.1 uncultured Sterolibacterium sp.
CGCCGGCTTGGCCGGCGCCGATGCCGTGGCGGCCGTGAGCTTCGCCGTGGCGGGGGCCGCGGCAGGCTTCCTGGTTTTCAACTTCCCTCCGGCGAAAGTCTTCATGGGCGACGGGGGCTCCATTCCCCTGGGATTTCTCGCCGCGAGCCTGGGGCTCCTGGGCTGGCGGCAGGCGCTGTGGCCTTTGTGGTTTCCGGTTCTGGTCTTTTCCCCCTTCCTGGCCGATGCCAGCGTCACCCTGCTGCGCCGGGTGTTGCGCCGGGAACGCTTCTGGCAGGCGCATCGCGAGCATTACTACCAGCGCCTGGTCAGGATGGGCTGGGGGCATGGACGCACCGCCCTCTGCGAATACGCGCTGATGGCCGGGGTGACCGCGAGTGCGCTGATGGCGCTGGGCCTGAGCCTGGCCTACCAGGGCCTGGTCCTGGCCGGCTGGGCCGTCGTCTTCGCGGCCGTGATGATCGGCATCGACCGACGCTGGCAGGGCTTCCTGCGCGCTGCGGGCGGGGGCGGCTGAGCGTGCGCACGCTGCTCGTCGTCATCCATGACCTGACTGCGGTCGCCCTGGCCTGGGCGCTGGCTTATCTGCTGCGCTTCAACTTCGACATTCCGCCCGTCTATGTGCACAGTCTGCTGGAGGGCATGGCCGTGGTGCTGCCCCTGCAAGGTGCCATCGCCTGGGCGCTGGGCCTTTATCGCGGCATCTGGCGCTTCGCCAGCCTGCCCGATCTGAAACGCATCATCCTCGCCGTCGCCTCGGGCGCGGTGATTGCGGCCGTGCTGATGTTCATGCTGCATCGTTTGTCCGACGTCCCCCGTTCGGTCCTGGTGCTCTATCCCGTCTTGCTGGTGCTGTTCATGGCCGGCAGCCGCTTTCTCTACCGCTCCTGGAAGGACGGCCATCTCCTGAGCTTCAGGGACGTCACGGGCGAACCGGTGCTGGTACTGGGCGCGGGCAAGGCCGCGGTCGACCTGCTGCGCGAGATCGCCAGAAGCCGACAGTGGCATGTGATCGGCCTGCTCGATGACGACCCGGAAAAGCAGGGTCGTCTGCTCAACGGCGTTCCCGTGCTCGGCGCCGTGTCCGAAATCCTCGAGCAGGCGCGCCGCCACGATGTCCGGCACGTGATCATGGCCATGCCCAGCGCGGCGCATTCCGTTCGCCGCCAGGCTGCCCAGCTGGCCACCGGAGCGGGGCTGACGGTATTGACGGTGCCTTCCTTCGACGACCTGCTCTCCGGAAGAGTCGCCATCTCCCAGGTGCGCAAGGTGGAACTGGAGGATCTCCTCGGCCGCGACAAGGTTCAACTGGACAGCGCAGGACTGCATCGTCTGCTCGCCGGCAAGGTGGTGCTGGTGACCGGCGCCGGCGGCTCGATCGGCGCCGAACTGTGCCGCCAGATCGCCTGCTTCTCGCCCCGTTTGCTGGTGTTCTACGAGCTTTCCGAATTCGCGCTCTACAACATCGAGCAGGAGTTCGCCAGGCATTTCCCCTCGCTGGCCGTCGCCTGCGTGGTCGGAGATGTCCGGGAAGCGTCGCGTCTGGCGGAGGTCTTCGGCCAGTACCGGCCTGAACTGGTGTTCCATGCCGCCGCCTACAAGCACGTCCCCCTGATGGAGAAGGAGAACGCCTGGCAGGCGGTCAGGAACAACGTGCTCGGCACCTGGCGCGTCGCCCAGGCGGCAGTCGATCACGGGGTCGGAAAATTCGTGCTGATTTCCACCGACAAGGCGGTCAATCCGACCAATGTCATGGGAGCGACGAAGCGCCTGGCCGAGCGGGTCTGCCAGGCCATCAGCGAGAATTCAGGCGCCACGCAGATCGTCATGGTCCGTTTCGGCAACGTGCTCGGCAGCAGCGGCAGCGTCATTCCGAAGTTCCGCGAGCAGATTCTGCAGGGCGGGCCGGTGACCGTGACCCATCCCGACGTGGTGCGTTACTTCATGTTGATTCCCGAGGCGGCGCAACTGGTGCTGCAGGCGGGATTGATGGGGCATGGCGGGGAAATCTTCGTGCTCGACATGGGCGAACCGGTGAGGATCGTCGATCTGGCGCGCGACATGATCCGTCTCTCGGGTTTCACCGAGGAGGACGTCCGCATCGATTTTACCGGGCTGCGTCCGGGCGAGAAACTCTTCGAGGAACTGCTCGCCGACAACGAACAGACCCAGCCGACGCCGCACCCGAAGCTGCGGGTGGCCAGGGGCGAAAGCGCGCCCGACGCCGCATGGCTGGGTGAGTTGGATGCCTGGCTGGCGTGCCGGAGCCTGGACGAGGCCTCGGTCAAGGCAGCGCTCGGTGCCTGGGTGCCGGAATACCGGCCGCCCGGCGCATAAGTCATGGCGACTTACGCGATCGGCGATGTCCAGGGCTGCTTCGGAGCCCTGCAACGGCTGCTGGCGAAAGCCCGGTTCGATGCCGCGCAGGACCGGCTGTGGCTGGTCGGCGACCTGGTCAACCGCGGGCCGCAGTCGCTCGAGGTGCTGCGCTTCGTCAAGGAGCTCGGCCCTGCCGCCGTCACGGTGCTCGGCAATCACGATCTGCACTTGGTCATGCTGGCCGAAGGCAGCTCGCGGATGCGTCCCGACGACACGCTGAGCGCCATTCTCGATGCGCCGGACCGCGAAGAACTGCTGGCCTGGCTGCGGGCGCAGCCTTTGATGCATGTCGAGGACGGCTATGCCATGGTCCATGCCGGCCTGTTGCCGCAGTGGACCGTGGCGCAGGCGCGCGAACTGGCCGGCGAGGTCGAGGCGGCGCTGGTCTCGGAGAACTTCCGCGAACTCCTGGCCAATCTCTGGGGCAGCGAACCGCCGGCCTGGCGCGAGGACCTTTCCGGCTGGGCGAGGTTGCGCGTGATCGTCAACGCCATGACGCGGATGCGTTTTTGCACGCCTGCAGGGGAAATGGAGTTCAAGACCAAAGGCGAGGTGAACGAGGCTCCGCCGGGTTTCACGCCCTGGTTCGCCGTTGCCGGCCGCAGGAGCGCCGATCATGTCCTGGTCACCGGCCATTGGTCGGCACTGGGCCTGAAGATCGAAGCGAATCTCCTGGCACTCGATTCCGGCTGCCTTTGGGGCGGGCGCCTCTCCGCGCTCAGGCTCGAAGACCGCAGGCTGATTCAGGTGGACTGCCGCCCCGTCTGATCGAGCGAAATTCCCAGGCGCAGGGCGATCGCTGCCCGGGCGAGCGCTGCGATGGCACGCCGGTCGCTGCCGCCGGTCGGCAAGGGCGGCGTGACGTCGATGCGCAGGGTCAATCCGGGCTGGCGCGCGATCATGCGCAGCGATTGCCACAAGCTGGTGTCGCCGGCATAGGCGGCCGCATCGCTGGGTTGCCCGTCCAGGCCCAGATAGGCGAGCGCCAGCGGCTGCACCGGGCGGCCTCCGCTGATCGCCGGCTGAAGCAGCGAGGCATGAAAGTGCAGAATATGCGTGCCGTCGGTGGTCGTGCCCTCGGGGAAAACCGTGACATTGCCGCCGGAGAGCAGAACCTTGCCGATTTCGTCGTTGATGGCCCTGACGTGAAGGCGGCTGCCGCGGTGCACGAAGATGGTGCCGGTCTTCGCCGCGAGCCAGCCGATCAATGGCCAGTTGCGCAACTCCGCCTTGGAGACGAAGGCGGCGGGCCGGATTGCGGTGATGGCGTAGATGTCGAGCCAGGAGACATGGTTGGCGACCAGCATGCTGCCTTCCGTGGGCGCCATACCGGACAGGTCCAGCCTGACATTGACGATCTCGAGCAACTGGCAGGACCAGCGTCGCCGGAGCGCCTGCCGGCGCTCGTGCGCGACCAGCGGAAAGGCGAGTGCCACCATGCCCGCCCCGCCCAGAAAGTGCAGCAGCACGCGGGAAATCCGGAAGGCGGCACGGGCTTCGACCCAGTATTTCTTCAGATCCGGCGCTCCGCGAAACGGCCGGAACGGAGAACGCCGTGCGGTCGCCGCGCGCTCACTTCCGTGAGTTCACCAGATGGCGTGGCCGAAGGCCGCCAGGTAGCGTGCAGCGATTTCGTCGCGCGTCGGCTGGTGATTCTGCCCGCCGCGTTGGGCAATCTTCAGCGAGCCCATCAGCGATGCCAGCCGTCCGGTTTGTTCCCAGGGCAGATCATGGGCAAGGCCATGGAGCAGGCCGGCACGGTAGGCGTCGCCGCAGCCGGTCGGATCGACCTCCGCCTCCGGGACGACGCCGGGGATGCGGATGCATTGACCCTGGGCGTGGATTTCCGAGCCCTTGCCGCCGAGGGTCACGACCAGCGCCTTGACCTCGCAGGCCAACTGCTCGATCGACTTGCCGGTCCGCTCGCACAGCAGTTTCGCCTCGTAGTCGTTAACCGTGCAATAGTCGGCCAGTTGCAGAAAGCGCATCAGGTCCTCGCCGTCGAACATCGGCAGGCCCTGGCCCGGGTCGAAGACGAAGGGGATGCCGGCTTCGAAGAATTCCCGGGCGTGGTGGCTCATGCCGTCCCGGCCGTCGGGCGAGACGATGCCGAGCCGCACTTGGCTGCCCTCCTTCTGCGCATCGGCGATATGGTTGAGATGGGAGAAGTTCATCGCGCCGGGATGGAAGGCGGTGATCTGGTTGTCGTCGAGATCGGTGGTGATGAAGGCCTGTGCCGTGAAGCTGCCGGGTACTTCCCGCACGTGGCGGGCATCCAGGCCGAGCTTTTGCAGGCGCTGCAGGTAGGGCGCGCTGTCGTCGCCGACGGTGGCCATGATCAGCGGCTCGCCGCCGAGCAGCTTCAGGTTGTAGGCGATATTGCCGGCACAGCCGCCGAACTCGCGGCGCATGTCGGGCACGAGAAAGGCGACGTTGAGAATGTGGATCTGCTCGGGCAGGATGTGGTTCTTGAAGCGATCATGGAAGACCATGATCGTGTCATAGGCGATGGAACCGCAGATCAGTGTTTTCATGGCGCGCCGGGTGCTTGGAATGTGGCGCCGATTATAGCACCCGGCCGCGCTGCGCCGAGGATGCGGCCGGTCAGCCGAGCGCGGCGAGCGCTGCGTCGTAGTTCGGCTCCTGCTTGATTTCCGGCACCAGTTCGGCGTGGATGACCTTGTCGTTCTCGTCCAGCACCACCACCGCGCGGGCGGTGACGCCGGCCAGCGGACCGTCGACAATCTCGACGCCGTAGTTGGCCATGAATTCGCGACCGCGCATGGTCGAGAGGGAGACCACGTTCTTCAGTCCCTCGGTCGTGCAGAAACGGTTCATGGCGAACGGCAGGTCGGCCGAGATCACCAGCACCACCGTGTTGGCGAGGGCGCTGGCGCGCTCGTTGAACTTGCGCGTGGAAGTGGCGCAGGTCGGCGTATCCAGGCTGGGCACGATGTTCAAGACCTTGCGCTTGCCGGCGAAATCCTTCAGGGTCTTGTTGGAAAGGTCGACGGCGACCAGGGAAAAGGGTGCCGCGACTTGCCCCGTTGTGGGGAACTGGCCTGCGAGCTTGATCGGGTTGCCGCCGAGGGTAACGGTAGTCATGGTTTTTGCTCCTGGGTGGGGTTGGGTCAGACAGGATACCTTCATGGGTAGAAAAGATAAATCCTGTAGCCGGCGGCATCGTTGATGTCGGTCTCGAGGCCGAGGTTCAGGGTGATTTCGCTGTTGGCGGCGAAACCCGCCGCCACATCGATATTCCTGGGCAGGTACTCCTTCGGCAGGATCACCTTGCGCAGCAGCGGCTGGTCGCCGGTGTTGGTGAGGGTCACTTCAAGGGCGGGGTAGGCCTGGACGAAAGGCGCGCGGTTCTTCAGCGTCGCGGCCAGGATCAGCCGGTTGTTGGCGTCGGGATGGAGATCCGAGGCTTCGATGCCGAGAAGGTCCGGCTTGTGCGGCAGCGACAGTTCGCAGCCCAGAATGGCGCAGGCTTTGCCCAGCACCGGCTTGACCTGCGGGAAAAGCACGGAAAGTTCGGTACGGAACTGCAGCACCGCCTGCAGCAGCAGGATAATCATGGCCAGGAGCGACAGGATTGCCCAGATCCTGGGGCGACCTCGCACCGCCTCGGTTTCCTGGCGCAGCGCCTCACCCGGGTGGGCGAGGGGCTCGGCGGCCGTTGCTTCAGGCTCGGCCGCAGTTGTTTCGGGCTCGACCGCGTGTTCTGCCTGCGGCGCTTCGGCCGGCGGGGGAGGGGCGGCTGCCGGGAGTCCGGTCCGTTCTTCGGTCGCCGGCCCTTCCTCGTCGAGCAGGGCCGTCAGCGCGTCGAACACATGGCGGCACCGGCCGCAGCGCACCTTGCCCTGCTTCGCCATGAGTTGCTCGGCGGAGACGCGGAAGGCAGTGTCGCAAGCGGGACAGCGCGTCAGCATGATGGCGTCCTACCGCCCATCCCGGAAGTTCTCTTGCCTTCCAGGCGCACCCAGCCATCCAGCGCGGCGCCGACCTGCAGGGCGAGAAAGGGCGCGTAGGCGGCCATCACCCGTTCGGCCTGCGCTTCCAGGATCCCCGACAGGGCGATGCGCCCGCCCGGGGCCAGGCGGGCGCTGAGCAGAGGCGCCAGCATGCACAGCGGGTTGGTGAGGATGTTGGCGACGACGAGGTCGAACGTCTCCGCCAGCGGCATCCGCGATTGACGCAGTTCCATGACCACGCTGTTCTTTGCGGCATTGTCCCGTGCCGCCGTGAGCGCGTTGTCGTCGATGTCGACGCCGAGTACCGCGGCAACGCCGAGCCTTGCCGCGGCGATGGCCAGAATGCCCGAGCCGCAGCCGTAGTCGAGGACAGTTTCGCCGCCGCCGACCGCGCTGCTGAGCCACTCCAGGCAAAGCCTCGTGGTCGGATGGGAGCCGGTGCCGAAGGCCATGCCGGGGTCGAGGATCAGGTTGATCGCGGCAGGATCCGGCGCAGCGTGCCAGGTCGGCACGATCCACAGGCGCTCGTTGATGCGGATCGGCTCGAACTGGGCCTGGGTGAGCTGCACCCAGTTCTGTTCGGCGATTTCCTCGATGTCGATGTCGGGCAGCTCGTCGATGCCGGCGGCCTTGCACGCGGCGGCGATGCGTCCGAGCAGATCGTCGGCCGGGGCGAACAGGGCGAAGACCTTGCTTTCCCGCCACAAGGGAGTATCCGGGCTGCCCGGCTCACCGAATTGCGGCGTTTCGGCCGGGGTACCGGCCAGGGCGTCCTCGACGCTGACCGACAGAGCTCCCTGCTCCAGCAGTGCGTCGGAAAGCGCCTCGACATCGGCCGCGTCGGCGCATAGCGCCACATTGAGCCACATGGTCAGAGGCCCTGTTGGCGCCGGTCGGGGAGATTCATGGTTTACCCTTGGTCGCCTCTTCTTTCGCGGCCAGTCTTTCCTCGAGGTAGTGAATGCTGGTGCCGCCCTTGACGAAGCGGGCATCGTGCATCAGTTCCTGGTGCAGCGGGATGTTGGTCTTGATTCCTTCCACCACCATCTCGGACAGTGCGGTGCGCATGCGACGGATCGCCTGTTCGCGGGTGTCGCCGGTGGCGATCAGTTTGCCGATCAGGGAATCGTAATGCGGCGGCACCGTGTATCCCTGGTAGATGTGCGAATCGATGCGGATGCCCGGCCCGCCCGGCTGATGGTAGGTGGTGATCCGGCCGGGCGACGGCGTGAACTTGAACGGGTCTTCGGCATTGATCCGGCATTCGATGGCGTGGCCCTTGAGGACCACGTCGCGCTGGCGCAGCCAGAGTTTTTCGCCGTCGGCGATGCGGATCTGCGCCTGGACGATATCGATGCCGGTGACCTGTTCGGTGACCGGATGCTCGACCTGCACCCGGGTGTTCATCTCGATGAAGTAGAACTCGCCGTCTTCGTAGAGAAACTCGAAAGTGCCGGCGCCGCGATAATTGATCTTGCGGCAGGCCTCGGCGCAGCGTTCGCCGACCCGGCTGATCAGCCGCCGGTTGATGTCGGGTGCCGGCGCCTCCTCGATCACTTTCTGATGGCGTCGCTGCATCGAGCAGTCACGTTCGCCCAGATAGACCGCGTTCCTGAAACTGTCGGCGATCACCTGGATCTCTATGTGGCGCGGGTTCTCGAGGAATTTTTCCAGGTACACGGTGGGATTGCCGAAGGCTGCGCCAGCCTCGGAACGGGTGGTGGTGACGGCATTGAGCAGCGCCGCCTCGGTATGGACCACGCGCATGCCGCGACCGCCGCCGCCGCCGGATGCCTTGATGATCACCGGGTAGCCGACGGAACGGGCGATCTTGACGATCTCCTTGGCGTCGTCCGGAAGCGCACCTTCCGAACCCGGCACACAGGGCACGCCGGCTTCCTTCATGGCATTCTTGGCGTTGACCTTGTCGCCCATCAGGCTGATCGTTTCGGGGCGCGGGCCGATGAAGATGAAGCCGGACTTTTCCACGCGCTCGGCGAAGCCGGCGTTTTCCGAGAGAAAGCCATAGCCGGGATGGATGGCCTCGGAGTCGGTCACTTCGGCCGCCGAGATGATCGCGGGAACGTTGAGATAACTGGCCGAGGAAGGCGCCGGACCGATGCATACCGACTCGTCGGCGAGTTTGACGTACTTGGCCTCGGTGTCGGCGACCGAGTGCACCACGACGGTCTTGATGCCCAGTTCCCGGCAGGCGCGCTGGATCCGGAGGGCGATTTCGCCCCGATTTGCGATCAGGATTTTCTCAAACATAGGATAGTCTGGACGCCAAGTGCGTCGCGGCCGGTATTAGCCGATCAGGAAAAGCGGTTGTCCATATTCTACGGGCTGCCCATTTTCGACCAGGATCGCCTTGACGATGCCGGTGGCGTCGGACTCGATCTCGTTCATCAGTTTCATCGCCTCGATGATGCACAGGGTGTCCCCCTCCTTCACTGCCTGGCCGACCTCGACAAAGGACGGCGAACCGGGAGCGCCGGAGCGGTAAAAGGTGCCGACCATCGGTGCCTTGACCACATGTCCCTCTTCTTCGGCGGGCACAGCGGGTTCCGGGACGGAGGCTGCGGGTTCGGGCGGGGCATAGGATTGCGGCTGGCTGCCTGACATGTAGGCGGGCATCGCGGGCCCCTGGACATGTTTGACGATGCGAACTTTTTCCTCTCCTTCGATCACTTCCAGCTCGGAAATACCGGATTCCTGGACAAGATCGATGAGTTTCTTGAGCTTTCTCAGATCCATGTTGTTCTCCCTGCTAGTCGGTGCGCGGACGGACCCGGTACCCGGGGGGTCAGGACGGGCGAATGGTATCCAGTGTGGTTCGGCCATGGAGGCCGCGGCTGGGGGTGCCGATCGGTTTCTGTTTCGGGCCTCGCAAGGCCAGGATCCGGGGCAAAGCGGTGCCGTCCTTTCTATTCTTTTGGATGCAAGTTTGCTTCACCATGTCTGCAAGTTTGCCGCAAATGGCAGCACCTTGTCCAGTAGTCCCGTAGCACCGGGCTCACCGGACCATGTCTCCCAGGACCTTTTCCAGGTCGCTTTCCTGCCACGCACCCAGCCTGGTCTTCTGCAGACTGCCGTCGCGGCCGAGGATGACGGTATAGGGCAGCCCCCCGGCGTTGTTGCCGAGCTGGCCGATGATTTCCATCAGCCCGGGACTGCCGACCAGGAGCGGATAGCTGACTGGCGTTTGAACTGAAAATTTCTGTATTTTGTCAGCAGAATCGATGCCGATACCTACAAATTGAACGCCATGTCCTGCGAATTTGCTTTGCAGCCGGGAGAACCCGGGCATTTCCTCGCGGCAGGGCGGGCACCAGGTTGCCCAGAAATTGACCACGAGCAGCTTGCCCTGCCACTGCTGCAGGGATTGCGCGCTGCCTTTCGGATCGGGCAGGGTCAGGGCGAGCAACTGCCTTGCGGCGGTGGCGCCGGACGAATTCTGGCCCTGGTTGACGAGGTAGCCGGCAGCGGCTGCCGTCAGGGCCACGACGGCGATCAGGATAATGTTGGCGAGGCGGTTCATGACATCTCCAGCATGGCGGCGACGGCGTCGGCCCGGGCCCTGGCCGCGACCTGGCCGGTGCGGGGGTTGCGTCTGCGGGTGCGCTCCAGGGTGTGCGGGTAGATCGACAGCAGCAGCATCACTTCTCCGTCGTCCAGGCGCAGCCGGGCTTCGGGGGAATCGGGGCCGGTCCTATGGATGTCGGCATGTTCAAAGTTGAGCCCTCTGTTCAGGAGAAAGATTTCGACGTCTTTGGCGCTGTCGGCGTATAGATCGAGTTCCGCCTCGGCATAGCGGCCGGCCGTGCCATCCAGGGCCGGACCGGTCAGATAGGGGTGGAACTCCTCGAGCAGACGCATCAGCGAGAGGGCACTTCGGCGCAGAACGGCAAGCCGCTCGCGCAATTCTTCCTCCTGGAAGAGTGCCTGATAAGCGCGCAAGGCCTCTTCGATTTCCTGGTTGGTCGGCAGCGCTTCGCTGTCGGGCGCGCCGAGGTTCCTGGCGGCCTTGCGCTTGGCCAAGCCGTAGTCGCCGATGCCATCCTCGGCCATCAGGCGGGCGGCCAGGCTGGCGATGTCACGGCGCATGGCGTCGACTTGCGGCGAATGCTTTGAGCGGCGAGGCATGGCGGCGCTATCGGTTACAATCCCGGACCATTCTACACGCCATTCAGGACGATCCGCCATGCACATCCATATCCTCGGCGTCTGTGGCACCTTCATGGGCGGTGTCGCGCTCCTGGCGCGCGCGGCGGGCCATCGGGTCTCCGGTTGCGACGCCAACGTCTATCCGCCCATGAGCCTTCAGCTGGAAGATCAGGGGATAGCGCTGACCGAGGGCTACTCGGACGCACAAGTCGAGTTGAATCCCGATCTGTTCGTGGTCGGCAACGCCATCTCGCGGGGCAACCCGCTGCTCGAGACCATTCTCGCCCGTAATTTGCCCTATGTTTCGGGTCCGCAGTGGCTGGCCGAGCACATCCTTGCCGGTCGCTGGGTGCTGGGCGTGGCGGGCACCCACGGCAAGACCACGACCACTGCGATGCTGACCTGGATCCTGGAGGAGGCGGGCCTCAAGCCCAGTTTCCTGGTCGGCGGAGTACCCCAGGACTTCGGCGTCTCGGCGCGCCTGACCGACTCGCCTTTCTTTGTCGTCGAGGCGGACGAATACGATACCGCCTTTTGCGACAAGCGCTCCAAATTCCTGCATTATCGGCCGCGGACGACAGTCCTGAACAATCTTGAGTTCGATCATGCAGACATCTTCCCTGATCTTGCGGCTATCGAGACGCAATTCCACCATTTGATACGAACGCTGCCGGGCAACGGCCTGATTGTTGCCAATGGCGCCGAGGAATCTTTGCGGAGAGTCGTCGCCCGAGCTTGTTGGACGCCGGTGGAGTGGTTCAACTGCCCTGAAGGCTGGCAGGCCGGTCAGCCTTCGGCCGATGGCAGCTTTGCGGTGAGCCTGAAGGGAAAGGAGGTCGGCCGCACTCGTCTTGCGCTATCGGGCGCTCACAATCGGGCCAATGCCCTGGCGGCGCTGGCGGCGGCCCGCCACGCCGGGGTAGCGCCGCATCTGGCCTTGGGCGCCCTGGCCAGCTTCAAGGGGGTCAAGCGGCGGCTGGAACTGCGCGGTGAAGTGGGCGGGGTATCGGTCTTTGACGACTTTGCCCACCATCCGACGGCGATCGCGGCGACCATCGCCGGCCTGCGCGCGGAGGCCGGGGCCGGACGCATTCTTGCCGTGCTCGAACCGCGCTCGAATACCATGAAGCTGGGCACCATGAAAGCGCAGTTGCCGGCCAGCCTGTCCGGTGCCGACGCGGTTTTCTGCTACGCCGGCCAACTGGGCTGGGATGCTCAGGCAGCCCTGGCGCCCATGGGTGGCAAGGCCCGGGTGTTTGAGGACCTGGCGGCGCTGGTCGCGGCGGTCGTGGCGCAGGCGCGTCCGGAGGACCGGGTTCTGGTGATGAGCAACGGCGCCTTCGGGGGCGTGCACGAACGCTTGCTGGCGGCGCTGGCTAAATAATCGGCGTGGAAATAATATATAATGAAAATGGCAGATCCAGAATAGTTGAAGATCGAACTGTCCTGTGATAAATTCCCGCAGCCTGAAATTCCGGGGGCAGCGAAGCGAGTAGGACTGGTCATGGGGCAAGCGAAGGAGCTGCGTTGATTCAGAACCCTCGGAGCCTTGGCCGCTGGTCCCGGTGGCCGAGAGGCGCCTGCCCCGTTATCTCAAACAAATGCGAAATATCGCCGCAAGCCGCGACGAGGGGGTCGATTTGGAAACAAATATCAAAACGGGGTTGATCAATATGATGACCAAGCAAGCACGGTGGGCAGGCGTGCCTCGTCTGGCGGTCTTCTGGCTACTCGGACTTCTCTCCGGAGCGGCAGACGCGGCCTACAAACTGAACTTTCAACAGCCAGCCACCGAACTGGCCCAGGAAGTATATGACCTGCACGTCTGGATGATGTGGGTTTGCGTGACCATCTTCGTCATCGTGTTCGGCGTGATGTTCTACTCGGTCATCAAGCATCGCAAGTCCTTGGGAGGGGCGCCCGCGACCTTCCACGAAAATACCAAGATCGAAATCCTGTGGACCGCGATCCCCTTTGTCATCCTTCTGGTGATCGTCTGGCCGGTCACCAAGACGCTGCTGTCCATGCGCGATTCGACCAACTCCGACATCACGATCAAGGTGACCGGCTACCAGTGGAAGTGGGGCTACGATTACCTCAAGGGCGAGGGGGCGGGGATCAAGTTCATGAGCGTCCTGTCGACCCCTCAGGATCAGCTCGACGACAAGGCACCCAAGGATCAGAACTACCTGCTCGAAGTCGATAACCATCTGGTCGTCCCGGTGGGGAAGAAGGTCCGCATCCTGACGACGTCCAACGATGTCATCCATGGCTGGTATGTTCCGTCGCTCGCGATCCAGCAGGACGCGATCCCCGGCTTCATCCGGGATACGTGGTTCCGCGCCGACCGCGAAGGCTCGTTTACCGGACAATGCGCGCAATTGTGCGGCAAGGGCCATGGCTACATGCCCATCGTGGTGGACGTGGTGTCCGCGGACAAGTATGCCGCCTGGGTGGCCGAACAGAACAAGAAGATGGCGGCCGGTGCCGCGGACCAGGGCAAGGTCTGGGCGATGGCGGACCTGATGAAGCACGGCGAAGAGGTCTTCACCAAGAATTGCGCGGCCTGCCACCAGGCGAACGGCAAGGGCATTCCTTCGGTATTCCCTGCGCTGGACGGTTCAAAGGTGGCGACCGGTCCCAAGATCGAACACATCAAGACGGTCCTGAACGGTCGTCCCGGAACAGCGATGGCGGCTTTCGGACAGCAGTTGTCGGATACCGACATAGCGGCGGTGATCACCTACGAGCGCAATTCCTGGAGCAACAAGACCGGGGATGCCATCCAGCCGTCCGAGATCAAGGCTGAGCGTCACTGACCGCGCCAGAGCGCGGTGCAAGCTTAATCGAATACAGGAGAGCACGATGGAAACAACGGCAATGGGGCATGCGCAGGCGCATGATCATGGACATGGACCGACCGGCCTGAGGCGCTGGCTGACGACGACCAACCACAAGGATATCGGCACGATGTACCTGTGGTTCAGCTTCGCCATGTTCATCGTCGGCGGCATCATGGCGCTCCTGATCCGGGCCGAGTTGTTCGAACCGGGACTGCAGTTCCTCGAGCCCGAGCGCTACAACCAGATCGTCACACTGCACGGCCTGATCATGGTTTTCGGCGCCATCATGCCGGCCTTCGTCGGCTTTGCCAACTGGATGATTCCGCTGCAGATCGGTGCCTCGGACATGGCGTTCGGCCGTCTCAACAACTGGAGCTTCTGGCTGCTCATACCCGCCAGCGTGCTGCTGGTCACTTCCCTGTTCGTGCCCGGCGGCGCGGCCGGCGTCGGCTGGACGCTTTATCCCCCGCTTTCGATCCAGATGGGGATGGGCATGGATCTGGCCATCTTCTCGGTTCATATCCTGGGCATTTCGTCGATCCTCGGGTCGATCAATATCATCACCACCATCCTCAACCTGCGCGCGCCCGGGATGACGATGATGAAGATGCCCATGTTCGCCTGGACCTGGCTCATCACCGCCTTCCTGATCATCGCCGTGATGCCGGTCTTCGCCGGCGCGGTGACCATGCTCCTGACCGACCGGCATTTCGGCACCTCCTTCTTCAGCGCCGCCGGCGGCGGCGATCCGGTGCTGTTCCAGCACGTTTTCTGGTTCTTCGGCCACCCCGAGGTCTATATCGTCATCCTGCCCGGATTCGGCATCATCTCCCAGGTGATTCCCGCCTTCTCGCGCAAGCCGCTGTTCGGTTACGCCTCGATGGTCTATGCGACGGGCTCGATCGCAGTTCTGTCCTTCTTCGTATGGGGCCACCACATGTTCACCTCGGGCATGCCGGTGACCGGACAGCTTTTCTACATGTACGCCACCATGCTGATCGCCGTCCCGACCGGAGTGAAGGTGTTCAACTGGATCGCGACCATGTGGCGCGGCGCACTGACCTTCGAGACCCCGATGCTGTTTGCCCTCGGCTTCATCTTCCTGTTCACCATGGGCGGCTTCTCGGGACTGGTGCTGGCGATGACCGCGGTCGATGTGCAGATGCACAACACCTACTATGTCGTGGCACATTTCCATTACACGATGGTCGCCGGCGCACTTTTTTCGGCCTTTGCAGCCGTCTATTACTGGCTGCCGAAATGGACCGGCCATATGTACAAGGAGACACTCGGCAAAGTGCATTTCTGGCTGACCATGATCTTTTTCAACATGACTTTCTTCGTTCAGCATTTCCTCGGCCTGGCCGGGATGCCGCGGCGCATTCCCGATTATGCACTGCAGTTCGCCGACTTCAACAGGATCTCCTCCATCGGCGCATTCGGTTTGGGACTTTCCCAACTGTTGTTCCTCTACATCGTCATCAGCTGCATCAAGGGCGGGCCAAAGGCCGCGGCCAAGCCGTGGGACGGAGCCGAAGGCCTGGAGTGGGACGTGCCCTCGCCGGCCCCCTATCACACCTGGGAAATCCAGCCGCAGGTAAAATGAACAAACGGGAAATGACGACGATGCCGACGCAGTCGAAAGATTCGCAGGCCCGGCGCAATTTGCGTCTGGGGCTGGTCCTGGGAGCGGTGGCGCTGGCACTGTTCTTCGGCGCCATCCTGCGCTATTGGCTGCAGATACGATGAACACTGGCCTTCCTTCCAGAAACAGGAAGCTACTCATCAGGCTGGGCTTGTTTTCGGCGTTGATGTTCGGTTTCGGCTATGCCCTGGTGCCGCTCTACAAGGTGTTCTGCAGTGCGACCGGATTGAACGAGATCAATCTGACCGCCGCTCCGGTCAATACCCAGGTGGATGCGGGACGGCTGGTGGATGTCGAGTTCGATTCGAATGTTCATGACATGCCATGGCAATTCCGTCCGCTCCAATCGCACATGAAGGTGCATCCCGGTGAGGTTTCGCAAGCCGAGTTCGAAGTGGTGAACACCCGGAACGCGCCGATGACCGGTCAGGCGATTCCCAGCTATGGCCCGCTGGAGGCCGCGGAGTATTTCAAGAAGATCAGCTGCTTCTGCTTCAGCAAACAGACGATGGCGGCCGGCGAGCGCAGGCGCATGCCGGTGGTGTTCGTGGTAGACCCTGCTTTGCCCAGGGACATCGGCACGATCACTCTGTCTTATACGTTTTTCGAAGTCGAGGGCAACCAGCGCGCAGAGGCGCAGCCTGTTCCGACGGGGTCATGAAGGGCGAACCCGTAACCCGGCCGGCCGGTATGTTAGGTGCGGCAAAGATGATCTTCTGGGCATTTTTCGGCGTTCGCCGCCGAAAACACGGTGAGTTCGATGCGGCGGAACTGACGCCGCTGCAAATTGTGGTTGCGGGCATTCTGGGTGGCGCAGTGTTCGTGCTGGTGCTGGTGGTCGTGGTCAGGGCCGTCGTCATGGGGCACGGAGCAACAACTTGAGAGGAGAAGGGAAATGACGCAGCAAGATAGCTACTATTACGTGCCGAGCCCATCCTACTGGCCGTTGGTTGGGGCACTGGCGCTTCTGCTGCTGGCTTCCGGAGCCGTCTTGTGGGTCAATGGCTACAGTTCGGGTCCGCTCACCGTGTCTGCCGGCTTCGCCGTGCTGATCTTCATGATGGCGGGCTGGTTCCGCACGGTCATCCGGGAATCCGAAGGCGGCTTGTACAACAAACGGGTGGATTCATCGTTCCGCTGGGCGATGAGCTGGTTCATCTTTTCCGAAGTCATGTTCTTCGCTGCATTCTTCGGCGCCTTGTTCTATGCCCGAGTACTCTCGATCCCCGATCTTGCCAGCGCCGATTCGCAACTGCTCTGGCCCCATTTCTCGGCGATCTGGCCCAATGCCGGGCCTGGCTTCAAGGGCAGTTTCAGCCCGATGGAGGCGATGGGCATTCCCGCCATCAACACCCTGTTGCTGCTGTCTTCCGGTGCGACCTTGACCTGGGCGCATTGGGGTTTGATGAAGAGCCGGCGCACCCAGCTCGTGCTCGGCTTGATCCTGACCATCGCCCTTGGCGTGCTTTTCATAACGCTGCAGGCGAGCGAGTACTCCCATGCCTACTCCGAGATGAACCTCAAGTTGACGACCGGAATTTACGGCACCACCTTCTTCATGCTGACGGGCTTTCACGGGCTGCATGTGACGATAGGCGTGACCATGCTGACGGTCATGCTGTTCAGAGTGCTGGCCGGCCATTTCAAGCCTGATCATCATTTCGCTTTCGAAGCGGTGGCCTGGTACTGGCACTTTGTCGATGTCGTCTGGCTGCTCTTGTTTGTGGTGGTGTACTGGCTATGAACCGCGGCTTGATCGGCTGACAAGGGGCCGCTACGGCCGCCTGCCGATCAGGCCGAAGTAGTAGCCGGCGATCAACAGGACGAACAACAGAATCGACAGGCCGACCCGGAGAGTGAGCGCCCGGACGGTGCGCTGGGAGCCGGACTTGTCGGAGAGCAGGAAGTACAAGGCCGAACCCAGGCTGCCGAGTATGGCCAAGAGAAGCACGATGACGATGATCCTCACGGAATCTCCCTCGTTTGATAAAGCGACAGTCTAGCGCATCCGGCGGACGCCCGAAGGGGGCCGGCTCGCGGGTCTGGCCGACCTTCGCCGCCATCGTCGTGGTCGTCGTCACCGTCGCGATGGGGCGCTGGCAGTTGGACCGGGCGCACCAGAGGGAAGCGCAGGCGCTGCGTTACGACAGCCTGGCGGCACTGGCTCCCGTCGCCGTCGGCGGCGAGCGGATCGATGCAGGCCAGCTCGATTATCACCGCGTGTCGGCACGTGGCCGCTGGTTGACGGAGTACGTGATCTATCTCGACAACCAGGTCTATCAGGGTCAGCCGGGGTATGACGTGTATATGCCTTTGCGGCTCGACGGCAGCGATCTCTGCGTATTGGTCAATCGCGGCTGGATCGCCGCCGGGCGGGATCGGGCGCACCTGCCGGTGATCAAGACTCGGGAGGGCAGCGTCGAAGTACTCGGGACGGTCCAGTTGCCGGCGCGGTTCAAGGAACTCGGTCCCTCCTTCCGGGAGGGCGGGATCTGGGAGAACGTGACCTTGGAGCGGTTCACGGCATGGTCGGGGCTGAAGCTGCAGCCGATCATCATCCGGCAGGCTGACGATCCGGGGGACGGGCTGATCAGGGACTGGCCGAGACCCGATTCCGGAGCCGACAGGAATCGAGGCTACGCTTTCCAGTGGTTCGCATTTGCCGTGCTGACCTGTCTTTTGTGGAGTTATCATTTTTTTCGGAGGAAATCGCCGGATGTTGACTAACGGCCGTCGAACCGTTCTGCTGCTGGCGGCATTGTGCGTGCTGCCCATGCTGGCCGCCTACGTCGTCTTTCTGGGCTGGCGTCCGGAGCAAGGCATCAATCATGGGGAACTGCTCGTGACGCGTCAGCTGCCCGGCACCCAACTGGTGGATCTGGCCGGCAAGTCGTTCTCGAGCGATGTGTTGCAGGGCAAGTGGCTGATGGTCACGATCCAGCCGCCCTCATGTGACGGACGATGCCAGCGCAAGCTTTATTACATGCGTCAGGTTCGCATGGCGCAGGGCGAGGATGCGGTTCGCATTCAGCGATTGTGGCTGATCGACGGTGCCGGGGTGCCGGATGCCAAGCTGCTGGCCGAGCATCCCGGACTACTTGCAGCGCGTGCGCAGGACCCGGCCTGGCTGGCGACATTCCCGGTGAGAGGCAGTGTGTTTGAGCACATCTATCTCATCGACCCGCTGGGCAACCTGGTGCTGCGCTATGGCGACGACGTCGATCCGAAGGGGATGATCAAGGATTTGACGCGCCTGCTCAAGGTTTCCCGGATTGGTTGACTTTGGAAGGGTGCAGCAGCGATGATGGAACGACTGACGGAAGGAACCATGGCAACGCTACCCGCTTTCACCCAGCCAGCAATGCGGCATGTCGGCGACTACCTCGCTTTGACCAAGCCGAGGGTGAACATGCTGATCGTCTTCTGTGCTTTCATCGGCATGCTCCTGGCCCCCTCGGAGCGGATGACCCTGGGCCTGGTATTGGCGTCGACTCTGGGCATCGCCCTGGTGGCGGGAGCCGCCGCCGCGTTGAACTGCCTGATCGAGCAAAAGATCGACAGCATCATGGCCAGGACACGGGCGCGCCCGCTGCCGCGCGGAGCGCTGAGCAGCCGCGCCACGCTGGTCTGGTCGGCGGGGCTCTGCCTTGCGGGCATGGCCATCCTTTATTTTGGCGTCAATGCGCTGACGGCCTGGCTGACGCTGGCCACTTTCATCGGCTATGCCGTCATCTACACGGTCATTCTCAAGCCCCTGACACCGCAGAACATCGTGATCGGGGGACTGTCGGGCGCCATGCCGCCGGTACTGGGTTGGGCGGCGATGACCGGTGAAGTGAGCGGCCAGGCGTGGCTGCTGACCCTGATCATCTTTGTCTGGACGCCGCCCCACTTCTGGGCGCTGGCGCTCTATCGGACCCGGGAGTATGCGGCAGCGGGCGTGCCGATGCTGCCGGTAACCCATGGCTCACAGTTTACCCGCCTGCATATCTTTCTCTACACATGGCTGCTGACCGCGGTGACCGTCATGCCCTTCATCATCGGCATGAGCGGATGGATCTACCTGGTCGTCGCGATCGTACTGGACGGCATCTTCCTTGCCTACACCTGGTTGCTCTGGAAAGACTACAGCGATCTCGCGGCGAAAAAGACCTTCAAGTATTCGATCACCTATTTGTCCGTCCTGTTCGCAGCCTTGCTCGTCGACCACTATCTGTGATGTTTGTCCTGCGCCGCCTGTTGCCTTTCCTGGCAGCACTGCTCGCCGGTTGTGGCCAGTCGCCGCATTTCTTCAGTACCGACATCACCGGAGCCCGGTTTGGACGCGATTTCGCCCTGACCGATTCCGCCGGACAAGTGCGTCGGCTGGCCGATTATCGAGGCAAGGCGGTGGTCATCTTTTTCGGCTACACGCAGTGTCCGGATGTCTGCCCGACTACGCTGTCCGGGATGGCGGAAACGATGAAGCTGCTGGGCGAGGATGCCAAGCGCGTGCAAGTGCTGTTCATCACACTGGACCCCGAGCGCGACACCCGGGAAGTGCTCGCGGCCTACGTGCCGCAGTTCGATCCCAGTTTCGTCGGACTCTCTGCCGATCTGGCAACGACCGCCGCGACGGCGAAGGAGTTCAAGGTGTTCTACCAGCGGCAGCCGGGCAGCACCCCCAAGACCTACACCATAGACCACACCGCGACGAGTTACGCCTATGACCCTCAGGGACGGTTGCGCCTGCTGGTGCAGTATTCAGAGCCGCCGCAAGACCTGGCAGCCGACCTCAAGCTGCTATTGGCCGGGAAATAGCAGCGAGGCAGGAAACGCGGGCGGCGAGAATCAGCTACGGGCGGCCGATTGCGCGTTCAGGCGGCCAGCGCTCCGCGCATTTTCTGCAGTGCCTTGGTTTCGATCTGGCGGATACGCTCGGCCGACACTCCATACTCCGCCGCAAGTTCATGCAGCGTCGCCGCTTCGCCTTCTTCCGCGAGCCAGCGCCGCGTCACGATTTCCTTGCTGCGCGGATCCAGGGCGTCGAGCGCCCCGCGCAAGCCCTGATTCTGGAGCCGGTCGTACTCCATCCGCTCGAGAACAGCGGTCGGTTCGCCGCCGGCATCTGCTGCGAGGTAGGCGATCGGTGCATAGCGCTCTTCGTCGTCGTCGGTCAGAGGCTCGAGAGAAATGTCCTGGCCGGAGAGCCGCGTCTCCATCTCGATCACTTCTTCAGGCTTGACGCTGAGCTGCTTGGCCATCGCCGCAACCTCCTCCGGTCCCAGCGTCTCCAGGCCGCGTTTCAGGCTGCGAAGATTGAAGAACAGCTTGCGCTGGGCTTTGGTCGTGGCGATCTTCACCAGACGCCAGTTCTTCAGGATGTATTCGTGTATTTCGGCCTTGATCCAGTGCATGGCAAAAGAAACCAGCCTGACGCCGCGCTCCGGATCGAAGCGCTTGACCGCCTTCATCAGGCCGATATTGCCTTCCTGAATCAGGTCGGCGTGCGGCAAACCGTAGCCGAGATAGCCTCGCGCGATCGATACGACCAACCGCAGATGGGACAGAACCAAGGTGCGCGCCGCGCCCAGATCCTCCTGATTGCGGAAACGCCTAGCCAGATCGACTTCCTGAGCTTCCGACAGCATCGGCATGCTATAGGCTGACTGGAGATAAGCCTCCAAGCTTCCGGCCGCCGTGGGCAGCGGAATATGATCGATCGAAAGCGACGCAGCGGCCAACGCATTACCCATCATCAAACCTCCTTGAACGTATTTTAGCACTCTCGTCGTTCGAGTGCCAACAGGGAGGAGAGTTCCCTTACGAGGGTTCGCGCAGGTGCCGAAGCAGCGACAAGGCCGCGCCGAGCCAGCCCATGGCTGCCGAAAACCCAATCAATATCAATGAGTCATTAACGGCAAGGGGCCGCAGCGTGCCGGCTATCCCATAAAGCCCGGTCAGCTCCGCCACCGGTCCGCGCAGTGCCAGTGTGACGGCCAGCACGATCAACCAGGCTCCGAAACCGCTGAGCAGTCCCAGCAGGGCGCCAAAATAGTGGAAAGGTCGGCGGATGAAGGCATCGGTCGCCCCGAGCAGCCGGCTGACCTCGATCTCGGTTCGCTGGGTCAGCACCTGCAGGCGGATGGTGGTGAAGGTTGTCGCGACCAATCCGAGTCCGAGGAGTACGCCCAGCACGCTCACGCCGGTCCGGCCGAGTCTCAGTAAGGCGTCGAGCCGACGCGCCCAATCGGAGTCGAGCTGGACGAGCTCGACCTTCGGCCAGCGGCCGAGTTCGTCGCGCAATTGCTCCAATGCCGCCGTGCCGTCCTCGCGAGGGGTAATCACGAATGCATCCGGGAAGGGGTTGTCCGGCAGCACCGCGAGAACCTCGGCCAATCCTTCGCGGGCCTGGAAGCGTTTCAGCGTTTCGCTCCGGGGCACATATCGCAGTTCCCTGACACTGGGAAGGTTCTTCAGCCGCGCCCCGATCAGCTCGGCAGTCCGGCGGTCGGTGTCCAGGGCCAGGAAGAGCGAGATCTGCGGCGTGACGCTGTCATTGCCGGCGATCCGCAAGACATTCCCCAGCAGCATCTGGCCACCCGCCGGCAGGGCCAGCGTGATGCTGATGGCGAGCAGGGAGAGCAGGGTGGGCAGCGGCGCGACGACGAGGCGGCGCAGCGCCCAGCCCATGGCCTTGGCGTGCTGCGAGAAACGTGCGTTGATGGCCTCGATCATTGTCCGGGCGGCCTGGCACCAGCGTCGGGCATCAGCGTTCCGTGGTTCAGGAGCAGGCGGCTTGGCGCCAGGGGGGCGAACAGCTGGTCGTCGTAGCTCGCGACCAGAACGGTCACCCCGACCTGGTGGAAGTCCCGGAAAATGGCCGCCACTTCGCCCGCTGTGACTGGGTCGAGATGGGCTGTTGGCTCGTCCGCGAGCAAAATTCCGGGCCTGTTGACTACCGCCCGGGCAATGGCCAGGCGCTGCTGCTCACCGCCGGAAAGTGCGACCGGCAGCGCCCGCTCGCGTTTCAACAGGCCGACCTTGTCGAGTGCGGCGCGCACTCTTCTGGCGGCCTCCTTAGGCGGGAAGCCGGCGATGGACAGCGGCAGCAGGGTGTTCTCGAAGACATTGCGATCGAACAGCAACTTCTGGTCCTGGAAAACAAGGCCGAGATTTCGCCGCAAGAAGGGGATCGCCGCCGGCTTCAAATCGCCGATGTTCTGGCCATTGACCATCACCATGCCAGAATCGGGCCGCTCGATCGCGGCAATCAACTTGAGCAGGGTAGTCTTGCCGGCGCCGGAGTGACCGCCGATCAGCACCAGCTGGCCCGTGTCGATCTCGAAGGTGATGTCAAGAAGTGCGGCGATGTCTGGCTGATATCGCCGCGAGACATGCTCGAAGCGGATCATGAGGGCTCAAACAGCGCCGCGACAAACTCATGAACCGAAAAAGGCTGCAGGTCGTCGATCCCTTCACCGACGCCGATGAAACGAAGCGCAATCGGCTGCTGCCGGGCGATCGCGGCGATCACGCCTCCCTTGGCGGTCCCGTCAAGCTTGGTGACGATCAAACCGGTAACGCCGATGGCCTTGTCGAACGCCTTGACCTGGGCCAGGGTGTTCTGGCCGATGTTGGCATCGAGAACCAGGAGAACTTCATGCGGCCCGGACGGTTCCGCTTTCCGAATCACGCGCTTGACCTTGGCGATCTCTTCCATGAGATGCAGTTGAGTGGGCAGCCTGCCGGCGGTGTCGGCCAGCACCACGTCGATGCCGCGGGCCTTGGCCGCGTGGATGGCGTCGAAAACGACCGCGGCCGGATCGCCCGACTCCTGGGCGATCACCGCCACGCCGTTCTTCTCGCCCCAGGCCTGCAGTTGTTCGCGTGCCGCGGCGCGGAAGGTATCGCCGGCAGCGAGCAGCACGGATTTGCCCTGGGCCTGGAAGTAGCGGGCAAGCTTGCCGATCGAAGTCGTCTTGCCGGCGCCATTGACGCCGGCGATCATGATGATGAAAGGCTTGTGCGTCGAGACGTCGAGCGGCCGCTCCAGAGGCGCCAACAGCCCTTCCAGCGCGTTCACGAGCGCCGTCTGGAGCTGGGTCGGTGTTTCCAGCCTGTCGCGGCGGACCGCTGCCTTCAACTCGTCGAGCAGAAATCCTGTCGCCTCGACGCCGACGTCGGCCTTCAGAAGGGTCGCTTCCAGTTCCTCGAGCAGTTCGTCGTCGATCTTTGTCCGGCGGAACAGTGTCGACAACTGGCCGCCCAGTTGGGCTCGGGTGCGGCTGAGACCGTCCTTGAGGCGCGCCGCCCAACCGGGCTTGCCGCCGGAAGGCATTTCGTCGTCTTTTTTCTTGAGGAACCCAAGCATGGAAAGAGTTGTCTGTGGTTATGCCATGGCCGCCGGCTGACAGCGCCTCGGCGAAAGATTATGATGCGCGGCTCGAACGATTCCATTTTAACAGAAGGACCCATCCCCTCCCCATGACGCAGAGTTCCTTCTCCGTAGTGATCAGGCTGGCCGCGATCATCGCCGTGTCGGTCGGCGCCGCCGCTGCTTCCGGGCAGCCTGGCCCGATATTCGAAAGAACCTTGGCCAACGGCCTGAGGGTGATTGTCAAGGAAGACCGCCGGGCGCCGACCGTGGTCCATATGGTTTGGTACCGTGCCGGATCCATAGACGAGATGGATGGCACCTCGGGCGTGGCCCACGTGCTCGAACACATGATGTTCAAGGGCACCGGGAAAGTCGGTCCGGGAGAGTTTTCCAAGCGCGTGGCCGCCTTGGGCGGGCGCGAAAATGCCTTCACCAGCCTCGATTACACCGCCTATTTCCAGCTGGTGCCTGAGCATGCCCTGCCGCAGGTGATGGCGCTCGAGGCCGATCGCATGGCCAACCTGCGATTGGACGCAAAGGAATTCGCGCAGGAGATCAAGGTGATCATGGAAGAGCGCCGGATGCGCACCGATGACAATCCGCAGGCCTTGGTGAACGAACGGATGCAGTCCGTCGCCTTTCAGGAGCATCCCTACCGCCGGCCGGTCATAGGCTGGATGAGCGACCTGGAACACATGAGCTATCGCGACGCGCAGGACTGGTACCGGCGCTGGTATGCGCCCAACAACGCGTATGTCGTGGTGGTCGGCGATGTCGACCACGCCGCGGTATTTCGCTTGGCGGAAAAATACTATGGGGCGATCGAGCGGCGTGCGCTGCCTGAGAGGCGGCCGCTGGCGGAACCGAAGCAACTCGGCATCAAGCGCTTGGAAGTCGAGGCCGCTGCAAAATTGCCCTACCTGGAGATGGCGTGGAAAGTCCCGAAGTTGCAGGATGTCGACAGCGACCGCGAACCCTATGCCCTGGAAATGCTCAGCGCCTTGCTGGACGGGCAGGATGCGGCTCGCCTGTCGAAGGATCTGGTGCGTGGACAGAAGGTCGCCCAGTCGGTCGGTGCCGGCTACGACTCGATGCTGCGCGGCGAGGCGCAATTCGTCCTCGATGGACAGCCCGCCGAAGGCAAGACGGTTGCCGATCTGGAAGCTGCGCTGCGGAGCGAGATCGCCCGCATCCAGGAAGAGGGTGTGAGCGAAGGGGAATTGGCACGGGCCAAGACGCAGACCCTCGCGGCCCAGATCTACAAGCGCGATTCGATGATGGGCCAGGCAATGGAAATCGGCGCCGCGGAGGCCGTCGGCCTGAGCTGGCGCGATATCGACACGATGCAGGACAAGCTGCGCAGCGTCACCGCCGCAGAAGTCCAGGCGGTGGCGAGGAAATACTTCAAGGACGACACGCTCACCGTTGCCGTGCTGGATCCTCAGCCGCTCGCTGCGGCCGCGGCAAAACCGCCAATGAAGGGTCCGCTGCGCTGAGATCGGGCGGCATCCATCCGGAAAGATCGAGATGAAGAAATTGCTATTCGGGATGTTCTGCCTGCTGGCCGCCGAGATGGCGCAGGCGGGCGTCGCTATCGAACATTGGACGACGCCTTCCGGCGCCCGCGTGTACTTCGTCGCTAGCCGCAGCCTGCCGATGCTCGACGTGCAGATTGATTTTTCCGCCGGCAATGCGTACGCGGCCGTCGATGGCGGCCGGCTCGCCGGGCTTGCGGAATTGACCAACGAGTTGCTCGACGCTGGCGCGGCAGGGCTGGACGAGGAGCAGATCGCCGCGCGCCTGGGCGACGTCGGCGCGCGGCTGTCGAGTTTCGTCGACGCTGATCGTGCCAGCGTGAGCCTGCGGTCCATGTCGGCCAAGACCGAACTCGACGCCGCTCTTGATCTGCTGCGTGCCATATTGGCGACGCCGACCTTTCCCGCGGCAGCGCTGGAGCGCGAGAAGGCGCGCAGCATCGCGTCGATTCAGGAAGCCGAGACGCGACCGGAGCAAATCGTCGCCAGGCGATTTGCCGAGGCGATCTATCCGGGCCATCCCTACGGCGTTCAGGCAACGGCCGAGAGCGTCGGCCGTATCGGCCGGGAAGACCTGAGGGCTTTCTGGCGCGCTCATTATGGAGCCCGCCGTGCGGTGCTTACGATCGTCGGCGATGTCTCGCGCGCCGAGGCCGAGATCATCGCCGCGCGTCTCAGCGACGCGCTGCCGGATGCCCCGCCCGACGCTCCGTTGCCGGCGGTCACCCTGCCGGCACGGCAGACTATCCGCGTCGCCCATCCGGCCACGCAGGCCCATATCGACATCGGCCTGCCCTTCATCCGGCGCGGTGACAAGGATTTCTTCCCGCTCCTGGTCGGCAACTATGTCCTGGGCGGTGGCGGCTTCGTCTCGCGGTTGATGAATGAAGTGCGCGAGAAACGAGGGCTGGCTTATGGCGTCTATAGCCACTTCTCCCCGCGCAAACTCGAAGGACCATTCCAAATCGGACTGCAGACAAAACGGAGTCAGGCCGCAGAGGCGCTCGGCGTGGTCTCGGCAACGCTGGCAAAATTCCTCGAACAGGGCCCGACGACGAGCGAACTCAAGGCGGCCAAGCAGAATCTCATCGATGGACAGGCCTTGAGCCTGGACAGCAACGCCAAGCTTCTCCGGACAGTTGCGCTCATCGGCTTTTACCACCTGCCGCTCAATTATCTCGATGATTTTCCGCGCCGCGTCGCTGGGGTGACGGCGGCACAGGTGCGCGAGGCTTTCGCCAGGCATGTCGATCCTGAACACCTTGTGACCGTGGTCCTCGCAGGCGACTGAGGTGGCATCCCGGATCCGGATCACCGGCGGGAAGTGGCGCAGCCGCCTGGTCGATGTCGCCGATGCCCGCGGCTTGAGGCCGACGCCGGATCGCGTGAGAGAGACGCTGTTCAACTGGCTGGGCCAGGATCTCACCGGGCAGTCCTGCCTGGACCTGTTCGCCGGCAGCGGCATGCTCGGTTTCGAGGCGGCCTCGCGCGGAGCCGAGAGAGTCACCCTGGTTGAGCAGGATCAAACTGCATTCTCAGCCTTGCGGCAGAATGCGCAGGCATTGGGCGACGAGCGGCTGGAACTGATCCGGGCGGATGCGCTAAAATTTGCGCAATCGGCGGCAAGCTTGGCCGTCGAATCTGCACAGGCGGAAAAGCGGAGAGGCCGCTACAACCTGATCTTTCTCGATCCGCCCTATCACCAAGGCTGGCTTATGCGCATAGAACCTTTTCTGCCACAATTGGCGGCCGCCGGCGCGCGGCTGTATGTCGAAGCCGAGCATGTCGTCGATTCGCTCGGAGAGTGGTCAAGCGTCCGTGCCGGTCGCGCCGGGCAGGTCTATTATCATTTACTGGAGCGGCCATGAGCAACGACATCGCCATCTATCCGGGCACGTTCGATCCGCTGACCCGCGGCCACGAAGATCTCGTGCGTCGCGCGTCCAAACTGTTCAAGCGCGTCATCGTCGGTGTCGCCGGCAGTCGTACCAAGAGGCCGTTTTTCACCTTGGAGGAGAGGGTCGATATTGCCCGCGAGATTCTGGCCGGCCACGCCAACGTCGAGGTGCATGGTTTTGACGGCCTGTTGATGGAGTTCATGCGCCGGCATGGTGCCAGGGTCATCCTGCGCGGCCTGCGCGCGGTGTCCGATTTCGAATACGAGTTCCAGATGGCCGGGATGAACCGCAACCTCTATCCGGATGTCGAAACCGTGTTCCTCACGCCGGGCGAGCAGTACATGTTTATTTCTGCCACCATGGTGCGCGAAATTGCAAGCCTGGGTGGCAATGTCGGCAAGTTCGTGCAGCCTCTGGTCGAGCAGCGGCTGGCTGAAAAAATCACATTTGAAAAGGAAGCGTAATGGCCCTGATGATTACCGACGAATGCATCAACTGCGATGTCTGCGAGCCGGAGTGCCCGAACAATGCCATCTCGCAAGGGGAGGACACCTATCAAATCGACCCGGACAAGTGTACCGAGTGTGTCGGCCACTTCGATACGCCGCAGTGCCGGGAGGTTTGCCCGGTCGACTGCATTCCGCTGAATCCCGACCGCGTCGAGAGCAAGGATCAACTGATGCAGAAATACCTGCGCCTGACAGGTAAGGCCTGATTCCCGACGGGCGTCAGCGCTGGCAGTGCGTGCAGTGGAAAGTGGCGCGGTTCGCCTGGCGCAGGCTTTTCACGCTGCTTCCACAAACGCGGCAGGGTTCGCCGGCGCGGCCATAGACGAAGTATTGTTGCTGGAAATAGCCGGAACTGCCGTCCGAGTGGACGAAATCGCGCAGGCTGCTGCCGCCCGCGGCGATGGCCGCTTCCAGCGTCTCGCGTATTTCGGGGACAAGTCGCTGGTAGCGTTTCTGCGAGATTTTGCCCGCCGACGTGCGCGGGTCGATGCCCGCGCGGAAAAGGCTCTCCGATGCGTAGATATTGCCGATGCCGACAACAAGGTGGCTGTCCATCAGCGTTTGCTTGATCGCCGCGCTCCGGCCTCGCGTTCGCGCGAAGAGCCAGAGTGGCGTGAACTCCTCTTCAAGAGGCTCAAGCCCGAGAGCCGAGATCAGTGGATGGAGCGCAGGGTCTCCCTTCAGCCACAGAACTGCGCCGAAACGGCGCGGATCGCGCAGTCGCAACAGGGTCGGGCCGAATTCGAGGTCAACATGGTCGTGTTTTTCCGGCGCCATTCCGGAGGCAAGGAGGCGCAGGCTTCCAGACATGCCAAGATGCATGAGCAGGGTCCCCGCGCTAAAATTCAGGAGCAGGTACTTGCCGCGACGTGCGACCGACTTCAGGGTGCGCCCGATCAATAGCCGAGGCAGGTCGGCCGGCAGAGGATAGCGCAGCCGCTTGGCGCGCAGGGTGACGCCGGTGACGGTGCGGCCGGTCAGACCGGGAGTGATGCCGCGGCGGGTGACCTCGACTTCTGGCAGTTCGGGCATGTTCGATTCCACTAGGACTGGGGACGGCGGCAGTGCGCCAGTGCGCTTGCTGCAGCCAGAGAAACTGCCTAACATGGGCGCGAACCAAATTCTAATCCAGCCATCCAATCGCCGTGACTTTCCTTTCCTGTCCTTTGAAGTTCTCCGTGCACAGCTTGATGCGCATGCTGTTGGCGCTGTCGCTTGCCCTGCCGCTGGCAGCGGAGGCGCAGTCCGGCAACGTTGCTGAGGCTCACCCGTTCGGCGCCGCGGAGAAGCCGCAGGAGTCCGCGAGAATTCCCAAGCTGGAACTCACGCCGCAGATCCTCTACCAGATCCTGCTGGCCGAGATTGCGGGAAGTCGCGGCGACTTGCAGCTGGCCACCGGCGCCTACGTCGATCTCGCCAAGACGACGCGAGACCCTCGTATTGCCAGGCGCGCCGCCGAGATTGCGCTCTACGCCCGCCAGCCGGAGACCGCTCTCGAGATGGCGAAGCTGTGGGCCGATATCGATCCCGAGTCGCTGCAGGCCCGCCAGATGCTGATCGGCTTGCTGCTCGTCGAACAACGGCTTGACGAGGCATCGACGCACCTGGCCAAGATGCTTGCGCTTGAAGGCAAGCAGCTGGGCGAAGGGCTGTTGCGCCTGAACCGTCTGCTGGCGAGTTATCCTGACAAGCAGGCGGTTGCGCTCCTGGTGGATCGGCTGACGCAGCCCTACGAAGGACTTGCCGAGGCGCATTTCGCCCGCGCCCTGGCCGAAGTCAATGCCAAGAATGATTCGCTTGCCTTGGCCGAGATCGACCGCGCCCTGGCGCTGCGCCCGGATTGGGACCAGGCCGTGCTGCTCAAGGCGCAGGTCGAGCTGAAGAGCAGCCACGACAAGGCGCTCGCAACCTTGCGCAGTTTTCTCGAAACCTATCCGAAGGCACGCGAGGTGCGTCTCGCCTATGCCCGTACCCTGGTCGGCGAAAAGCGCTTCGAGGAAGCGCGGCGCGAATATAGCGTCCTCCTCGATAGCAACAAGGACGATCAGGAGGCGATCTACGCGGTGGCCCTGCTGTCGCTGCAGCTTAACGACCCCGCAGTTGCCGAGCGTGAGTTCAAGCGCCTGCTAGAACTCGGTTTTGGCGACCCCAACATGGCGCGACTCTACCTCGGCCAGATTGCCGAGGACGGCAAGCGCCCTGACGAGGCCTTGCAATGGTATGGCATGGTGACGCCGGGCGCGCAGTATCTGATGGCCCGGGTGCGGGCCGCAAGCCTGCTGGCGAAACAGGGCCGTCTCGATGAGGGGCGGAGGATCCTGCAGCAGGCGCTTGCCGCCAATCCGGGCGAACGGGTGGCGCTCGTGATTGCAGAGGCGCAGTTGCTGAACGATGCCGGTCGTGCCCGCGAAGCCTTCGAGCTTCTCGACGGAAATCTCGCGGCTCAGCCGGATCAGCCAGATCTGCTCTATGAGTCGGCGTTGCTGGCAGAAAAGATCGGGCGCTTGGAGGTGCTCGAACGCAATCTGCGCAGGCTGATTGTGATCAAGCCGGGAAATGCCCATGCCTACAATGCCCTGGGCTACTCGCTGGCAGATCGCAAGCTGCGTCTCGACGAGGCGGAGCAACTGATCGACAAGGCGCTCGCCTTGTCGCCCGAGGACGCTTTCATCATGGACAGCAAGGGCTGGGTGCTGTACCGCCGGGGCGACAATAGCGGCGCCATCGACTATCTGCAGAAGGCCTACGGTTTGCGGCCGGATCCCGAGATCGCAGCGCACCTTGGCGAAGTGCTGTGGGTGGTCGGTCGCCGCGCCGATGCGGAGAAGGTCTGGGACGAGGCCGCTCGCGCCAACCCCGGCAACGAAGCTCTGGCGGCTACGATCAGCAAATTCAAACCCTGACTGGGATGCGCAGCATGTTTCGTCGGCAGCTCGGTAAAGTGGCTGCCCTCCTTTTTTCCGCCATGATCGGCGGTTGCGCCCTGTTGCAGCCCCCAGCGGCTGCTCTGGCGCCACGCCCCCCGGGGGCGGCGATCGAAGCCTATACCTTGTCAGGGCGGATCAGCGTACGCCAGGGCGAGGTGCGCCACGCCTCCAATCTCGTCTGGGAGCACGATGCATCGCGCGACGAAATCCTGCTGTCGACCCCGCTCGGCCAAGGCATTGCCGAACTTACGCGAGATGCTGGCGGGGCGCGGCTCCTTACCTCGGATCACCGCGAGTTTTCCGCCCCAGACTGGGAGAGTCTTTCGGCCCGAATATTCGGTTTCACCTTGCCGCTCAGCATGCTGCCGCGCTGGGTACTGGCTGACGCGCCTGGCAGCGCAAAGCGCGATGCCGCCGGCCGGCCGGCGCATTTTTCGGAGCGCGGCTGGCAGGTGGACTACGGCGATTACGAAACCGATGCTCCCAACGCCTTGCCGCAACTGATCGAGATCAGGCGCGACGACATCGACGTCCGTTTGAAGATCGACGAGTGGCAGATCGTGAGATGACGAGCCGTGCTCGCCGAAACCGAGGTCGCGGTGCGAGGGAATGTCTGGCTTTGGCGCGCAGGGCTCGCATTTCATTGACGGCACCGCCGTGGGGCGGCCCGGCGGCGGTACGATGATTTCCTGGCACAGCGAGTGGCCGGCACCGGCCAAGATCAACCTGTTTCTGCATGTGGTCGGTCGTCGCGCCGATTCGTACCACCTGCTGCAGACCGTATTCCGTTTCCTCGATTTTGGCGATACGCTGCAATTTTCGCCGCTCGCCGACGATGCCATCAGTCTTGCCACGCCCTTGCCAGGAGTGCCCCCGGAAACCGATCTGACCGTGCGCGCCGCCAGGCTTCTCAAGCAGGCTGCGGGAGTGCATCAAGGTGTGGAAATCACACTGACCAAACGACTGCCGATGGGCGGAGGCCTGGGTGGCGGCAGTTCGGATGCCGCCACCGTGCTCCTGGCCTTGAACCGGCTTTGGGATGTCAACCTTCCGGCCTCCGAGCTGCAGCGACTCGGCCTGAAACTCGGCGCCGACCTGCCGGTCTTTCTTCATGGCCGCGCCGCATTCGCCGAAGGCGTCGGCGAGCGCTTTTCCGACGTCGCACTGCCGCCAGCCTGGTATCTTGTGCTCGTGCCGAAGGTCCAGGTGCCGACCTCGGCCATTTTCGCCGCACCGGATCTCCGCCGCAATACGCCCCTCCTGTCTGCGGCAGAGTGGGTGCCCGGACAGGGTGGCAACGACCTCGAGGCGGTGGCCTGCCGGCTCTATCCCGAGGTCGCTCGCCACCTGGACTGGCTCAGGCGGTTTGGCTCTGCGCGCATGAGCGGTTCGGGCGCCTGCGTTTTTGCCGAGTTTGCAGAAGAGTCGGGCGCGCGCACCGCACTGGCACAACTGCCACCGGACATGAAGGGCTTTGTCGCGCGCGGCCTTGACCGCCATCCACTGCTCGAATTGACATAAGTCGCGAAAAGCCTGAAAATGCCGCCCTTTCGCGGGCACCCTGTTGTCTGGGTTGTTCGTTACGTTGGGGAGTCGCCAAGCTGGTTAAGGCACCGGATTTTGATTCCGGCATGCGAAGGTTCGAATCCTTCCTCCCCAGCCAGAATTTCTGCCGGGCAAGCGAAGGGGCGACCCGTGGTTTGCCGACTCTGCCGCTGCCGCCGGCATAACGAACTCAAGCGAGACACGCATGGCTTATGACAGCCTGATGGTGTTCACCGGCAACGCCAATCCCAAGCTCGCGGCCGATGTGGTCAAGCGACTGAGTATCTCGCTTGGCCGTGCCACTGTCGGCCGCTTTTCGGATGGCGAGGTCAATGTCGAAATTCTCGAAAATGTTCGCGGCAAGGATGTCTTCATCCTGCAATCGACCTGCCAGCCGACCAATGACCACCTGATGGAACTGCTGATCATGGTCGATGCCTTGAAGCGGGCCTCGGCCGGCCGCGTCACGGCGGTCATCCCCTACCTGGGCTATGCGCGCCAGGATCGCCGCCCACGGTCGGCGCGGGTGGCGATCACCGCCAAGGTGGTGGCTAACATGCTCCAGGCGGCCGGTGTCCAGCGCATGCTGACGGTCGATCTGCACGCCGACCAGATCCAGGGCTTTTTCGATATCCCGGTCGACAACATCTATGCAGGCCCCATTTTGCTCGGCGATATCTGGAGGCAGCGCCACGACGACTTGCTGGTGGTATCGCCGGACATCGGCGGCGTGGTGCGGGCACGGGCGCTCGCCAAGCACCTCGAGTCGGACCTGGCGATCATAGACAAGCGCCGCCCCAAGGCGAACGTCTCCGAGGTGATGAACATCATCGGCGAGGTGAATGGGCGCAGCTGTGTGATCATGGACGACATGGTCGATACCGCCGGCACTCTGTGCAAGGCGGCACAGGCACTGAAGGAGCGAGGTGCGAAGAAGGTGCTGGCTTACTGTACGCATCCGGTCTTATCCGGTGCAGCGGTTGCCCGGATTGCCGAATCCGATCTCGACGAACTGGTCGTTACCGACACCATTCCGCTGCGCGAGGAGGCCCGCGCCTGCCCCCGTATCCGCCAGGTATCGATCGGCGGCCTGTTGGCGGAGACCATGCTGAGAATCAGCAACGAGGAGTCGGTGTCGTCACTTTTCATGGAATAGTTTCTTAACCCCTGCCTGGTCGCGGGCGGGATTTTCTTGGAGCAATAAAATGATAATCGAGTTCAACGCGCAAAAACGCACCCTGCAGGGCACCGGAGCGAGCCGCCGCCTGCGTAGGGCTGGTCGCGTCCCGGGCATCGTCTATGGCGGCGAGCAGCCGGCAGAGGCGATCGAGTTTGACCACAACGAGATCTTCCACAAGCTGAAGCAGGAAACCTTCCATGCCTCCGTGCTGACCATGCTGATCGACGGCGGCCGGCAGAACGTCCTGCTGCGCGACGTGCAAATGCACGCCTTCAAGCGCCAGGTGCTGCACCTCGACTTCCAGCGTGTCGACGCCAGCCACAAGATACACACCAGGGTGCCGTTCCACTTCATCAACGCCGACGTGGCGCCGGGTGTCAAGCTGCAGGGCGGAATCGTCTCGCACGTGCTGACCGAACTGGAGGTGCGATGCCTGCCGGGCGACCTGCCGGAGTTCATCGAGGTCGACCTCAAGGACGTGTCGGCGGGTCACTCGGTGCACCTTTCCGCGGTGGTCATGCCCGCGGGCGTCGAGCCGGTGGTGCACAAGGGCGAAGACCCGGTGGTCGCCGCCATCACGATACCGCGCGGTGCCACCGCCGACGAAGCCGCTGCTCCGGACGTCCAGGTAGCTGCGCCGGCGGCCCCCGAGAAGAAGTAATTTGGTCCAGGCTCCGCGCCCACCGCGTCTGATCGTCGGCCTGGGCAATCCCGGGAGCGAATACGCCAAGACCCGGCACAATGCCGGGTTTTGGTTTTGTGAGCGGCTGGCGCGTGAGCACGGCGTGAATTTGGCGAACGAATCCCGATTCCACGGCATGGCCGGGCAACTGCGCGCCCATGCCCACGCGGAGGGCGTCCGGTTATTGCTGCCGCAGACCTTCATGAACCGCTCGGGCCAGGCAGTCGCGGCGCTTTTGCGCTTCTACCGTATCGACGCGGCCGACATGCTGGTCGTGCATGACGAACTGGATCTGCCGCCCGGCAGTCTGCGCCTCAAGTTCGGCGGCGGTCTCGGCGGCCACAACGGGCTGAAGGACATCACCGCACACCTGGGCACCCAGGACTACTGGCGGTTGAGGGTCGGCATCGGCCATCCGGGCGACCGCAACGAGGTCGTGAATTATGTGCTGAAGCCGCCGCGGCGCGAGGAGGGTGAGGCTATCGACGATGCCTTGGCTCGGGCACTTGCCGCCTGGCCTTGGCTGTCGGCCGGCGACTGGCCGGCGGCGATGCAGAAGTTGAACCAGAAGCCGGCTGCCTCCGCTACGGATTAGACACCATGAGTCTCAAATGCGGCATCGTCGGCCTGCCCAACCTCGGCACATCAACCCTGTTCAACGCCTTGACCAAGTCCGGCATCGCGGCGGAGAGTTATCCCCATCCCTGGACCATTTAAGAGCGCCTGACACCAAAGGCAGCGAGGTTCTGCCAGGACAAAAGTCGTGTTATTTGGTGGCAAATTCTGCTGCTACGATCACCAATATGTTGCCGTCAGTGCCTGACGCGAATGGCTATGGTTCAGAGTGCGGTGTAGAGCGCCGAACGCACTCGCGGCCACAGTAGGTTCACTGCGAGGCCAGCCATCACGAATACGGCAGCCACCAGTTTCCATGCTGGAAACGATTCGCCCAGCCAGAAGACCGATGCACCCATGCCGAAAACCGGCACGAGCAGCGCCATGGGCATGATCGTCGCGGCCGGATGTCTCGCCAACAGCCAGCCCCAGGCTGAGTACCCAAAGAGGGAATTGCCCCATGCCTGCCATGCGACGGCAGCCCAGGTCGCCGCATCCGCCTGCTTCAGGCCTGCGGAGACGGCGTTCCATCCTTCTATCGAGATCGATAGGGCAAGTAATGGCGGTATCGCAAAGGCGCTAGACCAGACCACATAGGCGAGCATATTGCTTGGGCTACCCTGCTTGGCGGTGACATTCCCGCCAGCCCAAGACAATGCGGCCAACAGAACAAGCAATAAGCCGATGAACGTAGTGGTGCCGCCGGTGTTCAACATGATGATCGCGATCCCGATAGTCGCAAGCAGCAGGGCGAACCATTGGAAGTTACGTACCCGTTCGTGGCTAATGCGCATCGACAGGCCAATTGTAAAGAACACCTGAACCTGGATTACCAGCGAGGCAATGCCCGGCGAGATGCGGCCCTTCATCGCGACATAGAGCAGCCCGAACTGACCGACCCCGATCAGCAAGCCGAATAAGGCGAGGTTTCCCCGTTTTACCGAAGGGCGTGGCAGGAAGAACATCGCAGGAACCAAAGCGAGACTAAAACGCAGGGCAGCAAACAGGAAAGGCGGCAGATGTCCCAGTGCAATCTTGATGACCACAAAATTGGTACCCCAGACGCAGGCAACGGCCAGCGCGAGTAGAAAGTGGCGCAACGGAAGAGGGGTTGGCATGAAATTATTGTCGCATGTAGTTCTCTTGCCCTACCTATAAATCGGAGCGTGGAGTCTCCTCGCCCCATCAATTGATTCAGTTCCCTCCGGATCAACACGAGCGCTGCCAGCACATCCGAACAGTCGGGAGCGACATAATGCTTGTGCAGCACATCAGACCCGGGCGCCGTGTGATTCAGGACGTGGCGCTGCACAGCATCCCCAACGCCTGGGCGCTCGCCAAGCCTGATGATCTCGCGCACCAACTGGAGACAAGGCGTTGCTGCATCGCACCATTACCGGGCGACAGATTATAAGTATAATTTTATAAGACATTGAAAAAGAAAGATAATAATCGTGGCATGGAGGTTGCTGAAGAAGCAACAACACGGCTGAAACGAGGTTCCCTTGCCATGCATTTGCCGAGCAAAACGTGACGTTGCAGTATCTTACGGAACCAAGCTATACCAATAGCGCTCGAAGTTTGATAGTTATCGGGTTAATTGAGAGCATGGTCTTTCGGTGGTCCGTAAAGGCGGGCGAAACGAGGGGCGAAATCAATAGCGAAGAGTTGCAATACAGGTGCCTTTCAACGGAATTGCGACAAAGGAGATCGCCATGACGGAGAAGATCGTACTCGAGGCAACGCCTGATGAATATAAGGAGTCTTTTCCCAACGATTCCTTCTTTCCGCCAGAGAAGTCCAAAACGTCGGAGCCCGGGGACCGGTTGCAGATCATAACTATGATTAGCGGCGAAGCGACCAACGCCGAGGCAGTATGGGGATTTGTCCCTCAATGGCGAATGACTGCAGATGATCCGATTTACTATACTGCTGGAGCGACAATCGGTCGCAAATGGACAACCTCTGTGGCCTTTCGCAATTGGCGCTGCATTGTGCCGGCTACGTACTTCACTTGGCTCCGTGAAATCGATGGGGTCACGATGTCCTACACACTATCGCGGAACGATGGGGGACTTCTCCTATTGGGGGGTATCTTTGGGCCGAACATACCTTATGCACAGGGATCTGCGCTGACCGCGGGATTGGTTACGACGGCACCGAATCGAATGCTGGCACCGCATGGACTGCAAGTGCCGCTGGTCCTGAAGAAGAAGGACGTCATGCCGTGGCTTCGCTCACGCACGAACATCGATTTTGTGAAGAGCTTCATCCGGCCACCGGGTGCGAACGAGTTGAGGCTGACCATTTCCTTGCCAGCAGTAGAGAGTGCAAGCATGGGCATTTCCAAAGATCGACAACTGACCTTGGCCTGAGCTGATGAAGGAGTTGACAAGGAACCTGGATCACCCAAGGCGCTCACGGGACGATCCAGCCAGTCGCCAAAATGGGTGCGGAAGATCGAGTCATAGCGCTTCTTGCTGCCCGGCTTGAGCCGTTTGGCTGTCCCGTAATGTCCGTGCCGGGTGAATTCTGATCAGGCGTACCGTTTGAATTCTGGCCAGGGACTATAGCTGCATGTCATGTTTGCAGCTGTGGATAAGTGTAGCGCAGTCGTTGGTCTTTTTCACCTCCCTCTGGTTGGTTAGTCGCCACAAGGAAAGTACGGCTGCGCTCATTGAGCTTGAGACAAAAGCCGCACAAGACCTTATCCCGCAGGATTCGGCGATCTGTCGCACCGAGCCTTTGGAGCAGAGCTTCCGAGAGGGTTACAATTGCCATCTTTCCGGGACAAAGCCAGTACAAAATCGTTGCGAAACTGCTTCGGTTTGGCTGTTTTTGCCCCAACCAACATTCACCATCGGCTGTTTTCCTCCAGCGCTCCTGGCACCTCGACGATGCCGAGGTTGGGCAGGATGGTGCTGATATGTAAAGGATTTACATGAGCCTCAAATGCGGCATCGTCGGCCTGCCCAATGTCGGCAAATCGACCCTGTTCAACGCCCTGACCAAGTCGGGCATCGCGGCGGAGAATTATCCCTTCTGCACCATCGAGCCGAACCTCGGCATCGTCGAGGTGCCCGATTCGCGCGTCGATCAGCTGTCGGCGATCGTCAAGCCGCAGCGCGTGCAGCACGCCATCGTCGAGTTTGTCGATATCGCAGGCCTCGTTGCCGGTGCCAGCAAGGGCGAAGGCCTGGGCAACAAGTTCCTCGCCACCATCCGCGAGACCGATGCCATCGTCCATGTGGTGCGTTGTTTCCATGACGACAATATCGTCCATGTCGCCGGCGGGGTGAACCCGCTGGCCGACATCGAGACCATTGAGACCGAGTTGGCGCTGGCCGATCTGGCCACCGTCGAGAAGAGTCTGGCACGCTATGCCAAGCAGGCCAAGTCCGGCGGCGACAAGGAGGCGCAGCGGCTGGTGGCGGTGTTGGAAAAGGCGCGGGCACAGTTGGACCAGGCCAAGCCGGTGCGCGCCCTCGACCTGTCAAAGGAGGAATGGGCCGCCTTGCAGCCCTTCTGCCTGATCACCGCCAAGCCGACGCTATACGCCGCGAATGTCGATGAACATGGCTTCGCGGACAATCCGCTCCTGGGACAGGTCGAGACGCACGCGGCGCTGGAGAAGGCGCCGGTGGTGGCCTTCTGCGCTGCGATGGAAGCGGAGATCGCCGATCTTCCCGACGATGAAAAGCAGATATTCCTGGCCGATCTCGGCCAGGACGAGCCAGGCCTGAATCGGCTGATCCGAGCCGCCTACAAGTTGTTGGGGCTGCAGACTTACTTTACCGCCGGAATAAAGGAAGTGCGGGCCTGGACCATCCACGTCGGCGACACCGCGCCCCAGGCGGCGGGCGTGATCCACACCGATTTCGAGCATGGCTTCATTCGTGCTCAGACCATTGCTTTTGATGACTTCATCGCCTGCGGCGGCGAACAGGGCGCCAAGGAAGCGGGGAAAATGCGTGCGGAAGGGAAGGAGTACGTCGTTATGGATGGCGACGTGATGAACTTCCTGTTTAACGTCTAACCCGGCCGATGGGATCAAGGCATCCCATGACATCCCAAAAACCCCCGTAAATCCCCGTGATTACGGGGTTTCTTGTTGGTGGCAGTTTCACTTCGTCCCTTGCCGTCCCATCTAAAAGCGGGTATGTTTGTGGGTACGGTCCAAAATCGAGGCGCTGAAAAAGCGGGTACACGATCCGGGCCTGACCAATGGGGAACCCGCCATGTTGACCGACTCGCAGTGCCGCACCGCCAAGTGCAAGGACAAGCCGTACAAGCTCTCGGACACCAAGGGGCTGTACCTGGAGGTCAAGCCC
>CAIVDC010000129.1 GCA_903904605.1 uncultured Sterolibacterium sp.
GCAGGTGGTCAATGCCGAAGGGCTCTGGTACATGCCGGGCGAGGACCCGGTCGAAGGCGTGCTGGCCGTCGGCGCCAATGTCCTTACGCCCTTGCGCGATGATGTGGACCCCGTCGTCGGCGGTTCCATCGCGCGCTGCATCCTGTGCCGGGTGAGCAAGCTGCCGGAAACCGTCGCGTCGGCCGCGTGAACGTATCGCCGGCCGAAGACGACTGCGGCGAAGCCCGCTTCAATCGCATCTTGCCGAGCGGAGTGCGACACCATGCAATCTGGCCCGAGAGAAATCGTCACCGCGTTTCGTCCGATTCCGCTCGACGTCCCGGAAGGAATGAAACCGAACGAGTTCTTCAACAGCGCCGAGAATCTCAACGACCTGGTTCACAACAACGGCCTGCTGCAGAACCCGGAGGGCCTGTTGCTCTACCGCAAGGCGCTCGGCCACAGCAACGAGTTCGACGCATCGATCATCTACAATACCTCGCAGAGCATCCTCGATCCCCTCGGCCGCCCGGTAAGGCGTACCCAGGTGCCGGAGCCGGTGAGGAACGTCTGGAACCGCATGAACCAGATCATCATCGGCTACATGCTCGAGCGCTACCCCGACCCGGAACAGGCCATGGTGCTCGCCGGCGAAGCGAGTCTCGATGCCACCTGGCCGCTGACGTCGCCGGGCGTCCCGAGCATCCGCATGCTGCACAATCACTTCATCGTCTTCGACAAAGCCGAAGTGCGTGCGGCCGCTCTCGCCGAAGCGGACAATCCCAACCTGACCGACGGCGGCCAGCACTCGCTGTTCCAGGCCCATATGCACGACGTCTACCGCGCCTTCTTCGCAGGGCTCGACCTGCAGGTCCTGCAGCCATGCGCGGAGGGGTCATGCCGGATCGCCCTGACCGGCTACCCGCAGGGACTGCCGAGTTGGGAGATTCGAGGCGGGGAAGCGGCGCTCAAGGAAGTTCGCTTCTGGCAGGAGTACGACATCCTGCTGATGGGCTTCATCGATTTCTACCGGACCTTCTTCAGCCAGGTATCGACCCGCAACGCGCCCTTGCCGGAGGGCATCCACTTCCCGGACCTGGTGGTGAACAAGCTGCAGTTCAACAATGATTTCCTGAAGACCGCGAAGATGGTGCGCGACCGCTGCATCACCGACGCCAAGTACGCCAACGCGATCCGCTGGCAGCCCGCCTTCAAGCAACTGATCTACCGCAACGACGCGGGCAGGCTCATCGTCACCATCAGCCAGAACTCGATCGGCAACGCGATCACCGAGCTGCTCGGCGTCGTGGTCAAGCGCACGCCCGATGCCGAAGCCTACGGCCGAGCCGAACCGGCGCTGATCGCGCAACTGCTCGAAGTGCGCCGCCGCCTCGTCGAGGCCGACCTCGGCGCCGGAATCGCAACGCCCTGCTGGGCGGCCCGGTAACCGGGGTCAGCCTCATGGGCAGGCTGCGGCAGCCAGATGCGACAAAAGAAAACGGGAGGCCGTGCCTCCCGAAGGTGCGACTTGCGACGCGGCGGTGCCCGAAGTCAGGCACCGACCGTGCCGATCTCGTTCCTATCTTCCCTTATAGACCGTAAAGCCTCCCGCGCCCCCGGTTCCACCCAGGAAATAGTAGCTCTTGGAAAATCCGGCGCCTCCCGTGTCCGATGAATGCGGCGAGAAGACATAGCCCGTGACCGGATCGACTGCCACCGAATGTGAATTGTTTCCTGTCGGGAGCATGTTGATGACGGCATAGGACGCCGCATCGATGACGGCCAGGACCGGGTTGCATGGCAGCGCAGCGGTGCACGCGCCTCCGGCGTTGATCGTCTTGCCGGTGTTGTTCCAGCGGCTGGAAGCGCTGTAATAGCGGTTGGACGTGGCGTCGTAGGCGAGCTGGTCGCCGCCGCCCGCCGGCACGGACGCCTTGAAGACGCCGGTGGTGCGGTCCAGGATCTTCACGACCAGCGGCGCGCCGACGGCTGCAGGACGGCAGTTGATGGCCATGTCGTTATTCGGTCCCAGGGCCAGGCCGGTGCCATCGCAGGGTGAGCCAGGGGAGCTCTGGCTGTATATCTTGACGCCGGCGATCGAGAGGTAATTGACGGTCGGGTAGGTCGTGTTGGTCGCGGTTGCCACGAGGGCCCTCATTGCGGCGCCTGGTATGCCGTTGATCTCGCCGTCGGGATTGGCGACCATGCCGTCGTTGTTGACGAACCACATGTCGTTCTTGGCATCATAGACGCAGGCTTCCAGGCCCGCCCCGGGAGTTCCGTTGGCCTCGTTGAAGGTGATCTTGGCGACGACGGTATCGGTATCGGTGTTGATGATGTTCGCCGTCGTATCCGCGGTGCTGGAACTCCAGTACAGATGGTCCTTCAGGTCGAAGCAGCCTTCGTCGGCGCGGGTGCCCGAGCCGATGATGCCCAGGTTGGTGATCACCTTGGAGACCTTCAAGGCCACCGGATCTATCACCTTCACCGAGTTGATGTCGCCGGCGTAGAGCTTGTTTACCAGGGTTCCGGAGCCGTTCGTGTAGTAGATCTCGTCGATGCCGTCGGGCCCGGACAAGTCGTTATTCGCCCCGACACAGGTCGCAATGGAGGCTCCGCCGGTCAGCCTGCACCCGGCGAAGGCGGTGGCACCGGTGCCCGTGATTTGCGCAATCACCTGAAGGGTTCCGATATCGACCACATCGACCCCCAGGTTGTTGCGATCGGTCACATAGTAACGACCGACCCCGTTGTGGTTGGTCACCAGGCCGAGGTCGAATGAAAATGTGGTGGTGGCACCAATGTTGGGTACTGCTATTTCGGTCACGAACTGCGAAGGAAGACTGTTATCGCTTCCGCCTCCGCAGCCCGCCAATAAAGCGATCTACGCGATCGTAATGAGCGCAGCCTTCAGTTTCAACTTCATAGTCATCTCCAGCCTCCATTGAGTTTTGGGCGGGGTCCGCTTGCCGGACCGGCCCGATTTATTTGTAACATATTGAAATATTATTTGTTTATGCTTCAAATCTTGAAGCGAGCCGACAATACTCCATTGGAATGAGCGATGCAACAGCCCGATTTGCGCACAGGCCGACTGCGCCGCCGGATGCTGGCACGGCCGCCTGACAATGCGGCAACGCGACATTCCATGCCCCTGCAGAACGCGGAGTCCGGCTATGATGTCGGCACGGAACTGCCATCGGGAAGCGTCTCATGCGCCGCCCGGGTCGCAGGATCGCCCGGTGCCTTGTTCATCAGGAGAAATGTGCCATGTCAGCCGAGACAAGCTTCCCGCCGCCGATCGGCGCGCGCAAATTGCACAGGGTCGCGGCCCTTGCGCTGCTGCCGCTCCTGGCCCTGCCTTCGGGTTCGCCCCGGGCCGAGGAAGCGCGCGGCGTCCAGACGGCGGCGACGCTGACCCCGGAGACGGCGCTCGCGGCGGCGCAAGCGGCGCTCCGCTACTGTCGCGACGCAGGCTGGCAGGTGAGCGTTGCGGTCGTCGACCGCTCGGCCGCGCCGCTGGTGGTGCTGCGCGACCGCTACGCCGGATTCCACACGCTCGACGCCGGCATCGGCAAAGCACGCACCGCGGTGAGCTTCAGGACGCCGACGGGACAACTCGCCGAAGCCACCCAGCCCGGCAAGCCGGAAAGCGGCCTGCGCGGGATTCCCGGCCTGGTCATGGTGGCCGGCGGTCTGCCGCTCGAAGCCTCGGGCAGCGTCGTCGGCGGCATCGGCGTCTCCGGGGCGCCCGGCGGCGGCAGCGACGAGCGCTGCGCCGAGGCAGGCATCAAGGCCGTCGAGGATCAACTCTTCTGAACAGAATCGCCGCGGGCGGCTGTCCGCGAAGCTGCGCGCTCTCGGATGGTCAATGGCTTCTTGATGTCGCCTGTGATTTCGATACACTGGGAGTCCGTCCGTCGGAAAAGCCTCCATGAACACCCCGCAAGCCCCATCCTCTCCGGAAGACCTGCTGCCCGCCCTGGAAAGGGAAACCGGCGCCAAGCCCAGGTACGCCGTGATCTGGCTGCACGGACTGGGCGCAGACGGCCACGATTTCGAGCCGGTCGTCGAGCAGTTCGATCTCGACCGTCTGCCGCCGATCCGCTTCATCTTTCCGCATGCGCCGATGCGGCCGGTGACCATCAACGGCGGCTACGTGATGCGCGCCTGGTACGACCTCGTCGCCCAGGATTTCTCAGGAAAGCGCGAAGACGAGGAGGGCGTGCGCCTGTCCGCCCTGCAACTCGAGGCGCTGATTGCGCGCGAGAACGCGCGCGGCATCGCCGACGGCCATATCGTGCTCGCCGGCTTCTCCCAGGGCGGCGTGATTGCGCTGCACGCCGGCTTGCGCCACCCCGGCCGGCTGGCCGGCATCCTGGCGCTATCGACCTATGTGCCGCTGGCCGGCACGCTGACCGCGGAAGCGCACGCGGCGAACCGCGACGTGCCCATCTTCATGGCGCACGGGCACGAAGACGAAGTCATACCCTACGCGATCGGCAAACGATCGGCCGACTTGCTGCAGGCCAGAGGCTACCCGCTTGCCTGGCACGACTACGCCATAGGGCACACGGTCTGCGTGGAGGAATTGCTGGACATCGAGACCTGGCTGGCCCAAGTGCTCACCGGCGCCTGACATGCCGGCCCTGAAATATTTCGCGGCCTACCCCGAGGCGGCGCAGGACCGGATACGGCAGCTCATCGCGGCCGGCCGCCTGGGCGAGATGCTGCGCCGGAAGTACCCGGCCGGCCATGAGGTGCGCAGCGACGGCGCGCTCTACGACTACGTCCTGGACCTGAAAGGCCGTTTCCTGCGCAAGGCGGCGCCCGTCTCCCGGGTGGCCTACGACAGCAATCTGCAAGTCGTCAGGAATGCCCTCGGCAGCCACAGCGCGGTTGCCCGGGTACAGGGCCGCAAGCTCAAGGCCAAGCGCGAGATCCGCGTGGCCAGCCTGTTCAAGGACGCGCCCGCCGAGTTTCTGAAGATGATCGTCGTGCATGAACTGGCGCATCTCAGGGAGAGGGATCACGACAAGGCCTTCTACCAGCTGTGCACCTCGATGGCGCCCGACTACCCTCAGCTCGAATTCGACCTGCGCCTCTATCTGACGCAGCTGGATCTGGATCGAGCCTAGTTTTTTGGCCAAGGAGAAGACCAGCATGGGCATCGTGACCCACATCATCGCCGCCGAAGAAGACGAGATCGAAGCGATCGGCGAATCGCTGAATCCGGTCGACGAGTGGAGCGGCTTCGAACTGCGCGATCTCGACACCGCCAAGATCGCGACGCTCCACTGCCTGCTGACGGGCGACCTGTTCGACGACGCGCTGGCGCATTACGAGCCGGTCTATGTCTCCGAGGCCGAAGGGGCGGTGGTGCTGCGTTTCGCCGACGAGGCGCTGGAGCGCCTGGCGGAACTGGACGAAGAACCGATCGAGGAGATCGCCGCCGAACTGGCGCAGACCGAGGAGTTCGAAGCCGGGGAGTGGGAGGAGGGCGTGCTCGCGGCGCTGCTCGCCGAACTGGCCGATCTCGCCCGGCTGGCCGAATCCCAGGGTCAGGCGCTGTTCGCCTGGATCCATCCCCTGCGCACCTGAGCCCGGCGAGTTCTCCCCGCCCGTGGATTCCGTCCTCAGCTACCATGAACGTTCCAAGCATCATCTGGATCGCTATGCCCCAGGTCCCGGCGGACTGGACTGGGCCTCCCAGCCCGACCCCTTCCGCTGCTACCCTGGCGCCCCGGAACTCGACCTGCCGCTCCTGACGGACGAGCTGCCGGTTTGCTGGGACCAGCTGTTCGCGTCCGACGGCGCGCCGCAGCAGGTCCGGAATGCGGACAGCCTGGCCTGCCTGCTGCAACTGTCCCTCGGCCTGTCGGCCTGGAAGTCCTACGGCGAGAGTCGCTGGGCATTGCGCTGCAACCCGTCCAGCGGCAACCTGCATCCCACCGAGGGCTACCTGATCTGCCCCGATCTGCCCGGCCTGCCGGCCGGCGTTCACCACTACCGGCCGGACCGGCATTGCCTGGAACACCGGACTGCGGCGGCGTTCGCCTGGTCCGGCGGCGTCCTGCTGGCGCTGACCGGCATCCATTGGCGCGAGGCCTGGAAGTACGGCATGCGCGCCTTCCGCTACTGCCAGCACGACTGCGGTCACGCCCTGGCCGCCTTGTCTTATGCCGCCGCCGCCCTCGGCTGGCCGACGCGCCTGCTCAGCGAATGGGGCGACGCGGAAATCGCCGCGCTCGCCGGCGTTGATCGCGCGGGGGACTTCCCGGCGGCGGAGCCCGAAGTGCCCGAAGCGCTGGTCTGGATCGGCCCGGGCCGGGCGCCCGCGGCCGCGGAGGTGCTGGCCCGGCTGGCCGGAGCCAAGTGGGCGGGGCGCGCCAAGCCCCTGAGCGGGCAGCATCGCGACTGGCCGGAAATCCCCGCCGTGGCCGAGGCCGCGCGGAAACCGCACGGCACGGCGATGGCGGCCGAAACGACGGCGCCGCTGCCGGATCTGGCCCCAGCCTCGCGCCAGCCGGTCAGCCAGCTGATCCGCGCCCGCCGTTCCGCCCAGGCCTTCGATGGCGTCACCGCCCTCGGCGCGCAGGCTTTCCATCGCATGCTCGATGCCCTGCTGCCGCGCCCGGGCCAGGCACCCTGGTCCCTGCTGAATGCCGCGCCCTGCGTCCATCCGGTGCTGTTCGTGCATCGCGTCGCGGGGCTGGAGCCGGGCATCTACTGCCTGCCCCGTTGTCCCCAAGCCGCCGCCGAACTGCGCCGTGCGATGCGCCCGGACTGGCTTTGGGCGCAAGTCCCGGGCTGTCCCGATCATCTGCCGCTGTATCTTCTCGCGCCGATGGAAGTCAAACCGTTCGCGGCCACGGTATCCTGCCACCAGGCCATAGCCGGCGACTCCGCCTTCGCGCTGGCGATGCTGGCGCGCTTTGACGACATCGCCCAGGCGCCCTGGCTCTATCGCCGGCGCTTCTGGGAAGCGGGGATGCTCGGACAAGTGCTCTACCTGGAAGCGGCCGCGTCCCTCGTGCAGGGCACCGGCATCGGCTGCTATTTCGACGATGCCGTGCATCGCGCGCTGGGGCTGGATACCGGGCGCTTTCAGGACATCTACCATTTCACCGTGGGCCGGGCCGTGGTCGATGCCCGCTTGCGCCACGAACCTGCTTATGCACACCTTGAAGCCGATGGCGGGCGACGAAATGTCCGGCTTCGCTCTTCGGCCGACGCCATCCGCTGCTGACATCCGGCTCCCCATGCGTATCGAAGAAATCCGGCAGCGCCTGCGCGGCCAGGGCGCCAAGATGTGCCATGAGCAACGCCTGCTGCGCGCCTGGACGCAGCGGCTTTCGCTGGACAGCGGTCCGCGCCGGTCCGCGGATTTTCTTCCCCTGAAAGTCCGCACCGCGCTGCCCGCCCTCATGGCAGAACTGCAGGCGCTCGCGCGCCTGCACTCCGAACATGCCGGCCAGGACGGTTCGGTCCGCCTGCTGGTCGAACTGGCCGACGGCCAGACGGTGGAGAGCGTGCTGCTGCCGCGCGAAGGCCTGTGCGTCTCGAGCCAGGTCGGCTGCGCCGTCGGCTGCGTCTTCTGCATGACCGGCCGGGACGGCCTGCAGCGCCAGCTCGGCAGCGCGGAGATCGTCGCGCAAGTGGTGCTGGCCCGGGCCAGGCGCGTCGTCCGCAAGGTCGTGTTCATGGGCATGGGCGAGCCGGCCCACAACATGGACAACGTACTCGAAGCCATCGACCTGCTCGGCACCGCAGGCGCGATCGGGCACAAGAATCTGGTCGTCTCGACCGTCGGCGACCGGCGCCTGTTCGAACGACTGCCGCTGGGGAAGGTAAAGCCTGCGCTGGCCCTGTCGCTCCATTCGGCCCGTGCCGAACTGCGCGCCAGGCTTCTGCCGCGCGCGGCGCGCATAGCCCCGGAGGAACTCGTGGAACTGGGCGAGCGCTACGCCCGTGCGACCGGCTACCCGATCCAGTACCAGTGGACGCTGCTCGCGGGCGTCAATGACGGCGCTGAGGAACTGGACGGCATCGTCAGACTTCTCTCCGGAAAATACGCGGTCATGAACCTGATTCCCTACAACTCGGTCGCGGGTCTCGGCTTCGACCGACCGGCTCCCGAACGCCTCGCCGCGATGGTGGGCCAGCTGCACCGGCGCGGCATTCTGACCAAGCTGCGCAATTCCGCCGGCCAGGACATCGACGGCGGCTGCGGCCAGTTGCGCGCACGTACGACGGCCGGCAAAGGCCCGGCGGCGGGCGGGACGGCTTGAGTCAGGCGGCGCTGCGGTCGATCATCTCGATACTCCCGGCGAGTTGCGCCAGGGGTTCGGGGCTCGGCTGGCTTTCGGCGCGAAGGTAGATGTTGCGCCCCAGGTTGCGCATGCGCCACTCGACCTCGCGCACGATCAGGCATCTTTCCGCCATCAGTTGCAGATCGTTGATGCCCTCGCCCAGCATGGCCGCTTCGAGCACGCCGGTCGCGCGCATGGACTTGGTCAAGGTGTGCAGCAGGGCTTCGGCGCCGATGCAGGTCTGTCTGACGAACGCTAGCCGGGTGGTCTGGGCGACCTCGGCCAGGGCGCGGCGCACGCTTTCGATCCTGTCCATTACCTCGCGTGCATCCGCGACGCAATCGCCGCGGCCTTCCACGTCGAATTCGTCTTCCGTCCCTCGCACAGCCCGGCTCACCACGCCCGCGGCATCGCGGTCGAACTCGTCCGGAACTACGCGCATGGCCAGGGCAAGGCTCGAGGACGCCCCTTTGCTGCCCGAAGCGAGCAGGCTGGCGGCGACATCGGCGACAGCGATCCAGCCGGCGAGCGAGTGTTGATCGGCGCGCCGGGATTGATAGGGGTAACCGCTGCCGTCGTGTCGCTCGTGGTGCTGGCCGACACACTGGGCGACGGCGGCCGGTAGCGACGTAAGATCTTGAACTAGCGCCTGCGCGATCAGTGGGTGGCTCACCACATGCTTCCATTCTTGCGGCGCCAGGCGCCTTGGCGTGTTGAAATACTCGGGGTTGATATTGGACTCCCCGATGTCGTGCAAAACCGCCGCCATCAGGAGGTTAGTGGCATCGTTGGTGAAGGCTTTCAGTTCGGCGGCAATCCCGGCACAAATCGCCACGACCCAAAGAGTGTGCTCGTAGGCGCGAGCATCGTTCAGCTTGACCGAGGTCAATAGCAGCCGCAACGGGCGCGGGATCTTCAGGGTTCTCGCTTCGCCGAGCAGTTGCCGTGCCGAGCGGACGCCGGAAATCTTCTGCAGCAGGGGCTCTTCCCCCAGTTTTGCCAGACAATCGTCGATGATCTCCGCGAAAGACACAGCATGCTCGACAGTCAGCGAAGACTCCAGCGGCTTTGCCAGCTTGCGCAGCACCAGCTTCGATTGCAGCTCGCGCGAAACCGCAACGCCCTTGGCCCAGAGCTTGAAGCCGCGGTCGTCGTAGATGTCGTCGGCCGCGGTGACCGTCTGCTTCTCGGAAAGGGTGACAAGCTTGTCGAGGAAGTACTGATTGGGCGCGCTGAAGCTAACGGACATCGTTGAATGAACGGCGAGAGTCGCAAAAGGGCCGATGTTACCCTTGAAACCGCGATTCCTGCTAGCGCCAGGCCCACTCCCTGCGTCCGATTCAGTTCAGAATGTCCCGGTGCGGCGCCCGTCGCCGAGCGCTGTTGCTGCTCGCGGCAGGTCCCACCATCACTGACCGCTTCAGCAGTGGCGTTCGATGCTCTTCATGGAAATCGAGTAGGCATGGCGGATCTGTTCATCGCAATAGCGATGGGCGCTGCCCACGGGGCAACTGACCCGCGCCGGACAAGTGGCCTTGCAGCTCGAATCGGCTTGCTTGCGGTAGGCGGCGCATTTCCCGAGATCGAGGTCGCCTGCCGCCAAGGCCGAGCCCGGGCAACTGGCGATGCAGATCTTGTGCCGGCAGCCCGGGCAGGGAGATTCGCTTTCGATCGGCTGACTCGGCTCCAGTTCGGTATCGGCCAGCAGCACGACGCGATACGCGTACCAAGTGCCCCAGGTTGCGCCGATGCCTATCCTCAGCGGCGATGCATGGTGCCAGCCGGCGATCTTGCCGAGTGCCTGCAGATCCGGCGCGTTGCTGCCCGGGTAGACGATCTCGCGGCAATTGTCGGCGAACTGCTGCGCAAACCACTGCCCGACCGTCCTGACGCTGAAATCGTCGATGGGGTTTTCCGAAGCGATTCCGGATGCCCTGACCGACGCCCACAAGGTCTTGCCGGCGTGGCCGATCAGGATAAGCTGGCGGAAGCGAGCGCCGGGATCGAAACGGCGGCGAAGTTCCGCCACCATCTGCGCGGGCAGTTCGTCCAGATTGAAGACGGCTTGCAGGTTCAGGCCCGCGCTGTCGAGCGCGGCGCAGTCCCGGCGCCTCATCGGGCGACATCGATCCGGATCAGCGCCTGGAGAATTGCCCTTGCGTCGGCGGGACGGACCAGGCGTTCGACTTCCTTGCCGTGGCGCAGGAATATCAGCGTTGGCCAGAGCTTCACGGCGAATGAGCGCCCCAGCGGGCGGCCCCGGCCATCCTCGATCTTGATGTGGCCGACCCGCGGATGATCGGCGAACGCCTGGGCGATCAGCGCCTGGGCGGCGCGACAATGTCCGCATTCGGGCGAGCCGAATTCGAGGACCGTGGCTTCTTCGAGGGCGTCGATCTCGGCGCGCGAGGGTTCCGCCGTCGCATAGTCGGTATTCAGTCCCATATTCTCTCCGGGGCAGGCAGCACTCTTTTTCGCATGAGCAAAGGAATAGCCATGAGAATATCGTATCCTGGGCGCGAATGACGCGGCCAACGGAAAAAGCGGCTTCCTGCGCGAATTCCGGACCATGCCGCTGCCGAAGTGTTCACCCCCTGTTCCGCCCAAAGGAGATGACGCCCCGATGAGCTTCGCTCTTGAATACCTTGCGCAACTGCAGGCTTTCGCCGCCCTGGGGCCCCTGCCGCGCATCCGCGCCCTGCACCTGCCGACGATCCAGACCGCGCCGGACAACCGGGGTGAGTTCTGCGCGCTGGAACTCGAGGACGGGTCTCTCGGTTTGTCCTACGTCCTGCTCGACGACACCCTGGAGAAGCTGCACGAAGGCCTCGACAGTTTCGGTCTTTGCGGCGCCGATGCGCTTCAGGTGGCGGGCCGCTACGCCCGAGACAAGGGGATCTGGAAGACCATCGGCTTCGCGACGGCCAACGCGCTCTCACGCTGCCTGTTTGACCGGGCGGGCTTTCGGCCGGAAAACAGTGCCGACTCGATAGGCCAGATGAATCCTCAGCCGGGCGAACATCTCGGCATGATAGGGCTGTTCAGGCCTCTGCTGGGACGGATCGTCGCAAGCGGCGTCCGGCTCACCGTCCTGGAACTGAAGGCCGGACTGGTCGGCGAGCATGACGGCTATCGCGTGACGCTCGATGCCGGGCAACTCGCCGACTGCGCCAAGGTGCTATCGACGAGCACGCTGCTCCTCAACGACACGCTCGATCTCGTCGCCGGCTACTGCCGCAACGCCCGCTGGTTCGCCATGATCGGGCCCAGCGCAGGTTGCCTGCCCGATGCGCTCTTCGCCCGCGGCGTGACGCTGGTAGGTGGCAGCTGGATAAACGACCGCCGCGGGTTCATCGCCGCGCTGGAAAGCGGCGCATCCCACAGCGAATTCACCAGCAAGTTCGCTGTGACTCCGGACAGCTATCCGGGCTTTGCTGCATTGCTGGCTCGCGCCGCCGCTTCCGGGCAATCCGGGGCCGGCACCCGGCAATGAAGATCCGCCGCGCGCAATCCACGGCGCCAGGGCGACCTCACTAAGGATGAACCGGGCGGGCAGGGCGGGCCTCATTGCCTCCCCGGCTGCCGGGGCTTCTTGCCCGGCGGCTTGGGTCTGACCGCCTCGGTCTTCGATTCCGGCAGGCGCAATCGTTCTCGGGCCGCGTCCGCCGCCGGAAGGGCCTCGACCCATTGCAGGCTGGCCCGGCAGCGGACCGCCAGATCCAGGTAGAGCGCTGTGGCGCGCACCTTCCAGGCCATTTCCGCTTCGCTCAATTCCCGTATCAACTTGCCGGGCACCCCTGCGGCCAGCATGCGCGGCGGAATTTCCATTCCCGAACGTATCATCGCGGCAGCCGCAACCATCGCCGATTCGCCGACGATGGCATTGTCCATCACGACCGCATTCATCCCGACCATGCCGTTGCGCCTCACCACGCAGCCATGCAGGATTGCGCCATGGCCGATATGGCCCAGTTCCTCGACGACGGTATCGATGCCGGGAAAACCGTGCATCACGCAGCAGTCCTGAACGTTGGCGCCGGCACGGACCACCAGGCGGCCGAAGTCGCCGCGCAGAGACGCGCAAGGGCCGATATAGACGCCGGCGCCGACGATGACGTCGCCGATGAGCACGGCGCTGGGGTGGACAAACGCGGTCGGATCGACAGCCGGGGTGACGCCGTCGATCCTATAGACTTTGACCATGGCTTCGGCTGAATACGGGAAAGGCCCCATCGTACCCGGTGATCGCCGCGCTGGCCAATTGCGGAGTCGTCTCGGCCTGGGCATGGCTCGACCGGCGCCCGGAGCCCGGCGCGGCAAAATGTGGCACACTCGGGACGCCGAATATTTCCGGAGCGGGCGACATGAGAATTGCGGTGCTGGGAGCGGGGGCGGTGGGCTGTTACTACGGCGGCATGCTGGCCCGGGCGGGCCATAGCGTGGCCCTGATCGGACGTCCGCTTCATGTCGATGCGGTGCGGCGCGACGGTCTGCTCCTCGATACCCAGTCGTTCCAGGCGTACCTGCCGATGGAGGCGAGCACCGACGCCAGCGGCATACGCGGCGCCAAGCTCGTGCTCTGCTGCGTCAAGTCGACGGACACCGAGAGCGCCGCGGCGGACATGGCCCCGCACCTGTCAGCCGACGCCTGGCTGCTGAGCCTGCAAAACGGCGTCGACAACGCCCGGCGGCTGCAGGCGCTGCTGGGCCGAGAGATCGCTCCGGCGGTCGTCTATGTCGCCAGCGAAATGGCCGGGCCGGGACACGTCAGGCATCATGGCCGGGGCGAACTGGTGATCGGGCCGTCGGCCGCCAGCGACGTCCTGGCGCAACTCTTTGCCGAGGCCGGTGTGCCGCTGCAGGTTTCCGACAACGTGGCCGGCGCCCTTTGGGCCAAGCTGATCCTCAATTGCGCCTACAACGCCCTGTCCGCGATCGCCCAACTGCCCTACGGCCGCCTGGTGCAAGGCGCCGGCGTGGAGGCCCTGATGCGCGACGTGGTCGGGGAGTGTCTCGCGGTCGCAGAAGGCGAGGGCGTGAGCGTGCCGGGGGACATGTGGCAGGCCGTGCAGCAAATTGCCCGGACCATGCCGAACCAGCTTTCGTCGACCGCCCAGGACCTGGCCCGCGGCAAGCGCAGCGAGATCGACCATCTCAACGGCCATGTGCTCCGCAGCGGGGAAGCGCTGGGTATCCCGACGCCCGTCAATCGCGTCCTGCACACCCTGGTCAAGCTGCTCGAAGAGCGTTCGTCGCCCCGGGACAGATGAGGCGCTCCGCCCGGCTCACCCCAGGAACAGACGGTAGGCCGGATTGCTGCTCTCGTCCCAGCAGCGGTAGCCCAGGTTCTTGAGGAAGGCGCGGAACTCCTTCATCTCCTTCGGCGGCACCTGCATGCCGACCAGCACGCGGGAGTAGTCGGCGCCGTGATTGCGGTAGTGGAACAGCGAGATGTTCCAGCCGGCGCTCATGCTTTCCAGGAAGCGCATCAGCGCACCGGGCAGTTCGGGAAACTCGAAGCGGTAGAGCAGTTCATCGTTCACTTGCGGCGCGCGCCCGCCGACCATATGGCGCACATGCAACTTCGACATCTCGTCGTCGGTCAGGTCGAGCGTGGCCAGGCCGTGCCTCTTCAGCGATTCGACCAGCTTCAGCGACTCCGCGCGATCGCCGACCTGGACGCCGACGAAGACATGGGCGGCCAACGGGTCGGAGTAGCGATAGTTGAACTCGGTGATGCTGCGCGCACCGATCAGGTCGCAGAATTTCTTGAAGCTGCCCGGCTTCTCGGGAATGGTGACCGCCAGCACCGCTTCGCGCTGCTCGCCCACTTCGGCGCGCTCGGCGACGAAGCGCAGGCGGTCGAAATTCATGTTGGCGCCCGAGGCGACCGCGACCAGGGTCTTGCCCTTCAGCTTGTGCCGCCGGGCGTATTCCTTGGCGCCGGCGATGGCCAGCGCGCCGGCAGGTTCCAGAATCGAGCGGGTATCCTCGAACACGTCCTTGATCGCCGCGCAGATGGCGTCGGTATCGACCAGCACCATCTCGTCGACGTATTCCTGGCAGAGGCGGAAGGTTTCCTGGCCGACCAGCTTCACGGCGGCGCCGTCGGCGAACAAACCGACCCGGTCGAGGGTGATGCGCCGGCCGGCGGCAAGCGACCGGGCCATGGCGTCGGCGTCCATCGCCTCGACGCCGATGATCTTGGTTTCCGGGCGCAGCCGCTTGACGTAGGCAGCCACGCCCGAGATCAGGCCGCCGCCGCCGATGCCGCAGAACACCGCGTCGATCGGGTCGGCATGCTGGCGGAGGATCTCCATGCCGACGGTGCCCTGGCCGGCGATGATCTCGGGATCGTCGTAAGGATGGACGAAGACCAGCTTCTCCTTCTTCTCCAGCAACAGCGCATGGGCGTAGGCCTCGTCGAAGGAGTCGCCGGCCAGCACCACTTCCGCGCCGCGCACCTTGACCGCATTGATCTTGATCTGCGGCGTGGTCACCGGCATCACGATCACCGCACGGCACGAGAGCCGCTGCGCCGACAGCGCCACGCCCTGGGCGTGGTTGCCGGCCGACGCGGTGATCACGCCGCGCTTCAGCTGCCCGGCCGAGAGATGCACCATCTTGTTGTAGGCACCGCGCAGCTTGAAGGAAAACACCGGCTGCATGTCCTCGCGCTTCAGCCAGATGCGGTTGCCGCTGCGCGCCGAGAGGTTGGGGGCCAGTTCCAGCGGGGATTCGATGGCCACGTCATAGACGCGGGCGTTGAGGATTTTTTCCAGGTAGTCGGGATGCATGCGGGCTTGATGGAACCAGGTCGAAAGAAGCGAAGCCTAGCAGGCCTGGGGAGGATAGGACAATCTCTGCCGCGAAACCCTGAGGAAATACGCCGCCACCAGAACCCCGGCCAGCGCCAGGCTGAGGGCGGCGGCGAGCCAGAAACCGGCCGCCCCGGAAGGCTTGGCAATCCGGTCGGTCAGGCCGAGCAGGTAGCCGCCGCCGAGGCCGACGCCCCACAAGGCCACGGCGTAGATGGCCATCGGCACCGCGGTCTTCTTGTAGCCGCGCAACAGGCTCACCGACACCGCCTGCAAGGAGTCGAACAGATGATAGACGGCGACATAGGCGATCAGCGTCGTCGCCGCCAGCCTCACTTCGTTGTCTTTCGAATAGAACCCGGCTATCGTCCCCGCGCCGAACCATAGCAGCAGGCTGGTCAGGGCGCCGAGGACCAGGGCCAGGACCATGCCGACCAGACCGGCAAGCTGGGCGCGGCGCGGATCGTTGCCGCCCAGGGCCTGACCGGCCAGGACGCTGGCGGCATTGCCCAGCGCCAGCGGCAGCATGAAGGCCAGCGCCGCCAGATTGGCCGCGATCTGGTGTGCGGCCGAGGTGACCGGGCCGAGGCGGGCGATGAACAGCGCCATGAAGGTGAAGGCGGTGACATCGACAAAAAACGTGGCCCCGATCGGCAGGCCGAGTTTCAGCAGGCCGGCGAGTTTCTCGAAGCGCGGCCGGCTCAGCCCGGCAAAAATGCGATATGGCCGGTACTCGCCGGCAGTCGCGCACCAGAGCCAGGCGAGGAGGCAGGAAACAAGGCTGATCAGCGCGGTGGACACGGCGCAACCCGGTCCGCCCAGCGCCGGCACGGCGAATGCGCCGTAGATGAAGATCAGGTTGAGCGGCACTTTGAGCGCCACTCCGATCAGGTTGAAGACCATGATCGCGCGCGGCCGGCCGATGCCGCTGGAGAACGCGTAGAAGATGCGGAACCACAGGGAGGGCAGGACGCTCCAGGACAGCGCATCGAGATAGGCGCGCACCTTGGTCTCGACCGCCGGCGTCAGTCTCGACAGCAGCAGGAAGGGCTCGGGATGGCGCAGCGTGACGATCACGAAGCCGCCCAGGAACAGCGCGAGCCAGGCCGACTGCCTGACTTCCTCGCCGATCTCCTCATGCCGGCCGGCGCCATAGAGTTGCGCGACCGTCGGCGTGAGCGCCAGCAGCACACCCATGGCGCTGACGAACACGGCGACATAGATCGAGGCGCCTATTCCGACCGCGGCCAGATCGATGGCGGAGAGTCGCCCGGCCATGATGGTGTCGATGACGCCGTTGGCCATCACCGCCAACTGGGCGACCAGCACGGGCCAGGTCAGATGCAGCAGATTGCGCAGTATCGGGGCTTTGGTCATGAGCAAGCGTCTGTTCGGCTGTGGGCAGGCCGGTCCTGGCCGGCCGGCCGTTTTATGGCGACCGCCCGGCGACGGGAGGACGTTTTGCCCGGCAGGTCGGCCTAAAGACCGACCTGCGCGGCCATAGTCGGCCTAAAATATCACGCTTTGCCCAATGTCCGATTCCATGTCCGCCCGCCTGCGCGAGATTCCCTACAACTACACCTCTTTCTCCGACCGCGAGATCGTCATCCGCCTGTTAGGCAGCCCGGCCTGGCGCGTCCTCGACGAACTGCGCAGCGAACGCGTCACCGGCCGTTCGGCGCGCATGCTCTACGAAGTGCTCGGCGACATCTGGGTGGTCGAACGCAATCCCTACCTCGAGGACGACCTGCTCGCCAATCCGGGCCGGCATCAGGCGCTGACCGAGGCGCTGCGCCACCGCCTCGCGGAAATCGAGAAGCGCCGCCACGGCAACGAACGCGTCGGCATGTTGCTCGACGCCGCCTACCAGGCGGTGGGCCGCTTCGAAGCGCGCTTTCCCGCCACCCTCGCGCTGCGCAAGAAGGTGCTGCGCGTTCTCGCCCGCCATACCCGCCGGGACAATATCTGCTTCGACGGCTTGAGCCGCGTCTCCCACGTCACCGACGCCACCGACTGGCGGGTCGAATATCCCTTCGTCGTGCTGACCCCGGACACCGAAGAGGAGATCGGCCCTCTGGTGAACGGCTGCATCGAGCTTGAGCTGACCATCATTCCGCGCGGCGGCGGCACCGGCTACACCGGCGGAGCAGTGCCGCTGACCGCCCGCTCGGTGGTCATCAATACCGAAAAGCTGATCGCGCTGGGCGCTGTCGACCGCGTCGTGCTGCCCGAGGCCGACCGGCCCTACGCGACCCTGCGCACCGGCGCCGGACTGGTCACCAGGCGCGCGATGGAGGCGGCGGAAGCAGCCGGCCTGGTGTTCGCCTGCGACCCGACCTCGGCGGATGCCTCCTGCATCGGCGGCAACATCGCCATGAACGCAGGGGGCAAGAAGGCCGTTCTGTGGGGGACGGCGCTCGACAATCTGGCCGCATGGACCATGGTCACGCCCGACGGCCACTGGCTGGAAGTCGAGCGCCTGGGTCACAATTTCGGCAAGATTCACGAACAGGAGCTCGCCCTCTTCCGCCTGTCTCGCCTCGATCCTTCAGGGCAGAAGCTGATCTCGCAGGAGACGCTGGAAATTCCCGGACGACTGTTCCGCAAGGCCGGCCTGGGCAAGGACGTCACCGACAAGTTCCTGGCGGGGCTGCCCGGCGTTCAGAAGGAAGGCACCGACGGCATCATCACCTCGGCAGTCTGGATCCTGCACCGGATGCCGGCGTACACCCGCACGGTCTGCCTGGAGTTCTTCGAGCAGGTGAGGGAGGCCGTACCCTCCATCGTCGAAATCACCGAATACTTCAAGCCCGGCCGGGACGGTGCCCGCGCCGGCGTGCTGCTGGCCGGCCTGGAACACCTGGACGAGCGCTACGTCAGGGCGGTCGGCTACGCCACCAAGGCGCGCCGCCATGGCCGGCCGAAGATGGTGCTGATCGGCGATCTCGTCGGCGACGACGAGGCCGCGGTGATGGCCGCCGCCTCGGAAGTGGTGAAGATCGCCAATCTTCGCGGCGGCGAAGGCTTCATCGCGGTGAGCCCCGAGACGCGCAAGAAGTTCTGGCTCGACCGGGCGCGCACCGCCGCCATCGCAAAGCACACCAACGCCTTCAAGCTGAACGAGGACGTGGTCATCCCGCTCGAGCGCATGGCCGACTACTGCGACGGCATCGAGCGCATCAACATCGAGTTGTCGATCCGGAACAAGCTGGATCTTTGCGCCGCCCTCACCGAATTCCTTTCCGCGGACCTGCCGGCGGACGACGGCGACGCCGCCCTCGGCCCGGACGAGTGGCTCGGCGACCGCTGCGCGGAAGCCCTGGCCTTGATCGCCACCGTCCGGCTGCGCTGGCAGTGGCTGCTCGACCACCTCGATCTGCCCTTGGCCCAGACGGACGGCGAACGCGGGGAATTCGCCGCGCGCGGCATCGCCGTCGGGCCGCTGCTCAACAAGGCGGCGAACCCGACCCTGTTCCATCGGCTGCAGGACTATTCGCTGCGCGTTTCCTGGAAGAGCGAACTCGCGGCGCCGCTCAGCGCCATTTTCGACGGCAAGGCCTATCGCCGCATCAACGAGCGCATCCAGGCGCTGCATCAGGAAGTGCTCCGCGGCCGGGTCTTCGTCGCGCTGCACATGCATGCCGGCGACGGCAACGTGCACACCAACATCCCGGTCAATTCCGACAACTACGGCATGCTCGACACCGCCAACCGGGCGGTCGCCAGGATCATGGCGCTGGCCCGGGCCCTGGGCGGCGTCGTCTCGGGCGAGCACGGCATCGGCATCACCAAGCTCGAGTTCCTCTCCCCGGAGGAGATCGGTCCGTACCAGGAATACAAGCGCAGGATCGACCCGGAAGGCCGCTTCAACAAGGGCAAGCTCATGCCCGGCGGCGATCTGGCCAACGCCTATACGCCTTCCTTCAGCCTGCTCGGCACGGAAAGCCTGATCATGGAACAGTCCGAGATCGGCAAGATCTCCGGCCTGGTCAAGGACTGCCTGCGCTGCGGCAAGTGCAAGCCGGTGTGCTCGACCCACGTGCCGCGCGCCAACCTGCTCTACAGCCCGCGCAACAAGATCCTCGGCACCTCGCTCCTGATCGAGGCCTTCCTCTACGAGGAGCAGACGCGGCGCGGCATTTCGCTGCAGCACTTCGACGAGTTCTCGGATGTCGCCGACCATTGCACGATCTGCCACAAGTGCCTGAACCCCTGTCCTGTGGACATCGACTTCGGCGATGTCTCGATCGCCATGAGGAACTTCCTCCGCCGCCAGGGCAAGAAGAAATTCAATCCCGGCACGGCCGCGGCGATGGCTTTCCTGAACGCCACCGACCCGGCGACGATCAAGCTGCTGCGCGCCGGCATGATCCGTCTCGGCTACGCCGCGCAACGCCTCGCCTGCAAGGTGGCCAAGTCTCTCGGACTGGCCGGCGAGACGGTCAAGCATCCGCCGGCCACGCTGGGCCGGCCGGGCCTGAAGGCCCAGGTCATCCATTTCGTCACCAAGCCGATGCCCGGCGGCCTGCCCAAGCGGACCTCGCGTGCGCTGCTCGACATCGAGGACGACAAGGTCATTCCGGTCATCCGCGACCCTTTGACGACGGAGGCCGACGCCGTCTTCTACTTTCCCGGCTGCGGCTCGGAGCGCCTGTTCTCGCAGGTGGGCCTGGCCACCCAGGCGATGCTCTACCATCTGGGGGTGCAGACGGTGCTCCCGCCCGGCTACCTGTGCTGCGGCTACCCCCAGACCGCGAGCGGCGACGACGAGTCCGGCCAGCGCATCACCACCGAAAACCGGGTGCTGTTCCACCGCGTCGCCAACACCCTCAACTATCTCGACATCAAGACCGTGATCGTCTCCTGCGGCACCTGCATGGACCAGTTGCAGAAATACCAGTTCGACAAGATCTTCCCCGGCTGCCGGCTGCTCGACATTCACGAATACCTGCTGGAAAAAGGCGTCAAGCTGGACGGGCTGTCCGGAACGCGCTACCTGTATCACGACCCCTGCCACACGCCGATGAAGACCCACAACCCGCTCAAGGTGGTCAATGCCCTGATGGGCCAGCCGGTTGTCCTCAACGAGCGCTGCTGCGGCGAGTCGGGCACGCTGGCGGTGTCGCGCCCCGACATCTCGACCCAGATACGCTTCCGCAAGCAGGAGGAGATGGAGAGGGGCGCCGCGGGTCTGCGCGCCGGCGGTTTCGCCGGGGAACTGAAGGTCCTCACCTCATGCCCGTCCTGCCTGCAAGGCTTGAGCCGCTTCGACGACGATGCCGGGACGAGCGCCGACTACATCGTGGTGGAAATGGCCAGGACCCTGCTCGGAGCCGGCTGGATGGCCGAATACGTCGAGAGGGCGAACCGCGGCGGCATCGAAAGGGTGTTGTTGTAACCGGCCATGGGCTAGACTGAACGCAGAGAGCGACCATGGACCCCGTCGAACACTGCGAGTTGTGCGAGCTTCCCGGCGGCGAAATCGTCTGGCAGGACGGCCTTTGTCGCGTGGTGCGGGTGGGCGGCGGCGAAGGTCGCGACTACCCGGGCTACTGCCGGGTGATCTGGCAGGCCCACGTGGCCGAGATGAGCGACCTCTCGGGGGCCGATCGGGCTCATCTGATGGCCCTGGTATTCGCCGTCGAAGCGGCGCTGCGCGTGTGCTACCGGCCGCGCAAGATCAACCTCGCCAGCCTCGGCAACGTCGTGCCGCATCTCCACTGGCACATCATCCCGCGCTTTTCCGACGACCGCCAATTTCCCGCGCCGATCTGGGCGCAAGCCAAACGCGGGGCAAGTCCGGCCCGAGCCGAGGTGACCAGCGCCGCGTTGCGCCAGGCGATCGTCCAGGCGCTGGCGATGGAGCAGGGCGGAGGCGGCGCATGATCCGCGCCGACCGGCCAGCGGCGGAAAGGGCGGAACAAGCGGCCTTCACCAGCGCGAGCGGCTGCCGAGAATGGCTGGCCGCCTTGCCGCTCACCGACTGCCGGCTGGCTCAGGCGCTGCTGTCGCGGCAGATGAGCATGCTCGATCGCACCGCCCTGCCCCCGTCCGAGCGCCTGGACATCCTCGAACTGTTGCGCGAAGCCGTTCTTTTCGCCCAGAACGGATGCGCGCGGCGCTTCGCCGGCAAGCCCCTGCCCCTGGCGGCGGCGGAGCAATCGGCCTACCAGGCCAGCCTGGCCCTCTGGCTTGCCGCGGAATCGAATTACCTGCAATGCCTGGAGCAGGCCGATGCGCTGCCCGGCCGGGCGGCATTGATCGCCCAACGCGCGCTGAGCATCAAGACAGGGGCGCTGCTGGATGACTGCCGCGCCGGATTTCTGCCGTCGGCAGGCTATTGGCGCCGCCTGCATCGGATCTACCGTAGCGCCGAAGACTTGCAGGTCACGCGCCAGCCCGTCTCGGACAGACTGAGGTTCAGCGGCAACACCAATGTGTCAGCGGCTTACCTCGAGCCGCTCCTGATTGCCGCAGCCCAACCCTACGAGCTCAGTCCCAGACAGCTGGACCTGGTCGCACAATGGGCGCGGCGCTGGTCGGGCAAAGTGGCCATCCTGGCGGCGGCGCCGGCCGACATCAAGGCCAAGCTGCTGGTTGTGGACCTGGCCGGCGAGCAGCCCGCTGCGTTCCTGCCCGCCCGGAGCGGCAACGCCCAGCTGCGCTGGCTGGATCCGTCGGAGATGCGCAAGAGCCTGAAGATCCGGCTGACGGCGCTGACTGACGGCGCTTCGCCGGTAAACCTGCAGCTCGGCATCGACTGCCTGCAACCGGGCTGCGCAACGCTGCTGAAGCAGGTCTATCGGCTCTGGTGCAAAGGCGGCTTGAGCCCGGCCCCGAGCACTCGCGGGACCGCCAGCTGCCAGCTGGTCGGCGGCATGGAAGCGATCCACTACCACCTTTCCGGCAAGGCCTTCCAGCAGCCCGAAAGTTCGAGCCGGTTGAGCAAGCAGGAAATGGCAGAGATCGCCACCTTCGGCAATATCGCCGCCCATCGTCGGGGCGGGCCCTGCCAGGAATACCTTCCCGAAACCTGGCAGCTCGTCGAGGAAGGCATCGCCGCGCTGCACCTTGCGCGCCCGCTGAGCCAACCGGGAAGCCGGCTGGGTAACGGCCATCTGGTGGCGGTCCGGACCGCCGGCGCCAAGGACTTCCTGCTCGGAGTGATCCGCTCCATCTGGCTGGAAAAAGACCGGGAGTGCATCGCCTCCATCGTCCGCATCCTGCCCGGAAGGCCCATGGCAGTGGCTTGGCGCGGCACCGGCGTGACTGAGGCCAAGGAACCTTTTCGCCCGGGTCTGCGCTTGCCCGCCGTCCTGGAGCGGAATGAACCGGCCAGCGTGATGATGCCGCCCGGCTGTTTCCGCCCGGGGCGCATCATCGAAACCTATAGCGACCACTCGCGCGCCATCCGCTTGAGCCATCTGCTGGAGCGCGGGGCCGATTTCGAGCGCGCCGACTTCGAATGGCAATGAGCCAGACGCCCCTGAGCCTCGGCCGCGCCATCGACACGCGGGAGGCCAAGAGCTGCCTTGACGCAGTCGCCGCGCTGCCGCTGGGCAATGCCGAACGCACTCACAGGAGGATGGCCAGGCTGCTCACGGAAATGCGGCGCACACCGCCGCCGGTCGCAGGCTATCTCGAAGTGCTGGAGTCGATGGCAAAGCCGCTGGCTTTCGTGCAGGCCGAACTCGCAGGTCGCTATGCCGACCAGCCGCTGCCCCCGAACCCGGCAGAGAACCAGGTGTTCGAAGCGGTCGTCGCCTTATGGCGGCTAATGGCGCAGGGCTATGCCCAGATCGCCCAGACCGGCGGCGAGCAAGCGGATATTCAGCGGCAGCTCGCGCTGCTCTGCCAGCGCAGCCTCCATTACAGCGGCTTGGTGCTGATCGAGCACTTCCGCGCCCGCCGGGTGCCGGCGCCCGGGCTTTGGCTCGACATTCATGCTTACTACGTCACTGCGGAGAAGTGGGGACTGACTGGGGTAGTGGTATGGGAGGTGCACGACGTCGCCACCAGTTGCGGCGATACCTATACCGCCCTGCTCCTGGCCGACCTCGCCGACCTCTATGCCCACAGCCCGCGGGAGATTTCCTGGGTACTCGGCTGGGCGCAACACTTTGCCTCCCTGACGAGCATCAGGAGCACCAACTCGGTCGCCGCGCCGTGCAGCTACGGCGTCGATCTGGTCAAGGACCGCGGCTTGCGCCTGGTCGATGATTCCGCACCCGAAGAATCCCTGCGCTATCTCGACACGGCCCGCCTGGCTCCGTATCTTCAGCAGTTGATCGCCCAGCTCGAACGGGGAGTCCCGCCGGCCACCCTAGGTCTTGGCCGGCAATGCCACCAGCCCTCCGCAGCTCGACTGCTGTCCAAGATCAGCCGGGCCTGGTGCCAGCCTGCCGCCGCCCGCCGCTACCCGCGGAGCAAGCTCAACATCGGCAAGCTCCTGGTCTGCAGCGGCCTTGATGCGATCCACTTTCACGTCGGCGGCGGCGCGGCGCTAGGGCAGCAGGATCCGCGCGCGGCATCTAAGGACCATGTGCTGGAACAGTGGCGGATGATCGACCAGTCGCTCAACGGCTTCTCGGTGCAGCGCGAATCGGTCGGGGGACGCATCGGGCATGGAGAACTGTTCGGCATCAGGTCGGCGCAGTTCAGGCATTTCCTGCTGGCCAAGGTTCGCTGGATCAAGCTGGAATTGAACGGCCAGGTTCATGCCGGGATTCAGGTGCTGCCCGGCGCACCGCAGGCAATTCGCGTTCGCGGGGCCTCGACGCATCCCGCCGGGGAATACTTGCGGGCCCTCCTGATGCCGGCCGTTCCGGCGCTGCGCTTGCGCGCGTCGCTGGTGCTCCCGCGCGGCTGTTGCCAGCCCGGGGAGCTGATCGAGATGCACACCGACCGGCGTCTGCCGGTTCGCCTGATCCGCCTTCTGAGCCAAGGGTCGAACTTCGAGCAGATGAGCTTCGCCGAAGCTTGATCGCCGCCGAGGCCTAGCCGCTCAGACGGCAGGCAGGCAACGCCGGGGCGGGAAGCGGATCCGGAAGCAGCTGCCTGAGCCTGGCTGGCTTTCGATTTCGAGCGTGGCCTGGTGCCTCGTCAGGACATGCTTGACTATCGCCAGGCCCAGGCCTGTGCCGCCCGATTCGCGCGAGCGGCCGCGATCGACGCGGTAGAAACGTTCGGTCAGACGCGGCAGATGTTGCGCCTCTATGCCGATGCCGTCGTCCTTGACGCTGAACGAGCCGCCGCCATCCGCGCCGCCTTCCCAGGCAATCTCGACAGTCCCGCCCGCCGGGGTATAGCGCACGGCATTGCCGACGAGGTTGCCGAAGGCGCTTTGCAGCTCTGCGCGGCTGCCGAGCAGGCTGCCGCCACCCGGCGCCTTGAGCAGGATCCGGTGCGCCCCGGCTGACAGGGCGCGGGCCTCATCGGCCACCTCGGCCAGGAGCTCGGCCAGGGGTACTTTTTCCTCGGCCGGCGCCAGGCTGCCGGTTTCGAGCGCTGACAAGGTCAGCAGATCCTCGATCAGCCGCTCCATGCGCAGGGCCTGTTCACGGGCAAGATTAAGGTAACGCTCCGCCTCCTCGGGCGGAATTTCGCGCAAACAGTCCAGCAGGGTTTCGAGAAAGCCGCTGACCACGGTGAGCGGCGTTTTCAGTTCGTGCGAAACATTGGCGACGAAGTCGCGGCGCATGGTCTCGAGTTTCTCCAGCTGGCTGATGTCGCGGGACAACAGCAGCTTCTGCGCCTGCCCATAGGGCACGACCTGGAGCGCCAGGGTAAGACCGGGATTTCGGCCCGGATGCAACACCAGCGGCTCGGCATACTGGCCGCCTTCGAGGTAGCGGACGAATTCCGGCTCGCGAACCAGGTTGGTCAGGTGGCTGCCACGGTCCTGGTCGAGGGTCAGGCCGAGGTGGCCTGCAGCGGTGGCGTTCAGCCACTCGATGTCATGGTGGCCGTCCAGCACCACGACGCCGTCGGGCAAGGCCTGGCCGGCGCTGCGGAAGCGCTCCAGCGCCACGGAGAGTTCGAGCTGACGCTCCGCGGCGCGGCGGGCGCGTCGATGCAGGGCCGCGAACGCTCCTTCCCAGGCGCCGACGCCTGCCGGAACAGTCGTACCGACCGGCAGGCTCAGCCAGCGCACCAGCCGGGCCAGGTGGAGCAGGTGCATGAGAAGCAGCGAAATCAGCCCGGCGCAGGCCGCCGCGATGCCCCAACCGGGCCCCGCGACGGCCCATGCCAGCAAGCCGGCAAAGACGCAAGCGGCGACTGCCGCCAGCGCTTCGAGCCAGACCGAACTCGCGGCAGGCCTCAATCGGCGCCCTTCAGACTGGCCGAGAACCTGTAGCCGCTGCCGCGCACGGTCTGGATCAAAGCATCATGGGCCGTCGCCTCCAACGCCGCGCGCAGGCGCCGGATATGCACATCGACGGTACGCTCCTCGACAAAGACATGATCGCCCCAGACCTGGTCGAGCAACTGGCTACGACTGTGCACGCGTTCGGAATGGGCCATCAGAAAATGCAACAGACGAAACTCGGTCGGGCCTAGGCTCAGCTCCCGGCCGCCGGCATTGATGCGATGCGTCACCGGATCGAGACGCAGGCCGCCGATTTCCACGGCGTCCTCGGTCGCCTGCGGCGCCCGGCGCCGCAGCACGGCCTTGATGCGTGCGACCAGTTCGCGCGGCGAAAACGGCTTGGTGATGTAGTCGTCGGCGCCCGTTTCGAGCCCCAGGATCTTGTCGTGCTCGTCACCGCGGGCGGTGAGCATGATGATCGGCACCGACCGGGTGCGCTCTTCGCCGCGCCAGCGCCGGGCCAGGTCGATGCCGCTCATTCCCGGGAGCATCCAGTCGAGCAGGATCAGGTCCGGCAGCGCCTGATTTACCTGGCGCTGGGCGGCTTCGGCATCGGCCACCGTCACCACGTCATGACCGGCACGTGTCAGGTTGGCGGCAATCAGCACCTGGATCGCCGGCTCGTCCTCTACCACCAGAATATTGGCTGTCATGAAGTGCTCAGGCTGTCACAAACCAGCAGTTTATTGCGAACCGGTGACGGTTTGATGACAAGCGTTGATTTGCCGCTCATTTGCCAGTACCCAGCGGCGGGTTCTGCGCTATGATAATCTGCTCTTCCATCCTTAGATAATCTTCATGGCCGGTCTTAACGCACACACGCTCGCCCCGAGCGAAATCAAGCTGCACCAGAAATCACGCCAGCTGGAAGTCTCTTTTCCCGACGGCAAGACCTTCACCCTGAGTTATGAATTTCTGCGGGTCAATAGCCCCTCCGCCGAGGTGCGCGGTCATGGCCCCGGCCAGGAAGTCTTGCAGACCGGCAAGCGCAATGTCGACATCACCAAGCTCGATCCGGTCGGCAACTACGCGGTCCTGCCGACCTTCTCCGACGGCCACGACACCGGCATCTTTTCCTGGGATCTGCTCTACCACCTGGGCGCACACCAGGACGAACTCTGGCAGGATTATCTGGCCAGGCTGGAAGCCGCCGGCGCCAGCCGCGATATCGACTCCACCACCCTACCGCCTAAGGCCGGCGGCAGTTGCGGCCACCATTGAAGATGTCCGAGCAGCAGACCCACTTCGGTTTCGAGCAGATTCCGGAAGCTGAAAAGGCGCAGCGCGTCGCCGGAGTATTCTCCTCGGTGGCGCAAAAATACGACATCATGAACGACCTGATGTCCCTGGGCCTGCACCGGCTCTGGAAGCAGTTCGCCATCCAGATTTCGGGCGTCAAGGAGGGCGAGCGCGTGCTCGACGTCGCCGGCGGCACCGCCGACCTGGCGCTGGCATTCGCCCGGCGGGTCGGCAATTTCGAGCAGACCGGCGGCCAGGTCTGGCTCACCGACATCAATAACGCGATGCTCGAAGTCGGTCGCGATCGCCTGCTCGACCACGGACTGCAAATGCCGGTAGCGCAATGCGACGCCGAGAAGCTGCCCTTCCCGGACGATTTTTTCGACTGCGTCACGGTCGCCTTCGGCTTGCGCAACATGACCCACAAGGAGCGGGCGCTGGCCGAGATGCGGCGGGTGCTGCGACCCGGCGGCCGCCTGCTGGTACTGGAATTTTCCAAGGTATGGCAGCCCCTCAGGGCCGCCTACGACATCTATTCTTTCAAGCTCCTGCCTTGGCTGGGCAGCAAGGTGGCCGGCGACGCCGACAGCTATCGCTACCTGGCCGAATCTATCCGCATGCATCCCGACCAGGAATCGCTCAAGGCCATGATGGAACAGGCGGGACTCGAACGGGTCGAATTCTTCAATCTAAGCGCCGGCGTGGTAGCCCTGCACCGCGGTTACAAGCTCTAACCACCGAGGAAACCCCATGCAACGATTGCTATCGACCCTATTCACAGCCGCCCTTGTTTTGGTCCTGGCCGGCCATGATGCCGAAGCTGCGCGCCTGGGCGGCGGCAGTTCCTCCGGCATCAGCCGCGGCGGCAGCATCATGAACCGCCAGGCGCTTCCCCCCAGACCCTCCGCACCCGCAGCCGCCCCCACCCCCGCTCCCCCGGCGGGGTCGGTAGCGCCCGCCCGCTCTCCCTGGATGGGCATGCTCGGCGGCTTGGCGCTGGGCGCAGGCATCGGCGCCCTGCTCGGCCACTTCGGGCTGGGCGGTTCCGGCGGAATCCTGATGGCCCTGCTCGCCTTCGCCGTGGTGGCATTGCTGGTGCGTTCGCTGCTGAACCGCAGCCAGGCGCAGCCGCTTCAATACGCCGGTGCCGAGCACGCTCCGGCCGAACCGGCGGCAACGGCCGCGATGGCCGGCGCCGCGGCGGCAACGGCCACAACCGGCCATGTTCCACCGGGCTTCGACGTCGATGGATTCCTGCGCCAGGCAAAGCTCAACTTCGTCCGCCTGCAGGCCGCCAACGACGCCGGCAACATGGAGGACATCCGCGCCTTCACCACCCCGGAGATGTACGCCGAAATCCAGCTGGAATACCAGGAACGCGGCCGCGCCGCACAGCGGACCGACGTGGTGCAGCTGAATGCCGAACTGCTCGACCTGACCGACGAAGAGGCGCGGCAAATCGCCAGCGTGCGCTTCAACGGCAGCATCCGCGAGACCGCCAACGCCGCGCCGGAAGCTTTCGACGAGGTCTGGCACCTGATCAAGCCGTCGGACGGCAGCCGTGGCTGGGTCATTGCCGGGATACAACAATACGCCTGAGCGACTCATGCTTGACCGGGCCGTGCTGGCCGCTCTCAACCATCTGCTTCGGGATGCCGCCTGGGCCAGGGCGCGGCTGCTGCCCTTCGCCGGTCGAACGGCGCGGCTCAGACTCGCACCGTGGCAACTCGATTTCGCCATCGACGGCGCCGGCCAGCTGACGCAGGCGACGGCGGCGCAGCCGGACGTGGAACTCACGCTGGCCACCGACGCGCCGCTCGCGCTCCTGCGCGGCGTCGAGGCCGTGACGAAGGAAGTCCATGTCAGCGGCTCGGCGGAGTTCGCCGACGCCCTCGGCTTCGTCCTGCGCGAACTGCGCTGGGATTTCGAGGAGGACCTCTCCAGGCAGGTCGGCGACATCGCCGCCCACCGCATCGCCGGGCTGATCCGCGGCTTTGCGGCCTGGCAGCGCCAGGCCGCGACAAATCTGGCGGAAAACCTCGTCGAATATTTCACCGAGGAACTGCCGATGCTGGTCAAGCCGGACGACACAGCCAGCCTGGCGGCTGGCGTCAGTCGCTTCGGCGAGGACCTGGCAAAGCTGGAAAAGCGCGTAGCCAGTCTGACGCGCTGACTCTTCAGGCCCCGCCCCCCGATCGAGCGCGAATTGTCGAGAGTGATTGTTTTACCGAGGCCGCCGCCCCTGTACACGAAAGGAATTCACCGCCTATGAATACCAGCAAGCTTGCCTGTCCTGCCATCCTGCTCGTCACCCTGCTGGCCGGTTGCGGCCCGGGCGGCGGGCCTGGGCCGGGCGCGGCCATGCCGCCGCCGGAAGTGTCGGTGCTGACTGTCGCGGCCGAGCCCATTGCCCTGACCACCGAACTGCCGGGGCGCGTGGAAGCCAGCCGGGTTGCGCAAGTCCGCGCGCGGGTGGCCGGCATCGTATTGCAGAGGGCATTTCGCGAAGGCGGCGATGTAAAAGCCGGCGAGCTCTTGTTCCGCATCGATCCGGCGCCATTCCAGGCCGCCGTGAACAGTGCCCAGGCCGCGCTCGCCAAGGCCGAAGCGAATCTGGCCCAGGCCCAGCTCAAGATTCGACGCTACCGGCCACTGGTGGAGTCGAACGCCATCAGCAAACAGGATTTCGACGATGCGCTCACCGTTCAGCAACAAACCAGCGCCGACGTCGCGGCCGCCAAGGCGGCAGTGGACACGGCCCGCTTGAATCTCGGCTACGCCAGCGTCACCTCGCCGATTTCCGGCCGGATCGGGCGCGCCCTGGTGACCGAAGGCGCGCTGGTGGGTCAGGGTGAAGCCACCCCCTTGGCGCTGGTGCAGCAGATCGATCCGATCTTTGTCGATCTGACGCAATCCAGCAGCGATCTGTTGCGCTTGAAACAGGCCCTGGCGAGCGGCCAACTCATGAGCGCCGGCCGGGGACAGGCCAAAGTGACGCTGGTCACTGAAGATGGGCGGCCCTACCCGGAGTCGGGCAAGCTGCTGTTTTCCGAGCTTACGGTGGACGAGAGTTCCGGCGCGATATTGCTGCGCGCCGAATTTCCGAACCCGAAGCGCGCCCTGCTGCCCGGCATGTATGTGCGCGCCCGCATGGCACAGGCGATCGACGAGCATGCCATCACGGTGCCGCAACAGGCCGTAATGCGTGGCACCGACGGCGCTTCGGTATGGCTGGTCAAGGCGGACGGCAAGGTCTCCGCGCAACCGGTCACGGCCAATATCGCGCAGGGCGGTAGGTGGATCGTCAGTCAGGGCTTGAAGGCCGGCGACCGCGTCATCGTCGAGGGGCTGCAAAAAACCAAGCCGGGGGCCACCGTCAAGCCCATGCCGTGGCAAGCCCAAGCAGCTTCGCCCCGGTAAGGAATTTCCCACATGGTCAAATTTTTCATTGATCGCCCGGTATTTGCCTGGGTGATCGCATTGTTCATATTGTTGGGCGGTGCGCTGGCGGTAACCCAGTTGCCGGTCGCGCAATATCCGACGATAGCGCCACCCTCGATCGTGATCACGGCCACCTATCCCGGGGCCTCGGCCAAGACGCTCGACGAAAGCGTGACCAGCCTGATCGAACAGGAAATGAACGGTGCCGACGGCCTCCAGTACATCGAGTCCCAGAGCGAGGCCAACGGTCAGGCCACGATCACCGTCACTTTCCAGCCGGGCACGAACCCCGATCTGGCGGCGGTCGATGTGCAAAACCGCTTGAAGCGCGTCGAGCCGCGCCTGCCGCAAGCGGTGACACAACAGGGCGTGGTGGTGACCAAGGCGCGGAGCAATTTCCTGCTGTTCACCACCCTGTCTTCCGACGATGGCAGGCTCGACCCGATAGCGCTGGGCGACTATCTCTCGCGCAACGTGCTGAATGAAATCAGGCGCGTCCCCGGCGTCGGCCAGGCGCAGCTGTTCGGCACCGAGCGGGCGATGCGGATCTGGATCGACCCGGCCAAGCTGGTCGGCCTGAAACTGACCCCGGCCGATGTCGCCAACGCCATCCGCAACCAGAATGCCCAAGTCGCGTCCGGCACGCTGGGCGACCTGCCGAGTCCCAGTTCGCAGCGCATCGCGGCACCGATCGTCGTGACCGGTCAACTGTCGACGCCGGAAGAGTTCGGCAATATCGTGCTGCGCGCCAATCCGGACGGCTCGACGGCGCGCCTCTCCGATGTCGCGCGGATTGAAATCGGCGGACAAAGCTATGCCACCTCGGCTCGCATCAACGGCAAGCCGATTTCCGCCGTCGGGGTGCAACTCTCGCCGACCGCCAACGCGCTGGCCACGGCAAAAGCCGTTCGCGCCAAGATGGACGAACTGGCGAAATATTTCCCGGCCGGGGTGAAATACGAGATTCCCTACGACACTTCCCTGTTCGTGCAGATCTCGATCGAGGAAGTGGTCAAGACCCTGCTGGAAGCGGTGGTGCTGGTGTTCCTGGTGATGTATCTGTTCCTGCAGAATATCCGCTACACGCTGATCCCGACCATCGTCGTGCCGGTGGCCTTGATGGGCACTTTCGCGTCGATGGCGGCCTTCGGTTACTCGATCAACGTCCTGACCATGTTCGGCATGGTGCTGGCGATCGGCATCCTGGTCGACGACGCGATCGTGGTCGTGGAAAACGTCGAGCGCATCATGAGTCATGAAGGCCTGTCGCCAAGGGACGCGACCCGCAAGGCCATGGGGCAGATCACCGGAGCGATCATCGGCATCACCCTGGTGCTGACGGCTGTGTTCATCCCGATGGCTTTCTTCGGCGGCGCGGTAGGCGCAATCTACCGTCAATTCACGTTGTCGCTGGTCTCGTCGATGCTGTTCTCGGCACTGATGGCATTGACGCTGACGCCCGCGCTGTGCGCGGCGCTGTTGAAGCCGGTCGAGGCCGGCCACCATGTTGAGAAGAAGGGATTCTTCGGCTGGTTCAACCGCGGTTTCCAGCGCGGCGCCATCGGCTATCAAGGCATCGTTGCAGGAATGCTCAAGAAGACCGGACGCTATCTGCTGCTCTACGCCCTGATCATCGTTGGCGTCGGCCTGCTCTACAGGAACCTGCCGTCCTCGTTTCTGCCCTTCGAAGACCAGGGCTTCCTGATCACCAATGTCCAGTTGCCTCCTGGCGCCAGCGCGAGCCGGACCACGGACGTGCTGGAAAAGGTCGAAAAATACTATATGCAGCAGCCGTCCGTTGCCCGCACCCTCACCGTCACCGGTTTCAGCTTTTCCGGCAGCGGCCAGAACGCCGGCCTGGTATTCACGCCGCTGACGGACTGGAGCGAGCGCGGCGCCGATCAGTCGGCCACCGCGATCGCCGGCCGCGCCTTCGGGGCGCTGTCCTCGATTCGGGACGCCATCATCTTCCCGGTCAACCCGCCGCCGATCCGCGAGCTCGGCAATGCCACCGGCTTCACCTTTCGCCTGCAGGACCGCGGCGGACTCGGCCACGAAGCCCTGCTGGCGGCGCGCAATCAACTGCTCGCCATGGCCGCGAAGAGTCCGGTGCTCACCGGTACCCGCCCGGAAGGCCTGGAGGATACGCCGCAGTTGCAGTTGGACGTCGACCGCGACAAGGCCAACGCGCTGGGCGTGGCGTTCGCCGACATCAACAGCACGCTCTCGGACTCCCTGGGCGCGGCCTATATCAACGATTTCCCCAACCGGGGCCGGCAGCAACGGGTGATCCTCCAGGCCGACGCGCCGCAGCGTTTGCAGCCTGAAGACTTGATGAAGCTTTACGTACGCAGCGCCCAGGGAACCATGGTGCCGTTTTCCTCGTTTGCGCGCTCGCACTGGATCGTCGGAGCGGTGCAACTGTCCCGCTACAACGGTTATCCCGCAGTCAAGATTTCCGGCGATGCCGCGAAGGGACGAAGCACCGGCGAAGCGCTGGCGGAAATGGAAAGACTGGCGCAACAGCTTCCGCTGGGCTTCGGCTACGAATGGACCGCCGGTTCCTACGAGGAAAAGATGTCCGGTTCGCAGGCGCCCGCCCTGTTTGCCCTGTCGCTCCTGGCGGTGTTTCTTTGTCTGGCGGCGCTGTACGAAAGCACGTCGATTCCCTTCTCGGTGATCCTGGTGGTGCCGCTCGGCATCCTCGGCGCGCTGCTCGGCGCCACCTTGCGCGGCATGCCCAACGACGTCTATTTCAAGGTCGGCTTGATCGCGATCATCGGCTTGTCCGCCAAGAACGCGATCCTGATCATCGAATTCGCCAAGGACTTGCAGGCACAGGGCAAGTCGCTGGTCGAGGCCACCCTGGAAGCTGTCCATTTGCGCTTCCGCCCGATATTGATGACCTCGCTCGCTTTCATTCTCGGCGTCTTCCCGCTGGTCGTCGCCAGCGGCGCCGGTTCGGCCAGCCAACGCGCGATCGGCACCGGCGTCATGGGCGGCATGATCACCGCAACCGTGCTGGCGATCTTCCTGGTGCCGGTGTTCTTCGTCGTCGTGCGCAGCGTCTTCAAGGGCAGCGAACGCCAGCGGAAAATGTACGCCGAACACCTGAACCAGATCGCACTCGAGAACGAGGAGGACAAGCATGAATAGGACGATGACCGCCTTGCTGGCTGCGGGCGTACTCGGCGGCTGCTCGCTTGCCCCGTCCTACACCCGTCCGGAGGCACCCGTCGCCGACGCCTTCCCCGCCGAGGCGACCGGCAACGGTCGGACAAGCGCCAGCGATATCGGCTGGCACGAATTTTTTCCCGATCATCGCTTGCAGGCAGTGATCAAAGTCGCGCTCGACAACAACCGCGATCTGCGCACGGCGGCGTTGCGCATCGATGAAGCGTGCGCACTCTACAACATCCAGTCGGCAGACCTGTTGCCCAACCTGAACGCCGGTTTCAGCGGCAGCCGGGCACGCACCCCGGCCAGTCTGTCCACGACCGGCCACGAGATGATCAGCAGCAGCTATCAGGTCGGCGTCAGTCTCGCTTCGTTCGAACTCGATTATCTCGGTCGAGTACGTAGCCTGAACGACGCAGCGCTGAGTCTCTATCTCGCCAGCGACGAGGCGAGGCAGGCCGCGCAGATCAGTCTGATAGCGGAGGTCGCGAAGGCCGCCCTGGCCGAACGCGCCTTCGCCGAACAGGAGGACCTGGCGAAAAGAACGCTGGAGGGACGCGCGGCGGCCTACCAGCTGGCCAAGCAACGCTTCGAGGTCGGCGCATCGTCGGCGCTCGATCTGCGCCTCAATGAAACCCTGGTGCTCGCCGCACGCGTCGCGCTCGTGACGCTGACACGGCAGCGCGCGCAGGCGGTCAATGCATTGACACTGCTGACGGGCAGACCCGTGAGCGATTTGCCCGCGGTGCAGGCCCTCTCCGCACAGAACATCGTGGCCGAGCTCCCGGCCGGCCTGCCCTCCGATCTATTGACGCGCAGGCCCGACATCCGCGCCGCCGAACTGCGCCTGAAAGCCGCGAACGCCAATATCGGCGCCGCCCGCGCGGCATTCTTCCCGCGGATTTCGCTGACCGCGGGGATCGGCACCGCCAGCAACGCCATGTCCGGCCTGTTCGACTCCGGCTCGCGCACCTGGTCGTTCGCGCCGCAACTATTGCTGCCGATATTCGACGCCGGCCGCAACAGCGGCAACCTCGACCTGGCGGAAGTACGCAAGAATCTGGCAATCGCGGATTATGAAAAGACCATCCAGACCGCATTTCGCGAAGTGGCCGACGCCCTGGTGGCACGCGCGTCGCTCGACCAGCAGATCGACGCGCTGCGCGCGACGCTGGAGGCGCAGACAGAGCGCTTGCGCCTGGCCGATCTGAGATACCAGAATGGCGTAGCGAGCTTTATCGATGTCCTGGATGCACAGCGCGATTTGTTTGCGGCGGAACAATCGCTGGTGCAGACGCGCCTGCTCCGCCTCACCAATGCGATCGATTTGTACCGCTCGCTTGGCGGCGGCCTGACTTGAATTGAATTGAAAAGGCAGCCGAAGCTGCCTTTTCCTTGGGCAAGCAACAAGGATGGCTCAGTGACCCCGCTTGCGCAACTTGTCGATCGCGGCCAGCTGGGCGATCGCTTCGGCCATCTCCGCCTGGGCACGGGCGTAGTCGAGTTCAGACTTCCGGGTCGCCATTTCTTCCGCGGCATGCTTCTTCGCTTCGAGCGCTTTCGCCTCATCGAGATCCTTGCCCCGGATCGCCGTGTCCGCCAGCACCGTGACCTTGTTCGGCTGGACTTCAAGAACGCCGCCGGCGACGAAGATCAATTCTTCGGCTTCCTGATCGGGCAGCCGCAAGCGCACCGCTCCCGGCCTGATACGGGTCAATAGCGGCATATGGCCGGGCAGGATGCCCAACTCCCCGGCCTCTCCCGGCAGCACGACGAATTCGACCAGGCCGGAGAAGACGGATTCTTCGGCGCTGACAACGTCAACCTGTATGGTCATGGCCATCATTTCACCCTTTTACTGTAGCGTCTTGGCCTTTTCGAAGGCCTCGTCGATGGTTCCGACCATGTAGAACGCCTGCTCGGGCAGGTGGTCGCATTCGCCGTTGATGATCATCTTGAAGCCGCGGATGGTCTCCTTGAGAGAGACGTATTTTCCCGGCGAACCGGTGAACACTTCGGCGACGAAGAAAGGCTGCGACAGGAAGCGCTGCACCTTGCGCGCGCGATAGACGAGCAATTTGTCCTCGGGAGCAAGTTCGTCCATGCCGAGAATCGCGATGATGTCGCGCAGTTCCTTGTAGCGCTGCAGGGTCTGCTGGACGCCGCGAGCGGTGTCGTAGTGCTCCTGGCCGATGACGTTCGGGTCGATCTGGCGCGAGGTGGAATCGAGCGGGTCGACGGCGGGGTAGATGCCCAGCGACGCGATGTCGCGCGAGAGCACGACGGTGGCGTCGAGGTGGCCGAAGGTCGTGGCCGGACTGGGGTCGGTCAGGTCGTCCGCCGGCACATACACGGCCTGGATCGAGGTGATCGAACCGACCTTGGTCGAGGTGATGCGCTCCTGCAGACGGCCCATTTCTTCCGCCAGCGTCGGCTGGTAGCCCACGGCGGAAGGCATGCGGCCGAGCAGCGCCGAGACTTCGGTGCCGGCCAGGGTGAA
>CAIVDC010000130.1 GCA_903904605.1 uncultured Sterolibacterium sp.
CGCCATCCAGGAAGGCAGCATGGCGCGAGACCCGACGGGCATGCACGTGGAAGACATCAAGGCGGCGCTCCGGCGTCGGCATGGCACGTTGCGCGCGCTGGCTGCGACATGGGGCAGGCACCCTTCGTCAATTTCACGGGCACTTACGAACCCGTGCTTCTCCGTCCCGACCGAAAAGCTGATCGCGAAGGCGCTGAAAATGCCCCTGCACGACATCTGGCCGGATCGCTGGACCGAAGCAGGCGAGTCGCTGCCTCGATCCACTCACAAAAACGCTACCCGCAATAAACCCCCTGTCACCAGTCAAAAAAGGCGCGCGGCATGAACAGGTCCGAAACGCAGATGATTCGTATCGACCTGATCGATGTGAAGGAACGGCTGCGGCAGATCGACATGGATTATGCGGCGCTGCTGGCTTCATCCATGAAGGAGATCGGGCAACTTCAACCAGTCGAGGTCCGGCCGACCAAGGGAGGGCGGTTCGAACTGGTGGCCGGAGCTCACCGTTTAGAGGGCGCCAAGGTCAACGAGTGGAGCGAAATCCTGGCCGTGGTCAGGAAGTCCTCCGACATGGAAGCCGAAATTCGGCAGATCGACGAAAACCTGATCCGCCACGATCTGAACCCCTTGGACCGGGCCACCTTCCTGGCTCGGCGGCAGGAAATTTACATCCAACTGAACCCGCAAGCGGCCGGCCGAAAGGCGAGCGCCACGGCGCGCTGGCATGCAACGGCAGATTTGTCCTTTGCATCCAACGCCGCCGCGAAGATGGGGGTGAGCGACCGCGATGTGCGCCGCTCCATCGCCCGCTTCACCAAAATCGCCCCGGATGTGCGGAAGAAAATTGCCGGCACCTGGATCGCGTTTAAGGGCAGCGAACTGGATGCCTTGGCCCGCTGCGGCCCGCAGGAACAGCGGAAAGTCGTCAAGCTGATGTTGCAGGAAGTCCTGCCGGCAAAGTCGGTCAAGGCGGCACGCCACGCGATGCACGAGGGGCCTGACCTGCTTGAGGATGTGGACGCCGAGCAGCTCGCACGGTTGCAGGGTGCATGGCGGAAAGGCGGCGCGAAGGCGCGGGCGCAGTTCCTGGATTGGCTCGCCATGGGCGCCGATCCGGCGCTGCTGGGTTGGATAAAGCGGGCGGAGGGCTGATCGATGGTCGCCTATTCGTTCAACAAGCGGTTCGTCGCGCCAATACTGGATGGCACGAAAATCGGAACCATCCGGAAGCAGCGTAAGCGCCACGCGCGGGCCGCCGAGTGGGTGCAACTCTATACCGGGATGCGAACCAAATATTGCGCCCGCATCGGCTCGGGTGTCTGCCAATCGGCTCGGCCGATTATTCTGTCGCTCGACGATGCTGGCGTTTTCTACCGAGATGCAATGGAGAGTATCCGAGACGCCGACGATCTGGATGCTTTCGCGGTCGCCGACGGCTTTGCAGATTGGGATCATCTCGATGCATTTTGGCGAGTGAGCCATCCCGGCGTCGCCGTCTTCGAAGGCACACACATCGTGTGGGGCTATACCTTCGCTCCAGCGGAAACCTGCTGATCGATGGCCCCGAACCCCGGCCAGCTTGACCTGCTTCGCGACTGGACGCCGCCGCCGGCCACCGTGCGTTTCGACGACACACGGGTTCGGGCCGCAAGCCTTTCCAGCCGCATCTGCCTCGCCATTTCCGCCGCGCTGAAAGACGCCGGCGACAGCCGCGCCGACATCGCCAAGGCCATGTCGGATTACCTCGGCGAGTCGGTCACCAAGAACATGCTGGACGCCTATGCCAGCCCGGCGCGGGAAGAGCATCCCATCCCGCTCGTGCGGTTCGTTGCGCTGCTGGCAGCGACCAAGGACAGGCGCCTGCTGGAGCTGGTCGCCGAGGGCCTGGGCTGGGCGGTGATCGAGCGGAAATACCTGCCGATGATCGAACTCGCGGCCGTCACAGAACGCCAGACAGAACTGGCGCGGCATGCGGATGCACTCCGCCGGAAAGCACGCCAAGGGGGCGCTCTATAGATGCTGTCGCAGGAGTGGTTTTCACCGTCGGAGATCGCCGCTCTTGCCCTGCCGGGCATGCCGGGGACCAAGGCCAACGTGATCGGGATGGCCGAGCGTGGCGACTGGCAGCGGGGGGACTGGAAGGATGTCCGCTGGCGCCAGAGGACGGGTCGCGGCGGCGGCATCGAATACCATTACAGCGTGCTGCCGCAGGTGGCGCAGATCAAGCTGACGCTCGATCTGGTTGCGATCGAGGAAGCGTCGGAACGCGAAACGGCCAAGCAGGAACTGACCCGCGACGAGATGTGGAAGTGGTTCGAGGGTCTGCCCGAACATAAGACTGATGAGGCCAAGATGCGGCTGGAGGCGCTCGATGCGGTGCGCACATTGGTCCAAACCGGCTTGAAGAAGACCTTCGTCATGCAGCAGATCGCGGCGAAGAACGGCATTAAGCTGTCCACGTTCTA
>CAIVDC010000131.1 GCA_903904605.1 uncultured Sterolibacterium sp.
CACCATGCTCACCATCAACGCCGATCGTCACCCGCTCATGTCGCGCATGCACCGTCCCGACCTGAAACTGCCGCCAGATCAACAGGACAAACGTAGCGTCATTGCGATCGAGTCAAGCGACCTCGATACTTGGCTGAATGGCTCTATCGGCGACATAACGGCGCTGATGCGCGCACCCCCCCTCGATATATTCCAGGCTGCGCCGAAGCAGTGACGGGGGCAGCTGAACTTTGTGGCTTGTTCGGCGCTGCTGTCCACGCTTGCGGAGCATCTAAGGCTGCAGTTGTCCGTGTCGAAAACGGCTTTCGATTTCGGCAATATCGTCGGACGACCAACCGTGGCGGCCTCCAGCTAGCACACTTGCCGGCAGAGTAGTCTCTGGAAAAAAGGGCTGAACCGGCAGTAATTGCCGCCATCCATTATTGGCTGGCAGACGCTTTCAGAACAACAGCCTTCACGGCCCCGTCCTATTTCGATCTGCAGCGCTGGCAAGGCCTTCAGGCCAAGCCCATAGATTGGGCACGGTTGATGCGTTGGTATGGACGCGAACCCATATGAGGATGCTGATCGTGCCCACCAATTTTGTCGTAACACACAAGGGGATCATTCAGATGCGCGGAGGCCTGGATCAGGCGACTGCCTATTTGATCAGCCACTTTGGCAGCGTTGAGCAGGGGACAGGCGCAGGCGCCAAGATTCTTCCCGACTGGTTGGCGAATCCGCCGAACGCGTTTTGCCAATCATCGTTAAAAAGGTTTAACGCCAACCTGAGTTGAAGCAGGCAGAAGCCCTCTTTCCTGAATTCCCTTAAGCTGCTTTTGGTCAGCGAGCTTCATCGACCCATAGCAGAAGTTCGACTCCCACCGCCACGAAATGCCGCAAGCAAGGTAGGCCGGACGGCGCGTTTGTCACCGGCAGCGACTTCCTCATGGATGGCGGAGTCACAGCCGCTTACCGGTACGGCGACCCTGACCCGACGTGACCAAGCCCGCGGCCGGCATCAAGAAGACCTAAATGCAGCAAATTGACCGAGTTCAGTCTTCCAGCGGACGGCGAAGGGCGATCATTTCATTCCACGCCTCAATGGCTTCGGCGACGGCAGTGGCTTCGTCTTTGCCTGCCGCAGGAATCGCCGGGCCGAGCTGCCCGCAGACGGGACAGGTCATTCGGTAAACGAATTCGTCACCCCCATCCGCCGTCCGGCGGGTGCCGCGACGCACATCGGCTTCTGCGCCACAGGTGCAATGTCTTTTTCGCATCGTTCAAGTATACGGCTGACTCAATATTTCCGCCAACGCTTGCCGATCAGGACTGCGTGCAGCAGGAATCGCGTCTTTACGCAGTCTGGACCGGATGACGACGCAGTGGCATCCGACCAAAACGGATATCCGCGCTTAGCCGACTATGATGCCGTCACGAACAGCAACCAGCTCTCCGTCGCCTAGCGCGCGCCAGCCCGGCTCCCGGGTGAGCGGAACGCTCGCAACCAGGACGACGTGCTGCTCGCTGCCGGTCGAGGTGACGGCAAGACCTTCCGTGCTTAGGGTGCTCCCGCCGCGTGCGCAGCGTCTGCAGATGACGTGCAGGCCAGGTGGCCGGATTCCCCCTTCGGCCTGCGTTCGTCTGTGCCCGTGGACGAACAAGGCATCGCCGTCGGCATAGAGAAAGTTGGCCGGTCCGAGCCCGCGGACCCCTTCCGCAAAGGCGGACACGACGGACATCCGTTCTCTGAACGCCGGTACGCCGCCGGTCATGAGCCAGAGGTCCGCCAGTCGTCCAAGCAAGGCGCAGAAAGCATATTCCGAATCGCTGTCGCCGACCGGGCGATGAAAACCCAATGGCAGCCGCTCGCGCAAGAGTCGCGCGTCGAGATCTCCGTTATGCGCGAAGACATGCATCGCCCCGCCGAGTTCGCGCACGAAAGGTTGGCAGTTGCTCAGAATGTGCGCGCCCTGGGTTGCCTTGCGGATGTGGCTCAGCACCAGCGCACTGGAGAAGGGGTGATCCTGAATGAATCGCACGCAAGCACTGTCGCTCGCAGGCAGCGGCTCCTTTACGAGCCTCACGTCGCCCTGCACGTAGTAGGCGATGCCCCAGCCGTCTTTGTGAGGCCCGGTGAGGCCGCCATGGCGCGAGAATTCCTCCAGCGAGTAATTGATCGTCGCCGGCATGTTGCTCGACATCGAGAACAGTTCGCACATAAGCATGCCATTATCACACCATCGTCGGGTGTGGTGATGGAGACGGGTTCCGTGCGAACTATCCTGCCGGCCGATAGAATGCCTGCTCAATCCTCCGATCGTACTTGCTGCCATGACCCTGCGTATTGCCATCAACGGCTACGGCCGAATCGGGCGCTGCCTGCTCCGCGCCCTGCACGAATCGCCGCTGCGCCGGGAGATCTCGGTCGTCGCCATCAACGAACCGGCCGATCTCGAGAGCATGGCCTATTTGACGCGCTTCGACTCGACCCACGGCCGTTTTTCCGGAGCGGTCGCCATTCGGGGTGAACGCCTCTGCATCGACGAAGAGGAGATCGAGGTGTTCCATGAGCGCAGGCCTGAGGGCGTCGACTGGCGCCGTCTCGACCTCGACCTGCTCGTCGAAGCTTCCGGGCGCTATGCCCATCGGCACGAGCTGGAGGCCTTCCTCGCCGCCGGCTGCCCCCGGCTGCTGCTTTCCCAGCCCGGCCACAGCGCGGCCGACGTCGACCGCACCGTGGTTCAGGGCATGAACCAGGATTCGCTCGTCGGCCGCGAGCGGCTGGTCTCCGCCGCCTCCTGCACCACCAACGCCATCGTGCCGGTGCTGGCCATCCTCGATCGCGAATTCGGCATCGAGCACGCGCTGATGACCACGCTGCATTCGGTCATGAACGACCAGCCGCTGATCGACGGCTATCACCACGACGATCTGCGCCGCACCCGCTCGGCGATGCAGTCGATGATCCCGGTGGCCACCGGGCTGGCGCGCGGTGTGGCGCGGCTGCTGCCGGCCCTGGAAGACCGCGTCGCAGCCAAGGCGATCCGCGTGCCGGTGTCCAACGTCTCGGCCATCGACCTGGTGACGACGCTGTCTCGTCGGGCAAGCGCCATTGAAATCAATGCCCGGTTGCGCGGCGAGGCCGAGGCCGGCTATCCGGGACTGCTGGCCTGCACCGACGAGCCGCATGCTTCCATCGATTTCAATCACAGCCTGCAATCCGCGATCGTCGATACCGGCCTGACGCAGATGAGCGGCGAACGGCTGGCCAATCTGTTCATCTGGTTCGACAACGAATGGGGCTTCGCCAACCGCATGCTCGAACTGGCCGCATTCTGGGGCCGGCGGCTGCCCGGCCGTTGAGCGGCGCTTCGCCTTCGCTGATCCGGCGCGCTCTCCTCAAGAATGGATCAGCCCGGCACTACGGACAGCCGGAAAGTGCGCGCGATCAGCAGAACGCCCATGGCCGCCAGCGCGCACATGAAGCTTGCCGCGAGAAACGCATCGGTGTAATTGCCGAGCAGGGTCCGGACCGTGCCGCTGCCGAACGCGGCGAAGCCCGCGCCCAACTGGTGGGCGACGAAGATCCAGCCGAAGATGACGGCGGCATCGCGCTTGCCGAAGATGTCGGTGGTGATGCGCAAGGTCGGCGGCACGGTGGCGATCCAGTCCAGGCCGTAGAATATCCCGAACAGGCTGAGCCCCCAGAAGCTCAGGTCGGAGTAGGGCAGGTAGAGCAAGGACAGGCCGCGCAGGACGTAATACCAGAACAGCAGCCAGCGGCAATCGTAGCGGTCGGACAGCCATCCCGAGAAGGTCGTGCCGATCAGGTTGAACATCCCCATCATCGCCAGGATTCCGGCGGCGCGCACTTCCGGGATGCCGCCGTCGAAGCAGAAGGCGATGAAATGCGTGCCGATCAGGCCGTTGGTGGACAGGCCGCAGACGAAGAAGCTGCCGGACAGGAGCCAGAAGTCACGCACCCGGGCGGCGCGCCTGAGCGCCTGCCAGGCGATGACGATAGGATTGGCGCTTGCCGTCGCCGCACCGGGGTCGGTTGCGATGGCGCCGTAGGCTTTCAGTTCCAGCTGCTCGGGCCGTTCCACCATGAGCCAGGCGAACACCGGAATGAGCGCGCCGAGAACGCCGACCAGGGTCCAGGCCAGGCTTCGCCAGCCCGCCGTTTCCACGATCCAGCCGAGCAGCGGCAGAAAGATCAGCTGGCCCATCGCCGTGCTGGCCGCCAGCACGCCCATCATCAAGCCCCGGCGCTCGCTGAACCAGCGGTTCACCACGGTCGCCGCGAACACCGTCGAGATGACGCCCGCGCCCAGGCCGACCATCAGTCCCCAGGTCAGCATGAGCTGCCACGGTCGGGTCATCAGCGTGGACAGCGCCAGCGCCAGCGCCAGCAGCACGAGCGCCGCGAGCACCGGGCGCCTGATGCCGAAGCGCTGCATCGCCGCACCGGCGAACGGGCCCATCAATCCGAACAAGACCAGATTGAAGGCGATCGCCGAGGAAATGGTCGAGCGGTCCCAGCCGAACGCCTTTTCCAGCGGCACGATCAGGACGCCGGGCGTGGCGCGCACGCCCGCCACGCACATGAGCACGAGAAACGCCACCGCCGCGGCGATCCAGCCGTAGTGCAGACGCCCGGCAACGGATCTGGCCAGCATATTGGGCTTCATGGTCGGCTTAAGCTGGTAAGCATAGAATTCAATCCCAGAAAAATTCCGAAAACTCCGCCGGGGCGGCGCGTTCGGCGACCAGGCGATTGACATTCGCCGTCTCGTCGGCAAAGCCGAGCGCCATGGCGCAGACCAGCACTTCCTCCTTGCCGAGGCCCAGGCGGCGGGCGACGATCTCGTGGAACTTGGCGAAGGCCTGCAGCCCGCAGGTGGCCAGGCCGACGCCCCGTGCCGCCAGCATGAAGGTTTGCATGAAGGCGCCGAGATCGATCCAGGCCGACTGCCCCTGGTCCCGGTCGAGACTGAAGAACAGTCCGACCGGCGCGTCGAAGAACAGGTAGTTGCGCGCCAGCTGGCGCGACATCCCCTCCTTGTCGCCCCTGGCGATGCCGACCCTGGCGTAGAGATCGAAGCCGAGCTTGCGCCGTCGCGCCAGGTAGGGCTCCGTCCACGCTCGCGGATAGTATTGATACGCCTCTACGTGGGGCGCGCCGGCGAAGTGGGCTGCCACCACTTCGTCGCTGAGCCTTTGCCGCATGCTTCCCTGCACCACGCGGACTTTCCATGGCTGGCTGTTGCTTCCGCTCGGGGCGTGGCTCGCCAGGCCGAGAAGCCGCTCGACCGCCGCCCGCGGCACCCCGGTCGGCAGGAAGGCGCGGCAGCTGTGACGACCCAGGATCGCCGCTTCGACGCTGACGGCCGCGCCGTCTCCGGCTTCTCTGCTGTGCGCCTTCATTGTCTTGCAGGCCGGATCATGCGGGCTGGCGCTCCCCGTCGACGAACATCGTGACCGTATGCAGCGGCAGCGGCGTCCAGGTTTCGTTGTCGGTCAGCGGCAGGGTGGCGATCAGGGCGACGCGGTCATCCGGCGAGGTCAGTTCATTGAAGTCTACCGCCACGTCCTGGTCCTTGAGGTGGGCGACCGCGAACGGTGCCTGGCGGACGATGTAGTGGAGTTCGGTCGAACGGTGGACGAACAGGCAGTTGCCGTTCGAGAGCATGAAGTTGAACGGCCCGTGCGGCCCGACTTCTTCCGCGTGCTCCTGCAGCGCCGCACACAGCGTGAAACGCCCGGGTTCCCCCTGCGGAAAGCGCTGACGCAGGGTTTGCAGCAGATGGCAGAAGGCCAGTTCGGAGTCGGTCTGGCCCACCGGCAGGAAGCCGCCGTCCAGCGCCGGTGCGTAGGCATCGAGACGGCCGTTGTGGGCGAAAATCCAGTAGCGGCCCCACAGTTCGCGCATGAAGGGATGGGTGTTCTCGAGGCCGACCGAGCCGTGGGTGGCCTTGCGGATATGGGCGACGACATTCGTCGAGCGGATCGGGTAATGCCGGACCAGTTCGGCCACCGGCGATTCGCTGGACGGCTGCGGGTCGAGAAAGACCCGCACGCCGCGCCCTTCGAAAAAGGCGATGCCCCAGCCGTCCCGGTGCACGTCGGTCGCCCCGCCGCGCGCCTGGAAGCCGGTAAAGGAAAAGCAGATATCAGTGGGGATATTGCAGTTCATCCCCAGCAGTTCGCACATCGCTTAAACCCCGTCCAGCGCTTGCCCGATGTCCGCCAGGATGTCGTCGATGTGCTCGATGCCGATCGACAGGCGTACCGTGTCCGGGGTCACGCCGGCCTTGGCCATTTCCTCGGGCGCAAGCTGGCGGTGGGTGGTGCTGGCCGGATGGCAGGCGAGCGACTTGGTGTCGCCGATGTTGACCAGGCGGGTGACGAGCTGCAGCGCGTCCTGGAAACGGGCGCCGCCTTCCAGGCCGCCTTCGACGCCGAAGGTGAGTATGCCGGAGGGCCGGCCGCCGAGATATTTCTGCGCCAGCGCGTGGTCCGGATGGTCGGACAGGCCGGCGTAATTGACCCATTTCACCTTGGCAGCGCCCTTGAGGAATTGCGCGACCTTGAGCGCGTTTTCGCAGATGCGCTCCATGCGCAGCGGCAGCGTCTCGATTCCCTGCAGGATCAGGAAGGCATTGAAGGGCGAGATCGCCGCCCCGGTGTTGCGCAGCGGCACCACCCGGGCGCGGCCGATATAGGCCGCCGGCCCGAGGGCTTCCGTATAGACGACGCCGTGGTAGGAAACGTCCGGCTCGTTCAGGCGGCGGAATTTCTGTTTGTGTTCGGTCCAGGGGAACTTGCCGGAATCGACGATGGCGCCGCCCAGGCTGTTGCCGTGGCCGCCGAGATATTTGGTCAGCGAATGCACCACGATGTCGGCGCCGAATTCGATCGGCCGCAACAGGTAGGGCGTCGCCACCGTGTTATCGACGATCAGCGGCACGCCGTGCCGGTGGGCGATGTCGGCGAGTTTCTCGATGTCGGTGATGTTGCCCAGCGGATTGCCGATCGACTCGACATAGATCGCCTTGGTCCGGGCGTCGATCAGTCTGCCGAAGGCTTCCGGATCGCGGTAGTCGGCGAAGCGCACCTCGATGCCGAACTGCGGGAAGGTGTGGGCGAACAGGTTGTAGGTGCCGCCGTAGAGCGTCGCCGCCGAGACGATGTTGTCGCCGGCTTCGGCGATCGTCTGGATCGCATAGGTGATCGCCGACTGCCCTGAGGCCACGGCCAGCGCGGCGATGCCGCCTTCCAGCGCCGCGACGCGCTGCTCCAGCACGTCCTGGGTCGGATTCATGATGCGGGTGTAGATGTTGCCCGCCACCTTCAGGTCGAACAGGTCGGCGCCGTGCTGGGTGTCGTCGAAGGCGTAGGAGACGGTCTGATAGATCGGCACCGCCACTGCCTTGGTGGTCGGGTCTGGGCTGTAGCCGGCGTGGACGGCGAGAGTTTCGAGTTTCATGGCGGCACCTGGGCGAACATGTCGAGGGGAGCCGGATCGCACCAACCGAAGCGGCTTGCGCCGGCAAGTATAGCGAATTGATCCGGCGAGGCGAACCACGAAATTTCCGGACCGGTATTCCGGGCTGCGTCCCGGCGTCCCGTACTGCCTGGACTGCGTCTGCAGTATCATCGGCCGGACGCGGAAATCGGCCGGGCGGCCGCAAGGACTATGGAGGTGGCTGATGTCAGGCACATGGGGCTGTCCCCACGAGGTTAACAATACCTGCGGCAAGGTCGGCGGCCTGCCCTGCGATCCGGGCATGAAGGGCTGCGTTCTGGCCGGCCGCTACATCTTCTTCGGCGCCGAAGAGAAGAACGCGCGTCTTCGACAAAAGCGTGCGCAGGAGAGTGGCGGCGCCTCGGAGCCGGAGCCGGACGACGCCGGCGGCGACAAGGGGGAAGATTAGCCGCCCAGGAGCCGGCACCGGCGGTTCCCCGGTTTTGGGGAGCGAGCAGGTGCCGGAATTCCGTGCGCTTGCTTCAGGCTTCCTCGTCTTCGACTTCTTCGTAGCCGGTGATCATCGCCTTGAAGTGCGCCGACCAGGTATGACCGAGGCTGGCGAGGTAAGGATGGATGAATATGAAGCCGGCAAAGAAGATGAAGATCAGCACATGCACCGTGTCCACGACGCGCAGACCGCCGAGCACGTTGATGGCGGGCTGGAAGCGATCCACATCCCAGAGCAGAACCCCGGTGAAGAACTGGATGGGCACCAGCAGGAGCATGACGATCTGGTAGGTCATGCTCTGCAAGGCGTTGAACTTGTGATAGACGCTGACGTGGTGCGGGTTGGGCTGCCCTTTGAAAATGCCGTAACCGTAGAACTTCATTTGCCGGAAGCTGGCGGCGAAATGCTTCATCGGGTTCAGCTCGGGGAGGTAGACGCGGATTTTGTCGGAGAACAGATAGAACAGGAACCAGACGAAGAAGTTGCCGATCAGCACCAGGCCGATCGCGTTGTGCAGGAGGACTGCGCTTCTGAAGGAGAGCAGGTTGATCAGGCCGATGTATCTGATCTGGATGCCGGTGACGATCATGGTGATGAAACCCAGCGCGTTCAGCCAGTGCCAGATGCGGATGGGCAGCGGGTGTACATAAAGTCTGTGCATTTTCTCTCTCCTACGAGTTGTTCTTGTTTGAGCCGTTGCTGCCGGGGTCCTGCGCTTGCTTGTCGCCGCTCTTCTGCAGATATCTGCGCGACAGCCACTTCAGGCTCAGGTGCCCGACGGGTATGGCGACGCCGGAGGCCAGGGCGAGAACCAGCAGGATGTCCAGCAGCTTGATCCTGGTGCCGCCGATCGCATAGAAGCCGCGCACCGAGTCGATCGAGGTCGGCGCCTGCAATACGTCCTGCTGCGCCCCGTGACGCAGGGGCCTGCCGTCGGGTCCGACAATGGAAATGGTCACCTTCTGGAAGGGCGTTGCACCTTCTCGGTGACAGAAATTGCAGTCCTTGATGGCTTTGCCCTTGGCAGCCAGCAGGTGAGCCTCGGGGCCGCCGTCCACTTCCAGGCGGCCGCGCAGGACGGTGTCGCCGTCGACGTTGTCGCGGTTGAATTCCTTGAGCAGGCTTTGCAGGGCCAGCGCATCGATCCCCTGGCCCTTGCTGTCGGCAAGCCTGGCGAGACTCTCGAAGCGCGGCACGCCGAGCTTTTCGGTAACCCTCGCCTTGGTGCCGTTGTCATAGAGTCTCAGGTCCACGCGGCGCGGCGCCGCGGGTCCGTGGCAGGCAGGACAGGAGACCGCCTCGAAGTGATGGGCGGCATTGGGCAGCCAGCTCTTGTGCAATTGCAGCGCGTTGTAGTGGCAGCCGAGACAGGCATCCTTGACCTGGTTGCCGCTGGACGGGGAGACGACATCGTGGGCCTGGTGGCAGTCGGCGCAGCTCGGCGCGCCGCCGTTGCTGTCCTTGGCGCGGGCTAGGCCGTGCACGCTTTGCGCGTAAGCCTTGAACACCGCGCTGTGGCATTTTCGGCAAGGCACCTCGTCGATCGGACCGGAGGCGGCAGCCTTGGCGCGCACGGCGTGCGGCGGGTGGCAGTCGCTGCACAGCGGCGCCATGGGATTGCCCTCACGCAACAGGGCGGCATGGATGCTCCCTTCATAGAGTTTGGACTTGTCCTCGTGGCACTGGCGGCAGACTTCCACCTTGGCGATCGAAAATTCGCGCAGCGACTGCTTCTTCTTGCCCGGCGCCGGATGCTTGGCAAGGTCGATGTCGCTATGGCAGGCGGCGCAGCCGATGGCATTGTGCACCGAGGCGGCGAATTCCTTGCCCTTGATTTGCAGGGACAGCTTATCCCCGTCAGCCATGTCCTTCTCCATGCCCGGCTGACCGTGGCAGGCCAGGCAGACCTGGTCGTCCTTGGAAAGTACGCCGTCAGCAGCCAGGGCCGAGCCTGAAGCCGGGAACAACGGCCCGAGGGCGAAGACGGCGCTGGAGAGAATGGCGAGACGCAGAACCGGAGCCGAAACGCCTCTTATGCTGCCGAAACTGATCATGGCTGCTTCCTTCAATGGTCTTTGCAACAGGGACTTGCCTGGGCCGACGGCGCCCAGGCAAGCTGGTCATTCTCATGGAACACCGCGCGGTCGCCGCACAGTGCTCATTCTTTCCGCGCGGCTTTGATGGCGTAATAGCCCAAGGCAGCGATGCCGGCGAGCGGCAGGGCGAGGATGAAGCCCAGTCCGAGCAGCGGACCCGCCACCACCATGCCTGCCTTCTTGACGCCGTCCGGCACTTTCGCCGCCAGCGCCTTGCCGCCGAGCCAGGCGATCATTCCGGCGGCGACGAAGGGCATCGCGACGATATAGGCCAGTCCGACGAACGGCGCCGCCAGGAACAGGGCGATGTTCTTCACCCGGCTTGCCTCCTTCTCGGCCACGGCTTCCGGCACTTCCGCCACGGTTGCCGCCGTTGCCGCGGGCGCCGCTTCCGCTTCGTGCATGGCCTTCTCTGCGCTTCCCTCTATCATTTCCGGCGACAGCGGCTTTTCCAGGAAGCCGCTTACCCCTGCCGCCTCGGCGGCTGCGCGATAGGCATCGGTACTGTAGCCGGTGACGATCACCACGGGCATCCACGGCTTGGATGCCTTGATCTTCTGCGCGACCTCGATGCCGCTCATCCCGGGCATCTTGATGTCGGTGAACACCGCGTCATAACTTTCGCTGGCCAGCTTGCGCAGGGCTTCCTCGCCGTTCTGCGCAGTGATCACCGCGTAGCCCTTGCTGGCGAGGACTCGGTCGAAGCTCTTGCCCACTACGGGGTCATCATCGACCACTAGGATTTTGCGTGAGGTGCTCATGATCTTCTCCTTGATTCGTTATCCTGCTGTCATTTCTGCGTTTATTGCCGGTTTGCTCAGTTTGGCCGTGCCACCTGATCCTGCTGCAGCGACCACCTTTTTTGGGTGATGGCATCGCTCGCGACCTTGATCACTTCGTCAGGCGGGACCGGCTTGGCGAGGTAGTCGTAGGCACCGAGGCGAATCGCTTCCGTGGCCGTTTCGACCGTGGGATAACCCGTGATGATGACCACCTCGGCGCTCGGCCACCTGCTCTTGATCGCGCGCAGCGTGGTCATGCCATCCATCCCCGGCATCCGCAGATCGAGAAGAACCAGGTCGTACTCCTGGCGCTCCATTTCCACCAGGGCATCGGCGCCGTTCCAAACCGCCTCGACGTTGCAATCGCTGCCGCTCAACAGCCGCGCATGACTCAGACGCACGATATAGTCGTCATCGACGATGAGAATTTTCGCTTTTCCGTCCATGGCCGTACTCCTTCTGCCGATTTCCTGAGCATAGTTTCGCAAGTGCCGTGCCAAGCTCCAGTTGAAATTGAATTGTTTATTTATATCAATTACGTAAGCAGCCTATCGGGCGGCGGTTAAGGATCTGGCGGTGGCCATCATGTACAAATTATTTAGGCAGGGGGCATTTTGACGCTGCAGAAACACAATTGTATTCAGACACTTGTCTGAATACGCTGGGGCACAAATATTTTGTTCAGGCCAGGGCGGGCCGGGCAGGTTCCGGCCGGCATGACCGGATACGCGATTCGTCGCCCCGGCCGATCGCGCACGCCGGAGAAGCTTCCATGGGTATCGGACAAGCCACTGGAAAACATATTCAGTCATGTCGGGCTCCTATCCGCCGCCCGCTTCCGCGCCTGAAGCTGAGCCCCCTGGGCCATTTCCTGGATCCTGATTCGGTACAAGGTCGTTAGCCGGGTTGCCGCGACCAGTCCGACGACGAGGAGGGCGCCGGCTACGTAGAAAAGATTCTGCACAGGCATGTGCCGCGCGAGCATGGCGCCGCCGACCAGCGGACCGATCACCGATCCGACGCGGCCGAATGCGAAGCAGGAACCTACCCCCCAGGAACGGATGTAGGTCGGGTACACCTGACTCTCGGTCGCGATGATGCCGAACTGCAGCGCGATCAGACAGAAACCGGCCAGGCAGACCAGCGCCATGATCGCCGTCTCGGGCAAGCCGGCAACGCCGATCAGGCCCACCGCGGGAATGCTGACGGCAAACAGGATAGGCACGGGAGCGAGGCCGAATTTGTCCACCGGGCGCATGATCGCGAGCACGCCCGCGAAGCCGCCGAACATGAACAGCGTTGTCGCCATCGCCGCGCGTTCGACCGGAATCCCTGCGCTGGCAAGCAGGACGGGCGTCCACTGATTGACGAAGAAGAACACCATCAGGCTGATGACATTGGCCACCCAGAACAGAGGCGTGATCGAGGCCAGGCGGCCGTCGAGCAGATCCTTGAAGGCGAATTTGGCGCGGTTCGATTCGTCGCTCAGGACGAACCGGACGTCCTCGCCAACACGGATGCCGGGCGAGAGCCTGGACAGCACTTTGACGAGTTCCGCACGCCGCCCGGGTTTGAGCGACAGAAACTTGATCGACTCCGGGAAGACGAAGACCGCCAGCAAGCCCACCAGGATCGGGGCGAAGCCGCCGGTCCAGAAGATGACCTGCCAGCCGTACCTGCCCATATACATCGAGGACACCATACCGCCTAGCGCGCCGCCCAGCGCCACGCCGACGAAGCTCAGCATGGTCATGCTCGCCCGGATCCGCCGCGGCGCGAATTCGGTATTGAGCGCCACCGTGATCGGCAGGACTCCGCCGATACCGATGCCGGCGACGAAGCGCAATGCCATCATCGAGACCAGGGAGTCGGCGAACACCTGGGCCAGTGTGAATAAGCCGAAGAAGAATGCTCCGGAGATGACTGCGTGCTTGCGACCGAACCGGTCCGCCAGGTAACCGAAAAGGGGCGGGCCGAACAGCCCGCCCAGAAGGCCTGCACTGAACAGCAGCCCCAGCGCCGACTTGTCGATACCCCATTCCTCAACCAGCAAAGGGGCTATATAGGCGATAGAGATATTGTCGTAGCCATCCACGAGCATCAGCAGAAACGACACGCTGACCACGGTCAGGTGAAACGAGCCGAATTTCTGCTTGTCGATGATGCCGGAGATATCCATGCAAACTGCCATCATTTACTCCCGTCATTGCCTGCGCTTGGCTTCACGGTCTGGAATAGGCGTTGCCCATCGTCCGCCAGCGGGCGCCGAGCACTTCATCCCGCTCCAGTTCTTCGAGTTGGGTTTCGATTTCCTGGATTTCGCTGTCCAGTTCCGGCAGCAGGACATCCTGCAGCGCGCGCACGCGGCGCACCGAACGACGGTAATCCCGGTACAGGCGCGCGAGATTTCCCGACATCGCCGCCATGACCACGAGCTGCTGTGTCAAGGCCGAAAACGCAGTGCGACAGTCTTCCGCCTCCGGGGAAGAATAGGCGGGCTCCGGCGTCGCCGCCGCTTCATGCCCGGCGCTCGCCTCCAGCAGCGGCACATTGAGCAGCAGGCGCTGCCGCACCGACAGCGTTATCGCCTCATGAGGCGACGCCGGATAGCATTGCAGCCCTTCCAGCCCATGACGCCTGAGCGCTGCCCCAAGAGCCGCCGCGGCGCTCGACTGCAGGGCGCGCAGCCTGCCGCCGGCCTCGTCGAAGCGGCGCAGCTCACGCAGCATGGCGCCGGCAAGCAGCAGGCATTTCTCGTCGAGAAAGACGTAGCCTTCCTGCATCGCCTGGCGCTCCTCGGCGAGGGCGATGGCCACGCTTCTCGTGGCGGTGATGTCGCTCACCTCTGGGCCTCGATGTATTGCGCGATCTGCGCGTCGGAAAGGCGCGACAGTTCGACTTTCGGCAGTGCACGCAGCAGTCGCCAGCCGATTTCCATGCTTGCCTCGAGTGTCCGCGCGGAGGTCTGGCTCACCAACTCCTGCTCGAAGCCCGCGCCGAAGGCGAGGTATTTTCGGTCGATCTCGAGCAATCCTTCTTCGCCCACCACGCTGGCCAGGACCCGTGCCTGTGTGGCCTTGGCGTAGGCGGCATAGAGCTGGCTTGCAAGCGCCGGGTGGTCGGTGTCGGTGGAACCTCTGCCGATGCCGTCCTTCATCAGGCGCGAAAGGCTCGGGAGCACGCTGATGGGCGGATAGATCCCGGCGCGATCGAGTTCGCGCGAGAGCACGATCTGGCCTTCCGTGATGTAGCCGGTCAAGTCCGGTATCGGGTGGCCGATGTCGTCCGACGGCATGGTCAGAATTGAAAGCTGGGTCAGCGTTCCCGCGAGTCCATGCAGGCAGCCTGCGCGCTCGTAGAGTGTGGCGAGGTCAGAATACAGATAGCCGGGGAAGCCCTTGCGTCCGGGCACATCGCCTTTCGCGCCGGACACTTCGCGCAGCGCCTCGCAATAATTGGTCATGTCGGTCAGGATGACCAGCACATGCTTGCCTTCGACGAAGGCCAGATACTCGGCCGCCGTGAGCGCGAAGCGCGGCGTCAGCAGCCGCTGCGTGCTCGAGTCGCTGGCGAGGTTGAGGAAGAGTGCCGCGCGCTCCAGCACGCCGCTGGCCTCGAAGCTGCGACGGAAATAGTCAGCGCTGGCGTGAGGAACGCCTATTCCCGCGAACACGATGGCGAAATCCTGAGACTCCGCCCCGCGTAATCTGGCATGATTGGCGATTTGCACCGCAAGCCGGTCGTGCGGCAGGCCGCCGCCGGAAAAGATCGGCAGCTTCTGCCCGCGAACCAGGCTGTTCATCAGGTCCACAGCCGAAATTCCGGTTTCGATGAAGTCGTGGGGCCTGGCCCGGGCCACCGGGTTGAGCGGCAGCCCATCGATCTGGAAGCTGCGGTGGATCGGGATGGGCGGGCCGCCGTCGATGACCCGGCCGACGCCGTCGAAGACCCGGCCCAGGATGCCGGTGCTCAGGCCGAAATGCAAAGGTTCGAGGTGGAAGCGTACGACAGTGTCGGCAAGCGCCAGGCCGGCGCCCGATTCGAGCAGTTCGACGGTGAGGAACTCCTCGTCGATCGCGGCAATGCGCCCAAGGCGGGTCCGGCCGTCGCCGCCGTGGACCGAGACGGCGTGGTTCAGGCCTACATTCAGCGTGCGCCGAAGAAACAGGAGCGGCCCGTCTATCCGCGAGGCGGCGCCGCTGACCAGCAGACTAGGCCTCACGTTTTGCCCCCGGCGAAGGAGTTAGGCCGGCAAACTCGCTATCCATGCGCTGCGCCAGGTCGGCAAATGCCTGGACGTTGCTCTCGGTAATATCCTCGCCCATGCGTTCGAGCGGCCTGACGATCGCCATGGCAGCGATCGCTTCGTAGGAGACGCCTCTGGCGAGCGCGGCCTCGGCCTCTTCGATGAAGCGCGCCAGGCTCCGCATCATTCTCGCCTGGCGCTGCGGCCCGCAGTAGAGATCGGTTTCGGAAAATGCCGACTGGCGCAGAAATCCTTCGTTGACCAGTTCGGCGCAGAACAGGATCAACTGCTGACGCGCAGGCAGCGCGTCCTTGCCGATGATCCGCGCCATCCGCTCCAGGCGCGCCTGTTCGTCGAGCAAGGTGAGGAAGCGGCGCCTCAGGGCCAGCCATTCGTCGCCCGCCGCAGGTCCGTCCGGCGGGAGATCGGCATAGACTTTTGCCCACCACGATTCCAGGTCGAGCGAGTCTTCGGAATAGGATTGCAGCGGATTGATCGCGGGGAAGAAACGGGATTGCGCACGCTTGACATCCAGCGCCCAGAAACTGCGAACCTGGCGCTTGGTATGGCTGGTCACCGGCTCCGAGAAATCGCCCGAAGGCGGGCTGATCGAGCCCAGCACGGTCACCGACCCGGTGCTTCCGGCAAGCGTCGTGACCTTGGCGGCGCGTTCGTAGAATTCGGCGATTCGGCTCGAAAGGTAAGGGGGATAGCCGCCTTCGCTGGGCAGTTCGCCGAAGCGTACCGACACTTCGCGCAGGGCTTCGGCCCAGCGGCTGGTGGAATCGACCAGGAGCGCGACTTGCAGGCCCTGGTCGCGAAAGTATTCTGCCACCGTGACTGCGCTGTAGATGCTTGCCTCGCGGGCCGCCACCGGCATGTTGGAGGTATTGGCGATGATGACCGTGCGCTCCATCAACGGACGCCCGGTTCGCGGGTCGGCAAGCCTTGGAAATTCGTCGAGAACGCCGGCCATTTCATTTCCGCGCTCGCCGCATCCCACATATACGATCACATCGGCGCTGCAGGATTTCGCCAGCGCTTCCAGCAGCACGGTCTTGCCCGTGCCGAAGCCGCCAGGAATCGCCGCCTTGCCGCCGAGCGCAACGGGAAACAGGCTGTCCAGGATGCGCTGCCCGGTGACCAGCGGCTCATCGGAAGGCAGCCATTTTGCGACCGGGCGCGGTTCCCGCACCGGCCAGAAATGGCTCATCGCGATGGCCCGGCTGCTGCCGTCAACAGCGCGCAGCGTGCTTAGCGGCAGATTGTCCGGATAACGACCCGGAGCCTGGATGGTCAGCACTTCGCCTTCGGCATCGGGAGGCACCAGGCATGACTGCCGGGTGCCCGCATGATTCACCACCTCACCGAGCACTGAGCCGCCGCGGGCATATTCCCCGGCCCGCAAGCGTGGCGTGAAATCGAATTCGAGCGGGGCTTCGGCCTTCATGCCGGGTTCGACATAGTGCGTCGAGGCGTCGGCACGCGGCCGGAGCAGTCCATCGAAGATCCGGCCGAGAAGCGCGGGCCCGAGCGTGATGCCGAGCAGAAAGCCGCTGCCGGTCACTGCCACGCCCGGTCGCAGTCCCGTCGTGTCCTCGTACACCTGGGCGACGATTTCGTCGCCCTGGATCCGGATCACCTCGCCCAGCAGGCCGCGGCTGCCGACATGAACCGCCTCGCGCAGGCGGAACGGCCCGAGCGCCCGGGCCCTCAGTACCGGCCCGCTGATCCAGCTGATGTGGGCGACGCTCATGGCTCCTGCGCCAGGTAATGCAGCAGACGCCCCTCGATCTGCGTTCGATCGGCGAGCAACCCGTCCAGCGACGCATCCAGGACGTTCAGACTGCAGAGGACGCGGATTCCCGCAAGCAGGGCGGCATCGGCTTCGAAGTGCGGAGCCGCTATGCCCTGCGTCTGCAACCACTGGTCGATCTCTGCCCGCTCCGGTTCAGGCCAGTTCTCCGGATGCTGGATGGTCCATCCCTCGGCGGGCAAGGCCGCCAGCGCGATCGAAAGATGTTGCATGAGCCAGGACTTCCGTCCCGCTGGTGTCTCCCAGCGTTCGCGCAGCGCCAGCAACAGCCTCGGCCAGGCTTGCCTGAGAAGGTCGGCGACCCGTCTTTGATCGCGCAGGCGGCGCTGCGTCGCCAGCCTGGCCTCGGCCTCGGCCGTCTCCAGCGCCAGCCTTTTGCGTTTCTCGGCGAGAATGCTGCGCAGTTCGCGCCGCGCCGCGCCGTGCGCCGCCTTCAGGATGGCGCGCGATTCCTCGGACGCCGCGGCGAGCATCGCCTGACACTGGTCGGCGCGATAGTCCTCGGCGATCTTGAGCAGATCCAGCGCCTGTGGTCCGAGCTTCACGTTTCGAGTCCCAAGATCTGCCGCACCTTGTTTGCCGGCTCGCTCGCCAACCGCCTCCCGTCCCAGTCGGGGACCACGATGACGAGAGGCGAGAGCAGCGCCAGTCCGGCCTCTAGCGCCGCGGGCGGAATGGCCCTGGCGCAACGGGTTGCGACCAGGACGATGCCTGCCTCCTGGAGCGCCGTTGCGAAAAATGCCGCCTCGTCGCCGGGCGATGGCACGCGTGCGTCGACGCCGGCGAGCCGGTAGCCGGCGGCGCTCAGTTCGTCACCGAGAAAGATGGTCGCCCCGGACATGGCAGCTCACGCCAAACGGTTCAGGATCAAGACCGAAACGATCAGCCCGTAAACCGCGATTCCCTCGGCGAGGCCTACGAAGATCAGCAGTCTGCCGAAAAGGTCCGGTTTTTCGGCAAGTGCGCCGATCGCGGCGCTGCCCAGTCGCGCGACGGCATGGGCGGCTGCGGCCGTCGAAATTCCGGTGGCTGCCGCGGCGCTCGCCATTGCCCAGCGCCACACGTCCGGCGGCAGGGAATAGATCGTTGCGCCTTGTGCGGCGGCGTCCTTGACCCAGATCAGCAGTGCTGTGAGCACGCTACCCAGGACCGCGGCGAGCACGGCGACGGCCATGGAAAATCTTACTCCTTGGGACATTTCGGATCTCCTGATGTGACCCCTAAGGGGGAGGCAAGGGACGGAATTCCCGTCCGGTGGTTTCGAAGAACCTCGTGAAGAATTCAAAAAGGACGAGGCGCGTGGTTTGAATCGAGGCCGCCAGCACTTCGATGACGATGATCAGGGCGTTGCCGCCGATCAGCAGAAGAACGTAGCCGGCCCAGCAGTCTCCTCCCGCCTTCACCATCGACATCAGCGCGCTCGACAGACCGGCATGGGCCAATGCGAACGCCCCCACTCGGACAAAGGACAGCGTGTTGATCAGGATCTGCGCCAGTTTCTCGAGAAGCTCCCCCAGTGAAGAAAACAGGGCACCGATTCGCCGCTCCAGCCATAGTCTGCCAAGCAAATGAATGCCCAAACCAGCCGCAATGAGCCCCCAGCCGGCTGGATGCAGGAAGACGAACAACACGCCCAGGTACAGGGCAAGGAATCCCGCGTCGCGGCAAAGCCAGTCGCCAAGCTTCCCGCGCCAATATGCCGCCAGGCCGGTCAAGGCGAGTCCCAGCGTCAGCAAGGCGCCGCCGAAGGCGATCGGCACCAGCAACACCGGCAAAGGTTCGTCGAGCGGCGCCACCCAGAGCGTCGGGACCGCCCCGTGGATGCCGCCGGCAGTGCCAAAAACGAGGCCGAATACAGTCGCCGCAACGCCGCCCGCCACGAGCAAGCGCAGCATCGGCCAACGCCGCTGCAATGCCAGGCCGATCACGACGAGCACCAATCCCTGTATGACGTCGCCGAACATGTAACCGAACAGGATCGGCGCTACGAATACCAGCAGCCCGCTCGGGTCGGCGCTGAAGCGCCCGGGCATGCCGACCAGGCGGGAGAAGATCTCGAAGGGTTGTATCCAAACGGGATTGCGAAGGATCAGCGGCGCTTGAAGTGCCTCCGGAGCGTCGGGAAAATGCACCACCGCGCGGGCATGGGCGCTCTCCAGGCAGGCGGCCAGCTTTCCGGCGTCGCTTGTCCAGCCGGTGATCCGCTCGAAGATGCGGCCCTTCGGCCGGGTTCTCCCCCCTGGAGCGGTCGCGGCTGCGCTTTCCTGGTTTGTCGCAATGGACTCGATTTCCGCGCAGCCAGCCACGGCAAGGGATGCGATGATGTCGCGGGCGTCGTTGACCGCCGCGATGATTTCGAACCAGGCAGCGGGCTGTGGGCGGATCACGAGGCGACGATTCCCTCACGCACCATGGCGTGTCGCAATAACCCGGCGCGTAGCCGCTCCAGCTCGAGTGCGGCGAATGCGATATAGACGAACGCCGCCACGGGCCGAAGCACCGAACGCCGGAACAGGCGGTGCAGCCTGAGCAGAAGCTCAGGGCGGCCGGTCACCGCCGGCTGGTTCATTGCGGCCTCGAACAGACCCGCAAGATTCTCGAGCGAAGCCGTGTCGCCCCAACGAGGCCAGCGCCGGCGCCATTCGTCCAGCCATGCCTGGCGGATCCGTGAAGGGCTGGGCCTGGCCGGAAAAGCGGCGCGGGCCGGCGCTTCGGAAGACGACCCGACGACTGCGCCGAAGTCTTCGCGCAACAGGTTTTCGCGGGCGGCGGAGTCGACCCGGGCATAGGCTTGCAGCACCGGATCGCCAAACATCCAGGGCAACGGTGCTGCGCCGCGGGCAAGGTAACAGAGAGCGGGCAAGTCCACCAGTCCGCGTGTCCACAGCAGAGCCTGTTGCCAGCCATCCGGCATCCAGGTCGTTATCTCGTTGACGCACTCGCGCCAGCTCGCACGCAGGGCGATCTCAATCTCGTGGCTGTCGGCATGGGACGAGATTCCGGCCAGCCACCTGCGCAAGCCGGAGGACCGGGCGATGGCCAGCGCGGCGGCGGGCTCCGGTGCGGCTTCCAGTTGCTGCCAGAGCAATTCTTCCGGGCGATCGCCGAATCGAGCCTGCAGCCTGGACTGGGCGTAGTCCATGACTCAGCCAGATTCCTGGAAGCCGGCAAGTTCCTCCGCGACCCGGGCAATCGCCGTGTCGAGCCGTGCGAGGGTGGAAACATCCGTATCGTGCTCGCCCGCAAGCGTTTCCATTTCGCCGTCCATCTGTGCTCGACGAAGCTGCGCAGCGGCCGCCATTCGTTCGCGAAGGCGCTCGATCCTGGCCCCGGTGCGCTGATGCAGCAACTCGGCGCGCAGCCGGCTTGCCGCGACCAGGTCCGAGATCTTCAGCCGGTACTGTTCGACTTCGGCGAGTGCAGCGCGCTCCGCTTCCACTACGAGGGCGGCAACGTCCTCGGATTGCGCGAGGCGCGCGGTGACGGCGGACCTGCGCATGTCATATGAAATGGAGTTGGTGTTGCCCATTACACCATCTTGCTTGCCTCGCTTGTTGACCTCGATCAATTCATGACGATAGGGTCGAGAAGATTTGCATTTGTCACATTTTGCCCTGTTCCCGGCAAACGGCAGGCGTACAAATAGTTCATAATGCATAAAGCGACTTTCCTGCGCTCTTGCTTGTGCGGCGATTGCAGTCTGTTGTCCGCCCGCGCTGCAGCGCGGGCCATCGTCGCCAGGCGCCACGTGAAATATCGACGAAGGAGCTGATCATGGCTGAGCACACTGCTGTACACGCACCGGCGCCGCTGGGGGGGAAACTGCTGACACCCTTCACGTTTGTCCTGGGCGTCCTGTCGCTGGCCGCCGGCGTGGTGGCGGTGATCCGGCTCGTCTATGGGCTGGGGGCGGTCACCAACCTCAGCGACGGCTACCCTTTCGGGATCTGGATCGTTTATGACGTGGTGATCGGCTCCGCGCTCGCCTGCGGCGGCTATGTCATGGCCTTGCTGGTGTATATCTTCAACCGGGGCGAATACCATCCGCTGGTGCGGCCGGCACTGCTGGCCTCGTTGATGGGTTACACTCTGGCCGGCGTCTCGGTGATCTTGGATATGGGCCGCTACTGGAACTCCTGGCATATTTTCTGGCCGGGCTATGCGCAGCCGAACTCGGTGCTGTTCGAAGTGGCGACCTGCATCTCGGCCTATATCCTTGTCATGTGGATCGAATTCTCGCCTGCCTATCTCGACAAGATCGGCCTGGGCGGGATCAAGAAGATCGTCTCCAGGCTGATGTTCCTGTTCATCGCACTCGGCGTTTTGCTGCCGTCTATGCACCAATCCTCGCTCGGTTCGATGCTGGTGATCTTCGGCAGACAGATCAATCCGCTCTGGCAATCGGGCTTCATGCTGCCGCTCGAATACCTGATGACGGCGGTGCTGATGGGCTTTGCGGTGGTGGTGGTCGAGGCGACGCTGGTTTCGATCGGCTTCAAGCGGCCCATGGAAACCCCGCTGCTGGCCAAGCTGGCGAAGTTCGTCTGGGGTCTCCTGCTGGCCTATCTGGTCGTGCGCATCGGCGGCCTGGTGATGCGCGGTGCGTTGCCCAACGCCTTCCACTTCGATGCGCCGAGCTATTGTTTCTGGGTCGAAATGCTCTGCTTCGCCCTGCCCTTGGTCATGCTGGCCAGAAAGACCAGCCGCAACAATTCCGGCAAGCTCTTCGGCGCGGCAGTGCTGCTGATGATGGGCGGCTTCATGTTGCGGGTGGACGGCTTTCTGATCGGCTACCGGACCGGCGAAAGCTGGCATTACTTCCCTGCACTGCCGGAACTGACCATTACCGTCGGCCTGATCGCTTTCGAAATACTGGCCTATACCTTGCTGGTGAAGATCCTGCCGGTGCTTCCGGCGATTCCCAGGCAGGTTGCCCGTTGACCCGTCCCTGCGATTGCACGGTGAATCTGCGCCTGCGCGGGGACTGCTGATGGCCGCCCCCGATCCGCTCTCCGCCCGCGAAATCTGGATCCGGCTGCTTCTTTATCCCAGCCATACGTTGCCGACCGCAGCCGCTCCGGTGCTGGTCGGCATCGGACTGGCTGTCCGCGATCATGGCTTCGCGCTGATCCCCATGCTGATCGCTTTCTTGGCGAGCTGGCTGATCCATCTGGGCGGCGTGTTCAATGACAATTACCAGCTGCTGCGCCGGCATCCGCACGTCTCCGAGCACCCGGAGCTGCTGCAGGCGCTGCAGACCGGGACGCTGACTTTCGCGGCTCTGCGGGCTGCGACGCTGGCCTGCTTCGTCATCGCCGGGCTGACGGCGCCTTACCTTGTTGCGCTGGGCGGAGCGTCCGCGCTCCTTATCGGGCTAGTCGGCGCGGCGTCGGGCTATTTTTACGCCGGAGGGCCGCAGCCGTATGTCAAGCATGGTCTGGCGGATCCCATATTCCTGGCGATGTTCGGTATCGTCGCGGTCGCAGGGACCTATTACATTCAATGGGCCGCCCTGAACGCGACGGCCTCCCACGGCCTCGATGCCCTGCTGCAACTGCCGCACGATGTCTGGCTCGTCGGGCTGCCGGTGGGCGCGCTGGTGACCAACGTGATGCTCATCGACGATATCAGGGACCGCCACTTCGATGCCGTGAAAGGCTGGCGTACCTTCGCGGTGCGCTTCGGCTTGAGCGGCATTCGCGGCGAATATCTCGCGCTGACGGCGCTTGCCTACGGGCTGCCCGTGGCGTTCTGGTTCTGGCCCGGCTTCAGCGCATGGATCTTCCTCCCGCTGCTCACCCTGCCCCTGGCTTACCGGATCGCGCAGGCGGTTTGCACGCTCGACCAGACCCGGGACTTGCTGCCCATGTCGCCGAGGGCTTCCTATCTGTCGCTGCTCTACTCGGCACTGCTGGCAGTCGGTGTCGCCATGTCGGCGCATTGATCTGCGCTTCGTGCCGTTGCCAGGTGCGATACCCGCAGCATGAACTCCGCCGCCCATGGCGAGTTCCGCTGCCGCTTTCGGCTAACGGCCCGCCTTCAGCTTCGCCAGGCGGCTATTGACGATTGTCCGGCCCAGATATGCGCGGCAACGAGGGCGCGCCATGGCGAGAATTCCGCCAGCCAGGCCTCGGCTTGTCGTTCGCTGACCTTCTCGGGCGACTCGAGCAGCGCCTGCAAGCTCCGGCGCACGGCGGCATCGCCATGCAGCGAACCGTCCAGGAAACCGAAGCCGCGCAGCAGGGCATAATTGACGGTCCATGGACCGATGCCGCGCACGGCCTCGAGTCGTGCCCGCATCTCGTCGATCGGAAGCGTTTGCAGCCAGGTCGCGAGGGGCAGGCTGTGGTCCACCACCCGTTGCGAAAGCGCAAGCAAGGTCTTCGCCTTGGTCGTGGAAAAGCCTGCCAGCCGCAACTGTTCTTCGGCTAGCCCGGCGATCTGGCGCGCCTCGGGATAACAGAGCAAGCCGCCGGAATGGCGCAGGCCGATCGCGACGATCAGCTTGCGTCGCAGGGAAACAGCGGCGCCCAGGCTGATTTGCTGGCCGGTCACGGCCCAGGTCAATGCCTCGAAGGGCGTCGCCGTGACCGGCACGCGCAGGCCGGACTGACGGACGATCAACGGGCCGACCTGCGCATGATCACGGTAGCCTTGCTCGAATGCCTGTATCGCCTGGTTCAAGCCGAGCATCCGGCGAACCATGGCCTCGAAGTCGGCTGTGCGCTCGAGGGCCCTCGCCCCATCGACAGCCAGTTCCGCGTCTGCTCGGCCGGGCAGGAAGGAAATGGACAGGCAGGCCGGCATGTCTTGCCAAAGCATGCCTTTCTGCAGCACGGTCGCCGTGACCCGTTCGGAAATTTCCTGGGGGTCGCGCCGATGAAAAGCCAGGATGTCGGCGGGGCGAAACGATGCCGGCAGCGCAATCGCGCAAGACAGTCTGACGGTCATCGTCGGGGCTTGCGGAACAGGCTGCCGGCCATCGGGAGCGCTTCCGGTTCGAGCGCCGCGCTCACGTCTCGGCCTCCCGTTCGAGCAGCGCCGCCTTTCGTGCGACGCCCCAGCGGTAGCCGGACAGGCCGCCGTCCTTGCGCACGACCCGATGGCACGGAATGGCGACTGCCAGCGAGTTGGCGGCGCAGGCCCGGGCCACGGCGCGAACGGATTTCGGCGCGCCGAGGCGTCCGGCAATGTCGCTGTAGCTCGCCGTCCTGCCCGCCGGAATCTCGCGCAGAGCCTGCCAGACACGCTGCTGGAAAGCGGTGCCGCGCACATCGAGGGGCAGGGCGAGTCCCAGCTTGGGCATTTCGACGAAGCCGACGACCTGGGCGACCAGTTGCTCGAATCCGGCATCTCCGCCGACCAGGTCGGCGTTCGGGAATCGATCCTGGAGATCGCGTGCCAGCGCATCGGGATCATCGCCCATCAGGATGGCGCAAACGCCGCGTCGGCTCGCGGCAACCAGAATCGCCCCGAGCGAACAATCGCCCACGGCGAACCGGATGACCGTAGCGACGCCGCCGGCCCGGAAGTTACCGGGCGTCATGCCCAGCAGCCGATTCGATTCCTGGTAGAAGCGGCCGTTGGAGTTGTACCCGGCGTCGTAAATGGCCTCGGTCACACTGCCGCTGCGCGCCAGTTTCTCGCGCAGCTTCCGGGCGCGATGGGCGGCAGCGTAGGCCTTGGGCGTAACACCGGTGATCGCCTTGAAGATGCGATGCAGATGAAAGGCGCTCAGGTGTGCGCTTTGTGCCAAGGCGTCGAGGCTGGGCGCGGTTTCGGCGTTTTCGATCTGCCGGCACAAGCTGGCTACCAGGGCGGCACGCCGTTCGGCCAGGGGCGCCTGATCGGGCCTGCAGCGCTTGCAGGCTCGGAATCCGGCCTGTTCCGCCGCCGCGCGGGTCAGGAAATAGCGGACGTTCTCCGGCTTCGGCGTGCGTGAGCCACAAGAGGGACGGCAATAGACGCCGGTTGTCGTCACCGCGTAGAGGAATTGACCATCCCCTTGCGCGTCGCGCGCCGCCACGAGCGCCCAGCGCGGGTCTTCGGGCGATTCGGCGGCGAGTTTTCCGGTTTGTCTGAACATGTCCTGGTCCTTCCGTTGCGGTCGACTGGACACAGCTTAAGCGTCGGAAGCCGACAACGCACTCCGGGTCTTGCTTTCGAATTCCATCGACCGTCCGTCAGGGCGCCGACCTCCTGTGGCGCTGCCCGGGCTTTTCGGGCAGTGTCGGCACCGGCCGGCGGCCATGGAGCAGGTGCAGGATGGCCCGGACGGGGTGGCGAAAGAGCATCCGCGGCCCGGCCCATTGCATCACGACGCGGATCTGCTCGCGTTTGTCCGCGCTGTAGCAATGCACGGCGCAATTGGCGCAGGTCGGCTTGACGTCGCCGAACACGCAGCGCTCGAGGCGTCGCGTCGCATACTCGAGCAGGGATCCGCAGTTCGCGCAGAGCGGACTGCGCCCGTCGTGGCGGTGGCCCCGGCAGTACATGCCGATCATCGTGGCGATGGTCTGCAGTTCGCCCGCCCGTCGGACGAAGCGTTTGTCAGTCGCCGATGCCATGATCTGCCGGGGCATGGCGCAGCAAGAAGACTTCGGGATCGGCGCAATGATCGAGCAGGATCCGCCTGACCCGATCCTGCCACAGGGCGCCGAAGCGCCGCGCCTCTTCGGCGTCGGCTTTGCCGCTCAGGCAGCGACCCATCAGCAGCGCGCTGCCGGGATCGCCGGCGACCTTCTGCAGACGGGCGGCGACATCGACCCGGTCGCCGTTGTCGATTCTCGAAAAGCGGATGTCGAGCGGCACATCGGCGTTGAAGAAGAGAAGGTGACGCCGATCGAAGCGGCCGGCCAGGCCCTTGAAACCGGTATCCTGCGTGGCGCCGGTGAGCATCGAGACGACATTCGCGATCACGCCGGCGACCCCGTCCAGCCGGTCTTCCCTGAATTCGACGCGGATCGCCCCACGCTCCGGGAGTTCCGCGCCATAGAGCGCGCCAAGGGCCCGGTGCGTCATCCAGTAGGCGGAAGCCACGGTCGGGCAGGAGTGACCGGCGAGTTTTACGGCATCGACGTAGCCATAATCGATCACCCCGTCACCGACTGCGCCGAGAAATCCGGCCAAGGGGTCGCGCAGGCTGAGCTGCGGTATGGCGTCGAAGAAGTCGGGGTATTTCATGGCGGCTCCGGACGATCAGTGTTCGCCCTTGGTCCGCAGCAGGCCGGCCAGCCTGTTCCCCTGCTTTTGCGGGCCGCCGCGCGGAAACAGGTCGTGGAGGTAGTGATTGTTGCCCTTCTCCTTGCCCCAGACTTCGGAGAAGTGTCGAATCATCATGCGCACCTGAGGCTGGACCCGGTGCTCATTCCAGTAATCGCGCAGGTAGCGGATGACCTGCCAGTGCTCATCGGTCAATTCCAGGCCTTCCCGCGCCGCCAGCGCACGGGCGAAATCCTCCGACCAGTCGTCGAGGAGGCACAGATAGCCTTCGCCATCGATCGGAATATCGCGATTGCCGACGCGCAAGACCGCCATGGGTTGTGTACTGAACATGAAGGGATCCTGAGTGAGGAAAGACGAGAAGATCATCGGGAAAGTCGTAGGCCGACGGGCGACATTTTATTATGACCGCTTGACGAAATCGATGACGATTTCGCCGGGTTCTCTCTGCCGATAGCGGATCTCGACCTGCTCTCCATAGCGTTGCTGCAACTGCTCGATCAGGGGCAGGGGATCATGATCATTGACGAAGCGCATCGTTTCCCCCGGGTTCAGGGCGTCGAGTGCGCCGAAGATCGCGGCATGCCGGAAGCGCTTGGCGATGCCCCGGGCGTCGAAGGGATAGAGGGCGTCGGGGGACAGGTGAATGTGGGTTTTCATGGTTCAGGCTCCGGTGGTTTGCTCATGCATCTTCATGATGGCAGCGAGGGCCTCGGCGGTCAGCAGCGATTCTGCGCGCGCGAATAGTTCGCGCTCCTCGAATCGGACATGTGCTTCCAGCAATTCGCCGAAGCGGCGTATGCTGGCCGCATCTTGCGCCTCCAGCCGTCCCGCCAATCGGCGCAGCTCCTCGTGCTCGGCCAGGGCGCGCCGCACCAACCGGTGCTCGCCGACACTGTTCAAGGCCGGCAGCAATGCGCCTTCCTCGGTCTGGAAATGCGGCTCCAGCCCGTGCCTGAACGTTTCGACAGCTTGTGTCATGAAGCTGGAAGCGCGCTCTCCATCCGTCAAACCCATGCCTTGGGCGCGCCTGGCCAGCACCAGGGCGAGGTGGTGTTCGCGTGAGAGCTGGGTCAAGGCTGGGCTGCGTTTCATGAGCCCGATGCTCCCGCCGCCTTGCCGGCCATCGTCACGGCGCGTTCGCGGCTGCCGCGCCAGGCGCTGATCAGCAGGGTGACGACGAAGATCACCAGGGCGAGGCCGTTGGCGATGGCCGCGCCCCGGCGCACGGCCGGCAGTTCGCCCAGGTCGCCGGCGACCCGTGCCAGGAGCGAAGCATGGAGCGCGGCTAGCGGCAGATAGAAGGCCGGGTGATAGGGCAGTTTGATCCTGGCCACCGCCGGAAAAATGATCGGGGCATGGCCGAAGATCATGGAAAAGACGAAGCCCAGGAAGACGGAGTGGAGTGCGGCATCGCGCAGGGGGTTGCCGGGCGAGAAGGCGCCGAATGAGCCGAGCAGGCCGGCGAAGGCGAGCCAGGCGTAGCCCGTGAGCAGGCAAACCGCGATATACCGGGTCAGACCGTCCTGCCTGACCGTGTGGCGCGCGATGTCGTAGCGCAGCAGCCAAAGCGACAAGGCGAAAAGGCCCGCGGCAAAGAGCGGCAGGCCGAGTTCTTCCTGCCGGAATGCCGCGGCCATGCCGGCGATCATCGCCGCGACGATGATTGCGAAGCCGCGCCTGGCGGGGGCGGGCGTGGGCAGGAACCGGGAGAGTTCGAGGCGCTCGCCGGCGATGGTGAGCACCAGGAAGGCCATCCACCAGGGCACGGCGACCAGTATCGTCCCGCCGGCAGCCCATGCGACGTTGCCGATCAACCAGGACAGCGCGCCCAGCGCCAGCGTCGCGGTGTACAGCGCCGGCTGGCTGCGCAGGATCAGGGTGCTGGCCGCGCTCAGGAGTATCGCCGCGACGACGAACAGGGTCTGGGCTGCCATGAGCGGGGCGCCCGACAGCAGGGCCAGGCCGCCCAGCCCGGCGCAAAGCGGCGCCAGATAGGGCCAGACGCGGGACAGCGCCACGGCGCGCTCCAGACTGATCACCGTGCCCAGGAAGGCGGCGATCATCAGCGCCCCGTGGTTGCCGGCCTGCGCCGCTGCGCCGGCCGGTACGGTCGCCGCCAGGCGCGCAAGCCCGGCCAGGATGCCGACGACCAGGGCGAGCATGGCGAAGAAGAGCATGGCCAGACGGGTGAAGGGGGTCTCGATGACGGCAGGTCTGCTCATGATCGACAGGGCTTCGACTTACCAGCCGAAATGCTGCCTGGCCTCCTCGCTCATCAGCGCGGGGCTCCAGACGGGCGACCAGACCAGGCGCACATCGGTCCGCAGGGTGTCGGGCAGCAGATCCTGCAATACCGCTTCGACTTCCGCGCCGATCATCTCGCCCATCGGGCAGGCCGGCGAGGTCATGGTCATTTCGACGATGACGGCATCGGCGCCCACCTCGATGCGATAGATCAGGCCCAGGTCTACGATGTTCATGCCCGCCTCGGGATCGATGACCGCCCGCAAGGCGTTGCGGAGGGCTTCGGCATCCGGTAATGCTGCGTTGTTGGCCATGGCGCCATAAAAGATGTAGTATTGATACAGCTTCAGATTAACACCTGAGGGCAACGAAAGCAATATAATTTTTACGGCTTATAACGAACATGCGCCTGACCACGTTTTCCGACTACACGCTGCGCGTCCTGATCTATCTCGCCCTCGATCAGACCAGGCTCGCGACCATCCCGGTCATCGCCGCCGCCTACGGGATCTCCGAAAACCACCTGATGAAGGTGGTGCACCAGCTGGCGTGCGCCGGCGTGGTGGAAACGCAGCGCGGCAAGGGCGGCGGCATCCGCCTGGCCCGGCCGCCGGAGGAGATCCGCGTCGGGGAGATCGTCAGGGCGGCCGAAGGTGCGGCGCCGATCGTCGAGTGCCTGGGCGAGGAAGCCAGCGCCTGCTGCATCGCCCCGAACTGCCGCCTCGCCGGCGTCCTCGTGCGCGCCTTCGACGCGCTCTACGCGGTGCTCGACGAGTACACCCTGGCCGATCTGACGGCCAACCGCCGTGTCCTGAAACAAGTCCTGATGCGCGCCCAACCCGGCTGACGGTCGAGCACCGCTAGCGGGTCAGGAGCGCGTAAAGCAAGGGCAGTCTGGCCGGCAGTTCCGACGATTTCCGGATGATGATGAAGTTGTCCTTGCCGAAAATATGGGGGAGGTATTCGTGCGCCTCCTGGTCGACGGTCACGCAAAAGGGACGCAGTCCCTGCTGCCTCGCCGCGATTAGAGCCTTGCGCGTATCCTCGATGCCATAGCGGCCTTCGTAGTGATCGGCATCGTTCGGCTTGCCGTCGGTGAGCAGCAGCAGCAGCCGTTCGCGGGCCTTTTGCCGTTCCAGAATCTGCGCGGCGCGGCGTATGGCCGCGCCCATCCTGGTGTAATAGCCGGGGCTGACGGCGTTGATGCGGCCGCGCACGGCGTCGCCGTAGGGTTCATTGAAGGCTTTCAGGGTATGGAAGCGCACGTCGCTGCGTTGTTTGGAACTGAAGCCGTACAGGGCGAACCGGTCGCGGCTGACCGACAGCGCCTCGGAAAACAGGAACAGGCTGTCGCGGATGACATCGATCACGCGCCGTCCGTCGCCGACCCAGGCTTCGGTGGATAAGGACAGGTCGGCCAGCAGCAGGCAGGCCAGGTCGCGGTCGCGCTTGCGCTGGTCCAGATAGAATCCGCCCTCGGCGCCGGAACGATGGGCGAGATGCCGGATGTAGGGATCGATATCGATCTCGCTGCCCTCCGGCTGCGCCTTGAGCCGCTGCCGCAGCGGCTGCAGGGCGGCGAATTGCCGGCGCAGGCGCTGCTGGTCCCGCTTCAGGTGCGCGGGCAGCGCACAGGGCAGGGCGTCGGCCAGGAGGATGGTATTGACCCGGCACTGGTCCGGCTTCAGTGTGTGGCTCCGGTAGTCCCACTCCGGCAGCATCCCGTTGCCCTCCAGCGGACTGCCGTCGCCTTCCGCCGGCGACAGGTCCAGGCTCATGCGCAGCTTCTTGGCGACGCTCTTGCTGTCCTGCGCGACCGCAATGATGTCGAGATCGTCCGCCGCCCGGGCGAGATCCTGATCCTCGTTTTCCTGGGTTTCATGCTCGACCTTGGCGTACTCGGTCCAACTGAATATCGATTCCGGCCGGAACAGCAGGAGGCCACCCTTCCGCTCCGGCATTTCCGCGTGCTCGGCCATCCGCCGCTTCTTGTCCGACTGGAGCGCGCTTGCCGCCTGGGACGCCGGTTCGGGCCGGGCGCCGAAACGAGGCTTGCCGGCGGCGGGAAGTTCCGGGCGCAGCCAGAGCAGGACGGGATGGGGCGGCCGGCGCGCGGCAGGAAGTTCCGCGACGCTTCCCGGCTTCTGCAGCGCGTCCCGGATCGCCTGTTCCTGCCGCGCTTCGTCGGGCGCCATCCGAGAAATCGGCGGGCGGCGGGCGATCTCCGCCGCCACCAGCCGGCCGTAGCGTGCCGCCAGGCCGGGGAAGTCACCGCTGACGGCCAGTACCGCGGCCTGGTTTCTGGCCAGCCAGGGCTGGTCCGGCCGCGGATCGGCGGCGCACAGGGCGGCCAGCCAGAAATACAGATCGCGGTTCAGTTGCCGGTCGGGAAAGACATCGACGAGCGGAGGCAGCCGCAGCGCCTGGCGATCCAGCCAGGCGAGATCGGCCTTGAAGCCGCTGCCGGCCAAACGTTCCAGCAGCGAACGCCTGGCGCCGTGGCTGCTTTGCGCTCCGGCCTGAACCATTACCCCGTGATCGCCGCCCAGGGCACGGAACAGCAGTGCGGCATCGCGCGAGATGTCCTGCAGCAGGACGGCCGCCTCGGGAAAGCGACGCGCCGCGAAACGGCTGATCAGCCGGTGCCATGCGATGCCGACCTGTTCTTCCATATGCCCGCCTCAGTCGCCGAAAATCGCCAGCACTACCACCATCAGGGCACGGGTGATCTCCGGGTCGTCGGACAGGCATTCCACGATCGCGGCGCGGCAGGCCACCCGGGGGTCGCAGCCGGCGGCGATAAGCTTCGCGGCGTCGACGATCAGGCGCGTTCCGGGCGCTTCCTCCAGGTCATGATCGGCCGTGCTGCGCAGCGCGTTGGCGAGGGTGACCAGACGCTTCGCGGTCGCCTGATCCACGCCTGCTTCGCCGGCCACGATTTCGCCTTCTAGGCCGGCTTCCGGAAAGCCGAAGGCGAGCGAGACGAAGCGCTGCCGGGTGCTGGGCTTCAGGCCTTTGAGCAAGTGCTGGTAGCCGGGGTTGTAGGAGACCACCAGCATGAATCCCGGCGGCGCCTCGAGCTGCTCGCCGGTGCGGTCGATGGGAAGAATCCGCCGGTCGTCGGACAGGGCGTGGAGCACCACGGTCGTGTCCTTGCGTGCTTCCACCACTTCGTCCAGGTAGCAGATGCCGCCGTGGCGCACCGCCTGGGTGAGCGGACCGTCGCTCCAGTAGGTGCCGGATGCGTCGATCAGATGGCGTCCGACCAGGTCAGAGGCGGACAAGTCGTCGTGACAGGATACGGTGTACAGCGCGAGTCCGAGCCGCGCCGCCATGTGTTCGACGAAGCGCGTCTTGCCGCAGCCGGTCGGGCCCTTGATCAGCACCGGCAGGCGGTTTTGATGGGCGAGTTCGAACACTTCGATTTCGTCGCCGGTCGGCGTGTAGCGCGGAATGAGACTGGGCACTCTGACGGCCCGGGCGATCGAGGTAACGGTCATGGCAGGGCCTCTCTTAAGCAGTGAGACAGGTGAAAGCAATGATTCCGCCAACAACGGCCAGATAGGCCGCCATGACAATGCGCCACAAGAGCCGCGTGTGGCGCAGGCCCATGAAATCGGAAACGATCAGGTGCGCCTTGACCAGCATGACGCCCAGCACCAGGGCCATCAGTGCCTGGCCGGGGGCTCTGGCGCTTAGCTCGTAGGTGATGGTGGTGAGCCCGAGCAGTGCGAACCAGGAAACGGTGCAGGGTTTCAATGGAATGGCTTGAGGCAGTTTCATCGCTTGTCCCTTTCAATGGACGACATAAACCAGCGTAAAAAGGATGATCCAAACCAGATCCACCATGTGCCAGTAGGAAGCCCCTGTTTCCACGCCGGCATGGTCTGCGGCGCCGTATCGTCCCGCATAAGCCTTGTAGGCCACCACGGCAAGGATCGCCATGCCCATCACCACGTGCATGAAGTGAAAGAAGGTGAGGGAAAGGTAGAACATGTAGAACAGGTTGGTGGATAGGCTGATGCCGTGCGCAAGATCCTGCTGAAACTCCGCCAGTTTCAACGCCAGAAATACGCCGCCCAGGCCGAGCGCGCCGGCCAGCCAATGGCCGCAGCGGGTAGCGCGGCCCGCCTTGATCGACTGGGTCGCGCGCGCCACGAAATAGCTGCTGGTCACGAGGACCAAGGTATTGGCATACCCGTAGGCCCGGTCGAGCGTGGCTTGCGCCGCGTCGAACATCTCCAGGTGGGCGCTTCGGGCAAAGGCATAGGCGGCGAATAACGCTGCGAAAACAACAAGTTCGGCGAAGATGAAGATCCATATCGCGAAATCGCCGGGCAGAGCTTGCGGATAATCGACGCTGATTTCGGTAGCCATGGCGGATCGCTCACGACCCGGGCGGGACAGCGTCCCGCCCGGGATCGTTCAGGCAGCCAGGGCCTGTTTCATTTCGCCGGCGTAGCCGTATTCGCCGGCAATGAAGAAGCTGCGCAGGTAGACCAGCAGGCCGATGAAGAAGGCGAGCCCGGCGAACTCGCGCAGCCAGAAAAACACCCGCGCCTTGTCCTGCACCTGCATGAAGCTCATCGGGTCATCGGCGGCGCGCTGCAGCAGCACCGTGACCAGACCGGCGCCGGTGAGGGCCAGGGCGATACCGATCATGCTCAGCACCATGATCCAGAAACCGGTCATCTCCCAGCGCTGGGCGGCCGCGCTGTTGGCTATCCGCCCGCGCAGCAAAGGCATCGCATAGGAGATGATGGCCAGGGCGACCATCGCATAGGCGCCGAAGAAGGCCAGATGCCCGTGGGCCGCGGTGAAATTGGTCCCGTGCATGTAGTACTGGGCCGGCGCCAGCGTGATCATGAAGCCCCACAATCCCGCACCGAGAAAGGCCATGAGCGGCGTGCCCAGCGCCCACAGCATGGCGGCCTTGTTCGGGTGCTCGCGGCGACGCGCGAGCAGCATCTTGAAGGAAAAGGCGATGAGCAGTATGAACGGGATGGGTTCGAACGCTGAGAAAATCGTGCCGAGCCAGATCCAGTAGGCCGGCGCGCCGGTGTAGTAGTAGTGGTGGCCGATGCCGATGATGCCGGAAATCAGGGTCATGGCGACGATGATGTAAAGCCATTTTTCCACGATCTCGCGGTCCACCCCGGTCATCTTGATCAGAATGAAGCCGAGCAGGGCGCCGAGGATCAATTCCCAGTCTCCCTCCACCCAGCCGTGCACGATCCACCACCAGCCGAAGCTGGCCTTGACGGTGTCCTGCGGGAAGTAGAAGGCGGGCAGGAAGAGCAGCGCCAGACCCCACAGGCTGCCCACGAGGATCAGGTTGATCGAGGTCTTGCGCCCCTTGATCAGAGTCATGGTCACGTTGAACAGCAGCGACAGCGCCACCAGGACGATGCCGACCTTGATCGGCAGCGGCTGTTCCAGGTAGCCGCGACCCATGGTGGGCAAAGCGGCGTTGCCGGTGATCGCCGCCAGATGGGCGTAGGGGACGAAAAGATAGGAGAGGATCGTCAGCGCGCCGGCGGTTAGAAAGATCCAGAACGTGACCAGCGCGAGTCTGGGGCTGTAGAGTTCGGTCTGCGCTTCCTCCGGCACGATGAAGTAGGCGGCGCCCATGTAGGCCATCAAGAGCCATACGATCAGCAGGTTGGTGTGACTCATGTGGGCGATGTCGAAAGGCAGTTCCGGAAACAGGAAGGAGCCGTTCAGATACTGCAATCCGGCGATCAGGCCGAATACGATCTGGCCGAGAAACAGGGCCAGTGCGCCGACGAAATACGGTATTGCCACCTTTTGAGACTGGAATTTCATGATCGTTTCCTTTTTATCTGCGTGGGTAGGGAGTCCAATCAACCTTGGATATTGGGCGGCCAGTTGTTGGTGTCGATATGGGACAGCCATTCCATGTAGGCGACGAGATCATTCAGTTCCTTCTGGTCGAAATGGAAGTTGGGCATCTGCCTTCTTCCCGGCACGCCGGTGGGCTGCGACTGTATCCACGCCTTGATGAACTCGGGTCCCCGGCGTTTGTAGACGTTGCCGAGTTCCGGCGCGAAATAGGCGCCTTCGCCATTGAGCGTGTGGCAGCCGACGCAATTGTTGGTGTCGAACAGATACTTGCCGCTGAGCACGGCCGGGGTCATCTTGTCCGCATGGTCCCGGAGCGGAATCTGCTGCCAGGTGTCGTAGGTCAGCGCCAGGTAGATCGCGAGAAAGAATACCGAGCCGCCGAGAAAGATGTTGCGCGCCATCGCTTTGGTGAAGACTTGCTGCATGTTCGGCTCCTTGGACGTTGAAATAGGTCTGCGGTTGAAGTTGTACGCAAAATACTTCTTAACGTCCTTGATCAAAATCAAGCGGCGGAAAATGTTCGGGTCCGTCTGTCCGGTAAAGCAATAACTTTTGTATTGCTTTACCGGTTTGGCGGTGATAGCCTGAAGCCGCATTTAGACTACTTCTTATCTCAGGCCATGCTCCGCTTCGACAGTTCTCCGATCAAAATGCTGGCCCGGGCGGCGCATCCGCTCTGGCTGGCCGGATTCCGCCCTTTCTTCCTGCTTGCCTGTCTTGCCGGATCGAGCCTGCCGGCGCTCTGGATCCTGATGTTCAATGGCGTCATGGCCCCGCCCAAGACCTCGTTCACCATGATCCAGTGGCATGCCCACGAGATGTTCTTCGGCTTCGGCTGGGCCGTCCTCGGCGGATTCCTGCTCACGGCGACCAAGAACTGGGTTCAGGATCGCGGCTACCATGGCCAGGCATTGATGTTCCTGGTCGCCGCCTGGATCTTCGAGCGCGCGGGGATGTGGTTCGAGGGCTCCTGGCCGCCTCTGCTCTTTCTCGTTTCGAACAACCTCTTCCTGGTCTCGATCGGCGGCATGCTGATCTGGACGCTGATTCGGCACCGCAAGAACGACTCCTACCGCGACAACTATTTCTTCCTCCTGATCATCCCGGCCTTCCTGGTGGCCAAGAACCTGATGCTCGGCGTTGATTACCTGCAGACCGGCTGGCTCATGGCGCTCGGGCTGTTCCGGGTGGCCTTCCTGGTCATGCTCGAACGAACCCTGAGCCAGTTCATGAAGAATGTCTTTCAGGCGGATATCCTGCGCAATGCGTTGCTGGACACGACCATCAAGGGACTCGCCCTCGTTCTGGTCTTCGCCGGATTGATTCCGGCCGCGCTCTCGGGCTGGATCGCGCTGCTCCTCGCCCTGCTGCTGACCGGCCGCTTCCTTTTCTGGAAGCCGCAGCTGGCCATGCGGCGGCTCGATATCGGCATCATGTATCTGGGCTACCTGGCGATCGTCGCGCAGTTGCTGATCGACGTGCTTGACCGGTTCGCGCAGCCGGGATGGACCGGTTCCCTGTCGGTCCATGTGTTCACTTTCGGTGCGATGGGCCTGATCATTCCGGCCATGGTGGTCAGAATCTCGAAGGGCCACACCGGGCGGAAAGTGGTCTTCGACGGCCCGGACAAGATGACGCTCTGGCTCATGATCCTGGCTTTCGTCGTGCGCATCATCGTCCCGCAGCTTCTTCCCGCCGACTACGGCCTGTGGCTGAGCCTCGCGGCGGCCTGCTGGTTCGCCTGCTTTACGCTGCTCGCCTGGCGCTATTTCCCGTTTCTATGGCAGGCGCGAATCGACGGCAAGGAGCACTAGGGCGCGCGCTACCACCGCGAGCAGGATCATCAGTCCGGCCGCCGAGAGCCACAGGCCCTGGACATGGCCGAACGCCGTGGCCAGGCCGCCGGCGACCAGCAGCGGCGCGTGCGCGCCGCTGTAGCGTCCGAGGCGGCTGCGCAGCTTCTCGTGCCATGCGCCCTGGCGGCCGGGACGCAGCCATACGGGCAGGAGCTGGATGGCGGCGCCGCTGACCAGGGGCAGCAGAAAGGCCGGGACCAGGCCGATCAGTGCGTCGCCGCCGTGGAGCATGCCGAGTGCGTGGCCGAGGCCCGCGAGGATCAGGCCGAGCAGACCGAGGCAGGACACGCCCAGGGCGGTGGCGGCGCCGTGCAGGCGGCCGAGCTGATCGGCATAACTCATGCACCAGCGGCCGCCCATGCGCAGCAACGGCACCAGGAAAAGGAGCGCGCCGATGCTCGCGAGCACGTTGCTCCAGCCCGCGCCCAGCGCGATCAGGGCGGCGCCGGCAAGGCCGAAACCGAGGTCCTGCCGCAGGCGTGCGGCGGCGAGCTCGTCCCAGCGGCCGGTGGCGGTGGGCAGCAGCACTTGCAGCGTGCCGATGGCGGTGAGTCCGACGAAGCCGAGCAGGTTGGCGTGCAGGTGAACCAGGCGCAGCGCCGCGCGTTGCGCCGGCCACAACCAGAGCAGCGGCACGGTGAACAGGGCGGCCAGGAGAAAGCAGAGAGCGGCGACGTACCAGGCCAGGCCCGGATGCGGCGGACCGAGGCTGCGTCGCGCTTTCAGGACCATCCACAGCAGCACGCTGGCGGCGGCCTTGGCCGCCAGGAGCACGCCGACGATGACCAGCGCGACACTGATCTCCGGCAGCTGAACCGCCATACTGGCGACCATTGCCAGGCCGCCCAGCCAGGCCAGGAAGGCCTGGTTCTCGACCGAACGCGGCGCACCGTCGCTGCGCGTCAGCACCGGGACGAAGTAGACCATGGCCGCGAGGATCAGCGGCATGATGCCCATCGCCAGCACCAGGTGCGCCACCAGCGCGGGCGGCAGCGCAGCGAACAGCCACAGCGCCAGGGCGGCGGTCATCATGCCGATGGCATTGGCGGCGAGCAGCGGCAAGCTTGCGGGGGGGCCGTTCGCAAGCATGGTCACCGGCTTGCGCCGCTGCTTTCGTTCAGCTCGTGATCCCGATGGGTCCTGCCGCGCAGCAGCGTGCCGGCCAAGGCGCTCACGGCGGCGACGGCGATCAGGATGGCGGCGCCGAGCAGCCAGGGGCGGCCATAAGCGCGGCGCAGGGCGACAAGTTCCCATGCCGTCCAAAGCCAGCTGGCGGCAGCGGCGTAGGCCAGGCCTTGAAGCAGCAGCAGGCTGCGGCGGCTCTTCAGCAGAAACAGCAGCGGCGCCATCAGACACAGCGTGGCCGGAATCAGCTCGCCCGCGCGCAGGAAGTGGGCCGCGATCAGGGCGGCGGCGATTGCGTAGAGTGCGATTCTGGCAAACATGGTGACCGCCATCCTGGCCCTTCCGCCGCGCGGGCGCCTTGATCTGGAACAATTCCGCAAACGGCTAGGCGATCCTGTTTTCGACCGCCCACACCGCCGCTTCGACGCGGGAACGGAAGCTCAACTTGCGCAGCAGGTTCTTGACATGGACTTTCACCGTGCCTTCGGTGATGGCGCAATCGCGCGCGATCAGCTTGTTGCTCTTGCCCTCGGCGAGGCCGCGCAGGATCTCCCGCTCGCGCTCGGTCAGTTCATGCACGCTGCGGTTCTTCGCCGCCGCCTCGGCGCGCAGCGCCTGCGCCAGCCGTCCGGCCAGTCCTTCGGAAATCACGGTCTGGCCGAACACCGCCTCCTTGATGCGGGCGAGCAGTTCCTCGGGTTCCATGTCCTTCAGCAGGTAGCCGTCGGCGCCGGCGCGAATCGTCCCGATCAGGTCGTCGGCGGTGTCCGACACCGTCAGCACGACCACGCGCGTCTCGGGGTCGAGCGCCTTGATCGCTTCCAGCGTCTTCAGCCCGCCCATGCCTTTCATGTTGAGATCGAGCAGCACCAGGTCGGGTCGGCGCCGGGTCACTTCGCGCACGCCTTCTTCGCCGCTGGAAGCTTCCGCGACGACCTCCAGCAGCGGTTCCAGGTCGAGCAGCTGGCGCACGCCTTTGCGGAACAGCGGGTGGTCGTCGATGATGACGACGGTACTCCTGGCAGTGCTGATCATATCGCCGTCCCGGTTGCTGCCGCCGCGTCGCCGCTGCCGCCGAGTTCCATTTTCGGCTGGAAGGACAGCTCGACGCAAGTTCCACCTTCCGGCCGCGCCGCGATCCTCAGGGTGCCGCCCAAAGTTTCCGCGCGGTCGCGCATGATGCTGGTGCCGTAATGGTGGTGCACGGGGCCGGACTGACGGACACCGACCCCGTCGTCCTCGATAGAGATCACCATCCGCCCCGCCGCGTTGCGTGTCAGCGTCACCCAGGCATGCGGCGTTTGCGCATGATGCTCGACGTTGGACAGCGCCTCGCGGATGATCTGCAGCACGTGCAGTTGTTCGTTGGCTGACAGTTCGATGCCGGCGAGCGAGTTGCGCACCTCGATGCCCGACAGGCCGCGGCTGCGAAACTCCTCGGCCGCGTCGCGCAGCGCCTGGTCCAGGCCTTTGCCGTCGAAGCGCAGCCGGAAGGTCGTGAGCAGTTCGCGCAGCTGGCGATAAGCGTTGTTCAGGCCGCTGCGCAATTCATCGACGACGCCTCGCGCCTGTTCCGGGGCCTTGCCGTCAAGCAGCCGTTTCAGGCGCGCTACCTGGATCTTCAGGTAAGACAGGGACTGCGCCAGGGAGTCGTGCAGCTCGCGCGCGATCACCGTGCGCTCTTCGAGCAGGGCGACGCGGCGCTCCTGCTGGTTGCGCTCCATGCCGGCCAGCGCCGCGGCGATCTGCCGGCCGACGGCTTCCAGCAATGCCACTTTCCAGGGCTGCAAATCCTCGCCCGGCGGCACCAGCACCGGCATCGTGCCGAAGTAACGGCCGCCGTCGACCAGCGGCACGCTGAGGATCTCGCCGCCGGGGCGGGACGGATCGGGGCGCTGCCGCGTTCCTTCCGTGGCCTGGCAGGCGGCGCAATCGTCCGCGGCGCAGACATCGGGATGCTGCCGGTCGGCGGCGTTTACGGCGATCGGAACACCCCGGACCCGGTGGGGATTGACGGCGCAGATCACCTGCGTGGGCAGACCGGTTTCCGCCTCGACCAGCCGCATCACCTGCTCCAGCCGGTCGGCCGTCAGCGGCCCGGAAGACAGCTGGCGGGCACTGGCATAGAGCAAGGACAGGGCGCGGTTGCTGCGTTCCAGTTCGGCGGTCTGCTGCGCCACCTGCGCTTCCAGCGTGGCGTACATGCGCGACAGATCCTCGGCCATGAAGTTGAAGGCCTCCGACAGTTCGGCGAATTCGTCGCCGCCGTCGCTCGGCGCGCGCACGGAGAAGTCGCCCTTGCGCACCTCGCGCGCGAAGCGCAGCAGATTGGCAAGCGTCGCGTCGAGTTGCTCGTGGAGCATGAAGATCGCGACGAAGATCGTGATCAGCATCAGGAACAGGCTCACGCCCTGGATGGTTTTCAGGGTCGCGATCTGTCTTTCCAGGGTTTCATCCAGGTGCGCCACGAATTCGTCCACTTCGCCGACGAAGATCCGGATGCGCGGCAAGGCTTCGGACGAGGCCCCGGGCCGGCCCGCGACGGCCAGCACCAGCGGCCGCAGGCTGCGCTTCCAGTCGGCGTTTACCCGGGTAAACAGCATCCTCAGCGGATCCCTGGCGTTGGCAGGCAGCGTCGAGGCGATGCTGGAATGGCTGAGGCGCCGGTCGAATTCTTCGACCGCGCTGCCTACCGCCCGCCGCCGGTCGGCCTCGGAAAGGTGATTGTCGGCAAGGGCCAGCGCGATCGCATAGGACTGCATGCGCAGGGAGCCCGCCACGTTGATGGCGCTGGCCTTTCCGGTCGAGCTTTCCGCAAACAGCACCAGGCTGACAAAGGAAACCGTGGCAGCGACCGCCAGTATCGTCATCGAGATGCCGAGCCGCCCGAGGACCGTCTGATGCGAAAGGATGCGGATCATGCTTGTTCTCCTGCTTCGGTGAGCGCTGGAAGTACCTCTTTGTTCCCGCCGCACGGCTGCCCGAGGTCCGGCGCCGCGTTCCGCCGTCATGGGCTGAGGAGCGCCGCGGGACGGCGGCCTACCCCCGGCGAAACGCACTACCTCTTAGTGGGTAATCCGGAGAATTTCCGGGTCGTCCGGTCTCTTGTGGCCGTGCGGCACGCTGCCTAGACTAACTCAACTCTACTTGAATGGTGATGGCGAAATGGCGGTCGACAGGCGCAAGGCGATTTCGGTTCTGGTCGTCAGCACGCTCGCCTTCACGGTGTGCTTTGCGATCTGGATGATGTTCGCCGTGATCGGCATCCCGATCAAGAAGATGCTGGACCTGAACGCCACGCAGTTCGGTCTCCTGACCGCCATGCCGGTGCTGACCGGTTCGCTGGTGCGGGTGCCGCTGGGCATCTGGACCGACCGCTACGGCGGCCGCATCGTGATGCTCCTGCTGATGCTCTGCTGCGTGCTGCCGATCTGGCTGATCGGCTATGCCACCGCGTTTTGGCAGTTCCTGGTACTGGGCCTGTTCGTCGGCATGGCCGGCGGTTCCTTTTCGGTCGGCACGCCCTATGTCGCGCGCTGGTTCCCGCGCAACCAGCAGGGCACGGCGATGGGCATTTTCGGTGCCGGCAACTCCGGCGCCGCGCTGAACAAATTCGTCGCGCCGGCCATCGTCGTCGCGGCCGGCTGGACTCTGGTTCCGCAGGTCTATGCGGCGGCGATGCTGGTCACCGCCATCGTCTTCTGGCTGGGCAGCGCCAGCAACCCCGCGGACATCGTCAACAAGACCGCCACCTTTCGCGAGCAGCTCGCCGTGCTCAAGGATCCGCGGGTCTGGAAGTACTGCCAGTTCTACTCCATCGTGTTCGGCGGCTACGTCGCCCTGAGCCTGTGGATGGTGCAGTACTACGTCGGCGAATACGGCTTCAACATCCAGAACGCCGCTTTCCTTGCCGCCTGCTTTTCGCTGCCCGGCGGCGTGCTGCGGGCGTTCGGCGGCTGGCTGTCGGACAAGCACGGCGCGCACGCGGTGACCTGGTGGGTGCTCTGGGTGTCGTGGGTCTGCCTGTTCCTGCTGTCCTTTCCGCAGTCCGACTTCACCATCACCACCACCACCGGCCCGATGAGTTTCCATGTCGGCCTCTCCGTGTGGCCCTTCACGGTTCTGATGTTCGTCATGGGCGTGGCCTGGGCATTCGGCAAGGCGTCGGTGTTCAAGTACATCGCAGAGGAGTTCACCGACAACATCGGCGCCGTGTCCGGCGTGGTAGGCCTGGCCGGCGGCCTGGGCGGCTTCTTTCTGCCCATCGTCTTCGGCGCCCTGCTGGACCTCACCGGGATACGCTCCAGTTGCTTCATGTTCATGTACGGCGTGGTCTGGGTCTCGCTGATCTGGCTGTACCGGACCGCCTACCGCAGCGAAGATGTGTTGAAGGAGTCCGCACGCGGCTAGCGCGCGGCAATGATCTGAGGAGAAGGAAATCATGACTACGCATGTTCTGACCAAGTGGGAACCGGAGGACGCCGCCTTCTGGAACGCGACCGGCAAGGCCGTCGCCAACCGCAACCTCTGGCTGTCGATCCCGGCCTTGCTGCTGGCCTTCGCGGTGTGGATGGTGTGGTCGGTGGTGGTGGTCAACCTGCCCAACATCGGCTTCAAGTTCAATACCGCCGAACTGTTCTGGCTGGCTTCGCTGCCCGGGCTGTGCGGCGCGACGTTGCGCATCTTCTATTCCTTCATGGTGCCGATCTTCGGCGGGCGGCGGTGGACGGCGATCTCGACGGCGTTGCTGCTCCTGCCCACGATTGGCATCGGCATCGCCGTGCAGAATCCGGCCACGCCCTATTCGAGCTTCGTCATCCTGGCGCTCCTGTGCGGCTTCGGCGGCGGCAACTTCGCCTCCTCGATGGCCAACATCAATTTCTTCTTTCCCAAGGCGCAGAAAGGCATCGCGCTTGGCCTGAATGCCGGCCTGGGCAACCTCGGCGTGTCGGTCGTGCAGTTCGTCGTGCCGCTGGTCATCACCGCCGGCGTCTTCGGCGCCCTGGGCGGCGAACCGCAGACCTGGAACAATCTGGCCAAGGGCAGCACGGACACCAAGGCCATGTGGCTGCAGAACGCCGGCTACATCTGGGTACCGTTCATCGCCCTGACGGCGATTGCCGCCTGGTTCGGCATGAACGATCTGGCCTCAGCCCGCGCCTCTTTTGCCGAACAGGCGGTGATCTTCAAGCGCAAGCACAACTGGCTGATGTGCTGGCTGTACCTGGGTACCTTCGGTTCCTTCATCGGCTATTCGGCGGGCTTTCCACTGCTGATCAAGAGCCAGTTCCCCGGCATCAACGCGCTCTCCTACGCCTTTCTCGGGCCGCTGGTCGGCGCCCTGGTCAGGCCTCTGGGCGGCTGGCTGGCCGACAAGGTGGGTGGTGCCGCCGTGACCTTCTGGAATTTCATCGCGATGGCAGCGGCGGTGGGCGGGGTGCTGTACTTCCTGCCTTCCGGCCCGTCGGGCGGCAACTTCTTCGGCTTCCTGGCGATGTTCATGCTGCTCTTCGCCACCTCGGGCATCGGCAACGGCTCGACCTTCCGCATGATCCCGGTGATCTTCATGACCGAGCAGCAGCGCTTGGCCCGCGGCAAAGGCCCGGAAGCGCAGGAACAGGCGGTCAAGAACGCCAACAAGGAGGCGGCCGCGGTGCTCGGCTTCACCTCGGCGATGGCCGCCTACGGCGGCTTCTTCATACCGAAGAGCTACGGCACCTCGATCTCCATGACCGGCGGGCCGGAGGCGGCCCTCTACATGTTCATCTTTTTCTACCTCACCTGCATCGTCATGACCTGGTGGTACTACTCGCGCAAGAACGCCGAAATGCCCTGCTGAATCCCGCCCGACACCCATCAAGAGAGCAAAGCCATGAGCCATTTTCTCGACCGTCTCAATTTCTTCAAGCGCGCCGAGTCCAGCTTCTCCGACGGGCACGGCGTGGTCACCGCCGAGGACCGCACCTGGGAGGACGGCTACCGCAAGCGCTGGCAGCACGACAAGATCGTGCGCTCGACCCACGGCACCAACTGCACCGGCTCCTGCTCCTGGAAAATCTATGTCAAGGGCGGCATCGTCACCTGGGAGACGCAGCAGACCGACTATCCCAGAACCCGGCCCGACATGCCCAACCACGAGCCGCGCGGCTGCTCGCGCGGCGCCAGCTACAGCTGGTACCTGTACAGCGCCAACCGGGTCAAGTACCCGATGGTGCGCGGCCGCCTGCTGAAGAGCTGGCGCGAAGCGCGCCGCACCCTGGCCCCGGTCGAGGCTTGGGCATCCATCGCCGGGAATGCCGACAAGTCGCGCGACTACAAGAGCCGGCGCGGACTGGGCGGCTTCGTCCGGGCAAGCTGGGAGGAAGCCAACGAGATCATCGCCGCCGCCAACACCCACACCATCAAGGCGTACGGGCCGGACCGCATCATCGGCTTCTCGCCGATCCCGGCCATGTCCATGGTCAGCTATGCCGCGGGCTCGCGCTATCTCTCGCTGATCGGCGGCGTCTCGATGAGCTTCTACGACTGGTACTGCGACCTGCCGCCGTCCAGCCCGCAGGTCTGGGGCGAGCAGACCGACGTGCCGGAGTCGGCCGACTGGTACAACTCCACCTTCCTCATCGCCTGGGGCTCGAACGTGCCGCAGACCCGCACGCCGGACGCGCACTTCTTCACCGAGGTCCGCTACAAGGGGGCGAAGACCGTCTCCATCACCCCCGACTATTCCGAAGTCGCCAAGTTCGGCGACCTCTGGCTGCATCCCAAGCAGGGCACTGACGCCGCGCTGGCAATGGCGATGGGCCATGTCATCCTCAAGGAATTTCATTTCGGCGAAAAAAAGTCCGAATACTTCGAAAGCTATTGCCGCAAATACACCGACATGCCGCTCCTAGTGCAACTGGTTGAGAAGGACACGCCTGCCGGCAAGATCCTGGTCCCCGACCGCTACCTGCGCGCCGCCGACTTCCAGGACGGCCTGGGCCAGGGCAACAACGCCGAATGGAAGACCGTGGCGCTGGACGCGTCCGGCCAGGCCGTGCTGCCGCACGGCTCGATCGGCTTTCGCTGGGGCCCGGAAGGCCGCACCGATGCGGGCAAGTGGAACCTGGAAGAAAAGGAAGCGAATCACGGCGCCGACACGCGCCTCCAGCTCAGCCTGCTCGGCCGGGATCACGAAGTCGCCGACGTCGCCTTCCCCTACTTCGGCGGCATCGCGACCGAACATTTCACCGCCAACCTGCAGAGCGACGTGCTGCTGCGCCGCGTGCCGGCGGTGCGCCTGCAAGTCGGCGCGGGGCAGGTGCTGGTCGCCACCGTGTTCGATCTCCTGGCCGCGAACTACGGCGTCGATCGGGGGCTGGCCGATGACACCGCGGCGAAGAGCTACGACGACGACAAGCCCTACACCCCGGCCTGGCAGGAAAAGATCACCGGCGTCCCCCGCGCCGACGTGATCACCGTCGCGCGCCAATTCGCCGACAACGCCGACAAGACGCAGGGCAAGTCGATGATCATCATCGGCGCCGGGATGAATCACTGGTATCACTGCGACATGAGCTACCGCGCCGTCATCAACATGGTGATGATGTGCGGCTGCGTCGGCAAGTCC
>CAIVDC010000132.1 GCA_903904605.1 uncultured Sterolibacterium sp.
CGGCGTTGGCCCGCTTGTCGAGCTCGCCGTCAGCCGCGCCCTTGATGATGATGTCGGTCTGGGCCAGCAGGTCGCTCATCATCTTGACCATGTTGTTCAAGTTGTTCTTGATGACGTTGAAGTCACCGTTGTAGTTGTCGGTGATGACCGGCGGGATAACGCCCTTGGCGATCTTGTCCACATACTCGGCCGTGACGTTGAGTGGGCCGATCACCGCATCCAGCGTTTCATTCACGCCCTGGACGATCTTGCGGAAGTCGCCCAGATGCTTTGTCGCATCGGCGCGAGTCGAAAGTTTGCCGCTGGCGGCAGCCTCGGCCAGCATGTTGGCATCGGCGATCAGCGCCTTGATGTTGGCGCGCATCTGCTCGATGGCGTCGTTGATGAAGGCCTTCTTGCCGGGGAACTTCTCCAGCGGGGCGTCCATGTTGCCCTCGCCGAACTCCTTGACGCAGGCCATCGCCTTCTTCTTCACCGCAATGTGGCCGAACACCATGTCATTCACGCCCTTGGCCATGAACTGGAACTCGTTCTTGAACTTCCCTTCGTCGATCTTGACGTCGATGTCGCCGGCATCGTGCTCCTTCGACATGTGGTTCATCTCGGCAATCAGCGACTGTAACGTGGCGGCGACCTGCTTCAGTGAGGCCATCAGGCTTGTCGTGTCGCCAGCTTTCAGCTCGATATTGGTCGAGGAAAGGTCGCCCGCCGCTATCTTGTTGGCGATGTCGGTCGCCTTGTCCGGCTCACCGCCTAACTGGCGCTTGAGGGCGCGGACGATGGTGTAGCCGATGATGGCGACCACGGCCAGCGTCAGGGCGGCGATGAGGAGCGAGAGGGTCAGCGCATGGTTCTTGGTGGCAACGGCTTCGTCGGAACCTTTTTTGCCTAGGGCGACGTTGTAGTCGAAATGGTCGTTGATGACGGCCGCCAGCTTTTCGAAAACCGGAGCGCTCTTAAAAAACAGATCGCGGGCCTTGTCGTTGCGGTTGGCCCGCAACTCGGCCAGAACAGGCTCAATCTGCGTCTCATAGTCCTCGAGCAGCTTCTTTTCCTGGTTGAACAGATCCTTGTCCTTGTCGTCGGCCAGCGTGCTCTCATAATCCTTGAGGGCCTTGTGTGCGCCTTCGCGATTGCCCTTGATCGCGGAGTCGATTTCGGCAATCTTGGAATCGTCGCTGTTCAGCATATGGCGGTTTATGCCGATGCGCAGGCGAAGAACATTCTTGCGCAGGTCGTCCAATGCCACTAGGGCCGGCACGGTATTTTCGTTGGCGAAATTGGCCGCGCCATAGACTTTGCTCATCTGCTGCTGACCAAGGCCGGCCAAGAGGACGATACCGAGCAAGGAGGAGCCGGCCAGTAGGGAAATCTTTTGTGCGACGGTGAGTTTCATGGGGTTCTCCTCAAGAATTTAGAACGTCTTGCCGATGGAAAGCACCAGGCCGGGCTCGCCTATCTTGGTGCGGTTGACTGGCATTTCTTCCTCGGAGAGCCCGCGCGTGATGTTGAGGAAGGCGATGACGACCAACAGGATCAATGCCAGGCCGCTGCCCAGCCCCAGGCGCATGCCGATTTTCAGGTTCTTGAACATTTCAATATCTCCTGTTTTGCGATGATAGTGCTAGGCGTGGAAAGACGATCAATGTTTGCTTGGAATTCAAATTCAGCGAAGTGCGCCTGCCGCCGTGAACTGCTCCGTCTCGCGTCGAACCGCAATGCCGGTGAGCGCCTGCACGTCGAGGATCAGGGCCACCTCGCCGCTGCCGAGGATGGTCGAGCCGCCGATGCCGCGCAGGTTGCGGAAGATGTTGGCCAGCGGCTTGATCACCGTCTGGAACTCGCCCAGCAACTGATCCACCACGATGCCGGCCTTTTGGCCGCCTATCCTGACGACGACGACGTTCTCGCGCGTGGGCAGATTGCCCGGCACCTCGAACAGTTCGCGCAGCCGCACACAGGGCAACACCTCCCCGCGCAGATTCAGGTAGTGGCGATCCACCGCCTCCTGCTTCAGTTCCAGGCATTCCACCACGGTGTCGAGCGGGATGACGAAGGAGGCGGCATCCACACCGACCAGGAAGCCGTCGATTATGGCCAGGGTCAGCGGCAGGCGGATGGTGAAGCGGGAGCCGCGGCCCGGCTCCGTGGCGACATCGACCACACCGCGCAGGGCCTGGATGTTCTTCCTCACCACGTCCATGCCGACGCCGCGGCCGGAGAGGCTTGAAACCTGGTCGGCTGTGGAGAAGCCGGCCTCGAAGATCAGGTTGATGATCTCCTGGTCGGATAGCGTCTGTCCCGGCTGCACCAGCCCGCGCTCGATGGCCTTGTTGAGTATCCTGTCGCGGTTCAAACCGCCGCCGTCGTCGGCCACTTCGATGACGATGCTGCCGGCGTCGTGATGAGCATTGAGTTCCAGCCGCCCTTTGACCGGCTTGCCGGCGGCCGCGCGCACCGCTGCCGGCTCGATGCCGTGATCCATGGCGTTCCTGACCAGATGCATCAGCGGGTCGCCGATCTTCTCCACCACCGACTTGTCGAGTTCTGTGTCGCCGCCGCTGATGACCAGCTCGATGTCCTTGCCGATTTCCTTGGAGATGTCGCGCACTACCCGGTTGAAGCGGTTGAAGGTTTCGCCGATCTGCACCATGCGCAATTGCAGGGCGGAGTCACGGATATCCTCGACCAGCCGAGTGAGGATGGAGGTGGCCTCGAAGAGCGCCGTTTGGCCGCTCTTCTGGGCGATCAGGTTGGCGCTGGCGCCGGCGATCACCAGTTCGCCGACCAGGTCGATCAACTGGTCGAGCTTGTCGGACTGGACGCGGATCAGGCGCGATTCCGCCGCCTTCTTTTCGCTGACCTGCTTTTGCTTGACGACTGCAGCTTCGATCAGCTCAGGCTGCACCCGCTGCTGGTTGACCAGGATTTCGCCCAGGTAGGGAGCGGCTTCGCCCTCGGCGCGCGGCTCGGCCTCTGCCTCCTGCTGCTGGCGCAGGCCGTCTTCGAGTTCCTCCTGCGTCAGCGCGCCGCTTTTTACCAGGATATCGCCCAGGCGCATGGTCTCCTCGGGCAGTTCCCCGATCAGCGTGAGATAGTCGTCGAGCTTGCTGTGCGGCGGCAGGATGTGCAGTTCGCAGTCGTCCTTCACGAATTCGAAGACGCGCTCGATGGCGGTCTTGTCGGCATGGCTCCTGAAGGCGATCTCGAAGCCGAGATAGCAGCACTCCGGATCCATCTGCGCCGCCGCCGGCATGGCATCGAACAGCGTGGTGATATGGGCGATCTCGCCCAGCGTCAACAGGTAGCGCAGGAAGGCGAGCGGGTCCATGCCCTGCTTCAGCACGTCAGGGCCGAAGCGCAGCGAGATGTGCCAGGTGTCCGTGCCGACTTTGCCGCCGCCCGAACTTTCCACCGTCCCTGCCGTTTCCTTGGGCATGGCGGCTGTGCCCGCCGCGACCTCGCCGCCTAAGTAGGCCTTCAGCTGGGTCGTGAGTGCATTGCTGCGGGTTTCCAATGCCGGTTCGTCGCCGCTGCCACCGGCGTCGATGGCGTCGAGCAGGCCCGAGAGCTGGTCGCAGCAGGACAGCAGCAAGGTGATGAGTGCGGGGGTGAGCTCGAGTTCGCCATTCCTCACGCGGTCGAGCGCATTCTCCATCGAGTGGGTGAAAGTCTCGATCGCGCCCATTTCGACGACGCCGGCACCGCCCTTGATGGTATGGGCGGCCCGGAAGATGGCGTTGATGGTCTCCGGGTCGCGGTTCCCCTGTTCGAGGTCCATCAGCCCTGCTTCCAGCGCCGCGATCTGTTCGCGGGCTTCCTGAACGAAGACGATGTGTATCTCATCCATAGCGGGATCTCCGTCAGTCAGCTTCCCGCGCCTGGATCACCAGGGGGTCGCCGAAATAAGCTGCCACGTTGAAGAAGTCTATGGTCTCCCGCACGGCCGGGCTGTGTGCGACGATGCAGAGCGTGCGGCCCTGGCGCAAGGATTCCCGCTTGGCCAGGATCAGGAGCTGCACCCCGGCAGTGTCGATCTCGGCTACGCGCGATAGATCGAGCTCAAGCACCTGGGTTGCGCCCAAAGACTCCAATAGCTGTTCCTTCAACGCTTCGGCGTTATAGATCGTCAGATCCTGCTCGATGCTCAGGCGTCGGGCGCTGGCGAATGGCTTGGGGCCGTCGGTGGTTTCCATGGCGAAATCCAGTCAAAGGAGTCGAATCAGAACAATTCCACCTTGGGGCCGTCGGAGGCGGCTGCGTGAGCAGCCCTTCCGCTCCCGCCCATGGCCTCGTGATGGGACTGCCGTTGCGATTGCATTACATAACCGGCATAGAGCTGATCCAGGTGCTTGGACAGCGGCTCGAAAGCGAAGGCGCCGTCCTCGTATTTGTGCAGCCGCTCCGCCATCAGGCAAGCATGCTCGTCGAGCCGGGACAGCGCGTTGGCGACCTGTTCCAGTTGCTGCCGTGTGACGTCCTGGAACTGCACGCTGGCGATGGCGTCCATGAACAGCTTCGACAGTTCCTGGCTATTGCCGGCGATGGTCTGCATCACCTCGCGCTGGCTGGTAAGCAGTTCACCGTAGCTGTGGCCCAGGTCGGCGAGCTGCCCGGCAAACTGTTCCAGCACCGCGCGCTCCTGCTCGATCTTGGTCTGCGAGAGCTTGTCCTTGAACTGACCCTCGATGGAGTTGGCCACGGCGACTATGCCCTGGTTGATCTTGCTCACCGCGGTGGCGGTCTCGCCCGACAGCTTGCGTACTTCGTCCGCGACCACGGCGAAGCCCCGTCCCGCCTCCCCGGCGCGCGCCGCCTCGATGGCAGCGTTCAACGCCAGCAGGTTGGTCTGGCTGGCGATATTCTTGATCAGTTCCACCAGCGACTCGAGCGAATGGGCCTCGCTCACGACCTGGGTGACGCGCTGCTGGTCATGCTGCGCTTCCTCGATACGATCGCGGATGTACTTGCGCATGGTCTCGATCAACTGCTGGTTGCCGCCGATGCGGGCCTCGGAACCGGCGGCCAGATCGGCCGTGACGTTCGACGAGTTCATCACGAACTGCTCGAGCCGGGAGATGGTGCCGTCTATGGTGTTGAGCTTGTCGGTGATCTGGAAGGCGGCCGCCTCGGTGTCGGTGATGACGAGATTGAGCTGCTTCCTCACCACATCGTTGTAGGACGGAATCTGCTTGAGTTCCTCCCCTACCTCGTGGGCGGCGTTGCGGCTGGTTTCGTGGATCCGGGCAAGCGCCTTGTCGCCGATCAGGGCGCCAAGATCGACATCCTTGAAGTAAGCCAGCGATACCAGGCGATTGCCGATGAAGGTGACGGCGATGATGACCAGTGTGCCTACTGAATCTCCCAAGGCGGCGGAAACACCCAGCATGGGCAGCAGATCCTCATCGAACCAGCCATGAAGAAAATAGATGCTGACCGTCGCGGGAACGGCGACGACCAGAAACACCATCGCCGAGCGCCAAAAATAAGTGCTTTGATTCACGTGATAGCTGCCTAGCGCAGCACGAGCTTGATGGTGTTGAGCAGTTCGTCCGCGGTCGCCGGCTTCACCAGCCAGCCTGAAGCACCGGCCGCCTTGGCTTCGACGCGCTTGCTCTGCTGCGACTCGGTGGTGAGGAAGAGGATGGGCATGAACTTGTAACTGGGCAGCTTTCTCACTTCCTTGATAAAGTCGATACCGTTCATGCCGGGCATGTTGAGGTCGGTGATCAGCAGATCCACCTTGACGTTGGCCTTGAACTTGGTCAGGCCCTCGTCTGCGCTGGCCGCCTTCTCCACGGCATAGCCGGACTTGCTCAGGATATTAGAGATACTCAGCAGGATGGTCGCCGAATCGTCGACGAGCATGATGGTCTTCATGTGATTCCCCAAGTCAGGCAACTACAAGATTTTTCTGTGGACCGCGTGGACCCTCGAGTTACTTCAATTGCCCCTTCATCAGGATTAGCGCCGGTACGATCTTTTCGAACTCTTTGCACTTGTCGAAGAAATGCGCCGCACCCATTTCGATCGCCGCCGCACGATATTGCTCAAATGGATTCTCCGACATCATGATCACCCTGGTACTGCTGTTGCTCTTGCCAATTGCCGCCAGAACCTCGAACCCATTGCCGTCCGACAGCCGCGCATCGAGCAGGGCCACATCCGGTTTCAATCTCGCGACTTGTTCATTGGCTTCCAAAACACTGCCGGCCTGCCCGACCACGTCCATTCCGCCGATGTCCTCAATCATGCCGACCATGCGCTCCCGCACAAGGATTGAATCCTCTGCTATAACGATTCTCATGCGCTTGATTTCCATAAGTGTGTCTCGGCATATTATCGTATATCTTTAGGGCGAGCCAACTTAAATCCATAGGATCAAGCCCCAACCGGCCTTGCGCGGGGGCGCGCTCAGGGGGTGAACTCAACTAGAACTGCAAGGCGCCGGTCAACGATCCGATTTCCTCGGCAGATTCCTCGAGGATGCGGGTTAGTGTTTCTTCGCCGAAAGCCAGTTCGATGCTGGCGACCCTGCTATCCCCGCGATCACGATCGCCGAGCTTTTTCAGCGGCGAGGGCACGGGCGCCAATTCATCGGCGAGCAGCAGCGTGTCTCCAAGCGTGACTGGCGGCAGCTTGAGGTAGCCATCCCAATAGGCTTCGATCGTCTCCAGCACAAGATCCGGCACGACGAGCACGCGCAGTAGGGCAAGGCCCACTTCGGCTTCACCGGTCTCGCTCCAGTCCTCGAAGTCATCGTTCACCAGCCCGGGGAAGTCACCGGCGCGCGAGAGCAAATAGAATCCACCAACCTCATGGACGATGCCGGCGAACATCGCCGTCTCCGGATCGACATGGGTCACGCGCCGCGCGATCACGTGCGCAAGCGAAGCGACATGCGCCGTGTGCTCCCACAGTTGCGTCGCCAGATCCTGATACAGCCTGCCGGCCAGGCTGCCCGTCAGCTGTCGCGTGACCAGCGCCGTGGCGAGCGAGCGCACGGTGCGAAATCCGACCCGGGAGACCGACGTGCGCACGTCGGTGATCGCGCGTCCGGAGCGATTGAAGGCCACCGAATTCGCCATGGCCACGATGCGCGCGGAGAGCAGCGGCTCCGCCTGAACCAGCCTGGCGGCGGTCTCGATATGGCAATCTGGGTCTTCGAGCGCGCGCCGCACCTTCATGGCCACGCGCGCGCCGGTTGGAAAAACCAACTCGCCTTTGGCCAGGTCCGCGGTGATGGATTCGAACGCTTTTCGCTTGTCCATAGCGGGATGATACCGGAGAGCGCTTACTGGCAGAGCACATTACACGGAAGCCGAAGGATGTCCATCTGGGACGGACGAAGCCAGCTTATCTGGATCTGATCACGCTACGTATCTGTTTCCGTGTCGTTGGCTCGTCGCCATATCTAGTTGGGCAGTACCTTCAATAGCAAGGCCTCGGGGCGCCCGAGGAAACAGCTTATTGCAATGCAGAGCACGCAAATAAATGGCCAATTTGGCGCCAGCCACCTTGGCATCGATCAAACGAAACTCGTTCAAATAGAAGCTCCTGCGGGGCTAGCGGGCTGCAATCGCCCGGCACAGGGTACCGATGAATAATGGCGTTGGCACAGGTCTAGAAATAATGACCCTGTGCCAGCGCCGCCCAGATCTGGAGCGGGTTTTGGGGTCTGGCACAGGTGGCACACCCTCGTGGGAAAAATTGTTTGCGGCAACTGAGAAGACCCTCTCTTTCTCTATTTAAACAATTTCTTCAATTTACTTGTGCCACCTGTGCCAGGGACTGGGAAGGCCCGTGGAATCTGGGCTTGCAGTGGCACAGGGTGCCGAATCGACCCTGTGCCACCTCGTGCCCGCTGTGCCGGCAATCTACATCGTTCCAGCGTCACTTTCGTCGAAAGGGCAAACCTCCGGTGACAATGGCAGCTCTTCCAGCGTCACTGACACGCATCGCACCCGCCCCCCTGGCAAGCGTAAGTGCTCTTCACCCATGCCAGGCAGCATCGGCTTCACCACTTTCCAGAACTGGCCGCCGGATAAAGCGCGCAGTCGCTGCCCATCGCACCAGTCGGCGTAATGGCCGTAGATCTTGTCCTTGGGCGTTGTCGCCTTTGCGGTGACTCGGGGTTCGATGTCGGCGATCCATGCCGCCACACTGCTCGAGGCTTCAATCGCCTCCTGCTTCGCCAGCTTGACTGCAAGGGGATCCTTGGGCCGATCTCCGCGTTTTAGCAAGCGCTGCAATCCGACCAGACACCAATCGAGAAACAGTACCAGCTCGCTCTCGATGATTTTCTCATCCAGGCAGGGAATGACATCCTTCTCGGCAATTTGGTGGGTAAACGGGATGATGGCCAGGCGACGCCAGAAGCCGTCGGAGTTATCCACAATCTTCTGGTCATTGTTCGTCGAGATCACCCATTTGGCTCTCGGGTGGTAGCGAATCGGCGCACGATGCTTGATGTCGATGGTGTGGCCTTCTCCGCTGATGAGGCGCTTTAAGGCCTCCTCGTCGAGGCCGGATTTGGGCACTTCATCGACGACGGCCAGAGAAGCCCCGATGAGCGGCATCAGTTGAAACCCTTTCAGGCTGTCTAACTGCATGTGCGCCGTCTTCTGGTGCAAGGCCGTCAGCAGGCGGGTGTAGATCGACTTGCCATTGCGGCCTCGACCTTTTAACAAGGTCGCCACCTGAAAGCGGATCTTGGGTATGAGCGTATCGCCCGCCAGTTCCTGGAGATAATCGCGCACCTCCTCGTCCGGTAAGGAACTCTTCAGATAATGATCAAGGAGGGAGCCCGCCGGGATCGGCGCTGACCGAGGCGGCGGCGATTCTCCATGGCGCCAGCGACAAATCGCTGGTGCTGATGGACGAGATCGGCCGGGGCACATCAACTTTCGATGGCATGGCGCTGGCCTTTTCAATCGCCCGCCATCTGATCGAGAAGAACGGCGCATTCACCCTGTTCTCGACCCATTACTTCGAGTTGACGCGCTTGAGCCAGGACTATCCGCAATGCGCCAACGTCCATCTCTCCGCTGTCGAGCATGGGCAGGCCATCGTCTTCCTGCACGCGCTGGAAGAAGGGCCGGCGAGCCAGAGCTACGGCATCCAGGTCGCCGCCCTGGCCGGCATTCCCGCGAGCGTCATCCGTGACGCCAAGCGGCGTCTTGCAGCGCTGGAGAATCGCGAAGCGGGGCAAAGCGGCCAGCCCGACCTTTTTGCTCCGCCTGCCTTGCCCGCCGAGGTCGCGCCGCACCCCGTGCTGGAAGCGCTGGCCGAGATCGATTGCGATTCCCTCACGCCGCGCGAAGCGCTGGAGAAACTCTACGAACTGAAGAAGCTGGCGAAGTAAGACTCGGCCTGTGAAGGCCGACCTGCCCTAGTGGTGATGACCGCCCGCGCCGTGGGCATGTCCGTGGGCGAGTTCTTCCTTGGTCGCCGGACGTACCTCTGAGACTGTGCAGGCAAACAAGAGCGCCATGCCGGCAAGCGGATGGTTGCCGTCGACCACCACCTTGTCGGCCTCGATCTCGGTGATGGTAAACAGCATGTCGTCTTCGTCGTTTTCAGCGGCACGTTCAAACTGCATGCCGACCTCGATCTGCTCGGGGAACAGGTCGCGCGGCTCGACGTTGACCAGGGCGGCATCGTATTCGCCGAAGGCCTCACTGGGCTCCAGCTTGACCTTGAGGGTAGCGCCGACGTCCTTGCCGTGCAGCGCTTCCTCGATGCTCGGGAAAATGCCGTCGTAGCCGCCATGAACATAGACGAGCGGTTCGGCGCCGGCATCGATGAGGTTGCCGTCGGTATCATGGACTTCGTAGTCCAGCGTCACTACAGTGTTCTTGGCTATTTGCATGGCTGCTCCATTTGCTTGACGAGTTGCAGGACCTCGACGACATGTCCGCGCGGCTTTATATCATAAAGTGCATGCCGGACGAAGCCCCGACTGTCGATCACGAAGGTCGAACGCACGATGCAGAGCTTCCTCACCCCGTCCTTCTCCTTGATCTGGCAGACACCGTACTTGCGGCTCACCTCGCCCTCCATATCGGCCAGCAGTCGCACCGAGAGCCCGTGCTTGTCGCGAAACTCGGCGTGGCGCATGCAATCGTCGCGGCTGATGCCGAGGATCGTGCAACCATGGCGGGCAAACTCCTCCTCGCGGTCGCTGAAGTCGATCGCTTCGAGCGTGCAGAACGGCGTGTCATCCCTGGGATAGAAGAACAGCACGGCGTGCTGCCTGCCGCGCAGCGATGCAAGCGTGAAGTTTTCCATGTCCGCATCGGGCAGGGAGAATCCGGGTGCTGGTTGGCCGGCGAGCAGCATGTCCACTCCGAAGTGATCGCGCCCCGATTCTAACCGAGGCGCTCAAGAAAAAATCAAGATTTGCGGCAATGATTGCGATAAGGCCCGCAGATCAGCGGCGCCGCCGCCACTGATCCGGTTTTCGCCCTAAACCGGGAGGCGGTGCGCCTCGGAAAGGTAGTTCCGCGAGCCCATCTCGATCAGGCGGCTGACAGTCCGTTTGAATTCCCCAGCCTGGACACCTTCGCAATAGAGCTCTTCGGCGGGACAGGCGGCGGAGAGCAGGAGTTTTACCCGGCTGTCGTAGAGTACATCGACCAGCCATGTGAAGCGCCGTGCCTCGGAAGCCATGGCGCGACTGAGCGTGGGCACTCCCGACAGTTCCAGCGTCGGAAAGCGGCGTGCCAGTTCGAGGTAGTCGTTCTGCGAGCGCGGACCGCCGCAGAGCGTGACAAAGTCGAACCAGACCACGCTCGGCGCGCGCCGCCGCACGCTGATCTCTCGTCCTTGCACGCGCAACGGACGGTCATGGCCTTCGCCGCCGGCAATCTGGCGGAAATATTCCGCGAGCTGCTCTTCCGCAGCCTCGTCCGCCGGCACCAGGTAGGTATTCATCTGTTCCAGGGCACGCAGACGGTAGTCCACACCGTGGTCCACCTCGACGACATCGAGTTGCTCCTTGATCAACACGATCGACGGCAGGAAATGCTGGCGTTGCAGGCCGTTGGGATATAGACCGTCCGGCGGATAGTTGGAAGTCATGCAAAACACCACGCCGCGCTCGAACAGGGCAGACATCAAACGACCGAGGATCATCGCATCGGCTATGTCGGAGACATGAAGATCGTCGAAGCAGAAAACGCGGGTTTGCGCCGCGATGGCGTCGGCGACCTTGAGCAGGGGATCGCCGGCGTGCTTATGCTGCTTCAGCGCCTGATGAACTTCGGCCATGAAGGCATGAAAATGCACGCGGCGTTTGCGCTTGTACGGCAACGCGGCGAAAAAACAATCCATCAGCAGCGTCTTGCCGCGGCCGACGCCGCCCCAGAAATAGACGCCGCGTGGCACGTTCGGCCGCACCAGCATCTTGCGCAGAGGGGTGCGGCGCTTGTGCTTGAAGGCCACGAGATCTTCGTGCAGGCGCTGCAGGCGTTCCGCCGCTTCGAGTTGTGCCGCGTCGGGGGCGAAATTCCGGCTGTCGCACTGGGCCTGGAAGGCGGCGATCATGCCGCTCGTGCGGGGGTCAATGAGCATCATGGAGTTTCGTAGGCTGGGCCTCAAGCCCAACATGTCGGCCTGAAGGCCGACCTACCGGTATCAATAATCAGAAATGCAACGATCGCTTATCCACGGCCAGCGCAGTTTCGTGCAGCGTCTCCGACAGGGTCGGGTGGGCATGGCAGATGCGGGCGATGTCCTCCGAACTGGCACCGAACTCCATTGCCACGACGGCCTCAGCGACCAGTTCGGAAGCATTGTTGCCGATGATATGCACGCCTAGGATCCGGTCGGTCTTGGCGTCCGCCAGCATCTTGACGAAACCGCTGGTATCGCCCTGTCCCAGCGCGCGCCCGTTGGCCGCAAATGGGATCTGGCCGATGCGATAGTCGACGCCCTCGCTCTTCAGCTGCTGCTCGGTCCTGCCGACCCAGGCGATTTCCGGATGCGTATAGATGACCCAGGGCACGGTGTTGTAATCGACGTGGCCGGACTGCCCGGCGATCAGTTCAGTGACCATGACGCCCTCTTCCATGCCTTTATGCGCCAGCATCGGACCCGGCACGACGTCGCCGACCGCCCAGACGTTCTCCAGGTTGGTATGGCAGTGCTCATCGACTGCGATTCGTCCGCGCTCGTCGAGTTTCAAGCCGACGTCATCGCAGCCCAGACCCTCGGTATAGGGAACGCGCCCGACCGAAACGATCAGTTTGTCGAACTCCACGCGGCAGGCTTCATCATTGGATTCATACTCGACCGCTACCGGAGCCTCGCCATTCTTGCCCAGGCTGACTTTGCCGATGCTGACACCGAGCTTGATGTCGAGGCCCTGCTTCCGGGTGAACACCTTCCATGCCTCCTTGGCCACGGCCAGGTCGGCTGCGCCAAGGAAATCGGGCAGCGCTTCGAGTATCGTCACTTCTGCGCCAAGGCGTTTCCAGACACTGCCCAACTCCAGGCCGATCACGCCCGCCCCGATCACGCCGAGTCGCTTGGGCACGGCGTCGAACGACAGTGCCCCGGCATTGTCGCAGATCACCTTGTTGTCGACTGGAATACCCGGCAGGTGCCGCGCCTTTGAACCCGTGGCAACGATGACATGCCTGGCCTCGACTATTTCATTGCCGGCGGCAGCCGAGACTTCGACTTGCCAGTAGTCGTTGTCGCGGCCCACGAACCTGCCGTGGCCGGGCAAAAGCGTCACCTTGTTCTTCTTGAAAAGGGCGCGGATGCCGCTGGTGAGCTGGCCGACGATGTTGTCCTTGCGCCGCATCATCGTCGCAACGTCCATCTTGATGCTCTCGAAACCGATACCATGCATCACGAAGGCATGATTGGCCTGGTCGTAAAGTTCCGACGACTGCAACAGCGCTTTCGAGGGAATGCAGCCGACGTTCAGACAGGTGCCGCCGAGGCGCACTTCGCCCTTGGCGTCGGCATAGGCCTGCGACTCTATGCAGGCCGAAGAGAGTCCCAGTTGCGCAGCGCGGATGGCGGCGACATAGCCGCCGGGGCCGCCGCCGATGACGACAACATCGAATTGTTTGGTCATGAACTCAGACCTCCAGCAACAGACGCGCCGGATCTTCCAGCACGTCCTTCATGGCGACCAGGCCCAGCACCGCTTCGCGGCCGTCGATGACACGATGATCGTAGGACATGGCAAAATAGTTCATCGGACGGACCACGACCTCGCCGTCTTCCACCACTGCGCGCTCCTTGGTAGCGTGAATGCCGAGGATCGCCGACTGCGGAGGATTGATGATCGGCGTAGAAAGCATGGAGCCGAAGACGCCTCCGTTGGAAATGGAAAAAGTGCCGCCGGTCAGTTCCTCCAGGGTGAGCTTGCCTTCCTTGGCCTTGGCACCGAATTCGGCGACTTTCCGTTCGATGTCGGCCACGCTCATCAGGTCGGCGTCGCGCAGAATCGGCACCACCAGGCCACGCGGACTGCCCACGGCGATACCGATGTCGAAATAGCCATGATAGACGATGTCGTTGCCATCCACCGAGGCGTTCAATACTGGATATTTCTTCAGCGCGGCGACCACGGCCTTGACGAAGAAGGACATGAAGCCCAGGCGGACGCCGTGCTCCTTTTCGAACCTGTCGGCGTATTTCTTGCGCATCTCCATCACCGGGGCCATGTTGACCTCGTTGAAGGTGGTCAGGATGGCATTCTGCGCCTGCGACTGCAGCAGGCGCTCGGCGATGCGGGCGCGCAGGCGACTCATCGGCACACGCTGCTCCAGGCGGTCGCCGAGCACGGCGTCGATATTCACCGACTGGGGCTGGGCCAGCGCCGGTCTGGCGACGGGCTGCGGCTTTGCGGCAGCGGGTGCGCTGGCACCGAGAACGTCGCCCTTGGTGATGCGTCCGCCGCGGCCGGTACCGGCCAGTTCCGAAGAATCGATGCCTTTCTCCGCCATGAGCTTGCGCGCTGCCGGCATGAGCTTCGGCGCCGCGGCCGCAGTGGCCGCCGCAGGCCCGGTCGAACCGGTCTTTGCGGGAGGCGCGGCGGCGGTATTGTCCGCCACGCCCTTCGCCTCGGTATCGATTTGCGCGATCACCTCGCCGCTGACCACGGTGCTGCCGTCGTCCTTGATTATTCTCTTGATGACGCCGGACGCCGGCGCCGGCAGTTCGAGCACCACCTTGTCGGTTTCGATGTCGATCAGGTTTTCGTCGCGCTCGACCTGCTCGCCTTCCCTCTTGTGCCAACTGACGAGGGTCGCCTCGGCGACCGACTCGGAGAGTTGCGGGACTTTGACTTCGATCAACATCAATGGCTCCTGGATTATTCCGGCGCCTTCAGCTTGCCGAAGGCGCCTTCGATGATGGCCTTCTGCTGGGCAAGGTGTTTGGCGTAGTAGCCGGCCGCCGGCGAGGCCGAGGCCGGACGGCTGACCAGCAGCAACTGCTGCTTCGGCCCAACCGCCTTCAGTAGATGCTGACGCGAGGCGAACCAGTACCAGGCGCCCTGGTTGCGCGGTTCCTCCTGGCACCATACCACTTCTTTGGCATTCGGATATTTCCTCATTTCGGCTGCGAAGACCTCGTCCGGGAACGGATAGAGTTGTTCGACGCGGAGCAGGGCGCAATCGACATGCTTGTGTTCGCGGCGCGCCGCCAGCAACTCGTAATAGATCTTGCCGGAGCACAGGATGACGCGCTTGACCTTCTTCACATCGAGTTCATCGATTTCGCCGATCACCGTCTGGAACTGGCCTTTCGCCAAGTCTTCCAGGGAAGAGACGGCATCCTTGTGCCGCAACAGGGACTTCGGCGTCATCACGATCAAGGGTTTCCTGATCTTGCGCAGCATCTGACGACGCAGCAGATGGTAGATCTGCGCCGGCGTGGTCGGCACGCAGACTTGCATGTTCTGTTCCGCGCAAAGCTGCATATAGCGCTCCAGGCGCGCCGAGGAATGCTCGGGACCCTGACCCTCGTAGCCGTGCGGCAGCAGCAGCACCAGGCCGCTCAGGCGCCCCCATTTGGCTTCGCCCGAGGCAATGAACTGGTCGATGACGACCTGGGCGCCGTTGGCGAAGTCGCCGAACTGCCCTTCCCAGATCACCAGCTCGTTCGGCTCGGCGGTCGAATAGCCGTATTCGAAACCGAGTACGCCCTCTTCGGAAAGCACCGAGTCGATCACGATGAACGAGGCCTGCTTTTCCTGGATGTGCTGCAAAGGCGTCCAGGTGCCGGCATCCCAGCGCTCCCGGTTCTGGTCGTGAAGCACTGAATGGCGGTGAAAGAAGGTTCCCCGGGCGGAGTCTTCGCCTGAAACGCGAACGGCATATCCTTCCACCAGCAGGGTCGCGTAGGCCAGGGTCTCGCCCATGCCCCAGTCCAGCGGTGACTTGCCTAGCCCCATCAGCCGGCGATCGTCGATGATCTTCTGCACCCGGGAGTGCAGGGTGAAGTTGGCCGGGATGTCGGTGACCCGCTCGACCAGTCGCTTGAGATCGGCAAGGGGTACATGGGTGGCGCAGTCGTCGGTATATTTCTGGCCGACGAAAGGCGTCCAGTCGACCGAAAATTGCTGCTGATAGTTCGACAGTACCGGGTTGTAGAGCAATTCGCCGCGATCTAGCGCTGCGCGGTAGTCCTTGATCATCTGCTCCGGTTCTTCGGCCGCAAGCACCCCCTGGGCCAACAGCTTGTCGGCATAAAGCCGGCGCGTGCCGGGATGGGCAGCGACCTTCTTGTACATCAAAGGTTGCGTCACCATCGGCTCATCCTGCTCGTTGTGGCCGAGCTTGCGGAAGCAGATCAGATCGACTACGACGTCCATCTTGAATTCCTTGCGGAATTCCATCGCCAGCCGGGTCACCATCGCCACGGCTTCGGGATCGTCGCCATTGACATGGAAGATCGGCGCCTCGGCCATCTTGAAGATGTCGGTGCAGTAGAGGGAGGACCGGTAATCGCGCGGATCGGAAGTCGTGAAACCGATCTGGTTGTTGATGACGATGTGCACCGTACCGCCGGTGCCGAAGCCGCGTGTCTGGGAGAAATTCAAGACCTCCTGGTTCACCCCCTGCCCAGCCACCGCGGCATCGCCGTGAATCAGCACCGGCAGCACCTGGGCGCCCGTCTGGTCGCCGCGGCGACGCTGACGTGCGTAGACCGAGCCCTCGACCACGGGGTTCACAATCTCCAGATGCGAGGGATTGAAAGCCAGCGTGAGATGAACTGCCCCGCCCGGCGTCGCGAGGTTGGATGAAAAACCCTTGTGGTACTTGACGTCACCTGATGAAAGTTGGTCCGCAAGCTTGCCTTCGAACTCCGAGAACAAATCCTCGGGCGACTTGCCCAGGGTATTGACCAAAACGTTGAGGCGGCCGCGGTGGGCCATGCCGATGACGACCTCCTGGACACCGTGGGCACCGGCTGCGCGGACCAACTCGTCCATGGCGACGATGGTCGACTCGCCGCCTTCGAGCGAAAAACGCTTCTGGCCGACATACTTGGTGTGCAGATAACGCTCAAGTGTCTCTGCGGCGGTGAGGCGTTCGAGCATGCGCTTCTTCTGCTCCGCTGTGCACGTCGGCGTCGAGCGGACCGGTTCCAGCCGCGCCTGGATCCAGCGCTTGTGGGCAATGTTGCTCATGTACATGTACTCGGCGCCGATGGTGCCGCAGTATGTCTGGCGCAAGGCCTCGAGAATCTCGCGAAGACTGGCCTGCTCAGGGCCGAAGGCGAAGGAACCGGTGCCGAACGTGCCGCCCAGGTCCGCTTCGGTAAAACCGTAGTAGGCCGGATCGAGTTCCGCGATCGGCGGCCGTTCGGTGCGCTTCAAGGGATCGAGCTGGGCCCAGCGATTGCCGAGAAAACGGTAGGCGTTGATCAGCTGCATCACTTTGATCTGCCGCGCATCGGCCGAGGCCGAGGGCATCGCATGCAGTGTGCCCTGTTTGGCGCGTTGCGCGAAGGAAGCGACGATCGGGCCATGGGCGACATCGAGCGCGGCGGCATTGCCCGCGCCCGGCAGGTTCTGCAGCTTGTCGAAATAATCACGCCAGCCGGGAGTCACCGCCCCCGGATTGTTGAGATAACTCTCGTAGAGATCTTCTATGAAGGGCGCGTTGGCTCCATAGAGATACGAGTTGGCGAGCATCTGCTTCATCGTCGGCGTCACCGTCTCAGGCTGGATGTTACCGCTTGTCCACCGGGATAACATCGCGTCGGGTAGCGCCGACGTATAGCTGGCGCGGACGACCGATCTTCTGTTCCGGATCGGAAATCATCTCGTTCCATTGTGCGATCCAGCCGACGGTGCGCGCCGCGGCGAAAATCCCGGTGAACATCTGGGTGGGAATGCCCAGGGCGTGCTGGACGATGCCGGAGTAGAAATCGACGTTCGGGTAAAGCTTCTTCTCGACGAAATAATCGTCCTCCAAGGCGATCTTCTCAAGAGCGAGCGCCAGCTTGAACAGCGGGTCGTCGGTCAGGCCGAGCTCATTCAGTACCTCACGGCAGGTCTCGCGCATCAGCTTGGCGCGCGGATCGAAATTCTTGTAGACGCGGTGGCCGAAGCCCATCAGCTTGAACGTGTCGTTCTTGTCCTTGGCACGATTGATGTACTCGCCGACGCGTGAAACGTCGCCGATCTCCTGCAGCATCTTGAGGCAGGCCTCGTTGGCGCCGCCGTGCGCCGGGCCCCAGAGGCAGGCTATGCCGGCCGAGATGCAGGCGAAGGGATTGGCGCCCGAGGATCCTGCTAGGCGCACCGTCGAGGTCGAGGCATTCTGCTCGTGGTCGGCGTGGAGAATCAGGATGCGATCCAGGGCACGGGCGAGTATCGGGTTAGGTTTGTAGGTCTCGCAGGGCGTGGCGAACATCATGTGGAGGAAATTGCCGGCGTAGTCGAGATCGTTGCGCGGGTACATGAACGGCTGGCCGATGCCGTACTTGTAGGCCATGGCGACTATCGTCGGCATCTTGGCGATCAGCCTGAAGGCCGATATGTCGCGATGGTGCTGGTCGCTGATGTCCATGGCGTCGTGGTAGAAGGCGGAGAGCGCACCGACCACTCCGACCATCACCGCCATCGGGTGCGCATCGCGGCGGAAGCCCGAGTAGAAGCGCGACAACTGTTCATGAACCATCGTATGATTCTTGATGATCTCGACAAACTCCGACTTTTCCCCGGCGGTCGGCAGCTCACCGCGCAGCAGAAGCTGGCAGACCTCCATGAAGTCGCAATGCTCGGCCAGCTGCTCGATCGGGTAGCCGCGGTAGAGCAGTTCGCCCTTGTCGCCGTCGATGTAGGTGATTGCCGACATGCAACTGCCGGTCGACATGAAGCCGGGGTCGAAGGTGAAGGCACCGGTCTTGCCGTAAAGGCTGCGGATATCGACCACGTCGGGTCCGATGGTGCCGGTATGTACCGGGAATTCGACAGTCTTGCCGTCGAGCGTGAGAGTCGCATTCTTTTGCGTATTCATGGCTAGTGCCCTCTGTCAATGTCAAAATCGGCCCGCCTGTTGGCGGCATCAAACCTCTCGCAACAATTCAATCATTCTCTGCAAAGGCGGCTCGTCGATGCTCCGGCGTCCGCATACCACCTCCCACAATTCGTTCTCTTCCAGCTCCAGCACCTGCTCCAGCGCCATGGCCTGCTCGGCGTTCAGGGTATCGCCATGACGCAGCCAGAAACGCTCCAGCACCAGATCCAGCTCCAGCATTCCGCGCCGCGAATGCCATCGTAGCCGGCCCAGATGCGCTGCCTCCATCATATCAGGCGGCGGACCATCAGATCCTTGATTTTCCCGATCGCCTTGGTCGGGTTGAGCCCCTTGGGACAGGCATCGACGCAGCTCATGATGGTATGGCAGCGGAACAGCCGGTAGGGATCATCGAGGTTGTCGAGGCGCTCATTGGTCGCCTCGTCGCGGGTGTCGGCGATGAAACGATAGGCCGCCAGGAGACCGGCCGGTCCGACGAACTTGTCGGGGTTCCACCAGAACGACGGACAGGTGGCCGAGCAGCAGGCGCACAGGATGCATTCGTAGAGCCCGTTCAGTTCCTCGCGATCCTCCGGCGACTGCAGGCGTTCACGCTCCGGCGGATGATCGTTGTTGATGAGATAGGGCTTGATCGAGTGATACTGCTTGAAGAATTGCGTCATATCGACGATCAGGTCGCGGATCACCGGCAGGCCGGGCAAGGGCCGCAGCACGATCGGCTGCTTCAGGTCGTCGATGTCCGCAAGACAGGCCAGGCCGTTCTTGCCGTTGATGTTCATGGCATCCGAGCCGCACACGCCTTCGCGGCAGGAACGCCGGAAAGCGATCGAGTCATCCTTGTACTTCAGCTTCACCAGGACGTCGAGCAGCTTGCGATCGGTTTCTTCGCGCTCGACCGTGACTTCCTCCATGTAAGGCTTCTCGTCCTTGTCCGGATCGTACCGATAGATCTTGAATTGCAAGGTGGCCATGCGTTGCTCCCTTAATACACGCGCGTCTTGAGTTCGATGCTGTCGACCGACAGCGGTTTCATCTGCACCGGTTTGTAATCGAGGCGGCTTCCGTCGCGATACCATAGCGTGTGCTTGAGCCAGTTGGCGTCGTCGCGGCCCGGGTAGTCCTCGCGCGCCTGGGCGCCGCGCGACTCCCTGCGGGCCTCGGCGGAGACCATGGTCGCCTTCGCCACTTCGATCAGGTTGTCCAGTTCGAGCGCCTCGAGGCGCGCGGTGTTGAATACCTGCGACTTGTCCTTGACCTCGGTGACCCGTACCTGCTGTTCGACCTCGATGATCCTGGCCACGCCCTGAGCCAGCATGTCCGGGAAGCGGAAGACGCCGCAGTGGTCCTGCATGACGCGCCTCATCGCCAGTCCGACTTCATGCACGTTGGCACCGCTCTTTTGGCTCTCCAGTCGGGATAGGCGCGCCAGGGTCTTGTCGAAGGCTCCCTGAGCCAGTTCCCTGTGCGCGGTGGGCATGGCCTTGATGTCCTCGACCATGGCTTCCCCGGCGGACTTGCCGAATACGAGAAGATCGAGCAGCGAGTTGGTGCCCAGTCTGTTAGCGCCATGAACCGAGGCACAGGCGCACTCGCCGGCGGCATAGAAACCGGGCACGACGACGTCATGTCGACCGTCCATGCTCAGCACCACTTGGCCGTGATAGTTGGTCGGAATCCCGCCCATCATGTAGTGCGCCGTCGGCACCACCGGGATCGGCTCCTTGATCGGGTCACTGCCAGCGAACTGAATCGAGATGTCCCGGATGCCCGGCAGACGCTGCATGATGGTCTTGGGATCGAGGTGGGTCAGGTCCAGCAACAAGTAGTCCTTGTTCGGCCCACAGCCGCGTCCTTCCTTGATCTCGGTGGCCATCGCCCGGGAGACCACGTCGCGCGAGGCGAGGTCCTTGGCATTGGGCGCGTAGCGCTCCATGAAGCGCTCTCCCGCACTGTTCCTGAGAATGCCGCCCTCGCCGCGGACACCTTCGGTGATGAGTACGCCCGCACCGGCCACGCCGGTCGGGTGGAACTGCCAGAACTCCATGTCCTCGAGGGGAATTCCGGCGCGGGCCGCCATCCCCAGGCCGTCGCCGGTGTTGATGAAGGCATTGGTCGAGGAATAGTAGATGCGGCCGGCGCCGCCGGTGGCAAACAGGGTCGCCTTGGCCTGGAACATCACGACTTCGCCTGTCTCCATTTCCATCGCGGTGACGCCGAGCACCTGGCCTTCGCCGTCGCGGACCAGATCAAGCGCCATCCATTCGACGAAGAACTGCGTGTTCGCCTTGACGTTCCTCTGGTACATGGCGTGCAGCATGGCGTGGCCAGTGCGGTCTGCCGCAGCGCATGCGCGGCGCACCGGCTTCTCGCCGAAGTTCGACATATGGCCGCCAAAAGGACGCTGATAGATCTTGCCGTTGTCCAAGCGGTCGAAGGGCATGCCGTAATGCTCCAGTTCGACCACGACCTCGTTCGCCTTGCGGCACATGAACTCGATCGCGTCCTGGTCGCCGAGCCAGTCGGATCCCTTGACGGTATCGTACATATGCCATTGCCAGCTGTCTTCCTCGGAGTTGCCCAGCGAGGCGGCGACCCCGCCCTGGGCCGCCACGGTATGCGAACGGGTCGGAAAAACCTTGGAGATGACCGCTGTCTTGAGCCCGGACTCGGACAACTGGATCGCGGCGCGCAGGCCCGCGCCGCCGGCGCCGACGATGATCGCGTCAAATTTTCGGATAGTTAGATTGGTGTTCTTGTTCACGCTTACAGTCTCCACAGAATCTGGGTCGTCCAACCGGCATAACCGATAAGCGCCAGCAACGTCAGGGCATGCATCAGCAGACGGATACCCACGGGCTGAACATAGTCCATCCAGATGTCGCGCACGCCGACCCAGGCGTGGTAACAAAGGCTGAGAATGCACAGGAAGCTCGCGAAACGCATCGCCGAACCGGACATCAGCGCCCGCCAGCTCTCTTGCGACGGCGACGGTCCGGCCAGCAGGGAAACGACGAGGATCAGGGTATAGACGAGCATCACCAGCGCCGTGATGCGCTGTGCCAGCCAGTCCGTCAGGCCGTAATGGGCGCCAACGACGATACGTTTCACCATAACTTGACTCCCAATATCGCCGTCAGCAGAACGCCGACAGCAGTCACAAATATGGCACTCGCCCTCGCAGCGGGCAGGTCAACACCGATATGGATGTCGATCAGCAGGATGCGGATGCCCATGAAAAAATGGTGCACGAAACCCCACAATACGATGATCAGGAACAGCTTGACCAGCGGATAATCCATGATCGCCTTGAAGCTCGCGAATTCCTCGGGCGTGCCGAGCGACAGCTGCAAGAGATAGATCAACAGCGGCAGCATCAGGAACAGACCGGCGCCGCTCATGCGATGCATGATCGAGGCGACGCCCGCAGGCGGCAGTCTTATTTCGAACAGGTTGAGATATTTCGGCCTCTTTTTCGCTAGCATTTTGGTTCCCCGCTCCTTCATTCGCGGCGTTATTCCGCCATAGAATTATTAAATGCAACTATACTCGCACCGCCGGAAATCGCCCTGAGCGATCAGCGCTCAGGAGAGTTCATTCAGGTAATAATGCGCCGCAGTCGAATAGAGGCCGCGGCGCCATTCTACCGGTCGATCACCATAGGTAAAACTGACCCGCTCGACGGAAAGCAGCGGCGAGCCTTCCGCAACGCCGAGCAGGACGGCACTGGTGCGATCGGCCGCGACCGCACGCAACCGTTCCTCGGCGCGGACCATGCGCACGCCGAAACGGCTCTCGAGCAGGCCATAGAAGGAACCCTGGTATTCCTGCAGGATTTCCAGGGACAGTCCGGCGAAGGTTTCGCCCGGCAGATAGATTTCTTCTATCACCACCGGCTTCGCGACGAAATTGAGGAGGCGACGGACAATGGTGATCGGCGCACCGAGTTTGATCCCCAGGGTGCGCGAAGCTTCCTGTCCCGCCTTGGCGTGCCAGCATTCGAGGGGTACGCTCTGCGACGCCTCCAGCTTGCCGTTTTCCGGAACAAGGCGCAGGAAGCGAAACAGAGAACGCGGGTCGTCGTCGTTGTGCGACGCCACATAAGTACCCTTGCCCTGACGGCGCACGAGAAGGTTTTCCGCCGCCATTTCGTCGATCGCCTTGCGCACGGTGCCCTGACTCACGCCGAACCGGGCGGCCAGTTCGCTTTCGCTCGGGATGGCGGCCCCCGGTCGCCACTCGCCGGACTCCAAGCCTTGCAAAATCAGACTCTTTATCTGGCGATACAGCGGACTGAAAGTCGGCGAAATATGGGCGTCCTGGAGCATGAGAGAGATTTCACCATAAAATTTCAGCGCCGTCCATAGCCATTCCTGTATCTTATATAAGACATAAGATAACCATTGACATGGCTCAAAAGATAGATTTAACATCCTCCGATATTTCGAGTCCGTGAAGCCCTGCCTGCTGCATCGCACCATGCACCGGCTGCGCGATCGCCAACAAGCTTTATTCTCTGACTTAGGAGTCCATCATGACCAAAGCCCCCATTCGCGTTACCGTCACCGGCGCCGCCGGACAAATCGGATATAGCCTGCTGTTCCGCATTGCCAGCGGCGAAATGCTGGGCAGCGACCAGCCGGTCGTTCTGCAACTGCTCGAAATCACCCCATCCCTGGCCGCCCTAAAAGGCGTGGTGATGGAACTCGAAGACTGCGCCTTTCCGCTGCTCGCCGGTGTCGTCCAGACCGACGACCCGAAAGTCGCTTTCAAGGACGCCAATGTCGCCCTCCTGGTCGGCGCCCGTCCGCGCAGCAAGGGCATGGAACGCAAGGACCTGCTCGAAGCCAACGGTGCCATATTCACCGTCCAGGGCCGCGCCATCAACGAAGTCGCCGCCCGCGACATCAAGGTGCTGGTGGTCGGCAACCCCGCCAACACCAACGCCCTGATCACCATGAATTCCGCACCCGACCTGCCGCGAAGCAATTTCACCTCGATGATGCGCCTGGATCACAATCGCGCCCTCTCTCAACTCGCGACGCGCACCGGCCACTCGGTCACCGAGATCGAAAAAATGGCCGTCTGGGGCAACCATTCGCCGACCATGTACCCGGACATCCGCTTCGCCACCATTGCCGGCAAGAGTGCCGTGACCATGGTCAATGACCAGGCCTGGTACCGCGACACCTTCATCCCCACCGTCGGTAAGCGCGGCGCCGCCATCATCGAGGCGCGCGGCCTGTCCTCCGCCGCCTCCGCCGCCAATGCCGCGATCGGCCACATCCGCGACTGGACGTTGGGCTCGAACGGCCAGTGGGTGACCATGGGCATCTGTTCCGACGGCTCATACGGGATCCCCGAAGGCATGATCTACGGCTTCCCCTGCATCTGCGCCAACGGCAAGTACGAGATGGTCAAAGGTCTGGAAATCGACGCCTTCAGCCGGGAGCGCATGGACTTCACGCTCAAGGAACTGACCGAAGAGCGGGACGGCGTCAAGCACCTGCTCGGCTGACCGGAGAGGCGCGCGGGATATGGCAAGGGGCGAGCGATTTCATCCCGCCGCAGTTCTTTATCCCGGCGGCAAGCACTTTCCAGCGCTCGCCGCCTGCGAGCACTACGCCGGCAGCGAGAAGCTGATTGCCAAGGCACTGCTGCTGCAACAACAACTGGGCCCGGTCTTCGATATCAGTTGCGACTGCGAGGACGGCGCCCCGGCTGGCCAGGAGCGCGAACATGCGGCCATGGTCGCGGCACAGATCAATTGCGCGGACAATAAGTTTTCCCGCGTCGGCGCACGCATCCACGACATCACCCACCCGCACTGGCGGGAGGATCTGGAGGTCATCGTCGGGAGCGCGGGAAACCGTCTGGCATACATCGTTCTGCCCAAGGTGGGCGGCGCTGACGACGCACTGGTCCAAATCTCGGCCCTGCAGGATATCATCAGGCGCCACGGGGTCAAGCGCGCGATACCGGTCCACGTGCTGATCGAGACGCCCGGCGCGCTTCATGAAGCGTGGCAGATCGCCGCACTGCCCGGCGTGGAGTCGCTCGATTTCGGTTTGATGGATTTCGTCTCAGCCCATCACGGCGCGATTCCCGCCAGCGCCATGAAGAGTCCCGGCCAGTTCGAACACCCCCTGATCGTTCGCGCCAAATGCGCGATCGCAGCGGCGGCACTGGGCAATGGCGTGGTGCCCGCGCACAATGTCAGCGTCGAGATCCGCGACACCACCGTCGTTTTCGCGGACGCAGAGCGCGCGCGCCGGGAATTCGGCTACCTGCGCATGTGGAGCATCCACCCGAATCAGATCCAGCCTATAGTAGCAGCGATGAGGCCGGATTTCACCGAGGTGGTCGAGGCGGCAGAGATCCTGCAAGCCGCTCAGGAAGCCGACTGGGGTCCGATCCAGCAGGCTGGCAAGCTGCATGATCGCGCCTCCTATCGTTACTATTGGGAATTGCTCGCCAGAGCTCACGCCACAGGAATGAAGCTGCCCGCTGCGGCCCAGACCGAATATTTTCAGTGATCGAACTTCAAGAAGAGGATTTCGCCATGCTAGTCGCCTACCGCCAACATGTCGCCGAGCGCGCTTCCCTCGGCATCCCGCCGCTCCCCTTGTCTGCCGCTCAGACTGCGGACCTGATCGAACTCCTGAAACAGCCGCCGAAGGGCGAAGAGGCATTCCTGGTCGACTTGCTCACCCACCGGGTACCGGCTGGCGTGGACAATGCCGCCAAGGTCAAGGCCTCCTACCTTGCCGCGGTCGCCCTGGGCACGGAAATCTGCCCGCTGATTTCCCGCGAGCGGGCCACCGAACTCCTCGGCACCATGCTCGGCGGCTACAACATCCAGCCGTTGATCGAGCTGCTCGACGACGCGCTGACCGGCCCCATCGCCGCTGCCGCCCTGGCCAAGACGCTGCTGATATTCGACGCCTTCCACGACGTCAAGGAGAAAGCCGACGCCGACAACAAGAACGCCAAGCGGGTCCTGCAGTCCTGGGCAGATGCCGAGTGGTTCACTTCCCGCCCGGAAGTACCGAAGTCCATCTCCGTCACCGTCTTCAAGGTGCCCGGGGAGACCAACACCGACGACCTTTCCCCGGCTCCCGACGCCTGGAGCCGCCCCGACATTCCGCTGCACGCGCTGGCGATGCTGAAGAACCCGCGGCCCGGCGTGGCAGAGAAGCCGCTCGCGCAGATCGTCGAACTGAAGCAGAAGGGACATCCGATCGCCTATGTCGGTGATGTCGTCGGCACCGGTTCGTCGCGGAAGTCGGCAACCAATTCAGTGCTCTGGTACACCGGCGCGGATATCCCCTTCGTGCCGAACAAGCGCTACGGCGGTTTCTGCCTCGGCGCCAAGATCGCCCCGATCTTCTTTAACACCATGGAGGATGCCGGCGCGCTGCCGATCGAACTCGACGTCTCGAAGATGGAGACGGGCGACGTCGTCGAGCTGCGGCCCTATGAAGGCAAAGCTCTCAAGAACGGGACGCTGATCGCCGAATTCGCCGTGAAGTCGGAAGTGCTGTTCGACGAAGTGCGGGCCGGCGGCCGCATCCCGCTGATCATCGGCAGAGGTCTTACCGCCAAGGCGCGCGAAGCGCTGGGCCTTCCGCCTTCGAAACTATTCCGCCTGCCGCAGGATCCCAAGGACACCGGCAAGGGATACACCGTGGCGCAGAAGATGGTGGGTCGCGCCTGCGGCCTGCCTGCCGGCCGCGGCGTGCGCCCCGGCACCTATTGCGAACCGAGGATGAGTGCCGTCGGCAGCCAGGACACGACGGGCCCGATGACCCGCGACGAATTGAAGGATCTGGCCTGCCTCGGTTTCTCCGCCGACCTGGTGATGCAGTCCTTCTGCCACACCGCCGCGTACCCCAAGCCAGTCGACGTCAAGATGCACCATGAGTTGCCGGCCTTCATGTCAACCCGCGGCGGCATCTCCCTGCGCCCGGGCGACGGCATCATCCATTCCTGGCTGAACCGCATGCTGCTGCCAGACACCGTCGGCACCGGCGGCGATTCCCACACCCGCTTCCCGATCGGTATTTCCTTCCCGGCGGGCTCGGGACTGGTCGCCTTCGCCGCCGCCACCGGGGTGATGCCGCTCGACATGCCGGAATCCATTATTGTTCGCTTCAAGGGCGAGATGCAGCCCGGCATCACGCTGCGCGATCTGGTCAATGCCATCCCGCTTTATGCCATCAAGGCCGGTCTCCTGACCGTAGAGAAGAAGGGCAAGAAGAACGCCTTCTCCGGAAAAATCCTGGAGATCGAGGGCCTGCCTAAACTCAAGGTCGAGCAGGCGTTCGAGTTGTCCGACGCCTCCGCCGAGCGCTCCGCTGCCGGCTGCACGGTGCGTCTCGACAAGGAACCGATCATCGAGTATCTGAACTCGAACATCACGCTCTTGAAGTGGCTGATTGCCACCGGCTACGAGGACAAGCGCACGCTCGCCAGGCGCATCAAGGCGATGGAAGCCTGGATCGCCAAGCCGGAACTCCTGGCGCCCGACGCCGATGCCGAATACGCCAACGTAATCGAGATCGACCTGGCCGGGATCAAGGAACCCATCCTTGCCTGCCCGAACGACCCGGACGACGTCAAGTTCCTGTCCGAAGTCGCCGGAAACAAGATCGACGAGGTCTTCATCGGCAGCTGCATGACCAACATCGGCCACTTCCGCGCCGCTTCCAAACTGCTCGAAGGCAAGACAGACCTGCCGGTGCGGCTGTGGATCGCGCCGCCGACCAAGATGGACCAGCACTTGCTCACGGAGGAAGGCCACTATGCCGTCCTCGGCGGGACCGGCGCGCGCATGGAAATGC
>CAIVDC010000133.1 GCA_903904605.1 uncultured Sterolibacterium sp.
AGACGCTGGAAGTGAACACGTAGCTGCCCGCGGGCGGATGGATCCCCGGCGACATGCAGTACATCACCGGCCCGTTCTGCATCAGCGGCGCCACGGCGTTGCACATGGCGACGATCGACGGTCCGATCATCACCGCCGGATGCGTGGCCAGCACCTGGTTCGCCATCTGCACCGCCGTCTGCGGGTGCGACTGGTCGTCGAAGAAGTTGAACTGCAGGGGGCGGCCCTGGATGCCGCCGCTGGCGTTCACCGATTTCTGCAGGAGTTCCAGTGCGTGCTGCTCGGCGCGGCCGAGAAACGACGCGCCCCCCGTCTGCGGCAGAATCACGTTGATCTGGTAATTCTCCGCCGCAGCGGCGAATGTCGATAGCGCGGCGAAGAACGAAAACACCAGTGCTGCGACCATCGTCGATCCCTGCCTAAGCTTGTTCATAGCGACTCCTCCTCGAAAATAATCTTTGTATTGTTACAAATGTAGTTGGCTGCGCCGATTATAGATCAAGCCGAAGCAACCGACGATCATTCCAGGACACGCAGGGAAAGGTCTATCGCACGGACGTCCTTGGTCAGCTTGCCGCTGGAAATCCGGTCCACCCCAGTCGCCGCGATGTCGCGTATCGTCTCCAGGCTCACCCCGCCGGACACTTCGAGGACGGCCCGCCCGGCGTTGACCACGAAGGCCCGGTGCATGTCGGCCAGCGCAAAGTCGTCGAGCAGGATGCTCGTCGCCCCCGCGGCCAGCGCCTGTTCCAACTGATCGAGATTCTCCACCTCGATCTGGATGCTGACGCCCGAGTCCAGGGCCCGCGCGGCGCGCAGGACCGCGGCGATGCCCCCGGCGGCCGCGATATGGTTTTCCTTGATCAGGATGCCGTCCCACAAGGCCATCCGGTGGTTGCTGCCGCCGCCCACGCGCACCGCGTATTTCTGCGCCTGGCGCAGGCCCGGCAGGGTCTTGCGGGTATCGAGCACGATGCAGCCCTTCGGATTCGGCGATATTCCGGCGATCGCGGCGACGTAGCGCCGCGTCTCGGTGGCGACGGCGGACAGCAACTGAAGAAAATTCAGCGCCGGCCGTTCGGCGCTGAGCAGCGCGCGTGCGTCGCTGGCAATACGGCAGAGCACGGTGCCGGCAGGCACCGCTTCGCCTTCCCGGCACAGCCAATCGACCCGGGCCGCGGGATCGAGCGCCTCGAGACAGGCGTCGAACCACGGCCGGCCGCAGAGCACGGCGGCTTCCTTGGCCAACACCTGCGCGGCCACGGGGTGATGCGCCGGAACCAGCTGCGCAGTCCAGTCGCAGCGCCCGATGTCTTCCAGCAGCGCATCGTGCACATTCCGCGCACGCGCCGATTCGAGGTTTTCGTTGTACTCGAACATCATTTCTCCAAGCTGCCTTGCGGCTCAATTGTTTTCTCCGTCAGGCGCATTATCACCTTGCCGACGGTTTGCCGGCCAGCAGATGGGCGCGCCAGGCGAGCGCACCGAAGGCGGTGCCGAAGGATACCCGGAGATGCTGCGCCGCGGCCGAAGCGAGGCCGTCGGGCAGAATCGACCCGCAGCCCGTGGCAGTTGCCGTAACGATGACAGGCCATTGCGCGCGCGGCGGAGCCCGGTCAGGGCTTGTGCTGCCGGTCCAGCCAGGCGCCGAGGCCCTGGGCATCGACGTCGATATCGCCGGACAGGAGTTGCCGCATGGCCTCCCCCTGCAGGCTCCAGTCCTGCCGACGCGCCTCCGCGGCGAACAGTGCGGCGAGGGCCCCGCGCAGCTGCTCGTCCCGCGCCGCACCGGCAGCGGCGACGGCAATCGCCGCCGCGACGAAGCTGTCTATGAGCCGATGCAGGTCTGCGGCCAGGCGCGGAATGTCGCGGAGCTGGCCGAAATGGGTGACGTAGATGGCCTCGGGCGCCAGGGCCGCGAGACGCGCGACCGACGCGTGCATGGCCTCCGGATCGAACTGCGGCGGCGAGGTCTCGGGCATGACGAAGGCGCGCCCGGCACGGTCGAGCTCCCGATAGGACAGGCCGAAGGCGTCGCCGGCGAAGACATGTCCGGTCGCGTCGTCGAGATAACAGACGTGGTGCGGGGCATGGCCGGGCGTGTCGAGCACGCGGAGGGTGCCGGCGCCCAAAGTCAGGACGCTGCCCTCGCCCACCTCGAAGATGCGCTCCGCAGCGATCGGCAGGATTTCGCCGTATTTCGCCCGCGTTTCCGTTTCGCCATAGACGGCGACCGTGCCCGCCACCAGCCGCGCAGGGTCGGCCATGTGGCGCGCGCCCCGCTTATGCACGGCGAGCCGGGCATTGGGCAGCACGCGCATCAGAGCGCCGGCGGCGCCGGCGTGATCGAGGTGGATGTGGGTGAGCAGGATCCAGTCGACCTGCTCCCGGCACAGGCCCCGCGCCGCCAGCGCCGCCAGCACGGTCGGCACGGTCGGCGCGGTCGCGGTGTCGACCAGGGCCACCCGGCCCTCGCGGACGATGCAGAAGACCGCCGCCAGTCCAGGCCGGATAAAGCCGCTGTCGATCAGCGAAATCCCGCGGCCGTAGTCCTCGGCGGTTTCCATGTCTGCCCGGACCGGCAAGCCTCCTTCAGCGCAGCAGGTGTCCGAACTTTTGGTGCGCCTCGCGCGTTTCCTCCGCACTGAGGCGGTTGACCCGCGGGAATTTGTCGCGCCAGTGGAACGGCCGGCAGGCATCGATGATCGCTCTCGAGTTGGTGTAGTTGCCCTTCTCTCGGTCGTCGGGGGCGAGCCGCGGATCGAGCGGCGTGCTCCAGGTGTTGGTGATGATGTCGATGCAGGTGGCCGGATCCGAACGGGTCGTCATCGCCCACATCAGGTCCTCCAGGTTGGAGACGTCCACGTCCTCGTCCACCACCACCACGTACTTGCCGGCGTAGGCGCCGACATGGCACATCGCCGCGACGTGGCCGGCCTGCTTGACGTGGCCAGGATAGCGCTGCTTGATCGCCACGGCCAGCAGCATGCGCGCCCCGCCCGCCTCGTGGGCCCAGGCGGCGGTGATGTCGGGCACGCCGGCCTTCTCGATTTCCTGCTTGAGCAGCGCGGAGCGCACCACGGCGCGGTAGCGGGCCATCTCGTCGGGCGGACAGAGCGGCGGGCAGCCGAGGATGATCGGCTTGTTGCGGTGGTAGATGGCCTTGATCTCGAGTATCGGCTCCTCGCGCACGTCGCTCGCGTAGTAGCCGGTCCATTCGCCGAACGGCCCTTCCTTCTTCCGCGCGGTCGGGTGCACATAGCCTTCGATCACGAGTTCGGCATTGGCCGGGAACGGGATGCCGGTGACTTTGCCGCGCACCGTCTTCATCGCCTTGCCGCGCAAGGCGCCGACCATGTCGAACTCGCACACGCCGTAGGGCACTTCGGTGCTGGCCAGGAGGAAGGTCAAGGGATCGCCGCCGATCACGATCACCGTGGGCATGGGCTCGCCGCGCGCCAGGTATTTGTCGCGGTGGATGCGGCCGTGCTTGCCCGGGGAAATGTAGAAGCCTACGGTCTTCTTGTCGTGGATCATGACCCGGTAGGTGCCGGCGTTGGTCCACTTCTCGTCCGGATCCATGGTCACGTTGTAGCTGCCCGTGCCGATGTAGCGGCCGCCGTCGTGGGCGTGCCACTGCGGGGTGGGAAACTTGGTGATGTCGATGTCGTCGCCCGTCAGGATGTTTTCGAAGACCGGGCCGTCGGCGACCTCCTCGTGCGGGATCGGCTTCATGCCGCGCAGGCTGGTTTCCAGGAAGGCCTGGGACAGTTCGAGCCGGCTCAGTTCGGGCGGGAAGCCCAGGGTCATGTTCTTGCGCTTGCCGCCGAAGAAGTTCACCAGGACGCGGTGGCCGTTCTCGCAACCCGGCACCTCGTCGAAAATCACGCAGGGCGAGGCATCGGAGTGCATCATCAGGTCCGCGGCCATGCCGATTTCCTTCTGCCAGGACGCACCCTTGACCACTTCCACTTCACCGAGCTTCTCCGCCTCTACGATCCATTCGCGCAGATCCTCGTAGAGAACCTGGCAAGCGGTGCCGCCCACGACATTCTTGATTGCGTTGTCATTCATTTCGTCTTCTCCTTTGGATGATGCCGCACCGCTCCGGGGCCCGGCCATTAAAATTGATTTGCCGGGGCCTCAGTCGAAGGCACCCTGCGCCTGGTAAGCGGCATACTCTTCTCCAGTCATGCCGAGAAACTCCTGAAAGACCAGGTCGTTGTGCTCGCCGATCAGCGGTGCGGCGGCCATCACGTCGCCCGGCGTCGCGGACAGCTCAAAGGCGGAGTAATAACAGGAAAGGTCGCCGATCGCCCCATGCAGGCGGCGACGCCAGATGCGGCGGCAGGACAGCTGAGGGTCGCGAAACAGGTCGGCGATGGTGTTCACCGGGTGGGCATGAACGCGCGCCGACTGCAACAGGGCGGCGGCTTCACCGGCATCCCGGGTCGCGGACCACGACGCGATCAAGGCGTCCAGTGCCGGGCCGTTGGCCTTGCGCGCCGCCAGGCTGGCAAAGCGCGGGTCGGCGGCCAGTCCGGGGCGTCCGAGGATTTCGGCGAAGCGCCCAAACTCGTCGTCGGACCAGCAGGAAAGCGCCAGCCAGCCTTCGTCCCGGCAAGGATAGGCATCGTGCGGCGCCGCATCGGGGTCGCTGTTCCTAGCCCGGTCGGCGATGCGCCCGTTCCTGTCGTGATCGAGCAGCGCGCCGGCGATGAAGTGCAGGCCGCTTTCGTATTGCGCCAGGTCTATCCACGCGCCCCGGCCGCTGCGCCGACGACGATCGAGCGCCGCCAGCACCGCCGAGGCGCCCAGGGTCGAGGCGATGAAGTCGATATAGGGTCCATAGAGCAGCATCGGCGGCCCGTCCGGGCTGCCGGTCAGGCCGCAGAAACCGGCCAGCGCCGATAGTTGGGAACCGAAGCCCGGCGTCTGCGCGCGCGGCCCGGTCTGGCCCATGTTGCAGCTGGAAATCATCACCACGCCCGGGTTCAGTTGCCGCGCGGTCTCGTAGCCGAGTCCGAGGCGGGACATCACCTCGGGCCGCATGTTTTCGATGACGATGTCGGCCCAGCCGATCAGGCGCTGCGCCACTTCGATGCCCGGGGCGTTCTTGAGATCCAGCGTCACCGCGTATTTGGAATCGTTGAAGATGGCGAAGCAGCCGCTGCGATCCACGCCCGGCTTGCCGTCCTTGAACGGCGGATATTCGTTGCGGAAGCCATCCGGGTGCCGGTGCGATTCCACGTGGACGACCGTCGCGCCGAAAGTCGCCAGCATCTTGCCGATGTGCGGCCCGGCGGCGTAGGCGCCGAACTCGGCCACTTTCACGCCGGCCAGCGCCTGCGCGAGTGCGCTTCCCGCCCTCGCGCCGGGCGCGTTTTCCCCGGGCACGCGGATGCCGCCGGCAAACCCGGCAAGCAGCGTCTCGAGATCGACCTCCTCGCCGGGAAAGTGACGCAGCGGCGCGCGCGCGCCGTCGACCATGGCGAAACTGCCGCAATAGCGCCGGAGTTCACCGTCCGGCCCGGTCATGTCCTGCCAGAAGTTCCGCGCCGCCAGTTGCGGGTCGGCGGCGATGTCGGGCATGGTCGACACCGGATAGCCGAGCATCTCCCGCCGGCTGGCTTCGTCGAGGAATTCGCGCTTGGCGATCTGGAGAAAGAAATCGGCGATCGGCTTTTCCAGCGCATCGACTTCGTCCTGGTCCGCGACCTTCGGATCGAAACGCTTCCAGTCGATCGCCTCCAGCGCGCCTAGGGCAGCGCCCCGCTCGCGCATCCACGCGACCAGTTGGGCATTGGTGCGCCTGCCCGCCGGCCCGCCATAGAGAACGAAGTTGAGGTAACCGTCGGCGCAGGGCCAGAAGGCGCGATAGCGCGCGCCCTTGATCGACCGCCCGGTGACGTAGGCGCCGGCCCGGGTTGGATTGGTCTGTTCCATGTCCCAGAAGGCCGGCGCGTGCGACACCGCCATGATCATCGCGGCCTGCGCCGAGACATCGACATGCTGCCCGTCGCCGCCCGTGGCGGTGCGGCGGCAGAGCGCCGTCAGCGCCCCCACCGCCGCCTGTGCCCCGGCCCAGCAGTGGGATTGCGGCACGCTGATGCGCAGCGGCGTGCCGCCCGGCTCGCCGGCCAGCGACATGGCGCCGGAGGCCGCCGTGACCTCGAGATCGGAAGCCAGCCAGTCCGAGCGAGGGCCTTGGCGGCCGAAAGGCGTCACCGAGACATGAATCAGCCTCGGGTTGATCTTCTTCAGCCGCTCCACGTCCAGGCAAGCGGCACGCGCATCGCCGGGACCGGCGGACGACTCGATCAGGACATCGACCTCGGCGATCAGCCGGTCGAGGACCTGCCGTCCTTCCGTTCCGGCAAGGTCGAGCCGGAGCAGGCGCTTGTTGACGTTGTAGGCCTGCCAGTCGGCGCCCGCGACGTCCGTCCCGGGCGCCTCGACCTTGGTCACTTCCGCCCCGAGATCGGCCAGCAACCGGCCGGCCAGCCAGCCGACGCGGTCGCTGAGATCGAGGACGTTATATGCAGATAACATCGTCCGCCCCTGCTCCCGATCGTGGCGGGTCTAGCGCCCGGTGCGGGCCAGGGACAGCACCCAGCCGGCCATGCGCGACTTCATCTTCTCGATGTCCTTCTCCTCGAAGAAGTTTTCCGGCTTGACCAGATCCACGCCGTAAACCGGACGGTGGAAGTCATTTTCGTAGCCGAAAGGCACCGTCGCGTCGATGCCCATGCCGCCTTCGAACTGGGTGTTGGAGGCCGTCCATTGCTTGTCGCCGGAGGTCATGCGCTCCGCCGGCATGAAGGTCTGGCCGCGCCCGCCCGGGATCGGATTGAGAATGTCCGTGCGCGGATTCACCCGCGTCGTCAGGCACCACATGATGTCGTCCATCGAGTAGATATCGACGTCCTCGCTCACCGCGATGGCCAGGCGCATACCTTGAGAGCAGGACAGGATCGCGGCGAGGAAGTTGCGCTGCCAGCCTTCCTCGATCTGGTTGCGCTTCTTCACCTGGATGATGCAGCCGCCCCAGTCGGTCATGCAGTAGGGGATGTGCACGTTCTGCACGATGCCCGGCTGCAGGCGCTCGCACAGTGCGTAGATCGCCGACTCGCGGACCGAGGTGTCGATGTTGGCGTCGTCCGAGGTATGCACGCCGAGCGGGAAGATGATGGGCTTGCTCTCCTTCTTGCGCATCGTGATCGCGGTGACGTGGAAGGTTGGCGCCTTGTAGGCCTTGCCCATGTAGCCGGCCCACTCCGGGTGGAAGTG
>CAIVDC010000134.1 GCA_903904605.1 uncultured Sterolibacterium sp.
CAGGTTCTGCACCTTGCTGATGCCGATGTCGCGGAACACCGGGATGCCCTCTTCTTCCATGAACGCGTCGTAAGGCGTCGGTTGCTTGCTGAACTTGCCGAAGCCGGCCTTCTTGTTGCCCGCAGGTTCATGCCAGTGGCTGCGGTCCTTATCGTGCGGCATAGTCGAACTCCTGAACTGTGGTTCTGATATAAGGAAGATCGTTCCTCGTGTTGATCGTCACAGCGATGATCATAATGTGGGCGCCAGATCGAGCCTCACGATGTCCTGATGCTCGCCCAGTCGGGGAAAGCGCGTCAGCACCGCGGGGTCGTGCCCGGGAATGATGTGATCAATGCTCTCAACCATTTCCTCGACCAGTCGGAAACCGTCGATGGTCTTTCCGATGTCCGACACGCGTGGAAAGGGATTGCGATCGCGCAGATTGGCCCAATAATGTGCTGCGTCGCTAGCCAGCACGATCCAGCCGCGGGCAGTGTGTACCCGCACCACCTGTGTGCCGTCGGTATGACCGCCGATGTGGTGCAAGGTGACGCCGGGGGCGATGTTACCGAAGCCGTCGTGAAAACAAACCCGACCGGCATAGACATTGCGCACCATCGTGATGACGTCTTCGATCTGGTTCGAGCCGCCGAAAAATGGGTGTCCCATACGCCGGCCAGTGGCATAGGCCATCTCGGTGTCCTGCAGGTGAAAGGTCGCCCGCGGCAGCATCCCCATATTGCCCGAATGGTCCCAGTGCAGGTGGGTGATGACGGCGTCGCCGACCTGGGCCGCATCGATCCCGGCCATCGCCAGGACTTCCGCTGGCTGGTGCAGGAAATCACGACCGCGCTTCTGCGCCGCCGCGGCACTGAAACCCGTATCGACGACGATGACGCGGTCCAGGTCGCGTATCGCCCAGACGTAGAACGCCATCGCCGTCGGCAGATCATGCGCGTCCATGAGGAAGTTTTGCTTGGCGGAACGTCCCTCGGCATGGGCAAAGCGCAGGGCTAGGACTTCGTAGTTAGGGAGCACTGCTGACATCTTGAGCTTTCCTGTTCTCTCGTTGTGTTGAAGCCTCCAGGCCTGACTGCCGGGCCCGTTCAAAAACCTTCTCGAGTCAGTTTCAGCATACAGGTAGCCGAGATCCCCATCGCGACCGCCAGGACCGCAAAGCCGGCGGTGAAGGCCCCTGTGAACGCCACTAGGTAGCCGATCATGACGGGCGCGGTAGCGCCGGTCAGTTGCACGATGCAGGCCCGGACGCCCTGCGTTTTGCCCATGTCGGCGCTGCCGACGACGCTGTGCATCAGCATTTCCCCGCAAGAGACCCCCACCTGTTGGAAACATAAGGCCATGATCATGAGCACGACGCACACCGTGCGATCGGGGGAAAAGGCCGCCGCCATCAAACACACCGCTCCTAGCACCCAACCCAATCCGGCCAAGGGAGCTCGGCGGAATAGCCGGTCGGAAACATGGCCCATGGTCAGGATGGTCGCGACGGCGAAGCCGAAGATGACGAAGGTGAGGTAGCCGGAAATGCTGAAGGAAAAGCCGCGCACTGTCTTCAGATAGGTCGGCAGCCAGCTCGACCAGCCCCAGAAGAACATGTTGTTGCAGCTCAGCGCCACCACCACCAGCCAGAACCGGCGGCTCTTCCAGATATTCGTGGTGGTCTTGATGGCGCGGCCTGGAGCGTCGCGATTGTTCTCGAGCGAGCCGGCGCTGACCAGTTCGGATTCGGCTGCATTGGCCCACGGATGCTGCTGTGGTTTGTCGCGCACCAGGAACCACACCATCGGCAACGGCACCAGCAGCGCCAGGAAGCCCAGCACGTGGAACTGCCAGCGCCAGCCGAAGGCCAGGATGAGGCTCGTGATCAGCAGGCCGGTGAGCATCGGGCCGATCATGGTACCGATCCACCAGAAGGCGGTTGCGCGCCCGCGCTCTTTCAGCGCGAACCAGTTCGCCACCATCGCGACCGTCAGCGGGTAGAGCGCGGCTTCGCCTATCCCCAGGGCAAGCCGCGAGGCCAGCAGCATGCCGTAGCCGGTGGCCACGCCGGAGGCGAAGCAGGTCGCCGCCCAGATGATCAGGGACAGGGCCGCGGTCTTGCGGGCGCCTATGCGACTGACCACCAATCCCCAGAGCGGCGCGGCCAGCCCATAGCCGAGCAGCAGGCTGGTGGACAGCCAGCCGAGTAGGGGCGCTTTGCCGACTAGCCCGAGTTCATTAAGGAAGTTGTGGTCGTTGATGACGATCGACATGTTGCTTTTGTCGAACATCGACACGATCCACACCACCAGCAAGGTCGGGGCGACGTGCGTCCAGCGCACCCGGGTGGCTTCGCCGGAATCCGCGGCGACGGTCCGGCCCCCAATATTCATGCCGATAGTCTGTTCTGTGCTCGTGCTCATACCGGGCTCTCCTCCTTGTTGTTTTAAGTCATGCCTGTGCTTGCCCCATCGTCCTTTCCGTTTACCAATTGCCTACCTGCCCCTCCCAGGACAAGGCTATTTCACCAGTATGTTGATGACCTTGATTTCGGTGTAGCTGAGCATTTCTTCCAGGCCTTCCTCCCGCCCGATGCCGCTGTTCTTCAGGCCGCCATAGGGCACGCCGCGAAAATGGGTGCCGACGCCGTTGACCCAGATGTAGCCGGCGTCGATGCGCTGGGCCATCCGCAGGGCGCTGTCGAGGTCGCGCGTCCACACCGCCGCGGTCAGTCCGTAGTCGACGGCATTGGCCATCAGTACCGCCTCCTCGGGGTCGCGCCAGCGCAGTACCGACAGCACCGGCCCGAAGATCTCGTCGCGGGCGAGGCGCATGCTCATATCGACGCCAGTGAATACTGTCGGCTCGACCCAGAAACCGCGGGCAAATTGCTCGCCTTGCGGCCGGCCACCACCCAAGACCAGGCGGGCACCTTCTTCCTGGCCAAGGCGGATGTAAGACAGGGTCTTTTCATATTGCCCGCGAGAATTCATCGGTCCCATCTTCACCGAGGGATCCAGCGGATGTCCGACCTTGATACGGCGGATCCGGGTCAGCACCCGTTCGAGCATGTCATCGTGGATCGAGTCGTGGAGCAACAGTCGGCTGGTTGAACCGCAGGACTGACCCTGCCAGCCGAAATTCATGCCTTGAACGGCGGCATCGGCGGCCTTGTCGAGATCAGCATCGGGGAAGACCACCATCGGATTCTTGCCGCCGAGTTCCAGCGTGACATGCTTGATCGAGGTTTCCGCCGCCGCTCGCTGTATCGCCATGCCCGACGCGGCCGATCCGATAAAGGCGATACGCTTGACCCGCGGATGCCGCACAAGGGCCTCGCCGGTTTCACGTCCACCGGTCACGATGTTGACCACGCCAGCCGGCAGCAGATCCGCGCAAAGTTCGCCGAGCAGGCCGGCCGACAATGGACTTTGCTCGGAGGGCTTGATGACGATGGAGTTTCCGGTGATCAAGGCCGGAGCCAGCCGTGAGGCCGCAAAACCGATCGGATGATTGAAGGGAATGATGCGTCCGACGATACCGTAAGGAACACGTTGTGTGAAGTGCAGATTGGGCGTCGTACCAGGGAAAGTTTCGCCCTTAATTTCGTAGGCCAGGCCGCAATAGAACAGCATACGGTCTACCGCCGTGGTCACATCCTTGCGCATCGGCCCTATGGTGTTGCCGGTATCAAGCACCTCGATGCGGGCAAATTCCTCGGCCCGCTGGGTGATGCCGGCGGCCAGCTTGCGGATGTACTCAACCCGCTCCGCCACCGGCAGGGCCGCCCAGGCCGGTTGGGCACGGCCGGCGGCATCAACCGCCGCTGCAACGTCGGCAGCGCTGCCCGACGGTGCGCGTCCGAGCGGCGTTTCGTCCGCCGGGTCAATGCTTTCCAACCAACCGCCATCGCTACTTTCGACCAGTTTACCGTCGATTAGCATGCGCGCCGTCGTGTAGCCTTTGTTCTTGTCCATGTTTTTCTCCCTGGCAAGTCCCCCGTCCGGCTCCTGCCGCACCGGCGGGCGCCGCCGATTATCCTATGAGCCCTTTAGCCCATGAGTTCAATGCAGGCAGGAACCGCCGTCGACCACCAGCGTTTGCCCGGTGATGAAGTCGCTATCGGCTGACGCGAAGAACACGATGGCTCCAGTCAAGTCTTCCGGGCTCTGCACGCGCTTCAGCGCGCGCGACGAGGCAGCTTGGTTGCGCATCTTGATGATGTCCTCGTCAGGATCCTCTTCTGACAGCGTGCTGCCGGGCGCGACGCAATTGACGCAGATGTTGTCCTTGCCGACCTCGTTGGCCAGGGTCTTGGTGAAGCCGAGGATGCCGGCCTTGGAAGTGACGTAGTGGATGCGGCTCGGCGAACCCTTCAGCGCGGTGCCCGAACTGATGTTTATGATCTTGCCGTAGCCCTGGCTGCGCATCTGCGGAATGACCGCGCAACTCGCGAGCCAGGTGCCCTTCAGGTTGACCGACATCATGCGGTCCCACTCATCGATGCCGATCTTGTCGAACGGCGAACGTGACATCGGAATCGTCGCGAAGATCGCCGCATTATTGACCAGGATGTCGATCCGGCCGAAGCGCAGGACGGCTTCGGTCGCCATCTTCTCGACGCTGGCCGGATCGGAGACGTCAGTGCCCAGACCGAGCGCCTCGTGACCCGCCGCGTTCAGTTCCTGCGCGACGGCCAGCGCCGCCCTTTCATCGATTTCGGCGATGACGATCTTCGCGCCCTCCGCCGCGAGCCGGCCGGCATAAGCCTTGCCGATGCCGTGCCCGCCGCCGGTGACAATGGCCACGCGGCCTTCGAGTCTGCCTTTCATTTCCGTCTCCTATGAACGTGCAGCTGGTGAAGCTTGCACGATGAAAAAATCAGTCCAGCCGGCGCACGTAGGGACCGAGCTCCCGGGCGGCCGCCTCGGCGAAGGAAGCATCGACCGCCTGCCCGACGTTCACATTGCCCTCGATCAGCCCCTGCTCCTTGAAGAACTGGAAGTCCTTCTCCAGGCTGGCCAGGTTGACCTTTCCGTCCGGATTGCAGCCGCTCGGCGTGATCGCCCGATAGACTTCGGGGTCCTTGATTTTGGTGTATTGCGTAAGGATAGAGATGACCTCTGCGGCGTTCGGTCCGGCGAGTTTGCCGTCCTTCAGCGCATCGTTGTAGAAACGCACGGCCTTGAGGTAGGCGCGCATGAATTTCTTCGCGGTTTCCGGGCGGCTCTTGATGAAATCGTCGCCATACAGGACCACCGCGACCTGCTCGTTGGGATAGAAGGTATCATTGGTGGAGAAACGCACTGCGACACCTTCCTGCACAGCCCGCGTGACGGTCGGCTCCGAGGTCAGGCTGGCATCGATGGCCTTGTTCTGAAAGGCCAGGAGATGCTGCGGATAGCCCATGGTCACGACGTGAATATCCGAATATTTCAAGCCGCCTATCTTCAAGGCCTCATTGACCGCGGACGCGCCGCTGGTTCCCTCCGCGCCCATGGCCACGGTCAGGCCTTTCATATCCGCGAAGCTCTTGAACTTGCCGCTGTCGATCAGGTCTTTCCGCACCATGATGGAAGTGAAGCCGTAGCCAGGCGGCATCGAGCCCTTGTCCGCGACGATCTTCACATTGATTCCGCGCGCGATGGCGTTATAAAGTCCCGCCGTGGCGGATCCACCGCCCACGTCCAGTTGCCCGGCCCCGAGCGGGGCGATCATTTTGGCGCCGGAGTTGAACGGGGTAAAGACTGCAGTGATGCCCTCCTGCTTGAAGTAGCCCTTCTTGTCGGCGATGAAGAACGTGGCGTCGCTGCTGATTGCCGTCGTGGCAATCCGGACGGTTTCCATCTGCGCCAGAGCGAAGCCGCTACCGAACGTCAAAACTGCGGCAAGCAGCGCGCTGCCGGCCGAGCCAAACGGCCGCTGTCTGAAATTTTGCATTCCTTCCTCCTCCTGGGTGTAACAAGCAAGCCGGGTTATTGCACTTCCTCAGATCACGCTGCCGGCAAAATCGAGAAGCCGTTGCGGGTTTTTGCACATCATGGTCTCGATGTGCGAGGTGCTCACGCCCCGTTGGCGGAGCATCGGAACAAAATCGACGAATACGGCGCTATAACTCGAACCGCCATACCGATGCAGGCGGGTCTTGCGAGCCATGTCTGAAGACAAGATGATCTGGTTTTCGAGGCCAGCAGCACAAGCGTCACGCACCAGATCAGCAAGTTCGTCGTTGGGTCGGCGCGCGGCCAGACCGATCTGGTCAACGCCCATCATTGTGCCGTGACGGCCGAAGGCTATCAGTTGCTCGATGCCGTGAAACGCCCCCATATGGCTGATCAGGATGCGTCCAGGGTCCATACCGGCGCGCAGCAATGTATCAAGATGCCAGGCGGCCTGCTCGGCGGCCGAGGTGTGCGTCACCACCGCAGCACCAGTTGCCCGGGAAGCAAGCGCCGCGGCCTGGAAGACGCGCAGGGCGGCAGCGCCAATCTCGCCCAGGTAAGTACCGATCTTGATGACGCCAGCGCGAATTCCGCTGGCCCCGATACCCTCGCTCAATTCCTGGATCAGAATGTCGCGCAGCGCCTCGACAGAGGAATCGAATACCACCTGCGGATACGGGTCCCAGTAAAAACCAGCCGCGCAAACGACCGGCAATCCGGACTTCAGGCTGATATGTTTCAGTGCCGACGGATCGCGGCCGGAGCCTTGCGTACTGAGGTCAACCACGCCTTTCAGTCCCTGCTGCTTGGCCGCGGTCAGGTCGTTGATCACATCCTCCAAATCCGCTTCGCCGAGAACCACTTCGGGTCCCTTCTGGCAGCAAAGGTCGATCTGCAAATGCTCATGGGCGAGAATAGGGCCCTCGAGATTAGCCAGATCTCCTGTTACGGTTCGGATCATTGAAGGAATTTCCTTATCAGAAGAGATTTCCTGCCAATTCTATAAGTCGCCCTGGCTAACTCGAGGTATTGCTCTCGCGCCAAAACCATGGTCAGCGGTGCGATTTCCCCGTCTATGTGTCCTGCAACGGTAACGACTTCTTATGTTGCGCTGGCTCATTATCCCTTCGTAGCCTGAAATCCATAATGGTCCTAAGCCCCGACGCAAGCAGTAATATACGTTCGATCTTGGCAAATCCATATATCGATTTTGAAAATGTGTTTTTCACAGGATGAAGGTCGGAGCGCCTGATGGATCGATGGACGGAAATTGAATTATTTGTGCAGACCGCGGAACTGGGCAGTCTGTCGAAGGCCGCCGAAATATTGTCTATTTCCAAGGCGACGGCGAGTCGCATCCTCTCGTCGCTGGAGGGGCGCTTGGATGCCCGCCTAGTTGAACGCAACACCAGGGGCATGGCCTTGACTGAAGTAGGAGAGGAGTTCTATCTGCGGTGCAAAGACATCCTGACGGATATAAAGGATGCGGAAGCCGCAGCCAATGCGACGACTAACGATCCCACCGGCACCCTGCGGATCACCAGTTCGCTGGCATTTTGCATGAAGTATATATCCCCAGTCTTGCCGCGCTTTGTCGAGCGCTACCCGAATATCGATATCGAACTCGTTTCAGCAAACCGTTACTATGACTTGATCGAAAGTGGAATCGATGTGGCGATTCGCACTCGGGAATACGAACCGAACGCGAACATCACCGTACGCAAACTAGCAGACACTCGCCGGATTCTGACCGCGTCGCCATCCTACCTTGCCAGGATCGGCACCCCGAAAACTATCGGTCAATTGTCCCAACATAGATTCCTGCTTTACACCAGTATCAGCAAGCCAAACGAATTGCATCTGACTCGCAAGGGTGAAACGCAGGTCGTGAAGGTGAAAAGCGGGTTTCAAGCCAACGATGGGCTGATTCTGCGGGCCGCCGCATTGGACGGACTGGGCATTCTGGTTCAGACCGAGTCACTGATTTACGATGATGTGGAGACGGGTCGCTTGGTTCCAATATTGCAGGAATGGGACCTACCCAGGCTTTCAATCAACATTGCGTATCGGACGCGCAAGCATTTGCCGGCAAAGGTACGGGTGTTTATCGACTTCATGGTAAGGAATTTTCAACAACTGCACTATGAGCGAAAGTAGATACATCAAGACCTGTTGCCGCTGACGCGCTTCTGAACCCGGCTGCCGATATTGACTGCCCTGTATCCGGATTTTGCTGTGGGTGATGGTCGGGTTAATCATTCCCGCGAGGGTTTGGGGTGTACTCAAGCTTGCATAGCTTGAAGACAGGCATTCAGTCTGAAAACAAGACCGTTTAGACTGATTCCGTGCTTTGATAATCTGCATTGCAGCGAATAATGCCTTCGGTATGCGGCTAATAGTGAAACTGGCTGTGGTTACGATTTCAGAGCAAGGGGCCTGGCAATTCAGGGGATCTTGCTCAACGCAGCCGGCAAAAGTCGGCCAATCGCCTGGTCTGTCGACATTACGTCGCCAAAATAGAGCTGGAAGCTGTTCAAAGCCGCGGAGTGTTCTTCATCAGTCTGGGCTGCGCAGCCGTCTGAGAGCATTGCTACCCGGTAGTCCAGCATCATGGCATCACGTGCCGTCGACTCGCAGCAGACATTCGTGGTTGTGCCGGCGATCAGCAACGTGTCGATGCCACGTCCGGTCAGCATATCATGCAGCGGCGAAGAACCCGTAACCAGTGCACTGAACATGATCTTCTTGACCCGAAGATCGGTTGGCAATAGTTCAAGCATCGGGTAGAGCGTGAAGCCTTCCGCGTCCTCGGCCAGACTGGCGAGGCGCCTTTCCCGCACTTCGGGCAGGAGACCGTATTTATGATGGTTGCCCCAGCGCTCGAGAGCCCCCGCTGCAGTGGTCTGGATCCAGACGACAGTGCCACCGGCGGTGCGCATGGCTTCGGCTATACGGTTGATATTATGGACAATTGTTCGTGCAAGCGGCACTTCCGCCGGGAAGCCTTTTGCCACGAAGTGGTTCTGCATGTCGACGACGACAAGCGCGGCCCGTGTGGCATCTACGACTTCGATCGAGAACGGCCGACCCTTCCGGCGGAGCACACGTTCTTGGACAGATTCGGGGATTTTGTACTGATGCATATTGCTCCTCTGGATCACTCCTCAAAGTCTTAAGAGTCAGTGCGGCTAAGGGATTCTTCCTACAGCACATCGGCCGTCGCTAGCACCGAAGTCGACTGACTCGATGCGGAGTTGCCACCGTTACCGTTTACTACCGCCGTCTTGGCTCCCTCGATCTGCCGCTCGCCGCACTCTCCGCGCAACTGCCTGACTGCTTCGATGGTGATGAACGCACCATACATATTCGGGTGCACGCACGACAACCCTCCCCCATTGGTGTTGACCGGGAATCCACCTCCGGGCGCGATAGCACCGTCTTCCACGAACGAGCCTCCCTCGCCCTTCTTGCAGAAGCCAAGATCCTCGAGTGCGAGCAGGGTATTGATTGAGAATGCGTCGTAAGTCTGCAGCATGTCGATGTCTTTTGGCCCAAGTCCGGCAGCCGCGAAGGCGCGCTCGCCGGACTCCTTGGATGGCGTCACGGTCAGGTCCTGCATGCTTGAAACCGAGCGATGCCACACCGCCGTGGCGTTGGCGAGAATATGCACCGGCTTCTTCTTCAGGTCCCTGGCGCGGTCGGCCCGGGTCATCACGTAGGCCGCCGCGCCGTCCGTGACTAGGCAGCAGTCGTAGGCGGTGAAGGGATCGCTGATCATTCGCGCTCCGAGCACCGTCTCAATGTCCAGCGGCTCTCTCGAGAATGCCTCGGGATTCAGCTGGGCCCACTTGCGTGCCGCCACGGCCACTTCGGCCAGATGGCGCCGCGTGGTGCCGTACTGGTGCATGTGGCGGGCGGCGATCAGGGCGTAGGAAGACGGCGGGTTGAACGGCTGGTACGGCGTTTGGAACGGCTCCGGATCGAGCAGGATGCGTGCGGCGCCGCGCTCCTTGCGGCCGAAAGGGGAAGTGCGCTGGGTGCTCCCGTAGCACACCAGAACGACGTCGCACACGCCGGCATCCAGGGCCAGCATTGCAGGCAACTGGTGAGCCACGAACGCGGCGCCGCCGACATTGGTCCCCTCGACGAATTTCGGCCGGATGCCGAGGTACTCGACCACGTTCAGAGGCCACATCGCGGCGTTGAGGTTGGCGGTGCACAGACCGTCCACGTCCTTCAAGGCGAGGCCGGCGTCATCGAGCGCCGCTTTTGCCGCCTGGGCGAGAATCTCCAGGTCTCCCATGCCGTGCGCTTCGCCGCATCCGGCCGTGCCGACTCCGACGATGGCGGTCCTGCCGCGCAGATCCTTGAGGCTCATTTTTCGTCCTCCGCAATAAACACCACGAGGCCGGCACCCTGGTGGTCGATGACCCGCGCACGCACCCGCATCCCGATCTTCACCTCGGCCGGCGCCGGTCCCTCCACCCGGCTCATCATGCGCACGCCCTCGTCGAGGTCGATCAGGGAGACGTCGTAGTCACCGCCCGCTTCCGCCTTGCGGCGCACGGTGGTGGTCGAATAGACGGTCCCGGCTCCCTCGGCTTCCACCCATAGCAGCTCGGCGCAGCCGCAGTACGGGCAGACAACGCGCGGATAGAAGACGTGGCGGGCACAATCGTTGCAGCGCTGAATGAGAAAACGTCCTTCGTTTAATTGCGCCTGATAGTGTGCTTCGGGACCTAGCGGGGAATTTGCCTGCATGGATCAACCCTCCCTCGAAATGACTGGCCGCGTCCGCCGCATCAGCGCACGCGGAATCGTAAAGTACCGTTCTGATTTCAGTGTTTGTAGTTTGAATTGTAGTATGGTAGTGTTAAATTGTAAGACATAAGATGAATATGAGCCGGCAAAAAAAGCCGGCCAACCAAGTCCGAAGGAGGCGCCCAGTCTGCCACGCGTAGCCATTACCGTGGGACGAGGCGGTCATTGTGGTCATTGATTCCAATGAGTGGAGGTTAGGCGCATGTCAACGAAGCCAAGGTGGATGCTCGTCTCTCTAATCGTACTGTCTGCACTGAATCTCGCGGTTGCCGCGCCATCGGGGGAACCGATAGTCTTGGGCGAGATCGTTTCCCAGAGTGGGCCGTTCGCCATGTTCGCCGCGGGGCATAAGGGTGCGCAACTCGCCGTCGAACAGATCAACGCGGCCGGCGGCGTTCTGGGACGGCCGCTGCAGTTGCTGAGCCACGACGACAAGTCGAATCCGGCAGAAGGGACCAAGCTGTTTCGGGAACTCGCGTCGAAGAACGTCCTCGCCGTGATCGGCAATTCGCCCAGTTCGGTCGTCTTTGCAGCGAACCCACTGGCCCTGGAGTTGAAGACGCCGTACGTCATCAGCATGGGCTATACCAGCGTATTCACCGACAAGTTCAGCCACCGCTATTTCTTCCGGACGATCACCAGCGACCGGGTCTTCGCCTACGCCATTGCCGAGCACATGGCCAAGCAGCCAGCCACGCGCTACTGCACGATAGGCAACGACTTCGCCTACGGCCGGAGCATCACCGCGGCGGTGATGGGCCGGCTCAAGGAGTTGAAGCCCTCGGTGCAGATCATCCCGGGCTGCGAGTTCTGGGTTCCGCCGGGGCAGCTCGATTTCACGCCGCAAATCACCGCCATCATGGGACAGAAGCCGGACGCCCTGATGTTCGGCGGAGTGGTGGCCATCAGTTCCGACGCATTCGTGAAACAGGCCAAGGCTTTCGGGCTGTTCGCCAAGATGGTCGGCGTGCATCCCAGCTTGGGCATGCCCACCAACAACCTGGGGCTGCAGAAGGCCGACTTGCCGGAAGGCATCATGACGGGTTCGGACTATCCCTATCCGCCGGTCGACACCAAGGCCAACCAGGCCTTCTTTAACGCCTACAAGGGCCGCTGGAACGAGCGTCCCTATGAGATCTCCGCGCACGCCTATGCCACCGTCTTTCTGCTCGCCAAGACCATAGAGAAGGCGGGCAAGGTCGACCGCGAGGCGCTGGCCGATACCTTGCCCGGGATGCACTACACGCATCCGTCCCTGGGGGAGGTTTCGATCCGCGCCATGGACCACCAGAGCACCGCGGGCTGGTGGCTCGGTTACCTGACCTGGGACGACAAGGATAATGTCGTGGGTCTGCGCGACATCAAGTACATGCCGGGGACCAACTACCTTCCGACAGCGGAGGAACTGCGCAAGATTCGCGGCCAGTAATCCCTATGGCCTTCTCGGTCATAGGCCTGCAGCTGGTCAGCGCGCTGGTCTCTGCGACCTTCCTGTTTCTGATGGCATCCGGCTTGTCCCTCATCTTCGGGGTGTGTCGGGTGCTGAATCTGGCACACGGTTCATTCTTCATGCTGGGGGCGTTTCTCGCCTATTCGGTCACGCAGGTCGTTTCATCCTCGCTGGAAACTTTCTGGCTCGCGCTGCTGCTGGTCCCGCTGGCGACGGCCCTGCTCGGGGCGCTGCTGGAAATCGTGCTGATCCGCCGCTTCTACGGGGCCAACTTGCTGGTGCAACTGATGCCCATGGTGGCCCTGATCTACATAATTTCCGATTTTTCCCGGTTTGTCTGGGGCGTGTCGCCAGGAAGCGTGCCCGTGCTCGGGCTGTTCGGTACCGTGTCCATTCTTGACCTGACCTTTCCGGCCTATTACTTCGTGGTGGTACTGGCAAGCATGGTCGTAGCGGCCGGTCTCTGGTTCCTCATCACCAGGACGCGCTGGGGAATTCTGGTCCGCGCGGCATCCCAGGACCGGGAAATGAGTGCCGCCTGCGGCGTCAATCAAACCCGGCTGTTCACCATGGTTTACGCGCTGGCAACGGGGCTGGCCGGGCTGGCGGGCGTGCTCGCCGTTCCGATCAGCGGTGCCAGTCTTGAGATGGACATGACGACCGTCGTCAATGCCTTCGTGGTCGTGGTGGTCGGCGGGATGGGCAGTGTGCTGGGCTCGATGCTCGCCGCGATATTGATCGGTCTGGTCAACGCATTCGGGATCCTCGTCCTTCCCCAATTCGAAATGACCTTCGTGTATGCGCTGATGGCCCTAGTCCTGATCGTCCGGCCGACGGGACTGTTTGGCCGTGGATAGAGCGCGCATGCAAAAAGAAACCGAAATGGTGCCATCCCTGACCTGGTTACAGAAACTGGCGGGCCATCCTCTGCTGTGGGGGTTGGTCGCCTTGCTGCTGCTTTGTCCTCCCTTCCTGCCTCAGACTTATGTGGTGCAGATGACCGACACCCTGTTGTTCGTGCTGCTGGCAGTGAGCATCAATCTCCTGATCGGCTATGGCGGGATGATCTCCCTGGGCCATGCCGCCTATTTCGCCATCGGCGGTTATACCGCGGGTGTGCTGGTGACGCAGGCCGGCATGCCCATGCTCGTCGGCTTGCTGGCCGGTCCCCTGGCGGCGGCGCTGGCCGCCGCGGTCATCGGTCTGTTCTGCGTCCGCGTGGCGAATGCCTACTTCATTATGCTGACCTTGGCTTTCGGTCAGCTGGTCTATACCGTGGTGTGGAAATGGCGGGCTCTGACCGGCGGCGACGATGGGCTCGTCGGTGTCGCGCCGCCGGCGATTCTTCTGAGCGAGATCCACTACTATTACTTTACGCTGGTCATCATTCTGGCCTGTCTGGTCCTGATCCATCGCATTTGCGAGTCCCCTTTCGGCACGACACTCAAGGCGATCCGGGATACTCCAAGCCGCGCGAGAAGCATAGGCATCGACGTGGCCGGCTTCAAGCTGGCCGCATTCACGATGGCCGGTCTCTTTGCCGGGATCGCCGGCTCGCTCTACGTATTTCACAACCGGGGGATCTTTCCACAGAGCGCGCTCTGGGTGACCTCGACCGATATCATGCTGATGGCCGTACTGGGTGGAGCCAACCATTTCGTCGGCCCGATCGTGGGCGCGATATTTCTCAAGACGCTGAACTTCGTCATTCCGCGGCTGACCGAGTACTGGTTGTTCTTTCTCGGCGTCGTTGTGTTGTTGATCGCATTCGTGATGCCTCGCGGCCTGATGGACGGTTACGACAGTCTGCGCGCCAGGCTCAAGAGGATGAGGGGATAGCGGTCCGTGAACGCCGATATTCTCCGTACCGAAAAACTGAACCTTCAGTTCGGCGGCGTTCATGCGACGCGGGACGTCAGCATCGCGGTTCCGCGCGGCCAGATTCGCGCGATCATCGGGCCCAACGGGGCCGGGAAATCCACGCTCTTCAATCTGCTGACCGGCTTCCTGCGGCCTCAATCCGGAAAGATCCATTTCAAGGGGCAGGACGTCACCGGCCTGGCGCCGCATCAGCTTTGTCGCATGGGCTTCGCCCGGACCTTTCAGATCCCGAACGTTTCCTCAAATGCGACGGTGCTGGAAAATATCCAATTGGCCAAGGTCTCCCTTCACGGTGGACTCTGGAAGCTCTTAGAGCCGTTTCGCCGGATGCATGTTGAGGAAGCCTGGGACGTCCTCTCCTTGGTCGGTCTGGCGGACCAAGCCGCGGTGGAAGCGCGAAACCTTCCTTTCGGCGACCAGAAGAAGCTGGAACTGGCCATCGCCCTTGCATGCGATCCGGAGGTTCTGCTGCTCGATGAACCGACGGCGGGCATGCCGCTGCACGAGAGGCCCGCACTGATGGGCCTGGTCCAATCGATCGTACGCGCCAAGAGCCTGACGACCATTCTGATCGAGCACGACATGGACCTGGTTTTTTCCATCACGGACTGGATTACGGTCCTGCATCGCGGCGCAGTGGTCGCCGAAGGCGTGCCCGGTGAGGTGCGCAACAACACCGAAGTGCGGAAAATCTACCTGGGCGAGGGCGGCACGGAGAATTCCGGTCGAAGACAAGCCGAGGCGGCCGGCGGTGATCCGATCCTGACAGTTGAGGGCCTCACAGCGGGTTACGGGATGGGCATGGTGCTCCACGATGTCTCTCTGTCGGTGGCCGAAGGCGAGGTGGTTTGCCTGCTCGGCCGCAACGGCGCAGGCAAGACCACCACCCTGAAATCGATCATGGGCTTGGTGCCGCCGGCGCAGGGCAGGATCGTATTGTTGGGTGAGAACGTGGTGGGTCGGCCGACCTACGAAATCTGCCAAATGGGGATAGGCTACGTGCCGGAAGATCGGCGCATTTTCCCCGATCTAACCGTCATGGAAAACCTGGAGGTTGGACGCCGGGACGTGGCAGCAGGGCAAGCCGCACCGTGGACCGTCGACCGGGTCCTGGATCTGTTTTCCTCATTGAAGCCCCTGCGCCACCAGCGGGCCCGGTTTATGAGCGGGGGCGAGCAGCGCATGCTGACCATTGCCCGTGCACTGGTGGGAAATCCAAAAGTGCTGCTGCTCGACGAGCCCTCCGAAGGTCTGGCCCCTCTGGTCGTGGAGACCTTGTGGGAGCACATCCGGGCATTGAAGGAAGCCGGCCTGGCCATTCTGCTCTCCGAGCAGAATCTCTGGTTTGCCTCGGGCCTGAGCACCAGAGTTTATGTCATTGACAAGGGGCAGATTCAACTCAGCAGCACCTTCGCTGAACTCGAAGCAAGCCCGGAACTCAAGCGTACCCATCTGGCCCTTTAGAGAACGTGCAGGAAGGAATTTCGTCAATGCAAGTAAGGAGGATGAGAGGTGATCGACAAGACAGTGGCGAATTGTGGAGAGGCAGTGGCACAGGTATTCGACGGCGCCAGCATCATGTTTGGCGGATTCGGCAATCCCGGCGTTCCCGCCAACCTGATTGAAGCGATCCGCAGGCAAGGTACCACCAATCTGGTCGCTATCCACAACGGTGCCGGCATCGGAGACTTTGCCTTAGGCGGACTGTTTCAAGACGGCCGGATCCGTAAGTTGACGGCATCCTTTCCGATCAATCCGGGAAGCTGGGCGTTCCGTGAGCGTTATCTCAAAGGAGACGTCGAACTCGAACTGGTGCCGCAGGGCACCTTGGTTGAACGAATTCGAGCGGCTGGCGCCGGCCTTGGCGGATTCTATACGCCAACGGGGCCCGGAACAGAGTTGGCGGCAGGAAAGGAGGTACGCATTTTCAACGGCCGGGAATATGTGTTGGAAATGCCCCTAGACGCCGATTTTGCCCTGATCAAGGCCTATCGGGGTGACCGTTTGGGTAACCTCAGTTACCGCAAGGCGATGCGCAACTTCAATCCGATCATGGCAACCGCGGCGAAAGTGGTCATCGTTGAAGTCGAGGAACTCGTCGCCGTCGGTAGCTTATCAATGGAAGAAATTCATACCCCTGGGATTTTCGTCGATCACATTGTTCAGATAAACCGGGACCCCAGGCTCTTTGATCCGCAAAAAGAGAGGAGTGCATCATGATCCTGACCCGCGAAGGCATTGCCTATCGAGTTGCAGGGGATCTGCCGGAAGGGAGCTACGTCAATCTCGGTATAGGCATCCCGTCTATGGTGCCTGCCTATCTTTCCTCGGACAAGGAAATTTTCATTCATAGCGAAAATGGAATTCTCGGAGTCGGACCGATGGCGGCGACTGGCGAGGAGGATCCCGACGTCGTCGACGCGGCCAAGGGCTATGTAACCCTCGTTCCCGGCGCCAGCGTCTTCGATCACGTCACCTCCTTTACCATCATCCGCGGGGGCCACCTCACCCATGCCATCATCGGCGCCATCGAGGTAGCCGCGAACGGCGATCTGGCAAATTGGCGCATGCCGGGGCAAAAGGTACCCGGCGTTGGGGGCGCGATGGATATTGCATTCAATGTCAAAAACCTTTTCGTGGCAATGACCCATGTCAGCAACAAGGGAGAGCCGAAGATCGTGGCTCGCTGCACGAGCCCTTTGACTGCCCCACACTGCGTGCGGCGCATATTCACGGATCTTGCCGTGATCGATGTTGAACGGGAGGGACTGGTGCTGCGCGAAGTAGCGCCTGGCGTGGAGCCGGCGGCAGTGCAGGCGCAGACGGGTGCTCCGTTGCGGGTGGCTGGCGATTGCCGGGAAATGGACGTGCCGGTTGAATTTAATGGCGTCCGACTGATCGACTGATTTGTGTCTCGCTGCCCATTCCCGTTGCGGGCGATGCGCCGCGCCGGGCACTGGCAGGTCCCAGACGCAATGAACAATTCATTTCACAAGGATGACGCTGCCATGGATGTGCGTTTTGTTGATACGACGTTTCGCGACGGTTCCCAGAGCCTGTGGGCCTCGGCCATGCGCCCCGGCGCGATGGAAGCGGTCGCTGAAGACATGGACCGGGCTGGATTTCAGGTCATCGAGGTTCCCATCCTTGGCGTGTACTTCAAGAAGATCGTTCGCGACCTGAAGGAGGACCCCTGGGAACTGGTCAGGATGCTGGCCAGAAAGATGCCCAACACGGTCAAGAGCTGCATGGCGGGTGGCATGATCCACCCGTTCGAGCCGCCGCCGCCCCGGCCGATCATAGAGATGTTCTACTCCCGCCTGGTCGAGATGGGTGCATTGAATCGCGCCCAAATGACCTGCAATACCTATGGCCAGATCAAGAACTCGTTCCCGTGGGTCATCCCGATGTTCAAGAAACTGGGCCTGGAGATTTCCCTCGCCCTTTCCTATACCATTTCGCCGCGCCACACCGACGAGTACTACGCGCAGAAAGTGCGCGAGATCCTTCCGTTTAAGCCGGATACGATCTATCTCAAGGATCAGGGCGGGCTGCTGACCGTAGATCGCCTGCGGACCTTGCTGCCGATCATCCTGCAAAACGCCGGTCGCGTACCCGTGGAATTGCATTCGCACTGCACGACGGGGCTAGCCCCCCTGGTCTATCTGGAGGCGCTGCAGCTGGGCGTGCGCACGCTGCATACGGCGATCCCGCCTCTGGCGAACGGCTCCTCGCAGCCCTCGCTGTTCAACGTGGTCGGGAATGCAAGGATCATGGGCTATTCGTCAGGGATCGACGAGAAGCTGCTCCGCTCAGTCTCGGAGCGGCTCTTGGCGATTGGGATACAGGAGAAGATGCCGATCGGTGCCCCCCTGGAATACGATTACGCACAATATATCCATCAAGTACCCGGCGGAGTAATTTCCAATCTCAGGCATCAACTGGCTGAACTGGGGATTCTGAACCGGCTGGACGAAGTACTTGAGGAGTCGGTCCAGGTCCGCAAGGATTTTGGCTATCCGATCATGATCACCCCGCATTCGCAGTTCGTGGTCACACAATCCGCGATCAATGTCGCCACCGGAGAGCGCTACAAGCACGTCATCGATGAACTGATCCTTTTTGCGCAGGGTGCTTACGGAGAGGATTCGGGATACACCTGGATGGACCAGGATCTCAAGGACAGGCTGCTCGGGACGACCAGGGCGAAGGAACTGGCGGCCCTGCAAAGGCCGGACATCTCGATTAAGGACATTCGGGACAAGATCGGAGGGCCGGGGGTCTCGGACGAGGAATTCCTGCTGCGCTACATCATGAAGGGCGAGGATGAAATCGCCGCCATGCGCGCCGCCGGACGGCCCAGGCAATACTTCAGCTCCGCCATGCCACTGCTGACCTTGATCGAGGAACTCGACAAGCATAGACGGGTACGCTTCATCCAGGTCCAGAAGGGCAGCGATTCGCTGGTGATCCAGAACCGGTCATTGGCTTGATGACGGTCAAATCAAGAACGAGAGGAAACGAATATGAGCAACGCATTGAGTTCGATTAATGATGATGAGGTTCGGCAGATTGCCCTCCTCGTAGAGACCCTGGACAGGTCGACCTTCGATTATCTGCAGATAGACGTAGGCAATCTGAAGGTCACGATCGGCAAGGGCATCATGCCGCAGACCCCGATCATAGGCACGTTATCTTCCAGTGCGACCTCCGGCATGGCGGTCATTCCGCCACAACCTCACCCAGTTGCGACGCCCTCGGCTAACACCGCCTCGGCCCCCACGATACTCGCAGACTTGCCGGCGGCGCAGTTCGCGGTTAAGGAAGCCACGACACAGGATGGGACGGTCGACGTTGTCGCACCCATGATGGGACGGTTCTATGCAAAGCCTGAACCAGGGTCTGCCCCTTTTGTGTCTATCGGATCATTAGTGGAAAAAGATGCCACAGTGGGCCTCATCGAGATCATGAAGGTATTCAACGCCGTTCAGGCCGGGGTGAACGGCGTTGTCACCGAGATTTGCGTGCAGGATGCCCAGTTCATCGAGTTCGGTCAGGTCCTGTTTAGAATCCGTCCCACGCAGACAGGCATCGACCCCGGCGAAAAGAGCGCCCGTCCATGACCGTAAGCCGCGTCCTAATCGCCAATCGAGGCGAAATCGCCGTTCGCATCATCCGGGCCTGTCAGGCGCTGAGAATCGAAACGGTCCTTGCGGTTTCGGCAGCTGATCGGGAGAGTTTGCCGGCCCGGCTCGCGAGCCGCACGATCTGCATCGGTCCGGCAAGCGCCAGCGAAAGTTACCTCAACCGGAATGCCATCATCTCAGCCGCAATTGGAACAGGATCTGACGCTCTCCATCCCGGCTATGGCTTCCTTGCCGAGTCGTCCGAACTGGCGCAAGCCTGCGCCGAAGAGGGGATATGTTTCATCGGGCCAAAGCCCGATCAGATCCACCAGATGGGGAACAAGATTCAGGCGCGCATTTTGGCCCGCCAGTTCGGTCTGCCAACGCTTCCGGGTTCCGAGAAGATCCATTCTTACGAGGAAGCGGCGGCCATCGCGGGTCGCATCGGTTTACCTCTGATGATGAAGGCGGCGGCAGGCGGCGGCGGCAGGGGTATGAAGATCGTGCGGGAGATTAAAGAACTACGCGAGATGTTCGCCTCCGCCTCGGCTGAAGCACGCGCGGCTTTTGGCGACGACACGCTTTATCTCGAGCGATACATCGCCAATGCCCGACATATCGAGGTCCAAGTTCTCGGAGACAGTTTCGGTAACGTCATCCACCTGGGAGAGCGCGACTGCTCAATGCAGCGCCGGCACCAGAAGCTGGTGGAAGAGGCGCCGGCGCCGGCCATCTCGGAACTGCTGCGAGAAGAGATCCGACAAGCCGCAGTGACCTTGGCGCGAAACTTCGGCTACGAGAATGCCGGAACCGTCGAATTCATTGTCGACCAGGATGCCGGCGCTTTTTTCTTTCTGGAGATGAACACCCGGATCCAGGTCGAGCATCCGGTCACGGAAATGATCACGGGCATCGACCTCGTCCAGGAACAACTCCGCGTCGCTCGGGGGGAGGTGCTGCGCTTTTCACAGTCCGACGTGAGCTTCCGGGGCCACGCCATCGAATGCCGCATCAACGCCGAGTTGCCTGGACAGGGCTTCCGTCCCAGTCCCGGTCTGATCACGGAATGGCGGCCGCCAGAGGGACCGAACATCCGCTTGGACAGTCACTGCTATACCGGCTATACGGTCCCGATGTTCTACGATTCCCTACTGGGCAAGCTGATCGTCTATGGCACTGACCGGGCGGAAGCGGTGGATCGAATGGTACGGGCCCTAGAGCTGTTCACAGTCTCGGGCATAGACACGACCTTGTCGTTTCAACACTTCATGATCAGCCATCCGGAGTTTGCCGCAGGCCGGGTGAATACACATCTGGTGGAAGAATTGATCACGCAAATGCTTGCCAAGCGCAGAGCCGCCTAGTGGCTGTGACGACAGAAGCTCAAGGGGAGTCAACAGAAGTGGCTCAGTTTGTTAGGACAGAGTTTCCGGTTTTCCAAGTGTGTCCCCTGCCGGTCGAGGTAATCCACGGCGCCGCCGCCCGCCCCGATGTGGCGGAAGGTGAGCGGTCTCTGTTTCCACGCAGCATCTCCTGACAGTTGGCGTCCGATAGGTCGGATCAAGCGACAACGACTTCCACGAGGCTAGGACCCGGCGACTGCAACGCCCGGCGCAAGACATCCTTCAGAGCTTGGGCTCGGTCCACGCGGACCGCTGCGCAACCCTGCCCGATGGCCAGCGCCGTGTAATCGATGCCCGGCAGATCGGTGCCTACAGGACGCTCCATATTGAACATCGGCATGAACTCCTGCAGGGCCGCGTAGCGTCCATTGTTGACGATGACGAAAGTCATGGCCAGCTTCAGTTGCGCCGCAGAATATAAGGATTGGATCGCATACATGCTTGAGCCGTCTCCAATCAGGCCTATTATCCTTTGCTCCGGCTTGGCGAGTGCCACGCCTACGGCGGCAGGCATGGCATATCCTAGACCCCCGCTGCTGCACGTGAAGAAGCCCTCACTTCGGTTAATTGGCAGATAGGACTGCATGTCCCCCCGGCTGCTCGGTGCTTCTTCAACCACAATGCTGTCCTCAGGCCTGATTTCGGCGAGCGTCTGCATCAAGTAGGGGACCGTAATGGAATCGCCCGGTTCCGCGCGCGGCGGGGCTAGGCGGCCTCTTGGCATTGCCCGGGAGGCGGGTGGTGCCCGGCGTTGCAGCAGATCTTCCAAGGCGGGACGCAGACTGCTGACGACGGCTGTTCCAACCGGGGCCCATGCCGCAACGTCCGGGTCATCGGTAATCAGAAACAACGACGATCCCTGAGGAATGTGCGGACCGCAACCTTCCGTGTGGTAGGTGAAAACGGGTGCGCCAAGCGAAAGAATGAGGTCATGGCCCCTCAGTTGTTCGACGATCTTGTCCCGGTGGGCGGGCAAGAAGCCCGCGAACAAAGGGTGGCTCTCCGGAAATCCGCAGCGCCCGGACAGGGGGGCCGTCCAGACGAGTGCATTGTGCCGTTCGGCCAAGCGCACGATGTGGCCCCACGCACCGCCACGATCTACTGCGGCGCCCGCGATCAATACAGGTCTTTGGCTGCGATCCAGGGCGGTTGCGACCGTCTCCAGCGCAGCAGGATCGGCGCGTACAGCGGTGCTGACGGTGCGCGGCGCAATTGGTTCCGTCTGAACATCCCAGTCATCGACGGGAATGGACACGAACGTCGGGCCGCACGGCGGCTGCATTGCGGCGTAGTAGGCTCTGGCGATCGCTGCCGGCACGTCTTGGGCGCGTGCGGGTTCGCAGCTCCATTTCACGTAGGGCTTCGGAAGCTCTGCGGCCTGCATCGAGTAGAGAAACGGTTCATAGGGGAGAATGGAACGTGCCTGTTGGCCGGCCGTGATGACCAGGGGTGTGCGATTCCTGTAGGCAGTGAAGATGTTGCCCATGGCATGACCGACACCAGCTGCCGAATGGAGATTGACTAGTGCGGCGTTGCGGGTAGCCTGAGCATATCCATCCGCCATGCCGACGACGACCGATTCTTGCAGGCCTAGCACGTAGCGGAAGTCGTCCTGAAAATGTCGGAACATCGGCAACTCTGTCGATCCAGGGTTGCCGAAGATAGTCGTCATGCGGAAAGCTCTGAGCAATTGCATTACCGCTTCCCGGACGCTGACGGTGAGAGGCTGCTGCCCATAGGGGCCGGCAACTTGCGTCTCTTCAATACTCTGTTTATTCGACATGGCTCATTTCGGTCAGAATTTACTTCAGGCTTGGCAAGCTCTTTCTAAATCTTAGTATCCGGACTTAAGCAATGCATGCATATTTCTTTATTCACAAAAAGCCATAACGGTTAAGCATGACCAGCCGCATGCGGCAAAGCCGTCTTCCGTGGCATGACGCCGGCTGCTTGATGCATCGGCGATGGCCGTCACATTCTGCTGGGCAGATAGAGTGCCACGATGGGGAAGGCGATGAGGATGACGAGGCGGATGATGTCGGTGAGGATGAACGGGGCGACTCCCTTGAAGATGGTGGTGAAGCTGACGTCCTTGACCACGCTCTTGATCACGAAGACGTTCATGCCGACCGGAGGGTGGATCAGGCCCAGTTCGACGGTCATGACGATGATCACGCCGAACCAGATCGGATCGAAGCCCAGCGCCGTGACCACCGGGAAGATGATCGGTATGGTCAGGATGATCATGGCCATCGCGTCCATCAGGCAGCCGAGCACCAGGTACATCAGCATGATCAGCGCCAGGACGCCGTAACGGCCCAGCCCGAGGCTGGTCAGGAATACGGTGACCTTTTGCGGGGTTTGAGTGATCGTCAGGAAATAGCCGAAGAGCAGGGCGCCGATCAGGACGGTGAACACCGCTGCTGCGGTGCGCGTCGCCTGGAGCAGGGACTCGCGAATCAGGCTTCTCGACAGGCGTTTGCGCAGGACGCCCAGGACGAAGGCGCCGCCGGCGCCCATGCCGCCGGCTTCGGTGGGGGTGAACAGGCCGCCATAGAGGCCGCCGATGACGAAGGCGAAGAGGACCAGCGGCGCCCAGACATCGCGAATGCCCCTGGCTTTTTCCTTCCAGGTGCTGGGCGTGCCGGCGGGCAGGAAGTCCGGTCTCAGCTTGCCGATGATGGCGATCGTGATCACGTACATCATCATGGCGAGAATGCCGGGAATGATGCCCGCGACGAATAGTTTGCCGATATCCTGCTGGGTGATGATGCCGTACACCGCCAGTACCGTCGAAGGCGGCAGCATCGCGCCGAGGGTGCCGCCGGCGGCGATCACGCCGGTGGCGAACGACTGGGGGTAGCCGTAGCGCCTCATCTCGGGATAGGCGACCGTCGAGAAGGTCGCGGCGGTCGCCACCGAGGAACCGCAGATCGCGGCAAAACCGCCGCAGGCAACGACCGTGGCGATCCCCAGGCCGCCCTTGAGATGACCGACCAGCGTGTTCGCCGCCTTGAACAGCTCGCGGCTGACGCCGGAGTTCGAGACGAACGCCCCCATCAGCAGGAACATCGGAATGACGCCGAAGGTGTAATCGGTCACCGTCCGCATCGAGGTCTGCCCGATCAGCTTCAGCGCCGGCTCGAAGCCGACGAGGTAGCTGTAGCCGGTCACGCCGACCAGCCCCATCGCCATCCCGACGGGGACGCGGAGCAGCATCAACACGAACAGGGTAATGAAACCGGAGACGGCTACCGCATCGGTACTCATGAACGAAGTTTCATTCGACTGGCTTCATGTAATGCTGGCTTTCGATCAACTCCGGCTGAACAATCAGCCGATAGGTGCGGACCGCGATCAGGACCACGGCCGAGACGTCGCCGGCCCAGGCCACGGCGAAGAAAGGCCAGGTCGGAAGGTTGAGATCGAAGGTCTGCACATGGTCGGCAAAGGTGGTGCGGACCTTGTCGAACAAAGTCCAGGTCTGAACCGTCACCACGAACAACAGGACCAGCGTGGCGAAAACGTCGATGGCACGCTTTTGCCTGGGGCCGACGACTCCCCAGACCAGATCGACCGTGATATGGGTGCCCCGGTAGCTGGTCGCCGCGATGCCCCAGAAGATGAGAATTCCCAGGAGCAGCCGGCCGAAATCGTAGCCGTCGGGGATCGACACGTTGAAAAAATAACGCAGCAGCACCGAGAAGAAGATATCGGCGGCGACGATGCCGACGAATACCGCGGCGACCATCTCGATCGAGTCGATCAAGCGGTCCATGTAGTAGCTGCTGCGTTTCATGCTCAGTCAAACCGTTCGAAAAGGCGTCTGTGGGTCAGAGGTTGGCCTTGTACTTGACGATCGTCTGCTTCAACGATTTATAGATGGCCTCGGGATCGCCGCCCTGCTTGCGCACGGTGTCCGCCCACTGCACCTGGAGCGGCTCTGCCGCCTTTTCCCAAGCGGCCAGCTGATCAGGCGTCAGCTTATAGACTTCGTGACCGGGTTCGGCGCGCAACTTGTCGCGGCCGGCAGCTTCGAAATCTGCCCAGGGAGAGGCGAGCTTTTCCGCCCAGGCGGTGGTGCAATGGTCGTCGATCACCTTCTTCTGCG
>CAIVDC010000135.1 GCA_903904605.1 uncultured Sterolibacterium sp.
AACTACCACTCCGTGCTTGAAACAAAAGGGGTTGCCGGTCAAAGCAACCCCTGTGCATCCTGGCGACCCCACCGGGATTCGAACCCGGGTTCATACCGTGAAAGGGTATTGTCCTAGGCCTCTAGACGATAGGGTCAATACTTGGCAAATCTTGGTGATACCTGGCGAAACTTGGTCTTGGTGGAGGTACGCGGGATCGAACCGCGGACCTCTTGCATGCCATGCAAGCGCTCTCCCAGCTGAGCTATACCCCCACAAGAGAGCGCGAATTATACGGAGCAGCCCGATTCCTGTAAAGCGATTCGCCGAAAAAGATTTCACAGCACCTTGCCCGGGTTCATCAGGCCTGCGGGGTCGAGCGCCAGCTTGATCGCGCGCATCAGATCCATCTCCACGGCGCTCTTGTAGCGCAGGATTTCCGCGCGCTTCAATTGACCCAGGCCATGCTCGGCGGAAATGCTGCCGGAGAGTTCATCGGCCAGGTCGTGCACGATGAGATTGACGGCCCCGGTCTGCTCGATGAAACCGGCATTGTCCTGCGCCTCGGGCTTGGACAGGTTGTAGTGCAGATTGCCGTCGCCGATGTGGCCGAAGCAGACGATGCGCACGCCGGGAAAGCGTCGTTCCAGCGCTTCGTCGGCGCGGGCGATGAACTCGCTGATGCGCGAGACGGGGACGCTGATGTCGTGCTTGATGCTGACGCCTTCGATCTTCTGCGCTTCCGAGATGTTCTCGCGCAGCTGCCAAAGCGCTGCGGCCTGGGCCTCGCTTTGCGCGATGACGGCGTCCTCGACCCGGCCGGCCTCGATCTCGGCCGCGAGAAGGGTCTCCAGGGCGGCATCGAGGTCGAAACCCGCGAGCGTGTCGGTGAGTTCCACCAGCACCTGCCAGGCGTGCGCACCGGCCAGCGGATCGCGGCTGCCGGGGATATGCTTGAGCGCGAGATCCAGGGCCTTGCGGCCGATGATTTCGAAGGCGCTGACGCGCTCGCCGCAGTGATCCGTCAGGCGGCCGAGCAAGGCCACGGCGGCGGCCGGGTCGCGCAGCGCGACCCAGGCCGTGGCGCTGACGCGGGGCCTGGGAAACAGCTTCAGCACGGCGCAGGTGATGACACCGAGCGTACCCTCGGCGCCGATGAACAGGTGCTTGAGATCGTAGCCGGTGTTGTCCTTGCGCAAGGCCCGCAGACCGTTCCAGATGCGGCCGTCGGCGAGCACCACTTCCAGGCCCAGGGTCAGCTCGCGCATGTTGCCGTAGCGCAGCACCTGCACGCCGCCGGCATTGGTGGACAGGTTGCCGCCGATGGTCGCCGATCCCTCGGCGGCGAGCGACAGGGGAAACAGGCGGCCGGCGGCGGCGGCGGCCTCCTGCACCTGCTGCAGGATGCAGCCGGCCTCGACCGTGATGGTGTTGTTGTCTTGGTCGAGGGCGCGGATCCTCGATAGCCGGGCGAGGCTCAGCACCACCTCGCCGCGCGGACAGGCGGCCGGGCCCAGCGGCGTCGCGCCGCCGACCAGGCCGGTGTTGCCGCCCTGCGGCACCACCGCCACGCCCGCCCCGGCACAGCAGGCGACGACGCGCGCCACTTCATCCGTGCTGCCCGGCCGCACCACGCAGAGCGCCTCGCCCCGATAGCGGCCGCGCCAGTCGCCGAGGAAGGGCGCCATGTCGGCGGCGGCGGACAGCAGCTGAGACCTGCCGACGATGGCGGCGAGTCTTTCCTTGAAATCGCCCATTCAATTCTCCAGTGCGTAGCGTATCCCCGGCCACATCCGTTCGACCGCGGCCCGGCCTTCGTCGATGGCTTCGGCGCCGCGATGGTAGTCCATCAGCCCGATCTGGGCCAGGCGCGGCTCCAGCGCGACGTCGGCAGGCTCGCCGGCGAGCCTGCTGCGGCTGATGCGCACCTGCACGATATGGATGCTGGCCATCAGCACCTCGACCAGAGACGGCAGCTCCTCCCCGTTCGCACCATTTCTGCCCAGGCGCTGCCACAGGCGCTGCTTCCAGTTGTCCGGCGGCGGCGTACCGTTCCTGCGGCGCAGGTGCCCGGCGCGGTCCGAGCCGAGATCGACGGCGATGACGATGTCGGCGCCGAGCGCGCGGCACAGCGACACCGGCACCGGATTGACCAGGCCGCCATCGACCAGCAGGCGGCCGTCGTGCTCGGACGGCGTGAACAGGCCGGGCAGGGCGATCGAGGCGCGCACCGCGGCGGCGACGCTGCCTTCCTTCAGCCATATCTCCCGCCCCGTTTCCAGATCGGTGGCGACGCAGGCGAAGGGTTTGGGCAGCGCGGAAAAATCGTGGTCGACGAAATTCCGGCTGAAGAATTCGATCAGCTTCTCGCCCTTGATCAGGCCGCCCCTCAGGCTGACGTCGAACATGCCCAGCACGTCCTTCCAGCCCAGAGCGGTCACCCAGTCTTCGAGCTTGGCCAGGTCGCCATTGACATAGGCGGCGCCGACGAAGGCGCCGATCGAGCAGCCGCAGACGATGTCCGGCTCGACGCCGGCCTCGGCCAGCGCCCGCAGCACGCCGATGTGCGCCCAGCCGCGGGCGGAACCGGAACCCAGGGCGATGCCGAGCTTGGGCTTTGCGCCGGCCATGCTTTAGGCCTCCGCCAACTCGGCATAGAGGTCATGCACATCGCAGTCGGTGACGGTGACGCTGGCGAACTCGCCGACCTCCAGCTCCTGGCCGTCCGTGACATAGACCAGGCCGTCGATCTCCGGCGCGTCACCGGCACTCCGGGCGACCGCGCCTTCCTCATCGACCTCGTCCACCAGCACCTCGATGGTCCGGCCGATTTTCGCCTCAAGGCGGCGGGTGCTGATGTCCTCCTGGAATTCCATCAGGCGGCGCCGGCGCTCCTCGCGCACCTCTTCCGGCAGCGCGCCGGGCAGCTCATTGGCGGCGGCGCCGGCGACCGGCGAATAGGCGAAGACGCCGACGCGGTCCAGCTCCGCTTCCTCGAGAAACTGCAGCAGCTCCTCGAACTCGGCTTCGGTCTCGCCGGGAAACCCCGTGATGAAGGTGCTGCGGATCGTGATCTCCGGGCAGACGGCGCGCCAGGCCCTGATTCGATCGAGATTGTTCTCGCTGCTGGCCGGCCGCTTCATCAGCTTGAGGATGCGCGGGCTGGCATGCTGGAAAGGCACGTCGAGGTAGGGCAGGATTCTGCCCTCGGCCATCAGCGGGATCAGGGCGTCCACGCTCGGATAGGGATAGACGTAGTGCAGCCGCACCCACACGCCCAGCTCGCCCAGCGCCTGGCACAGGTCGAAGAGCCGGGTCTTGACCGGCCGGCCGTTCCAGAAACCGGTGCGGTACTTGATATCGACGCCGTAGGCGCTGGTGTCCTGGGAGATCACCAGCAATTCCCGGACGCCGGCATCGACCAGCGCCTCCGCCTCCTTCATCACCTCGCCGATCGGCCGGCTGACCAGGTCGCCGCGCAACGACGGGATGATGCAGAAAGTGCAGCGATGGTTGCAGCCTTCTGAAATCTTCAGGTACGCGTAATGCTGCGGCGTCAGCCGGATGCCCTGGGGCGGCACCAGATCGACGAACGGGTCGTGGCTGGGGGGCAGGTATTCATGCACCGCCGCCATCACCTCCTGCGCCGCATGCGGGCCCGTGACGGCGAGCACTTTCGGATGGGTCCGCCGGACGATATCGCCCTTGGCGCCCAGGCAGCCGGTGACGATGACCCGGCCGTTCTCGGCCAGCGCCTCGCCGATGGCGTCGAGCGATTCCTCGACCGCGGCATCGATGAAGCCGCAGGTATTGACCACGACCAGGTCGGCGCCCTGGTAGGAGCCTGAAATGGCGTAGCCCTCGCTCTTCAGCCGGGTCAGGATCTGTTCGGAATCGACGGTGGCCTTGGGGCAGCCGAGCGAGACGAAGCCGACGGTGGGGATTTTGCGGTTCATGTGATGGTGACCTCGTTGTGACTTCCCATTATCGCCGGTATTCCCCCACCGCGTTTCCCGGAACGGTCCTCAAGGGCGGACGGCGAATCCGCCTGAGACGGAGCTTAAGGTAAAGCAGGCATACCCATGATATGATTCGCTTCATCCGGGTTTTGGTGCACTCGCGAATGGCGTGAATAGCGTTTCATCGCGGCGAATGCCAGCACTCAAACGATTGGTCACTCGATGCTCAGACAAGCTGCCGAGAAGATTCCGCCCAGGGTTTACCTGATCGACGACGATCCGGTGATCAGTTTTCTTCTCGTCGATCTGGTCGAGTCGGTCGACTTGCCCTACACCGTGTTCAATGACGCCGCCGCCTTCCTCGAACAGGACCTGTCCGCCCTGTCCGGCTGCATCGTGACCGATGTGCGCATGCCGGGGATGAGCGGGCTGGAGCTGCAGGACGAACTCCGGCTGACGGAGAGCGACCTGCCGATCATCTTCATCTCCAGCTTCCCTGAAGTACCCTCCGTGGTCCGCGCCATGCGCGGCGGCGCGCTGGATTTCTTTCAGAAGCCGTTTTCCACGCAACAGCTGCTCGACCGCATCCAGGACGGTCTGCGCATCAACAAGGCGCGCGTCGAGATGCAGGCCAGGAGCCGGGCAATCGGCGAGCGCATGGCGCTCCTGACGCCGCGCGAGAAGGAAGTGCTGCAAGGGGTGTTCGAGGGCAAGCTGACCAAGGTGATCGCCAGCGATTTGGGCATCAGCAAGCGTACCGCCGAAACCTATCGCCACCTGATCATGCAGAAGCTTCAGGCCGGATCGGTCGTCGACCTGGTCCGCATGAGCATGGAATTCATGTCCGAAAAGTCCTAAGTCTCCGCGCCCCTTGTCCGGCCGCGCAACGCGCGCAACTGGGCTGCGGCGCTCTCGTAGTCGAAGACATCGACGCGGGCCAGGAACGGCCTGGCGTCCTCGCCCAAGGCGGCGCGCAGCAGCGCCGCCTCCTCCGTCGCCAGATAGCCGGCGGCAATGTCCCCTTGTTCGAGCAACCGCTCCAGGCGCAACAGCACGCCCGCGACCCGGCTGCCGCGGGCTGGCCCGTCGGCCGCTTGCGGCGGCCCCGCCGTCCCCTGACGGATGCCATCGACCAGGCCCGTCAATTGTTCCGCCAGCACGGCGCCAAGCCGGCGGACTTCCTCCGCCCCGGCTTCACTGCGCAAGGCCGACAGGACGGCGCCGGCCGCCGCCGACACCGCCGTGGCGCCGAGCACGCTGGCGGAACCGCGGAGCGAATGCGCGATCGGTTCGAGCGCCGCCAGTTCGCCTGCCGCGAGCAAGCCAGATATGCTTTCGGCATGGCCCTGGTTGGCATCGGCGAACAAGACCAGGAGCTTGGTGTATTTCGCCAGGTTGCCCCGCATCATGACCAGACCGCAGTGCAGGTCCAGGCCGGGAATGGCGGCCAGCCGGGGACGCTCGACAGCTTCGCCATCGGCCCGCTGCTCCCCGGACTGCCCGGACGGGAGCGCCGGGCCTGACGCGGGCAGCCATTTCAGCAGGGCGGCATAGAAGCCGGCGGGATCCACCGGTTTGGCGATGAAGTCGCTCATGCCCGCCTCGGCGCAGGCCCTGCGGTCTTCGTCGAAGGCATTGGCGGTCATGGCCAGAATCGGCGTCGTCTCGCCGCCGGCACGGGCGCGAATCCGGCGGGTGGCTTCCAGGCCGTTCATCTGCGGCATCCGGACATCCATCAGGATCAGGTCGTAGGCCGTCCTTGCCGCCATGGCCACGGCCTCGCCGCCATGCGCCGCGGTGTCGGCCCGGAGACCGGCAGCGTGGATCAGTTCCAGCGCGACCTCCCGATTCACCTCGTCGTCCTCGACCAGGAGCAGGCGCGCGCGGCCGTGATGCCGGCGCAGTTCCGCCTCGGCATCCTGCTCCCGGGTGATCGCGAGCGCGGGTAGCACGCCGCGCCCGCGTTGCAGGCGAACGGAAAACCAGAAGCGGCTGCCCCGGCCAAGTTCGCTCTCGGCGCCCGCCGTGCCGCCCATCAGTTCCGCCAGATGCCGGGTGATCGCCAGACCGAGGCCGGTGCCGCCGTATCTGCGCGTGGTCGAGGCATCCGCCTGGACGAAGGGCTGGAACAGACCCGGCAACTGCTCGGCCGAAATTCCGATGCCGGTGTCCTCGACCTCGAAGAGGATCTGCAAGTCGTTTCCGATCTCTTCCGCGATGCGGGCGCGCACGGTGACGCTGCCGCGCTCGGTGAACTTGACGGCGTTGCCGGCCAGGTTGAACAGCGCCTGACGCAGCCGGAGCGGGTCGCCGTGCAGCCACGGCGGTGTGTCGCCGAAGTCGACCCGCACCTGTATGTTCTTGGCGCGCGCAGGCTCGGCGATCAGGGAGTGCGTGTGATCGAGAATCGCCGCCAGCGAAAAGTCGACGTGCTCCAGGACCAGTTTGCCGGTTTCGATCTTCGACAGGTCGAGGACATCGTTGATCAGCGACTTCAGGTGCTCGGCCGCGGCCGCGATCTTGTCCAGCGTAGCGGCATTGTCTGGGGTCGTCCGGGCGCGGCGCAGAATGTAGAGGAGACCGATGATGGCGTTCATCGGCGTGCGGATCTCATGGCTCATCGTCGCCAGGAAGGCGCTCTTGGCCCGGCTTGCCGCCTGGGCCTGTTCCCGGGCGTGCTTGAGTTCGCTGATATCGAAAGCCATCACGAAGAAGCCATCGACCTTGTCGCCGTCGCGATCCGGCACGAAGTGTACTTGCGCGTACCTCAAGCACTCGGGCGAACCCGGACGCGGGAATGCCCGTTCGAAGCACTGGGCTTCTCCGCGCAGCGCGCCTTCGATCATCGGCCGGCTCTGCTGGTAGAGCTCCTCGCCGAACACCTCGCGATAATGCCGTCCTTCGATCCGGCCCGGATCGAGGTCCAGCCACTCGTAGCCGGGGTTGGCGAAGCGGTTGATCAGATCCCTGTCCCAGTAGCCTACCGTGCCGGGAATGCCGTTGATGATCACGTTCAGCTTCCTTTCCCGCTCGGCCAGGAGCGCCGTCCTTTGCTCGACCAGGTCCTCCAGATGATGCCGGTAATGATTCAGTTCCTCGGCGGTGCGCTGCTGCTCGGTGATGTCGCGGGAAATGCCGAAAATTCCGCTCACGTTGCCGTCGCTGTCGTGCAATGGCCCGCGCGTGACCTGGAAGACCCTTGGCCCATCGACGCTGCTGAAGCTATCCTCGCGGGTCATGGTGCGGTTGCCTTCCATGACGTCCCGGTCGATCGTCGCCAGCTTTGCGGCTTCCGGCGGCGGGAAAAGCGCCGAGGCGTCCCGCCCCAGCACCTCATGCAGCGGCTTGCCGACCCTGCGGCAGGCCTCGCGGTTGTATAGCAGATAACGGCCTGCCGCGTCCTTGACGAAGATGGCGTCGTCGGAGGCCTCGGCCAGGGCGCCCAGCAGTTCCAGGGCGCGCAGCTTCTCGCTCTGGTCCTGCCGCACCCACCCGGCCCGTGCCTGGTGCCGGCGTCGGCGCATGACGAAGTGTCCGAAGACAAGCAGACAGAGGATCAGGACACCGGCCAGGGCGATGGAGGAGGACATGTCAGCGGCCGTCGTGATGCTGCACGGCGATCTCGGCGAATTCCGCGAAGCCGGCGAGGAAGGCATCGCACACGTCCGGGTCGAACTGGCGACCGCACTCGGCCGCGATGCTCGCCCGGGCCCGTTCGAAATCCAGCGCCTCCTTGTAGACCCGCCGCGAGATCAGCGCGTCGAAGACGTCCGCCACGGCCATGACCCTGGCGGAGAGCGGAATCGCTTCTCCGGCCAGGCCATCGGGGTAGCCTAGTCCGTCCCAGCGCTCGTGATGCCAGCGGGCGATTTCCTTGGCGAGCAGCAGAAACTGCACCGGCTGGTCGATGTCCCGCTCGGCCAGTTCGATCGCCTCGCTGCCCAGGCGCGAGTGGGTCTTCATGACTCGCCACTCGTCCTCGCTCAGTTTTCCCGTCTTGAGCAGGATGGAGTCCGGAATGCCGACCTTGCCGATATCGTGCAAGGGCGCCGAGCGGACCAGCATCTTGATGTAGGCCTCGTCGAGGGTCGCCGCGAAGCGCGGATGCCCGCGCAGGCGCTGGGCGAGAAGACGCACATAGCCTTGCGTGCGCCGGATGTGGTTGCCGGTCTCGGGGTCGCGGGTCTCGGCCAGGTGCGCCAGCGCCCGGATGGCCACGGTCTGGATCTGTTCGTTCTCGTCCATGCGCCGCGCCACCTCCGCCTCCAGCGCCGCGTTCTGGTCATGGAGCCAGTCGCGCGCCAGCTTCGCCTGCAACTGGCTCTTCACCCGGGCCAGCACCACGTCGGGCTTGATCGGCTTGGCGATGTAGTCCGCGGCGCCGTGCTGGAAGCCCCGCTCCTCGTCGCGGGGCTGGTCCAGGGCGGTGAGGAGGATCACCGGGATGTCGCGGGTGGCCGGGTCCTGGCGCAATCGCCGCATCACTTCGTAGCCGTCCATCTCCGGCATCATCACGTCGAGCAGGATCAGCGCCGGGTGGGGTTCCTGGGCGGCATGATGGAGCGCGGCGCGGCCGGAATTGGCTGCCTTCACCTTGAAGCCCGCGCCGTGCAGGAGATCGCCCAGCACCGACAGGTTCACCGGCACGTCATCGACAATCAGGAGCAGCGCGCCCTTGCTTGCGTCAGAAGAATTTGTCATCGCACTCATGAAGATCCAGTTCGGCGGCGTTGCCGCATAAGCCGGCGCTAAGCTCGCGCCGGTGAGAGCGATACTCTCACCGGGACGGCGACATTGTTATCCGTGAATGACGCGAAAAATTGCGGTAACTACGTAGTCGGGAGGCTGAAAGTTCATTACCGCGCCGCGCCATCCTTTGTCCCAAGGCTCCGGCCTCAACCAAATTGGGGCCTAATCCGAGCCAGCCGAATACGATCCCTCAAGAATCAGGGAAACATGCCGATAAGCAATACATCCTTACTGGTCTCGTCGTCTCTGTCGCCCGCTTTCGGCTCTGAGCAAACCTGCCGCCAGTCGCCGCCTGAACCAATGCCCACGTCGGGAGCGCGCCGCCGGAGTTCAATCATGCGAACTACGTAGTTACCGCAACGAGGTGCGGCAACTACCGATGAACAAGACCGCGCCCCTTTGAGACAATCGCTCTCACTGAAACGAAGCTCCGTCGTCAGGCACGACGGCGAGATTTGATAGCAAGCTAAACAAGGGGCAACTATGAGCACAATCATGTTGGTGGACGACTCGGCGACAATCCTGCTGAGCATCTCGAACATCCTGGGCAAATCCGGCTATGCGGTCGAAAAGGCCAGCAATGCCGCCGACGGCCTGGCCAAGTTCAAGGCCAACGTCAAGGTGGATCTGCTGATCACCGACCTCAACATGCCGGGCATGAACGGCATCGAGTTCATCAAGGAAGTGCGGAAGCTGCCGAACTACAAGTTCATGCCCATCCTCTTCCTGACCACCGAATCGCAACAGGCGAAGCGCGCCGAGGCCAAGGCGGCGGGCGCTTCCGGCTGGCTGGTGAAGCCGGCGACCGCGGACGAACTGCTCAACACCATCAAGCTCGTGCTGCGCTAGGCCGCGAGGATATGGATCAAGACACGAGGTTCGGCCGCTCGGCGATGGTGTTTCTGGCCCTTGCCCTTTCCATCACGGGGATCGTCTATATGCTCGACGGCTGGTTCCACCGGGACCTGCTGCCCGCGCTCGGTCTTTCCCCGGCTTTCGGGGACGCGGTGGCGGGCCTTCTGATCGTCAGTCTCGCCCTGCTCGGCAATCGCCTGGTTTCGCGGGCCGTCTTCAAGGGCCTCAGTCTTGAGAGGAAGCTTGCCGCGGCTCAAGCCGGTCTTCGCCATGAAGCCCAGCGCAAGGCCGCGGACGAGGTCGGCGAAGAACTCAGGCAGATCCCGTCCTATAACGACGTGGTGAGGAAGCAGCTCAACCTCGTCATCAGCGACACCGAGGCGGCCGCCTTCCAGATCACCGACAAGCTCAACACCATCGACGGCACTATCTCCCAACTCGAGAAGTTCGTAAGCCGCTCGTCGAATGCCACGGCCGACCTGGCCGCCGGTTCGGAGGCCCGGATCAGCGGCAATCAGCAGTTGATCGAGACCATGCGCCAGTACATCCACGATCGTATCGCGGAAGCGCAGCAGGACCAGCAGCGCGTCACCCAGGTCGTGAGCGAAGCCCATTCGCTCGAATCGCTGGTGCAGCTGATCAAGAACATCGCCAGCCAGACCAACCTCCTGGCCCTGAACGCGGCCATCGAGGCGGCGCGCGCCGGGGAAGCGGGACGGGGCTTCGCCGTGGTCGCCGACGAGGTGCGCAAGCTCTCGGGCGAGACCGCCAGCGTGGTGAGCAAGATCAATCAGGGCATCGTCGCCGTCGCCGAATCGATCGAGGGGCAGTTCAAGGACAAGCTGTCGCAGGCCAAGATCGAGCAGGAGCGCGCGGTGCTGGAACGATTCGCCGGGCAACTCGCCGGCCTGGGCCACAGCTACGCCGCACTGGTTTCCAGCCAGCGCGAAGTCATGCAGACCATCGCCGGCAACAGCCAGCAACTGTCGCAGCTGTTCATGGACGCCATCGCCAGCGTGCAGTTCCAGGACGTCACGCGGCAGCAGCTGGAACAGCTCGCGCATGCGCTGTCGCGACTCGACGAACATGCCTGTCTGATGGCCGAGCGGCTGCGTCGCTACGAGGACAGCGCCTTCGTCTTCGAGCCGCTGGCCACGCACCTGGACCAGCTCTATGCCGGTTACGTGATGGATTCTCAACGGCAGTCCCATCACGACGCCTTGGGCGGGGGCGGCAAGGCGGCCCGGGCGGCGGCCGCCAACGGCCCCAAGGTGGAATTGTTCTGACCCGACTCTCCTGACTGGAACTCACTATGGAAATCACAGAAAAGTCCTCCGCCACGACACAGCGCCTGTGCATCGAAGAGGATCTGACCATCTACCACGCCGAAGCGCTGAAGGCGCAACTGCTGGAAGCGCTGGGCGCAGCCCCGGCGCTCGAACTCGACCTGTCGCGCGTCGCCGAGATCGACAGTGCGGGACTGCAGCTCCTGCTCCTGGCCAAGCGCGAATCGCTGCGCGAGGGCCGCCGGCTTTCCATCGTCGCGCACAGCCCCGCGGTGCAGGAGACGATGGACTTCCTCAACCTTGCAGGCTATTTCGGCGACCCCCTGGTGATCCAGGCGCGGCAGGCCGACTGACGGAGAAACCCCCATGGATGAGATACATATCGTCTTCGTTCAGGAAGCGCGCGAACAGATCGCCGCGCTGGAAGCCGGACTGATGGCGATCGAACAGGGCGACCGCGACCCCGAGACAATCAACGCCATCTTCCGCGCCGCGCACACCATCAAGGGCGGCGCCGGCGTCGTCGAACTGGGCTCGATCGAGACTTTCACCCACTCGATGGAGAACGCGCTCGACCGCGTGAGAAACGGCGAACTCGAACTGACGCCGGCACTGATCCTGCTGTTGCTCTCCTGTTGCGATCAACTCTCGGGCCTGCTCGATGCCATCGAAGGCGGCGGCAGCGGCGACGAACCGGCAATAGCGACGCGCAGCCAGGCGCTTACGGAGGAGCTCAAGGCCTATCTCGGCGCCGGGGTCGCGCAGACCACCGCCGCCTTGGCCACGGAGTCGGCCGATAGCGTGGAAAGCTCCGGCGGCGGCAAGGTCGCCACCGATACCTGGCACATCTCGGTGCGCTTCGGCCCGGGCGTGCTGAGGCAAGGCATGGACCCGCAGGCATTCCTGCGCCACCTCTTGACCCTGGGCGAGATCGCCCACATCACCACGCTGTTCGATGCCATGCCGGCCGCGGCGGAGATGGATCCGGAGTCCTGCTATCTCGGCTTCGAGATCGGTTTCCGGAGCCATGCCGAGAAGACCGCCATCGAGCGCGTCTTCGACTTCGTCAAGGACGACTGCGAGCTGCATATCCTGCCGCCGAACAGCAAACTGGACGACTACCTCAAGCTGATCGGGGACTGCCCGAGGAGAACATGCGCCTGGGCGAAATCCTGGTCAAGAGCGGCGCACTGACGCAGGAGGAACTCGAGCACGGCCTGCGCCGGCAGAAGGCGCTGGAAGCCGCGCCGCGCGCCGAGGGCACGGCCGCGCCTTTCCTGGGCGAAATACTGGTGGGCCAGCGGCAGGTGCAGCCCGAACTGGTCGAAGCCGCGGTGGTCAAGCAGAAACAGGTGAGCGAGCGGAAGGCGGCGGAATCGCGCCTGATCCGCGTCCAGTCGGACAAGCTCGACCAGTTGATCGACCTGGTCGGCGAACTGGTGATCGCCGGCGCCAGCGCCAACCTGATCGCACAGAAGAGCGGACAGACCGCGCTGTTCGAGGCGACCTCGATCCTCACCCGGCTGGTCGAGGATATTCGCGACTCGGCCCTGCAGCTGCGCATGGTGCAGATCGGCGAGACCTTCAACCGCTTCAACCGGGTGGTGCGCGACATCTCCAAGGAGATCGGCAAGGACATCGAACTCGTCATCAGCGGCGGCGACAGCGAACTCGACAAGTCGGTGGTGGAAAAGATCGGCGACCCGCTGATGCACCTGGTCAGGAACGCCATCGATCACGGCATAGAGCCGGCGGCGGCGCGCGCGGCCGCCGGCAAGCCGGCCAAGGGACGGGTGGAATTGAACGCCCATCACGACGCGGGCAGCATCGTCATCGAAGTCGCCGACGACGGCGGCGGTCTCAACCGCGACCGGATCCTCGCCAAGGCCGTCGAAAAAGGCATCGTCCAGGCCGGGCAGGCGCTCTCCGACCAGGAGATCATCAACCTGATCTTCGAGGCCGGCTTCTCCACCGCCGACCAGGTCTCCAGCCTCTCCGGCCGGGGCGTGGGCATGGACGTGGTGAAGCGGAACATCCAGGCGCTGCGCGGCGTGGTCGAAGTCAGCACCGAGCCCGGCCGGGGCTCCCGCTTCACCATCCGCCTGCCGCTGACGCTCGCCATCATCGACGGCTTCCTGGTCGGCGTGGACGGCTCCTCCTTCGTCATCCCGCTCGACACTGTGGTCGAATGCCTCGAGCTGAAGGACGAGGCAGCGGATCGCCACTACCTCAACCTGCGCGGCGAAGTCCTGCCCTGCGTGCGCCTGCGCGAACTGTTCGAGGTGCCGGGAACCTTGCCGGCGCGCGAGAACGTCGTGGTCGTCAGGATGGGCGGGCAGAAGGCGGGCATCGTCGTCGATCAGCTGCTCGGCGAATTCCAGACGGTGATCAAGCCGCTCGCCAGCATCTTCCGCAACCTGCGCGGCATCGGCGGCTCGACCATCCTCGGCAGCGGCGAGGTGGCCCTGATCCTCGACGTCCTGGCGCTCACCGGCATCGCGGTCAGACGCGAGACCGAACATTTCACGGCCGGCGCGGCCCGCTGAAGTTGAGACCGTATTCAACACTAATCGTCTTTCCACGCTAGAACTCTTATTACAGGAGATATTGAAATGTTCAAGAACATGAGAATCGCCATGCGCCTGGGATTGGGCTTCGGCCTGGTCCTGGTTCTGTTATCCGTCATCGCCCTGGTCGGCATCACCCGGCTGGCCGCCTTGGATGCCAGCATCACCAAGGTGACCGAAGACCGCTATCCCAAGACGGTGACGGCCAATATCGTCCTGACGAACCTGAATCGCATCGCCCGCTCCATGAGAAACGTCCTCATCATGGACAAGAGCGAGGAAATCAGGAAGGAACTGGAGGGCATCGAGTCATCGCGAACTGCGATTAAGGATAATCTCGACAAGCTGGACAAAACCATCGTCAGCGCCAAGGGCAAGGAGTTACTCAAAGGAATTACCGAAGCGCGCGGTAAATACATCGGCAACCAGGAGAAGTTTCTGAAGTTGATCGCGGACAATAAGAAAGCCGAAGCGCGCGATCTCTTGATCGGTGAAATCCACTCTCAGCAACTGGCCTACTTCAATTCCCTAGACAAACTGATCGATTTCCAAGGCAGCCTGATGGAGGAAGCCAGCAAGGAGGCCGCGGATGAGTATCAAGCCGCGCGAAACCTGATGTTGATCCTGGCCGGCATCGCCATTCTCGCGGGCATGGCCATGGCCTTCCTGATCACGCGCAGCCTGATCAAGGCGCTGGGCGGCGAGCCCGGCGACGCGGCCGAGATCGCCCAGAAGATCGCCGCCGGAGACCTGACGGTCGAAGTGAATACCAGGAAGGGCGACACCACCAGCATGATGGCCTCGATGCAGGCCATGGTCGGCAAGCTCGCCCACATCATCGGCGAAGTGCGGACCTCGGCGGACTCCCTGTCCTCGGCCTCCGAGGAAGTCTCGGCGACGGCCCAGTCGCTGTCGCAAGGAGCCTCCGAACAGGCGGCGAGCGTCGAGGAGACGACGGCGAGCATGGAGCAGATGACCGCCTCGATCGCGCAGAACACCGAGAACGCCAAGGTCACCGACGGCATGGCCGGCAAGGCCGCCCGGGAAGCCGAGGAAGGCGGCAAGGCGGTGAAGGACACTGTGGCCGCGATGAAGCAGATCGCGGGCAAGATCGGCATCATCGACGACATCGCCTACCAGACCAATCTGCTGGCGCTCAACGCGGCGATCGAGGCGGCCCGGGCCGGGGAGCACGGCAAGGGCTTCGCGGTGGTCGCGGCGGAAGTGAGGAAGCTCGCGGAGCGCTCGCAGGTGGCGGCGCAGGAGATCGGCCAACTGGCCGGCGGCAGTGTGGACATGGCGGAACAGGCCGGCAAACTGCTCGACGAGATGGTGCCCTCGATCCGCAAGACTTCGGATCTCGTGCAGGAAATCGCCTCGGCGAGCCAGGAACAGAGCAGCGGCGTCGGCCAGATCAACGACGCCATGACGCAGCTCAATCAGACCACACAGCAGGCGGCTTCCTCCTCCGAGGAACTGGCCGCCACCGCCGAGGAAATGGGCGGCCAGGCCGAACAACTGCAGCAGCTCATGGAATTTTTCAAGGTCGATGAGGGCGGCGCAACGAAAAGTGCGGCGCGGCGCGCCAAGGAAGGCCAGCGGCCAGCGGCAAAGGTTCGCCCAGCTGGCGTAAAGAACGGGTCGGCCAGCCTGAATGCGCAGGATTTCGAGCGCTTCTGAGGCGGAGGCCACGATCATGGGACAACAGCTAATGCAAACAGCGGCGGCGAAGACGCCGGCCGCCCAGGCTGCCGCCGCCGAGCTTCAGCAATACCTGACCTTCCTGTCGGGCGGGGAGATGTACGGCCTGGCCATCCTGAACGTCAAGGAGATCATCGAGTACGGCAGTCTGACCGAGATCCCGATGATGCCGGCCTTCATCCGCGGCGTCATCAACCTGCGCGGCGCGGTGGTGCCGGTGGTGGACCTCCTGGCCCGCTTCGGCGGCAAGCAGACCGAGGTCGGCCGGCGCACCTGCATCGTCATCGTCGAGATGGAGAACGACGAGGGCCGCCAGGACATCGGCGTGGTGGTCGATGCGGTGAGCGAAGTGCTGGAGATCGCCGACGGCGATATCGAGCCGCCGCCGGCCTTCGGCGCGCGGATACGCACCGACTTCATCAACGGCATGGGCAAGGTCGCCGGCAAGTTCGTCATCCTGCTCAACATTCAGCGCGTCCTCTCGGCCGAGGAGATGGCCCTGCTGGCCCATGCCGGCGATGGCGGCCAGAGCGGCGAAAGCGCGGCGGCCCTGGAATCCGCGGCGCCGCAGCGCCCTTAAAGGCGCCGCGCTGCCCCATGCCGTCCGCAACCGAGCCCAAGGTCAGCGATGCCGAGTTCGCCCAGTTCCAGGCGCTGATCTACCGGATCGCCGGCATCAGCCTGTCGGACGCCAAGAAGCTCCTGCTCATGGGCCGCCTGGGGCGCCGCCTGCGGCACCATGGCCTGGCCAGCTACGGCGAGTACTTCCGGCTGGTCACCGGCGCCGCGGGCGCCGGCGAGCTGCAGATCATGGTGGATCTCTTGACCACCAACGAGACCTATTTCTTCCGCGAGGAAAAGCATTTCTCCTTCCTCTCCCAGCAGGTCCTGGCGCAGCATCCGCCCGGCCGCGGCTTCGACATCTGGAGCGCCGCCTGCTCCACCGGCGAGGAGGTCTACACCCTGGCCATGGTCCTGGCCGAGCGTTTCGGCCTGACGGCGACCTGGAGCGTCACCGGCTCCGACATCAGCACCCAGGTGCTGGCGGCGGCGGAACGCGGCCTCTATCCTATGGAGCGGGCGCGCGGCATGCCCAAGGAATACCTGCGAAAATACTGCCTGAAGGGCGTGCGCGAACACGAGGGCAGCTTCCTGATCGACCAGCCGCTGCGCCAGCATGTACGCTTCAGGCAGGTCAACCTGAACGAAGCGCTGTCCAACGCCGGTACCTATGATGTGATCTTCCTGCGCAACGTGATGATCTACTTCGACCTGGAAACCAAGCGCCAGGTGGTGGCCAGGCTGGCCAGCCAGCTCAGGCCGGGCGGCCACTTCATCGTCGGCCACTCGGAGTCCCTGAACGGCATCAACGAAACCCTGCAACTGGTGCAGGCGACCGTCTACCGCAAGCCATGAGCCGCCCATGAACAAGATAAAAGTCCTGATCGTCGACGACTCCGCGGTGGTGCGCCAGGTCGCCAAGGAAGTGCTCGATGCCGATCCGGGCATCGAGGTCATCGCCGTCGCCGCGGATCCGCTGATCGCCCTGGAACGCATGAAGCGGGGCTGGCCCGACGTCATCGTGCTCGACATCGAAATGCCGCACATGGACGGCCTCACCTTCCTGCGCAAGATCATGGCCGAACACCCGACGCCGGTGGTGATCTGCTCGACCCTGACCGACCAGGGCGCCGAGACCACGCTGGAAGCCCTGTCCGCCGGCGCGGTGAACATCATCACCAAGCCGAAGCTGGGCCTGAAGCAGTTCCTCCAGGACTCCTCCAACGACATCGTCGCCGCGGTGCGCGCGGCCTCTCACGCCAACATGCGCCGCCTGGCCGGAACGGCCGCGGCCAGTGCCGCCGCCGGCGCGCACAAACCTGTGCCGAAGTTCACCGCCGACGCGGTGCTGGCCAGCGCCCCGCCTGTCCGCGCCATGGCCAGGACGACCGATGCGGTGGTGGCGATCGGCACCTCGACCGGCGGCACCCAGGCGCTGGAAGCGGTGCTCACGCAACTGCCGGCGGTGAGCACCGGCCTCGTCATCGTCCAGCACATGCCGGAAAAATTCACCGCCCTGTTCGCCCAGCGGCTGAACAGCATCTGCGCCATCGAGGTGCGCGAAGCGAAGAACGGCGACCGGGTCATTCCCGGCCTGGCCCTGATCGCCCCCGGCGGCCGCCACATGATGCTGAAGAGGAGCGGCGCCCAATACCAGGTCGAGGTCGTGGACGGCCCCCTGGTCAATCGCCACAAGCCTTCGGTCGACGTGCTCTTCCGCTCGGTGGCGCAGGCCGCCGGCCGCAACGCGCTGGGCATCATCATGACCGGCATGGGCGACGACGGCGCACGCGGCCTGCTCGAGATGCACGAGGCCGGCGCGACCACGCTCGCCGAGGACGAATCGACCTGCGTGGTGTTCGGCATGCCCAAGGAGGCGATCAAGCTCGGCGGCGCCGGCAAGGTGGTGCCGCTCAACCTGATTCCGCGCGAGATCATCGGTTTCGCGCCGGTCCCGACCTTGCGCTAAGCAGCCATGACATCCATAAATAGCGCCCGGCTGTCCGCCAGGGAAATCGAAAACACAGCGCTCAACATCAATCCGGGCGGCTGGGCGGTGGAGCGCGAGCGGCCCATCGTCACCCTGCTCGGTTCCTGCGTCGCCGTCTGCCTGTTCGAAGCGACGCTGAAACTGGCAGGCATGAACCATTTCCTGCTGCCCAGCCGCGGCGAAGGCCGCCATGCCGATACCGACGTGGTGCTGGCCGGGGACTACGCCATGGAAGTGCTGGTCAATGCCCTGCTCGGGCAGGGCGCCCGCAAGGAAAACCTGATCGCCAAGGCCTTCGGCGGCGGCACCATCGTCAGTGGCATCAAAATGGCGATCGGCGAGCGCAACGCCGAGTTCGCCGTCGAATGGCTGGCGCGGGAGGGGATTCCCCTGGTCGCCTCGGATTTCGGCGGGGCCTGGTCGCGCAAGGTGATCTGCGTCCCGGCCACGGGCGACGTCTATTGCCGCCGCATGCCGATCACGCAGTCGGTCGTCGATCGGGTAATCGAAGGCGAGGCAAACCACCTGCAATCGCTGAGCAAGCCGAAGGAGACGAGACCGCAGTTGTTCATTCGTTCGGTTTGATCCGGCGGTCCGGGAACGAAAGGCCCGGTCGAGCCGCCGACGCGGGGACGCTGCCGGCTACTTCTTGCCCTTTTCTTCGGCCGGGGGCTTGACGTTGGGGAACTGGAAGCCGGCGAGCAGGTTGCGCGTCTGGCCCTGGAGCTGTTCCTGCATCTGCTGGAACAGCGTCTGGCTCTGCTCCATGTAGGCGCTCATCATGTTCTGCATCGCCGGCCCCTGGAAATTGAGGAACTGCGCCCAGAGATCGTTGGAGGGCACCGCCTTGTCGCCATAGAGCGTGCGGGCCTGATCCTTGAGCTTGGCCTGCATGCCGCTGAAGGCCTTGATGTTGCCTTCCAGATACTTGCCCATCATGCCCTGCATGGCATTGCCGTAGAAGCGGATCATCTGCGACAACAGGTCGCTGGTGAACATCGGCGAACCGCCCGCCTCTTCCTCGAGGATGATCTGCATCAGGATGCTGCGCGTCAGGTCCTCGCCGCTCTTGGCGTCTACGACCTGGAACTCCTCCTGGTCGAGGACCAGCCCCTTGACATCGACCAGCGTGATGTAGGTACTGGTCCTGGTGTCGTAGAGACGGCGGTTCGGATATTTCTTGATCAGTCTCGACTTTTCGGCCATGCCTTTAACCCTCCTGACTAGCGGGTGATCCTACCACGTACCATGCAGGAACGAACGGAATCAGCCCATGTGCAGGCCGCCGTTGATGTTGAGCGTCGCGCCGGTCATGAAGCCGGCCAGGTCCGAGGCCAGATAGCGCACCAGATGACCGATTTCCTCGGGCTTGCCGAGCCGCCCCATGGGGATGGTGGCGACGATCTGCTCGCGGACTTCGGGTTTGATCGCCATGACCATGTCGGTGCCGATGTAGCCGGGCGCGATGGCATTGACGGTGACGCCCTTGGTCGCCATTTCCTGGGCAATGGCCTTGGTGAAGCCGAGGATGCCGGCTTTGGCCGCGGAATAATTGGCCTGGCCGAACTGGCCCTTGACGCCGTTGACCGAGGACATGTTGATGACCCGCCCCCAGCCTCGCGTCGCCATGCCCTGGAGCACCTGATGGGTGACGTTGAACACCGAGTCGAGGTTGGTGGCCATCACCGCGTCCCAGTCGCCCTTGCCCATCTTGCGGAACATGCCGTCGCGGGTGATGCCGGCGTTGTTCACCAGCACATCGACCGGGCCGATCTCGGCCTCGATCTTCTGCACCATCGCGACGCAGGAGTCGAAATCCGACACGTCCCCTTCGGCGGCATGAAAACTGTAGCCCTCGGAGCGGGTCCTGGCCAGCCAGTCATCCATCTGCGGAAAACCGGGCAGACAGTTGGCCACCATGGTGAAGCCGTCCGCCGCCAAGGCCCGGCAAATTGCCGTGCCCAGCCCGCCCATGCCGCCGGTTACCAGCGCAATCTTCTTCGACATCATTCACTTCCTCAGCTAGCAAAAAACCTTACCGGGCGGGCGGCATGCGATCAGAACCGATCAGAACATGTGCTGCCCGCCGTTGATTGAAATATTGGCGCCGGTCACGAAGGCCGCTTCATCCGAGGAGAGGTAGGCCACCAGGCCCGCCACTTCCTCCGGCTTGCCCAGGCGCGTCATCGGGATCTGCGGCAGGATCTTGGATTCGAGCACTTCCTGGGGAATGGCCATGACCATCTTGGTGCCGATGTAGCCCGGGGAAATGGTGTTGACCGTCACGCCCTTCTTCGCCACTTCCAGGGCCAGCGACTTGGTGAAACCATGCATGCCGGCCTTGGCCGCGGCGTAGTTGGTCTGGCCGAAGGCGCCCTTCTGGCCGTTGACCGACGAAATATTGATGACGCGGCCCCAGTTGCGCTCCATCATGCCGTCCATGACCTGCTTGGTCATGTTGAAGACCGAGTCGAGATTGGTCCTCATGACCACGTCCCAGTCGTTCTTGGACATCTTCTTGAAGGTCATGTCGCGGGTGATCCCGGCGTTATTGACCAGCACGTCGACCGCACCGACATCCTGGAAGATCTGGCCGATGCAGTCCTTGCAGGAATCGTAATCGCCGACGTCGCAGGGATAGCCCTTGAAGCCGAAACCCATGTTGTTCATCGTCTGCAGCCAGTCCTGCGCCTTGGTGTTGCTCGGACTGAAAGTCGTGACCACCTTGTAGCCCAGCGCGGCGAGTTTGATGCAGATCGCCTCGCCCAAGCCGCCCATGCCACCCGTTACCAGCGCCACTCGTTGCATGCCAAGTCTCCTTTTATTAGGGGGAAAGTCAGCCGTCATGTTACGCCGCTTTCTCTTTGACATAGCGCCCCGGCGCCGGCTCTGTCGGGGCATGGTGTTTGTTGCCGAGGCGGACGCGGGCGCCGCGGCGCTTGCCGGCAAAGCCCGCCAGCCACTCGCTCCAGAGCGGCCACCAGCTGCCGGGACGCTCGGTCGCCTGCGCCAGCCATTCCTCCGCCCCTGCGGCGGGGCTCTCGCCCAGCCAATGGCTGCGCTTGTTCTTGGCGGGCGGATTGATCACGCCGGCGATGTGTCCGCTGGCGCCGAGGACGAAGCGGCTCGGCCCCGCAAGCAGCCCCCGCGACAGATAGGAAGTCTTCCAGGGCACGATGTGATCCTCGCGCGAAGCATAGAGGAAGGCCGGCATGTCGAGACGGCCGAGATCCGCCTTGACCCCGCACATCTCGAGCCGGCCCGGGACGCGCAACTGGTTCTCGAGATACAGGCGGCGCAGATACCAGGCGGCGAAAGGCCCCGGCAGGTTGGTGGCGTCGGCGTTCCAGAAGAGCAGGTCGAAGGCCGGCGGCTTGCCGCCCTTGAGATAGTTGCCGACGACGTATTGCCAGATCAGGTCGTTGGCGCGCAGGCTGGAGAATACCGAGGCGAGCTCGCGGCCATGGAGCAGCCCGCCCTGTCCGATGGTGGCTTCGCGCTGCTGCACCGACCTCTCGTCGATGAAACAGCCGAGCTCGCCCGGCTCCGAGAAGTCGAGCAGCGTGGTGAGCAGGGTCAGGGAGGCCACCGGGTCCTGGCCGCGCGCCTTCGCCACGGCCAGCGCCGACGCCAGGATCGTGCCGCCGACGCAGAAGCCCAGCGCATTGACCTGTTGCACCGCGCAGATCTCGCTCGCCACCTCGAGCGCCGTGAGCGCGCCCCGTTCGATGTAGTCATCCCAGGTGAGGTGGCCGAGATCCGCCTTGGGATTGACCCAGGACACCATGAACACCGTGTTGCCCTGCTCCAGCGCATAGCGGACCAGGGAATTCTCCGGCTGCAGATCGAGGACGTAATACTTGTTGATGCACGGCGGCACCATCACCAGGGGCCGCTGCCCGACCTTGTCGGTGAGCGGCGAATACTGGATCAGCTGGATCAGATCGTTCTCGAAGACCACGGCACCGGGCGTGGCCGCCAGGTTGCGGCCGACCTCGAAGGCAGCATCGTCCGACATCGAAATGCTGCCCTTCTCGATGTCGGCGATCAGATTCTGCAGGCCCTGGGTGATGCTCCTGCCTTCGGTCGCCACGGCGGTCCTGATGAATTCCGGGTTGGTCGCGGCGAAATTCGACGGCGCCATGGCATCGACGAGCTGCCGGGTGAGGAAGCGCAGGCGGTTCTTCGCCGCGGCATCGGCCGCGGGCAGGACTTCGGCCACCTTGCCGAAGAACTCGGCGTTGATCAGGTAGGCCTGGCGCAGGTAGTCGAAGACCGGACTCTCGGCCCATTCGGGCGCGGCAAAACGCCGGTCCGCAGGCCCGGGCAGCGCCACCGCCGGCGCCGGGCCACCGGGCGGCCGCTGCAACTCGGCCGCCCACAACTGCGCATGGCGCGCAGCGTATTCCTGCTGCAACCGGGCGAGTTCCGAGGGTTCGGGCGGTGCCGACATCGGCTATACCTTTTGGCCAGCCCCAATGGGCAAAACGGGGTCGATTTTGCACTGCACCATTGGCACTGTCAAGGCGAACCGGCGCGCCTTCGCCTATTCGAGCCAGATCAGCGCGGCGATGCGCCCGGTGACCCCGTCGCGGCGATAGGAATAAAAGCGCCGGGGGTCGGCGACGGTGCACAGGCCGCCGCCGAACACCCGCCTCACGCCGCAGGCCTCGAGCCGCTGCCGGGCGAGCGCGGCCAGGTCGCACGACCACTTGCCGCCGCCCCGGGCCAGGAAGGCCCCGGCCGCGAGAGGATCGCGACCGACGAAACTTTCGCGCACCTCGGCGCCGACCTCGAACGCGGGCTGGCCTATCGCCGGTCCGAGCCAGGCCATCAGGCGTCCCGGCGCCACCGCCAGCGCGGCCACCGTGTTCTCCAGCACGCCGGCGGCCAGGCCGCGCCAGCCGGCGTGCGCCGCGCCGACCACCGTCCCGGCGTCATCGCAGAAGAGCACCGGCAGGCAGTCGGCGACCAGCACGGCGCAGACCTGGCCGGGGCTGCGCGCCACGCAGGCATCGGCCTCGGCAGCTTCCCCGACCTCCGCTGCGGCGAGCACCCTCGTGCCATGCACCTGGGTCAGCCACAGCGGCCCGGCCGGCAGCATCCGGGCCAGGGTCAGCCGGTTGGCCGCCACCGCCAGGGGATCGTCGCCGACATGCGTCGCGAGGTTGAGTCCGCGGTAGGGACCGCGGCTCACGCCGCCGGCCCGGGTGCTGGCCAGTGAGCGGACGCCGCGCGGCGCCGGCCACTCGGGCAGGAGCCAGTCCGGGTTCATCGTGCCCTGAGGCCTTCCAGCAGTCGCAGGAAATCCGCCGGCGGCGGCGCCTCCCAGTCGAGCTCGGCGCGGCTGCCCGGGTGCAGCAGCGCCAGGCGCCAGGCGTGCAATGCCTGGCGCGGAAAAGCGGCGAGCAGCGGCGACGCCTTGGCATCGAAGGCGCCCCGCCTGCCGTAGGTCGGATCGCCGACCAGCGGATGAGCGATCGAGGCCATATGCACGCGGATCTGGTGGGTGCGCCCGGTTTCGAGCCGGCATTCGAGCAAAGTCGCGTGCGCGAAGAATTCGAGCGGAGAATAATGGGTGCGCGCTTCGCGCCCGGCGGCGACCACCGCCATCCGGACGCGCTGGGTCGGGTGACGGCCGATCGGCGCGTCGACGGTGCCGCCGCGGGGCACTTTGCCATGCACCAGGGCCAGGTAATGGCGCCTCACGCTGCGCGCCTGCAGCTGGCGCACCAGGTCGGTTTGCGCGGCCAGCGTCTTGGCGACCACCAGGAGGCCGCTGGTTTCCTTGTCGAGGCGATGCACGATGCCGGCACGGGGAATGGTCGCCAGCCGAGGTTCGTGATGGAGCAGCGCATTGAGCAAGGTGCCGGCCCGGTTGCCGCTGCCCGGATGGACCACCAGGCCGGCCGGCTTGTCGACGACCAGAATCTCGTCGTCTTCATGGACGATGGCGAGCGCGATGTCCTCGGCCGCATCGGGCAGGGAATTGGGCTCGGCGGCCGCCTCGACCTCGATCCTTTCGCCGCCCCATACCTTGCGCTTGACGTCGAGCACGCTGACCCCTTCGACGCGCACGCGTCCTTCGCGCAGCCAGCCCTGCAGGCGGCTGCGCGAATGTTCGGGGAAGAGCCGCGCCAGCGCCTGGTCGAGGCGCAGGCCGGCGCACTCGGGCGGCGCCACGAAGCACAGCGGGGAGCTTGAGCTATAATCGCCCGGATTCGATTGCGGGACATTCATCATGCGTAGTGTAGCGGTAATTTTCGCGCTCCTTCTGGCCACGCTGCTGACCGGCTGCGGGCTGCTGCCTGCGGAGATCGACGAAACCGCCGGCTGGACCGCGGAAAAGCTCTATACCGAAGCCAAGGACGCGATGAAGGACGGCGCTTTCGACAAAGCCATCAAGCTCTACGAGAAGCTCGAGTCGCGCTACCCCTACGGCAGATACGCGCAGCAGGCCCAGCTCGAAATCGCTTATGCCAACTTCCGCCAACTGGAGTCCGCCGCGGCCATTGCCGCCTGCGACCGCTTCATCCGCCTGCATCCGAACCACCCGAACGTCGATTACGCCTACTACCTCAAGGGGCTGGTCAATTTCAACGAGGATCTCGGCCTGCTCGGCAATATTAGCAATCAGGATTTGTCGGAACGCGATCCCAAGGCGGCCAAGGACTCCTTCGATACCTTCAAGGAACTGGTCACCAAGTTTCCCGAGAGCCGATATGCCGCCGACGCCACGGCGAGAATGAAATACCTGGTCAACGCCCTGGCTTCCCATGAAGTTCATGTGGCGCGCTACTACTACAACCGCCGCGCCTATATCGCGCCGGTCAATCGGGCCCAGGATGCGATCAAGAACTACCCCGAGGCGCCGGCCGGCGAGGAAGCGCTGTATCTCATGATCAAGTCCTACGACGCCCTGGGCTTGAACGATTTGCGCGACGACAGCGAACGCGTCATGCGCCTGAACTTCCCCGACAGCACCTACCTGAAATACGGCCTGGATCGCCCGGCGCCCTGGTGGAAGTTCTGGTAATCCTGTCAATCGCTTAGGTCGGGCTTCATTGACCATGTCGGCCTGAAGGCCGGCCTGCACCGCTTCAAAGGAATATTCATGTCGATCGATATCCAAACCCTCGCCATCGTCGGGACCGGCGCCATGGGCCGCGGCATCGCGCAGATCGCCGCCCAGGCCGGCATCACCGTGCTGCTCTACGACGCGCAGCCCGATGCCGCCGGCAACGCCCGCAAAAGCGTGATCACCACGCTGGCCAAACTGGCCGAGCGCGGCAAGATCACGGCGGAGGCCGCCGCCGCGGCCGGCGAACGGCTCGAAGTCGTCGCCGGCCTCGAACAGCTGGCGCGGGCGCAGGCGGTGATCGAGGCCATCGTCGAAAACCTCGAGGTCAAGCGCCAACTGTTCGCGCAACTCGAAGCCATCGTCGCGGCCGACTGCGTCCTCGCCACCAACACTTCCTCGCTCTCGGTCACGGTCATCGCCGCCGCCTGCAAGCATCCCGAGCGCGTCGGCGGCTTCCACTTCTTCAACCCGGTGCCCTTGATGAAAATCGTCGAGGTCATCGACGGACTGGTCACCGCGCCCTGGGTGGGCGATGCGTTGCTGGCCCTGGGCCGGCGCATGGGCCACACGGCGGTGCGCACCCTCGATACGCCGGGCTTCATCGTCAATCATGCCGGACGCGGCTTCGTCACCGAGGCGCTGCGCTGCCTCTCCGAAGGCGTCGCGGCCTTCCACGAGATCGACCAGATCATGCGCGAGGCCGCCGGCTTCCGCATGGGACCTTTCGAACTGATGGATCTGACCGGCATCGACGTATCGCAGCCGGTGATGGAGTCGATCTACCATCAGTATTATGAAGAGCCGCGCTACCGGCCCTCGCCCCTGGCAGCGCAACGGCTGGCCGGCGGCCTGCTCGGCCGCAAGACCGGCCGCGGCTTCTACCGCTACGTGGACAACCAGGCGCAGCCGATCGCCGCGCCCGAAGCGCCGGCGGCGCGCCCGGCCCGGGTCTGGGTCAGCCGGACGCTGCCCGACTGGGGCAATGCCGTCGGCGCACTGGTCGCCGCCGTCGGCGGCACCCTGGACACCGGCCCGCGGCCGGCCGAGGACGCGCTTTGCGTGGTCACCCCGCTCGGCCAGGACGCCACCACCCTTTGCCTTGCCCAGGGCCTCGATGCGGCGCGCACCGTGGCCATCGACTGCCTGTTCGGCATCGACAAGCGGCGCACCCTGATGACCACGCCGCTGACCACGAAGGCCTATCGCGACGCCGCCCACGGACTGTTCGCAGCCGACGGCGTGCCGGTCACGGTGATCAAGGACAGCGCCGGCCTGGTCAGCCAGCGCATTGTCGCCTGCATCGTCAACATCGCCTGCGACATCGCCCAGCAGGGCATCGCAGCGCCTGCCGACATCGACCGCGCGGTGGCGCTGGGCCTGGGCTATCCGAAGGGACCCCTGTCCTTCGGCGACGGCCTGGGCGCGAAGAACATCCTGGCGATACTCGAAGCGATGCAGGACTTCTACGGCGACCCGCGCTACCGCCCGAGTCCCTGGCTGAAGCGCCGCGCCCTGCTGGATGTCTCGCTGCTGACCGAGGCCGATGCCTGAGGCGGGAGGATAGAATGAAACACCCTCGGACCATTCCATTCGAAAGGCGGACCATGTTGGCCACCACGATCAAGCTCTCCTGCCTGGCGGCCCTGGCCGCCTGCTCGCTGGGATCAGCGGCGCAGTCCGCATCGCCGGCCGCCCGGGAGCTGGCTCCGACGGGAACGCTGCGTGCCGCGATCAATTTCGGCAATCCGATTCTGGCCGTCCGCAACGCCGCAGACGGGACTCCCCAGGGCGTCTCGGTCGACCTCGCGCGCGAACTCGCCCGGCGGCTGGAAGTGCCGCTTGAACTGGTGACCTACAACGCGGCGGGCAAGGTGGTCGAGGGCCTGAGGAACAAGGAATGGGACGTGGCCTTCGTCGCCATCGATCCGGCGCGCGCGGTCGACATGTCCTTCACCGCCGCCTACGTGGTGATCGAGGGCGCCTATCTGGTGAAGCAGGACTCGCCGATCAGGAGCAACGCGGAGGTCGACCGCCCGGGCGTGCGCGTCGTGGTCGGCAAGGGCAGCGCCTACGATCTGTATCTCGCGCGCGAACTCAAGAATGCCGAACTCGTTCGCGCGCCGACCTCGCCCGCAGTGTCGGACATGATGGTCGCGCAAGGACTCGAGGTCGCGGCGGGGGTGAAGCAGCAGCTCGAGGCTGATGCCAAGCGCATCCTTGGCCTGCGCCTGCTCGACGGCCGTTTCATGGTCATCAACCAGGCCATGGCGACGCCGATCGGACGCCCCGTCGGGTCGCGCTATCTCGGCGAATTCGTCGAGGAGTTGAAGGCTTCCGGTTTCGTCGCGCAGGCCCTGGCGCGGCACGGCATCGCCGGCGCCTCGATCGCGCCGCCGAAATGAGCATGCCGCCGCGCGTGGTGCATGGGCTGCTCCGGCTGCTCGCCGGACTGTCGCTGGCGGGGCTGCCCGGCCTGGTTCCGGTACCGGCCCAAGCGGCCGACCTGAGCGCCGTCGTACCGGCCGCCCCCTTGCCGAAATCGGTTGATCGGCGCCTGCAGGCCCTGCTCGCCGCACAGGAGGGACAGGTCGTCGTGGTCAACTTCTGGGCATCGTGGTGCCCGCCGTGCCGGGCGGAAATGCCCTCGCTGCAGCGCCTGTCCGAGCGCTGGCGCGACCGGGGGGTGAGCGTGATCACCGTGGCGGTCGCCGACAACCCGAGCAACGTCGAGGACTACTTCTGGGAAATTTCCGCAGACTTGCCGGTCATCGACGATCACGAGCGCGTCATCAGCCGGGCATGGGCTGCCCGGGCGATCCCGACCACGGTGATCATCGACCGCCGGCAGCGCATTCGTCTGCGCGGCCAGGGGACGATCGACTGGGATGCCTCGGCGATCGACCGACAACTGCAAACCCTGCTCGAATAGATCGGGCAGACGGCGCGGACGATCGCCGCGCCGTCAAAGATACTTGGCGAGTTCCAGCTTGCCGATCTGGTTTTGATGCACTTCGTCGGGACCGTCGGCCAGGCGCAGATAGCGCGCCAGGGAATAGGCATAAGCCAGGCCGAAGTCATCGCAAACGCCGCCGCCGCCATGGGCCTGGATCGCCCAGTCGATCACCTGGCAGGCCATGTTCGGCGCCGCCACCTTGATCATGGCGATCTCCTTCTTCGCCACCTTGTTGCCGACGCAGTCCATCATGTAGGCGGCATTCAGCGTGAGCAATCGCGCCTGGTCGATCATGATCCGGGCGTTGGCGATGCGCTCGCGCGTCACTCCCTGGTCGGCGACCGGCCGGCCGAAGGCGACGCGCTTCAGGGTGCGCCGGCACATCTTCTCCAGGGCCCGTTCGGCCAGGCCGATCAGCCTCATGCAATGGTGGATGCGGCCGGGCCCCAGTCGCCCCTGGGCGATCTCGAAGCCGCGCCCCTCGCCCAGCAGGATGTTGCCGACCGGCACGCGGACGTCCTGGAAGGAAATCTCGGCATGGCCGTGCGGCGCATCGTCGTAGCCGAACACCGGCAGAGCGCGCAGCACCGTGACGCCCGGCGTGTCCATCGGCACCAGGATCATCGACTGCTGGGCGTGGCGGCTGGCGTTGTCCGGATCGGTCTTGCCCATGAAGATGAGGATCTTGCAGCGCGGATCGTTGGCGCCGGACGTCCACCACTTGCGGCCGTTGATGACGTAGTCGTCGCCGTCGCGAACGATGCGCGCCTGGATGTTGGTGGCGTCACTCGATGCCACGCCCGGCTCGGTCATCGCGAAGCCGGAGCGGATCCGGCCCTCGAGCAGCGGCACCAGCCATTCGCGCTTCTGCGCCTCGTTGCCGTAGCGCTCTATGGTCTCCATGTTGCCGGTGTCCGGGGCGTTGCAGTTGAAGGCTTCCGGAGCGATCGGCGAGCGGCCCATGATCTCGCACAGCGGCGCATAGTCGAGGTTGCTGAGGCCGGCGCCGTGCTCCGAGTCGGGCAGGAAAAGATTCCACAGACCGGCGGCGCGGGCCTTCGCCTTCAACTCCTCCATGAGCACCGTGGGCACCCAGGCGTTGCCCTTGCTCCGGTTATCGAGAACCTCGGCGAAGAACTTCGGCTCGTTCGGATAGATGTGCTCATCCATGAATGCCGTGAGCCGCTGCTGCAGTCCCTTGACCTTGTCGGAATAGGCGAAATCCATGTGCTTCCCTTCCAGAAATATTATGGCCTGGCCATGATCCGTTCGACCTGGCGCCACGCCTCCTCGGCGAGCGGCCGGGCGCGCCGGCCGGTCTCCCTGGCCTCCTCGCTGGAGGCGTTGCCCTGCAGGGCACGCGCCATGATTCCCTGCATGATGCCGGCGAGCCGGAACATGTTGAAGGCGATGTAGTACTCCCATTCCTTTTCGGCGATCGGCCCCCGGCCGGTGCGCCGGCAGTAGGCGGCGACATACTGGTCCTCGGCGGGGATGCCCAGTTCCGCCAGATCGACGCCGACCAGTCCGCGAAACTGGCCGGGGGAGAGCCGCCAGCTCATGGCGTGATAGGCGAAGTCCACGAGCGGGTGCCCCAGGGTCGACAATTCCCAGTCGATGACGGCGAGGATCCTGGGCTCGTCGGGATGGAAGATCACGTTGTCGAGGCGAAAGTCGCCGTGCACGATCCGGGTTTCGTCGCCGGGCGGAATATGCCCGGGCAGCCAGGCGATGAGCTTGTCCATGGCCTCGATCTTCTCGGTCTCCGAGGCCTGGTACTGCCTGCTCCAGCGCGCCACCTGGCGCTCCAGGTAATTGCCCTGCCGGCCGTAGTCGGACAGGCCCAGCGCCTGGTAATCGACGCGGTGCAAGGCGCTGATGACCCTGTTCATTTCGTCGAAGATCGCGCCGCGTTCGGCGCGCTCCATGCCCGCCAGTGAGGGATCCCAGAAGATCCGGCCGGGGACGTAATCCATCAGGTAGAAGACCGCGCCGACCACCGACTCATCCTCGCACAGGGCATGGCTTCTGGCCACCGGCACCTCGCTCCCGGCCAGGGCGGTGATCAGGCGATATTCCCGATCGACGGCATGGGCCGAGGGCAGGAGCTTGCCCGGCGGCTTGCGGCGCATGACATATTTCCTTCCCGGGGTATCGATCAGATAGGTCGGGTTCGACTGGCCGCCCTTGAACTGTTCGATGGCGAGCGGCCCCCTGAAGCCGGGGACATGATCGGCCAGCCAGGCTTCCAGGCGCCCCGGGTCGAATGCGTCGCGACCGGCGGCCGGCCGGGTGCCGATGGAATCCGCGTCCATGCCGACTCAGGTGATGCAGGCTCCGCCGTCTATCGCCAGGGTCTGGCCGGTGATGTGGCGCGATGCCTCGGAGGCGAGGAACACCACCGCGCCCTTGAGATCCTCCTCACCGCCCAGGCGGTGCAGCGGCGTCATGGCGACCACCGATTCACCTATCGTTTCGAGCACGCCCTGCGACATCCGCGACGGGAAGAAGCCCGGGCAGATGGCATTGACGTTGATATTGTACTTGCCCCACTCCGCGCCCAGCGCCCGGGTGAAATTGACCGCCGCACCCTTGCTGGTGTTGTAGGCGATGGTGCTCATGTCGGGCGGATTGCCGGACAGGCCGGCGATCGAGGCGAGATTGATGATCTTGCCCGACTTCCTGGGGATCATGACGCGCTTGCCGACTTCCCGGCAGAGCAGGAACACGGCGTTGATGTTGAGGTTCATCACCTTGTTCCAGGCGTCGAGCGGATGGTCCTCGGCCGGCGCGCCCCAACTGGCGCCGGCGTTGTTCACCAGGATGTCGATGGTGCCGTACCTGGCCAGCACGGCGTCGACCAGGCCGGGGATGCCGTCGAACTTCGCCAGATCGCAGGCGTAGGTCATCACTTCGATGCCGAGATTCTTCAGATGCGCTTCGGCCTCGTCGAGCTCGACCTGCTTCCTCGCCGTGATCGCCAGCTTGCAGCCCACCTCGCCCAGCGCTTCGGCCAGCTGCAGGCCGAGCCCGCGCGAGCCGCCGGTAATCACGGCAACCTTGCCGGAAATGTCGAACAGTTCTTTCACGCTCATATCGATCCCCTTGGACGACTTCGTTCAGTTGAAAGTTTTTCCTTCGGCCGCCAGCCGGATCAGGAGCGGCGCCGGCTGCCAGAGCCCGGCCGCGGCTCCGGGTTCTCCGGCGTAGCCGGCCATGGCCTGCACCACCCGGTCGAGGCCGGTCGCGTCGGCATAGAGCAGCGGACCGCCGCGGTGGCGCGGGAAGCCGTAGCCGATCAGACAGAGCATGTCGATGTCGGAAGCGCGCTGGGCGATGCCTTCATCGAGCAGGCGGGCCGCCTCATTGACCAGGGCGAAGATGCAGCGCTCGACGATCTCGGCGTCGCCGATCCGGCTCGGCGCCTCGCGGCTGCCGGCGCCGCTGCCCAGAGGCCCGTTGGCCATGCCCCAGTCCTCCAGCGCCAGATCCACCTGTTGCCGGCTCGCGCCCTTCTCCACCACCATCTCTGCCGCCTTGCGGTATTGCCCGAACATGCGCTCGCCTATGAAGCCTTCGCAGACGCCCGAGACCACCCCCGTCTTCCTGATCTTCTTGGCCAGTTGCATCACCGTGGCCAGGACATCCCTCGCCGTGGCGGCGCCGCGCACCACTTCGAGCAGCTTCGCGACGTTGGCCGGACTGCGGAAGTGCATGCCGATCACGTCCTGCGGCCGGTTGGTGAATCCGGCGATCCTGTTCAAATCCGCGGTCGCGGTGGCGGAGGCGAGGATCGCGCCCGGCTTCATGACTTCGTCGAGTTGCCTGAACACGGTTTCCTTGGCGCCGATATCCTCGATCACCGCCTCGATCACCAGGTCGCAATCCTTGATCTCCCGGTAGTTCAGGGTGGCGGAGAGCAGCGCCATGCGCGCGTCCATCTGCTCCCGCGGGAGCCTGCCCTTCAACACCGAATCCTGGTAATGCCTGCGGACGGCCGCGAGTCCGCGCTCGACGGCCTCCTGCCCGATCTCGAGCAGGGTCACGGGAATGCCGGCATCGAGCAGAGCCATGCCGATCCCGACGCCCGTGGCGCCGGCCCCGATCACCGCGACCCGTCCGATCTTGCGCGTCGGCGTGCCCTCGGGCAGGTCGGGAATCTTCGCGCAGGCGCGCTCGCCGAGGAAGGCATGGCGCAGCGCGCGCGACTCCGGACTGGCCATCAGTTCGACGAAAAGCCCGCGCTCGAACTTCAAGCCCTCTTCGAACGGGAGCCCGACCGCCGCAGCCACCGCCTCGACGCATTTCAGAGGCGCCGGGAAATGTTTCGCCTCTGCGCCAATCCGCTTGCGCGCCTGCTGGAAGAAAGCCTCATGATCGGGAGCGTCGAGGCTGATGTCGCGCACGCGCTTGAGTGCCGGCTTCTCGGCGATCAGCTTGGCGGCAAAGGAGAGCGCGCCGCCCAGCAGGTCGCCCTCGATGAATTGGTCGAACAGCGCCGTGCCGCTGAGCTTCTCGGAGGGTACCGGCGCGCCGGAGACGATCATGTCGAGTGCCGCCTCGACGCCGATCAGACGCGGCAGCCGCTGGGTTCCGCCGGCGCCGGGCAGAATGCCCAGCTTGACTTCCGGCAGCGCGATCTGGGCACCGCCGATGGCGACACGGAAGTGGCAGCCCAGCGCCAGTTCCAGGCCCCCGCCCATGCAGACGCCGCCGATCGCGGCGATCACCGGCTTGCGGCTGGCCTCGATGGTGCGGATCACGGTGTCCAGCCTGGGTTCGGCAGTCGATTTCGGCGACCCGAACTCGCGGATGTCCGCCCCGCCCGAAAAGGCGCGGTCGCTGCCGATCAGGACGATGGCCTGGGCCCGGTCGTCGGACTGGGCGGACGTGACCCCGTCGACGATATGCCGGCGCAGGTCGTGGCCGAGGCCGTTGACCGGCGGATTATCCAGGGTGATGACGGCGACGGCACCGTGCAGTTGATAGGCGGTGTTGCTCATGCTCGCTCCTGTTTGGCGAAATCGGTATTTCCCGCCTGCTCTGCGGAATCGGCTCTGGTGTGCGGCGAGGGCATGGCAGCTTCCGCCGCCGGGATTATAACCAGCCCGGTCGAAGCCTCCAATCGAGGCGCGAAGCGGGGAAGTTCGGATTGCGCTGAACGCCGACGATCAGGGGTCGAGACGACGCACGTGTTCGCGGTGGATGAAGAAGACTTTTTCAGGTCCGCCCCGCCGCACCCGCAAGGCGAACCGCTGTCCCGGCGCCAGGCCCAGTTCACGGGCCAGTTCCTCGGGAAAATAGATCTGGATGCTCGGGTCTTCCGGCTTGACCATGGAGATGAAGCCTTCCACTGCGCGCGCCGCCGTCAGATCGAGGCTCACGAGTACGAATCCCGGCCGCTCATCCGGGGCCGCAACGGCCGCGACCCGGCCTTCGACATCGGCCCAGTTGGGGGCAATGGCCACCATCATGCTCTCTCTCCCAAAGTGTCGTCTCCGATTCGAATCCGGCTATGCCCGTGCCTGGAGCCCGGCCAGATAACGCACGATACCACCTGCAATGTCCTGTCCGGTATTTTCCTGAAAATAGCTGTAGCCGGGAGAAGGGTTGACCTCGAAGCAGGTGTGGAGGCCCTCCGGACTGCGCTTCAGATCGATGCCGCAGAGCGGCAACTGCAGCGCCCGGGACAATTGAAAACACTGCTGCCGCACCGGTCCGGGCAGTTCGCAGGCTTGCATCGCCACCGCCTGGCCGTCCCTGCCGGCGTAACGGTAATCCACCGCGGCGGAATCGATTTCCGAGGCGAAGATTTCTTCTCCCGCGACATGCACCCGAATGTCGGTGCCGGTCAGCAGTCGCTGGAACTGCACGGGCAGCGCGCGAATGCGATCGAGCTGGCCGAGCCGTGGCCCGGTCAGTTCCTGGACGATGGAGCGCACGGAACTGATCGACTTGAAGATCAGGCGGCGCTGGCTGTCGTGGAATTTGCGCACCGCCTCGGGGGAATTGCTGACGAGGGTCTCCGGGACGGACAGCCCGGACTCCACGATGCGTTGCATCTGATAAGGCTTGGACAGGTTGGAGGCCATCGCCGCGGTGCGATTCATGACGCGCCAGGGGAGAACTTCGACGAGTTCGAAAAGGCTGGCATGAAACAGCAGCGAGCGGTCACGGGCTCCCGTTTCATCCGTGCCGGCACCGGCCAGTTGGCGGTTTTCCGGCAGCAGGACCGGTTCCATACAGCGCAGATAGAGGCCGTCGATTTCGGCAAAATCAAACCGGCGGCCACGGATTTCCAGTTCCCCCTGAAGGGATTCGCCGTCGAAGGCAAAGCGCAAGCCGGCGTATCCGGTTTCCCGCTGGGAAAGCACGGCATAGGGCACTTCGAGCCGCTCGGCCGCTTCCGCCACGAGTTTCATCGGACTCTCCGACGGCACGCCCCAAAGCAGGATCACGGCCTTGCCGCCATGTCGGCCAAGTCGCCGAGATAGTCGGCGACGACCCCGGCCGCTTGCCAGCCGGCGTGCTCCGGGAAGGTGCTGAAATGGCTCAACTTCCAGGCGCCATGCGGGTCGCGGGCGAGCCGCAATTCCATCAGCGGATGGCCGCCGGCGGACTGAAGCCGGCCCAGCGCCTCGTCGCGCAGCTGCAGATCCGGCCGGGTACGATAGCGTCCGGCGACGGTGATCGGGATTTCGTCGCCGAGGGCGCAGTCGGAATAGACCCTGGGCAGAGCACCGGCGACCGGCGAGCTATCCGCGGCGAGGTCGCCGCAGGGCATTCCCTGCGGCGAAACCAGCCGCCTCAGGCGGTACGCTCCGGGGCACGAATGGCGGCGCGGGTCCGTGCTGAAGCCGTAGTGCGCCACCTCCAGGCCGGCGCGGGCAGCCGCGTGGAGCGCCTCGATACGGCTGTACTGCCGTCCTGGAAGAGCCAGCGGCGAGGGCGGATTGATCACCCGTGGGCCCAGGCTGTGGAGCCAGCTCAGCAGCAGCGCGTGCATTTCCGAGCAGGCGTAGGCGCGATCGTAATCGTCGGCTGCAGCAAACCGGGGGACGACGACCTGTCGGATGCGGTTGAACATCAGGAAGGGCTCCGCGTCGCCCAGGACCAGCCCCGATGCCAGGCGCACGCTTGAACTCGCTACCCCATCGCGCAGGGCGTGATGCCATTCGCCGGCCGAGACCAGTTCCTCCACCGATACCAGCTGCCGGGAAGCGCCAGGGAAGCGCCGCCCGAGCAGGGCGTTGACGCGCGCCGCCAGCAGGTCGCCGGCGTGCGCGACGGTCACGATAGGGATCAGGGCAAGCCTTTCCGCTCAGCCGGGGCCGGTGTCGTACAGACGCTTCGCCCCGGCCGCGGAACGAGGCAGTGCTTCCTGTGCGGATTGCGCATCGTCCTCATTGCCGAGCGCACTGGCACTCAGGTCCGGTCTCAGGCTGGCATCGATGAACGGCCGGGCGGAGACGCCGGCCGCCGCTTCTAGCGCCGCGAGGCGGGCTTCCACCGCTCCCGCCCAGTCGCCGGCGCTGCCGAAGACACTGCCCGGGCCGCCGCCCGGCCGATCTGCGAGCTTGTGGTCGGCGAACTTGTCGGCGCCCTTGTCCAGGGCCGCGGACTTGTCCGTCATCGGCTTTTCCACTTCCTTGCGGACGCTCTTCTCGATCTCCTTGACCGCTTCCTTCCCGACCTCCTTCGAGCTTTCCTTCAGGACATTCTTGCGGTCGGTGATCTCCTTCACCTTGACGACGCATTTCACCGCAACGGTGGCGCTCATGACCGCCGCGGAAGCCGAGATGTTGGATACCGACACGCAGGTATTGACACGGCCATAGCTGAGCGAGTTCGGGGTCGAGGCACTGTCGAACTTGCCGTTGTTGCTCGTGCCGGGGAAAGGATCGCCGGCATCGCCGCGGTTGTGGCCGAGTTCCAGGTCGCGCTTGCCGTCGGCCTGGATCAGGGCGACCTTGGGATGGTTCTCGTCGCTGTTGGCGGCGATGGACTCGTCTATGTGCCAGACGAGCAGGCCATCACCGGGCAAGTCCGCGTCGTAGCCTTTGCGTTGCCTGTTTTCCATCAGGAAGTATTCGTTGCCGCCGGCACCGTCCTTCCAGAGACGATAGAGGGTATGGCTGTCCTTGACGTCGCCGATGGACAGGTTGCCGTTGGCCGTCAGGTTGACGGTGCTGGCCCAGCCCTGATTGGCCTTGCACCAGGCGGACGGGTGGGAAGGAATATCTCCGCCGCCGTTCCAGCTGCCACCCGACATCAGGCACCAGTTGCCGACACCGGAACTGGAATAGTCGGTGTCGTAAAGATCGGGAAGGCCGAACAGCAGGTGCCCCAGTTCATGGCAGCAAACGCCGATGCGGGAGTCCTCGGGGACCGTCAGATAGCTGTAGATCTTGGTGCTGCCGTCGGCGGTGTAGGCGCCGCCCGGCAGGTTCCATTTGTGCGACCAGATGTCACCCGAACTGCCCGATACTTCGGCGCCGGTCCCGGCATGGATGACGATGAAGGCATCGACGAAGCCGTCATGGTCGTTGTCGTATTGGGAATAGTCCACCGTCGGATTGGACGCCACGGCCGCGTCATAGGCCATGGTGCGCGCATTGGGCAGCGCCCCGCCCATGCCGGATGCGCCGTGAGCGTATTCGCCGAGTGTCTTCGGCAGGGTGAACGGGCCGGTCACCTGGCCGACGATGTCCACCAGGCCGTGGGTCACGTCCCGGTAGTATTCCCTGACGCTGCCGTGAGGAAGCTTGCCGAGCGAGAAGAACAGATCTTCGAAATGTGCCTTGGTGTTGGCCATGGTCTTGTCGGAAAACTGCGCCAGAACGACCGCCACCTTGAGCGTGCCGGTGAGCGGCGAACGATCCGCCGCGGCGCTCCTGACCACCCGGGCGGAAGTCCCGAGCGGAAACATGTCGCCGGGATAGATCAGACCATCGTTCATGCCGGGGGACGCGGGCGCCCTGAGCTTCATCAGATGGGCGATTTCGGGTGCCGCCGCCTTCATGTTGTCCAGTTGCGCTTTCAACTGTTTCGCCAGGTCCGGGTGAGGGGCCACCATGCAACGGTGGCCATCGTGGGTTTCCCGCGCGGCCCGGTAGACCCGCGCCACGGCCTGCAGAACTTCCCGCTGGTGTTCGTGCGACATGTTCTCCTCCTTTCGCAGTCTATGGAGTCTCCTCTTGCGGCGAGACGTCGTAAATGCATACAGCATGTATGCATTCCGTCGGCATTATCCGGCAGGCATTTCCTGACGGTCAAGCCTCGGCTCGCATTTGCTCCCGAAACGTGCGGCGCATGGAAAGCCGGCACCATGCACGGTATGATGGCGACCGCGCCCCGGCAAGATCCCCAACTCAAGCGAGAAGCTCATGGAAAACCGCGACAAGCTCTACATCAACGGCCGGTGGGCCATCCCGAACGGCAGGCAGACCATCGAGGTCATCAACCCCGCCACCGAGGCGGTGATCGGGCGCGTTCCCGAGGGTACGGAGACCGACGTCGCTGCGGCCGTCGCCGCGGCCCGGGCCGCCTTCCCCGAGTGGAGCCGGAGCACCCCGGAACAGCGCGCCGGATTCCTGTCGAAGATCCAGGAAGGCCTGGCGGCCCGGACGGATGAGATCGCCCGCACCATCACCGCCGAGGTCGGCATGCCGCTCAAGCTCTCGACCCGGATCCAGGCAGGTTCGCCCATCGCCATCTTCGGCCTCTACGCCAGGATGGCCGGTGAATTCAAGTTCGAGGAACAGGTCGGCCATTCGCGGGTTGTGCGTGAACCCGTCGGCGTCGTCGCCCTGATCACGCCCTGGAACTACCCCCTGCACCAGATCGCCGCGAAAGTCGCGCCGGCCCTCGCTGCGGGCTGCACCATCGTGCTCAAGCCCTCGGAAGTGGCACCGCTCAATGCCTTCATCCTGGCCGAAGTGATCGCGGCGGCAGGCCTGCCCGACGGCGTCTTCAACCTAGTCACCGGTTTCGGCGCGGCGGTGGGCGAGGCGCTGGTGCGCCACCCCGAGGTGGACATGGTTTCCTTCACCGGTTCCACCCGCGCCGGAAAACGCGTCTCGGAACTGGCGGCGCAGACCGTCAAGCGCGTGGCGCTGGAACTGGGCGGCAAGTCGGCGGCCGTGATCCTCGACGACGCGGACTTCGCGACCGCCGTGAAGGCCACGGTCAATGCCTGCTTCCTCAACAGCGGCCAGACCTGCACCGCCCACACGCGCATGCTGGTGCCCGAGTCCCGCTACGACGAAGCGGCGCAACTGGCCGTCGCAGCGGCGCAGGCGTTCACCCTCGGCGACCCCTTCGCCGACACCACCCGCCTGGGCCCCCTGGCCTCGGCGATGCAGCGGGACCGGGTGCGCGATTACATCAGGCAGGGCATCGGCGAAGGTGCCGTTCTGCTTTGCGGCGGACCGGAGGCGCCGGAGGCGCTGAGCCAGGGCTTTTACGTCAAACCGACGATCTTCGGCCGGGTCAGTCCCGGAAGCACGATCGCCCAGGAGGAGATCTTCGGCCCGGTGCTCGCCATCATCACCTACCGGGACGAGGACGATGCCGTGGCTATCGCCAACGGCACCCTCTACGGACTGGCCGGCGCGGTCTGGTCGGGCAGCGACGATCAGGCGCTGAAAGTGGCGCTGCGGCTGCGCACAGGCCAAATCGACATCAACGGCGGCGCGTTCAACCTGCAGGCGCCCTTCGGCGGCTACAAGCAGTCGGGCAACGGCCGCGAATTGGGCAAGTACGGCCTCGAGGAATTCCTCGAGTACAAGGCGCTGCAGATGAAGCCGGCGAAGGCCGGCTGAAACCAAGGGCTCGCCGCCTCGACCGGGATATTCAGCGCGGCGGCAAGTACCGACGCTCCTCTGCCCGGCTCTTTCGGTCCCCGGCTTTGCCGCCGCACTGATGGTCGGAGCAGCCGCGTGACGGCACGCCCAGGGCCGGGGTTCCGGAAAAACGCGGCATCGAAGCACGGGGCAAACGGCCCACGTCTTCATCAGCTTGCCGCAGAAATGCAATTACAGTATTCTACATTCGCCTGCAAGCGCGCCCCGCTGCGGTCCCTCGACGATAGCCGCCCGGGCATGGCGGCGGAACGATGCCAGACATGAGCGAACATATCCTGAGCGAAGTGACGGACGGCGTGCTTCAGATCGAGATCAGCCGCCGCAGCAAGAAGAATTCCCTGACCCAGTCGATGTATGCGGCGATGAGCGATGCGCTGCAGCAGGCCGATGCCGACGATGCCGTCCGCGTCGTCCTGCTGCGCGGACAGGACGACCTGTTCACCGCCGGCAACGACCTGCAGGATTTCCTCTCGCGCAAGAGCAACGAACCCTCCGAAGCGATGCGCTTCATGCAGGTCATCGCCACGTTCGGCAAGCCGCTGGTCGCCGCGGTTGCCGGCAACGCGATCGGTATCGGCACGACCATGCTGCTCCACTGCGATCTGGTCTACGCCGCCGACAATGCCCGTTTCCAGTTGCCTTTCGTACCGCTCGGATTGTGCCCCGAAGCCGGTTCCAGCCTTCTCCTGCCGCGGTTTGCCGGCCATCAACGCGCTGCCGAACTGCTTTTTTTCGGCGAGCCTTTCGATGCCGCGAAGGCCTGCGAGATCGGTCTGGTCAATGCAGTCCATCCGCATCCGGAACTGCTTGCCGCCGCAGGCGCGCGCGCGCGCAAGCTCGCGAGCCTGCCACAGGCGTCGCTCGCCGCGACCAAGTCGCTGATGAAACGCGCCACGGCAACTGTCGTCGCCGACACGATGCAGGCGGAACTGCTGCATTTCAGCGAACTGGTGGCCGCTCCCGTGGCCAAGGAAATCTTTGCCGCCTTCCTGGAAAAGCGCGCTCCCGATTTTTCAGGGATCGCGGCGCGCCGCCCATGAGCGTTACGAACCGGCTCCCTGGGCAAAAACGATTCGAAGGCAGAAGCGGCCGACTGGCGGCCGCTTGAGACGCATCCGGTTGCGTGAAGCGCGTGACCGGATGAATGGCAATTCACCGGTGACTGGGAGATAGGCAATGCGCTCGCCCCGATTCGGATTCTTCGGCATTTTCGTGCCGCTGCTGGTCTTGTCCCTTGCTGCAGGCGCTCAGGAACCGCAAGCCCCGCATCAGAATGCCGCCCCGCCCGATCCGGGGCGTGAACTGCTGTTGAGCAAATGCGGCCAGTGCCACACCGATTCGATCTGGCGCGACCAGCGTCAGGACGCGCGCGCCTGGGAAGCGACGCTCTATCGCATGCTGGCTCGCGGCGGCGTCTGGAGCAGTGAGGAGATCAAAACCATGAGCCAATACCTTGCGGCGAACTTCGGGCCCGATTCGCCCAGGACGCCGGCCCGTTGACGCCAAGATCGGAAAGCCGCTGAAATTTCCCGTGCGCCACCCTAGGAGCTATCGATGAGAGATCTGGTCGAAAAATATCTGTCGAAGTCCATTTCGCGACGCGGCTTTCTGAACAACATGAAGAAGGTGGGCATCACGGTTGCATCGGCCAAAATGGTGCTGTCCTCGCTCTCCGATGCCGAGGCGCAGACCGCGACGGCCGGGACTTCGTCCGTCGCGGCGGCCTTGCCGGTCAAGCAGTTCCAGGGTACGGGCGGCGCCTGCCTGGCCGAGCAGCTCATGGCCTGTGGCGTCAGATATGTCTTCGGCAATTCGGCCAGCGAGGACGCCGCATTCTATGACGCGCTGGTCGATCGGCCGCAGCTGAATTACATCCTGACCCCGCATGAAGGCCCCGGTGCCGCCATGGCCGCCGGCTATATCAAGGCCTCTCAGCAGCCGGCGATCGTCATGCAGGCGGGCGCCGTAGGTCTGATGAACGCCATGGGGCAACTGTTCAATGCCCACAAGGAGCAGACTCCGCTGGTGGTCTATTCCTATCGCACCGATCGGTCGCGCAACGCCGGGTGGGACGGTTTCGAGGAGATCGCCAACCAGGAACAGGTGGTGCAGCCGTTGACCAAATATTCGTGGATGGCGCGCGGTTCATCGACGATTGCCGAAACGGTGCGCCATGCCTTCAAGACCTCATGGACGCCGCCTCACGGCCCTTCCTATCTGACCTGGCACTCCGACTATACCGGCGAGCGGACCCGTACCGAAATCGTGCAACAAAGCCATTTCGACCCGCGCATGCACGTGCGCCCCAACCCGGCTGAAATCGAGCGTGCGGCCAGGATGCTGGTGGCGGCCAGGATGCCGGTCCTGGTGGTGGGCGACGAGATATACAAGGCCAAGGCAGTCGCCAAGGCCGTGAAACTGGCCGAACTGCTCGGCATGCCCGTCACCCAGATGCGCCAGCTGTGGGTCAACTTCCCGCAAGCTCATCCGCTGTGGGTCGGCAATGCGCCGGCGGGTCGCCTGGCGTCGATTACCTGGCCGAAGAACTTCGATGTCGCCATCAACGTCGGCAACAAGATGCAGCATTCGGGCGCCGCCCCCATCGTCGCGCACGAGATCAAATTCATCGACATGCGCATCGACTTCAACAACATGGGCAAAGTCATGACGACCGATGTGCCCCTCGTCTGCGATGTCGGTCTCGGCCTGGACGATCTTATCGCCGCGGTCGAGCAGATCATGACGCCGAAGCTGCATCAGCTGGCGGCAGATCGTGCGTTGGAAGTGAAAAAGTATACGGACCATGCCCGGGTATTGCTGAAAGGGGTGGTCAATAATCCCGAGTGGGACAACGCGCCGCTCATCGCCGATCGCGTGACCTGGGAAGTCGCTCAATTCGCCGACCCCGATGCCATCATCGTCCATGAAGCGGGCTCGGTGGCCATGCACTCGTTCGGTTTCAATCCCGTCGGCGGACGGGAATTGTTCTACTACTACGGGGGCCATCTGGGCTCCGGCGTCGGCGCAGCCGCCGGCATCAAGCTCGCGCGCCCCAACCAGCAGGTCATCTGCATGGTCGGCGACGGCTCCTTCCTGTTCGGCCCGCAGGCTCTGTGGAACATGGCGCGCCTAGAGTTGCCGGTCATCGTCATCGTATACAACAACCACGCCTATGGCGGCCCGCATTCGCGCTCCATCGCCAATGTGCCATCCGGGCGCATGGTTGAAACCGGCCATTACATGGCCAGCTACCTCGGCAATCCGGACATGAACATGGCGTCGATCGCGGCCGGTTTCGGCGTCAAGGGCGAAGTCGTCAATGACCCCGTGCAACTGAAGGCGGCGCTCGCACGCGCCAGGAAGTCCAGCGTCGACGGAAGGCCCTATCTCATCGATGTTCAGGTCGTGCGGCGCGGCATCGGCTGGACCGAGTCGCCCTGGACTCCGCCGGTCAAGGGAGCAGAGATGCGCTCCCGGAAAGTCTAGAATGGCATCGACCCTGTGGCGGTACCGATGGCTGGTCGGGGTCGTTTTGTTCGCCGTCTATGGACTTTCCAGGGCCGGTGAAGCCGATGAGCTTGGACAGGGGCGCGAAATATATCGCGACGCCTGCGCCAGCTGCCATGGCAACGAGATGATGAATCCCGGTCTGGCGTTTGATCTGCGAAAATTCCCCAAGGGGGATCCCGAGCGTTTCCGGAATTCAGTCCTGAACGGCAAGGGGCAAGGGATGCCCGCCCTGAAGGGACAACTGTCTGCGGAAGACATCGAGGCCCTGTGGGCCTATGTGAAGAGCGGCGGTTGAGGTTCTCCTTTGTCGCGAAGGGCTGGATTCTTGACAAATTGGGGTGTTATAATTATCAACTGGTTGGAATGAATCCCGGCCCACCTCGATTTTTTGTAGTTGTTTTGCCTCACTCCTTATCGATAAAGGGAAATATAAAATGAAACAGTCTCTGCTCGTAGCTGCATTGGTTGCCCTGGCTGTTACAGCCTGCGGCAAGAAAGAAACCCCCCCGCCCGCCCCGGCTCCGGCTCCGGTTGAGGCTCCTGCTCCTGCCGCGGCCCCGGCCCCGGCCGCTGAAGCTCCGGCTGGTGCTACTGGTGCTACCGGTGCCACTGGCGCCTCCGGTGCTCCGGGTGCCACTGGTGCCACGGGCGCCACTGGTGCCACCGGCGCTGCCGGCGCTCCTGCTGCCGAGCCGAAGAAGGAAGAGCCCAAGAAGTAATCGGGTTCTCCTGCGAAAAAAAGCCGGCCCGAAGGCCGGCTTTTTTTCGCCCGGTTTCAGCGCAGTTCGCACCAGGGGCTGCCCTCCTCCTGGCTGGCGATCACGATCCAGTCTTCCGCGCAAACGGCCGCCCCGGCCAGGGCGGCACGGGCCAGTTGCGGCGTGTTGTTCTGCTCGGAAAGATGGGCGGCGACCAGATGCTGCAGGCGCGAGCGGTCCAGGGCGGCCAGCAGCCGTGCCGCCGCCTGGTTGTCGAGATGGCCGAAACGCCCCGCGATGCGTTGCTTGAGGTGCCGGGGGTAAGCGCCGCGGCTGAGCATTTCGCTGTCGTGGTTGCATTCGAGTACCAGCGCATCGCAGGCATCGAGCATGGCCAGGATGTGCGGCGTCACGCCGCCCGTGTCGGTGAGCACGCCGAGGCGGTGACGGCGGTCGCTGAAGACGAACTGCACCGGCTCGCGCGCATCGTGCGGCACTGGAAAAGGATGGATCTTCAGCGCGCCGATGGCAAATTCGGCGTGGCTGTCGATGATCCGCGTCGGCGGCGGCTCGCCTCGGCCGCGCGGCATGGCGGCCTGCGTGCCGTGGGTCAGGAAGATCTCCAGTCGATGGCGGCGAGCGCATTTATATACGCCGGCGCTATGGTCGCTGTGCTCGTGCGTCACCAGGATCGCATCGAGATCATCCGGCGCCAGCCCCAGGCGCGCCAGGCGGAGCGCCAGTTCGCGCGGACCGAAGCCGCAGTCGAGAAGGACCCGGGTCCTGCCCCCGTTCCCGTCAGCCTCGACCACCAGGGCATTGCCGCGGCTACCGCTGCCGAGCGAGGCAAAGCGCATAGGACTGGGGGATTCGATGGACAAGCGAGGCGATCACGACAAGGATTACTCCAATCCAAAAGCAAGGAAGGCATTGCCCGGGATGATGCCGGAATGGTGAGAGTACCCTGAATTGGCAAACACCATTCCGTCGACGACGGCGACTCCGCCATCGCTGATGGAGCCGCCACGGGCTTTTACGCCGTTCACGGTGCTGAAAGCCTGGGCCGTATTGAACTCCCAGATGATCCTGCCGTCCACCGCCGAATAGACGCGCAGCCGGCCGTCCACCGAGCCGGAAAATACCACGCCGGGGATCGCGGTGACGGCGGCAGCTTGAACCTTGCCACACGGTTTCCTGCTGCCGCAATCGGGATGAGGGGTCTTCCAGAGCAGCTTGCCCGTCTTGATGTCGACGGCGGCCAGTCCCCCGCCCGAGTTCGGATCAATCACCCGTCCGACCCGCTTGGAATCCGAAAGGGCCGCATACACGCGCTCGCCATCCATCGCCGACCCCCACATGATGCCGCCGGAAGTGCCGCCGACGCCAACCCGCTGCTCCCAGAGGAGGTCACCCTTGCTATCCGGATCAAGAGCGAAGAGTACGCCCGATTTCTGCCCGACGATGAGCATCGGCCGGCTGCCCAACTGCTCGACCAGGATCGGCGGAGAAGCGAAGTCATAGTCGGGGGCCTCCTGATTGGCGCAGTTGGCATGGTCGCCGGCGGTCTCGGGACAACTCCCGTTCCAGGTATCGTTCGGCGTGATCTGACGGAACCAAAGTATCTTCCCCGATTTCAGATCCATCGCGACTATCGAATCGGACATCGGCGCCACCGGGGCCGAATAGGAGTTCCCCGTTCCGACATAGAGGGCGTTGCGCTTCTCGTCGATCGTGGGAGAGCTCCATACCGCGGCGCCGGACGGTCCCCAGGACTGAACCCCGGCGCTGCTCACTTGTGTCGGGTGGGCCTCATCGGAAATCATGAAGGTCTTCCAGACCTGTTTTCCGGTGACTGCGTCAAGCGCGACCACGCTGCCCCGGAAACGGCAACAGGAATAGCGTGGATCGGCGGCCATCGATTCCTCGCGCGACGACACGGGAACGTAGAGCAGTCCGCCGGATAGCTTGAGCGCTCCGCTGACGCGGGCCAACGGGTAGGGGTCGAGCTTGGTCTTCCACAGGAGCTTCCCGCTCGACGCGTCCACGGCATAGGCGTTTGCAGCCAGATCGGAAAAGTAGGCGACCAAGCCGTTGCTTGCGCCTCGCCCGAGGGTGATTGCGCTGCGGATGCCCGCCTCGGTTTCCAGCCTCCAGTGAATGCACCCGGTCTTGGCGTCGAGCGAGAATACATCGCCTTCCCAACTGGAGATGTAGACCCGCCCACCGAGCACAACCGGTTGCGAACTGGCTGAGGTCGCACCGGGGAAGCCAAACGCCCATTTCAGCTTCAGGCGGGAAACAGCGTTCGCGCTGATGCCGGCGTCCCGGGCCGGCTGAAATCGCGTGTTTGCCTGAGTGACGCCCCAGCCGTTCCAGGCCGGGCCGGACAGGCTGCTCTCAAAGCCGCTGGCCGAACCGCGGCAGTAAGCGGACGGCGGGATAGCTGCCAGGGGCGCATCACCCAGACGCTTCCCGGAAAGGTATTCGGCCAGGGCGCGGCGCTCCGCCCGGCTGCGCTCGGCACCCACCTTGGCCATCGATCCCTTTTCGAGCGCCGAAAGGATCTGTTCCGGCGACATCAGTTTCAAGACGTCCCGCTCCGGAGCGCGGGATTCGCCGTCCGATTCGTGACAGGTCGCGCAAAAGGTCTTGAACAGAGCCGCCGCTTCCTGCGCCGAAGCAGGCACAGCCAAAACCAGGATGCCAAAGGCGAGGAGAACTTGAAATCGAGTCATTGAAATACGCATGCTTCCTCCTGACGTTGGGCCCCGTTCATGTCGGCACTTCGCAGGCCATGTCCTGGTGCGTCTGCCGGCGATAAAGATGGCAAACTCCGTTGCCCGGAAGCATGCCTCGAAATACCGGGTCACGGTCGGCCAGCAGCCAGTGTAAGGGATTTCACCGGTGGCGGTTCGGGACGATGGCCTTCATCGCCGGGCGCCGCTGCAGAAGCGTCTCGACTTCAAAACACCGCCCGGCGCTTTCCGGAAAAAGGCTACACTCGCGGCACAGCGCCGTTGCAGTTCAGATTTGAATCCGCCCCATCAATGACACAATGCGATTCTGATAATGACAAAAGCGAAGCCACGTCGATGAAAGCTCCGGCTCCTGAAGGCGAGGAGGCCATATACAAAATCAGATTCCTGTTCAGCGTATTTCTGCTGGCGGGAATCGTGGCCGGCGCAATGGGTTTCGTCCGCTGGCCGGCAAGCCACCTGCTGGGCTCGATCGACTTCGGCTTCGCGGCGCTCAGCCTTGTTCTGCTTTTCTATCTGGAAGGCCACAAGCAGCATGTCGAGGCGATCGGCACATTGGCGCTGCTTCTTTCCTACATCCTGTTCCTGGCCATCTACCTCCTGGCGCCCCACAACACGATGCGCTTGTCGCTGTTCTTCCTGCTCTCGGCATCGGGATTCTTCCTGAAGGGCCGACAGATCGGCCGGTTGTGGCTTGCCGGCGTCATCCTCACCATCGTTTCCGTTCATGTTTCCGGTCACTTCGCGACGGCCTACTCGAATCTGGACATTTCCACGACGTGCATCTACCTGGTAGCCCTGTTCTTTATCTTCGAGAATTACGAGTCGTTCAAGGAACAGGTGCATCAGCGCCGATACGCCGAGGCCAATGCCTTGCGGGCCAAGGAAACTGCCGAAGCCGCCAACCTGGCCAAGAGCCGTTTCCTCGCCAACATGAGCCACGAGATCAGGACTCCGATGAACGGCATCGTCGGGATGGCCAACATCCTGCGACGGGAAGGCGTCACGCCCAAGCAGGCGGAGCGTCTCGACACCATCGACAGATCCGCCCAACACCTGCTCGGCATCATCAACGACATACTCGACATATCGAAAATCGAGGCCGGCAAGTTCGTGCTGGAGGAAGCACCGGTCGAGGTCATCAAGCTGCTGGGCGATGTCACCTCGATGGTGTCAGAACGCGCCAGGGCCGAAGGCAAGAGCATCCTCCTGCGGTACGAGACAGAGTCGATGCCGCCCGACCTGCTGGGCGATCCCACGCGAGTGCAACAGGCTCTGCTCAACTACGCCACCAATGCGATCAAATTTACCAAGAACGGCAGCGTGACCCTGCGCGCGCTGCCGCAGGAGGAAACCGCCGGGTCGGTGCTGGTACGATTCGAAGTGCAGGACAGCGGTATCGGCATCGCTCCCGAAACCATGGCCCGCCTCTTCAATGCCTTCGAGCAAGCCGACAATTCGATGACGCGCAAGTACGGCGGCACCGGTCTTGGACTGGCGATTACCCGGCGCCTGGCCGAACTGATGGGCGGCGAAACTGGAGCGGAAAGCACCCCGGGCGTGGGCAGCACCTTCTGGTTTTCCGCGAAGCTGAAGAAGAACATGAGGGCAGTCGTCAAGCCGCAGGAGGCGAATGGCGACGCCGAGGCACTGATCAGGCAGCGCCATGCCGGGAAGAATATCCTGGTCGCGGACGACGAACCGATAAACCGGGAAGTGGCCCGGTTCCAACTGGAGGCGGTCGGGCTTTGCGTGGATATGGCGGAGGACGGCGCGGAGGCCGTCAAGCTGGCCGGGAGGAAGGACTATGCGGCCATTTTCATGGACATGCAGATGCCGAAGCTGAACGGACTGGACGCAACGCGACGGATACGCGAAATGCCGGGCTACCGGCAGACATCCATTATCGCCATGACAGCCAATGCCTTCGTCGATGACAAGGCGCAATGCCTGGCGGCCGGTATGAATGAGTTTCTGGTCAAGCCCTTCGATCCCGATATGCTGTTTGCCACCTTGCTGAGATCGCTCGAGCAGCGCCATGTCTAGCGAACATCCCGGCTTCCCGTGACGGCAAGGCGGCCGAAGCGGTCAACAGCCATGGTTCGTCATGCGTCGGCCCGGGATCGGCAGCGTCCGCCGAGATGCGCAGGTTCGCCGGCTATTTAGGGACTGTGGCGAATCAACGACGGGTCGCCAGCGGCATTCGGCGACCGCGCAACACACAAGAAACTTTCCTTGACTTCCTTTACCGCTAGTGATTGAATTGGCATTAGGTTAGTCCATTGAAGGTTAGTCCATAATGGATTACGCGAGATCAAATCCCGATGGCAGACACGATGGATACGTCGACAAGAACCGACTCAGAAATTGTCATGATCAAGGAAACGCCTTTCAAGAGCCTGGGGCGAAGGAAGGCCTACGAGGAGGTGGCCGATCAGATCCGTTCACGGATCTTCTCCCAACATCTGCGCCTGCTCGATCGCCTGCCCGCCGAGCGGGATCTTGCTGTGCAGTTCGGCGTAAGCCGCGTCGTCGTCAGGGAAGCGATCCGCACCCTGGAGTTAAGCGGGCTGCTGACGGTCAAGAAGGGTGCCAAAGGCGGCATTTTCGTCGCTCAGGACTACGACCGCCCGATTTCCGATTCGATCGTCAATCTGCTGGCCGGCGGCGAAGCGAGCCTGGAAGATCTGTTCGAAGTTCGTGAACTGATCGAGCCCTATGCAGCCTCACGGGCGGCGCTGCTGGGAACGGAAGAGGACTTCGCTCGGCTGGCCGCGACACTGGCCGAAGCGGAGTCGGAGCATGCCAAAGGGGGCAGTATCCGCTCCATGAACATCGAGTTTCACCGACTGGTCATCCGAATGAGCCGCAATCCCATCCTCAGCGTAGTCGGGGAAACGGTCCTGACCCTGCTGACCGAGCGAATCAAGCACATTCCCAGCCGGGAAACCTCGAAAGTGGTCCTGGGCATGCACAAAAAGCTGCTGGCGGCGCTGCTGCAGCGGCAGCCGGAAAAGGCCCGGCTGGCCATGGCCAAGGATATCGGCGCCGTAGGCGTTCGCTTGGCCAGAATGAATGACCGGACGAGCATCAGGCGAGCGGAATAGGAGCAATTGACTTTTCGTAGAGGCAGTACAAGGGATGCTCGGCAACGCCGCTCAGGCAGGTGGTGAAAACCCGGGTAAGTTCATGGAAAAGACCAAAACAGGAGTACATCATGGAAGACGGCAGGAGCGTAATGGAAGCCGGCACCGAACAGAGCATCAAGAGCCTCGGTGATTGGCTGGAAAAGGTGGAGGCCATCGGCGAGGTGAAGCACATCTCCGCCGAGGTCGATCCTGACCTGGAAGCATCGACGGTCACCTACATGAGCGGGAAAACAGTGGGTGGGCCGACCCTGCTGTTCGAGAATATCAAAGGGCACCCCGGTCACCGCCAATTATTTAATCCTTTCGGCAGCAGCCTGAACCGCGTGGCGATCACGATCAGGGAAGAACTCGGCAAGACGCCGATCGAATACGTGCGAATCCTGAGCAGAAAGATGAAGGAAAGGATGGCGCCGAAGACCGTCGATGCGAAGTCGGCGCCGGTCAATCAGAATATCGAGACCGGCGACCAGGTGGACGTGACCAAGTTTCCGGCACCCAAGATGTGGCCGCGGGATGGCGGCAAGTACATCGGCACGGCGGACGCCGTCATCACCCAGGATCCCACCAACGATCGCGTCAATCTCGGCACCTTCAGGCAGATGGTACAGGGGCCGAAGCAGGTCGGTTTCTATGCCTCCCCCGGCAAGGACGCAGTACTCGACCGCGAAAGGTGGTGGGCCTTGGGCCAGCCGGCTCCGGTTGCAGCGGTCTACGGCCTGGACCCGCTGCTGTTTCTTTGCGCGGCGACCTCGTTCCCGAAAGACGTCTCCGAATATGAATTCGCAGGCGGCATCAACGGCGCGCCGATCGAGGTGTTCAAGAGCGAAGTGACCGGACTGCTGCTGCCGGCCCACGCGGAAATCATCATCGAGGGCTTTTCATACCCGGACAAGACTGCCGAGGAAGGACCTTTCGGAGAATTCACCGGCTATTACGGACGGCCGGGCGGCGCTACCCCTTACATCGATATCAAGTGCATAAGGTATCGCAACAAACCGATCCTGACGAGCGCCTTGATGGCCGACTTTCCCTCCAACGAGTGCGGCACCATGTGGGCAATGGCCAAGGCCGCGAAGGTCTGGACCGATCTCGACGGGATGGGGGTTCCGGGCATCAAGGGCGTCTGGTCGCCTCCGGAGGCGGCCGGCTGGGGCATGACCGTCGTCTCGATCGAGCAGCGCTACGCCGGCCACGCCGCGCAGGTGGGTGCGCTGGCGGCGCAATGCATGGGCGGCGCCTACTTCACCAAGTACATCGTGGTGGTGGACGACGACGTCGATCCAAGCAGCTTGCCGGAAGTCGTTTGGGCGATGGTGACCCGCTCGCGACCCGCCCAGTCGATCGAGATCCTGCGCGAGACCTGGAGTACCTACCTCGATCCCAGCCAGAACCCGCCTGAGATCAGGCCATTTGGATCGAAGTGCATCATCAACGCGTGCAAGGAATTCAAGCACCTCAAAGTGTTCTCGCCGCGCAATCTGCTCAAGAAGGAAATGTACGAATCGGTGTGCGCGCGCTGGAGCGAATTGGGCTTCGAAGGGGCACCTCCGGTGATCACGAACTTCGAACCGTTTGCCGGCCATCATATCGGCTAGGGGCTCGGGGCGCGATGGTCGCTCGGACTGTCGCGCCCTGTCTTGGTGACATGCGTGGAAAGGAAGGAGGTTCCCGCAGCATGGTCAAGCTATTCGCTCCCCCTGACCGTAATCGGCGGACGTCTTCAAGGTCATTGCGAACTTAATCAACGTGAAAATGACTCCTTCGTCGGGGCAACTCCCAAGCATCCCGGCCCCATATCGCGCGGTCAGCATTGACGATAGCTGAGCTGGTCTCTGCGGCCATATCGGGCGCAGAGGAAAATTGTGTGTCACGCAGAAATATATCTGCGACCTTCACATCCAACTGAGGAGAGACCCATGAACAAGTTGCTGCATCGGCTGGCCGCCACGATGGCCGCGTTGTCTTTGGCTACGGCCATGCACCCTGCGAGCGCAGAGGAAGCCGTCAAGATAGGCGTGATCCTTCCCATGACCGGACCCTACGCCGACTATGGCGAGGAAATCGGCAACGGTCTGAGACTTTACATGAAGCAGAACGGCGACATGGTGGCCGGACGGAAGATTGCAGTCATCATCCGCGACGACACGGGTATCGCCCCGGAAGTCTCCAAGCGGCTGGCGCAGGAATTACTGACACAGGACAAGGTGGATATTCTCGCCGGCTTCGGCCTTACCCCCGGCGCTTTGGCGGTAGCGCCCCTGGCCACCCAGGCCAGGAAGTTGATGGTGATCATGAACGCGGCGACTTCGGTGATCACGAGCAAGTCCCCTTACATCGTGCGGCTCTCCCACACCACGCCGCAAATCGTCATGCCCTTGGCCAATTACGCGGCGCGCCAGGGGATCAAGAGGGTCTACACCCTGGTCGCCGATTACGGTCCGGGAATCGATTCCGAAATGGCATTCAAAAAGGCCTTCGAAGCTTCGGGCAACCAACTGGTCGGCTCGGTTCGAGTCCCGGTGACCAACCTGGACTTCGCCTCGTATATCCAGCGGATCAAGGATGCCTCGCCGGAGGCCGTCTTCGTGTTCCTGCCACCTGGCAGCGCCACCATCGCATTCCTCAAGGCGTATAAGGAGCGCGGCCTGGACAAGGCCGGTATCGCCCTGCTCGCAACCGTCGCTTTTGCCGACGACAACCTGATGGACGCCCTAGGATCGTCGGTGCTCGGCGTGGTCACAACGGGAAATTACTCCGTGGCGCACGATTCGCCGATGAACAAGGCCTATGTCCAGGCCTATGCAGACGCATACGGCACCAAGATGCGCCCGAATTACATGTCGGTTATCGGCTACGACGGCATGGCGGCGATTTACGCGGCGCTCAGAAAGACCGACGGCGATGCCTCCGGGGACAAACTGCTCGCCGCCATGAAGGGCCTGCAGTTCGAAAGCCCCAGGGGAACCGTGATGATCGATCCGGAAACCAGGGAGGTCATCCAGACCGTCTATTTCCGCCGTGCAGAGGAACGCAACGGCAAGGTTTATAACATCGAGTTCGACCAGATCAGGGATGTGAAAGCTTCCGGCATGTAGCGCTCGGACGGACTGTCTGATTGCCAAGCCGCGATAGCATGGCCGCGATGCCGGTCCGAATGTCCGACGGTTTCTGCCGACCCGTGCAGCCGGGTATCCGGTGCAAGACGACATAAGACAAGAAAGCCCGGACTTACCGGGCTTTCAGGCGGTCGATGAAACGACCTCAGACGACGCGGGATTTCACTTGAGCTGTTCGAAGAGCAAGCCGAGGATCTTCTTCGAGGTATCGGACTGGTCAATGCCGCCGGCGTGGCTGAGGACCTTCACCGTAGTGGCATCACCTTCGCCCTTGACCAAGATGCGGAACTGGGCGCTCTGGCTGGCGTCGGACTTGCTGCCCTTCCAGAACATCAGCTTGGCCAGGAAACCCTTATCTGCTTTTTTGGCGTCCGTCTCCGGATCGACATAGCGCACGAAGTAGAGGCCCTGGGCTCGGTCGCGGTCCTCCACGGTGAAACCGACGCGGTCCAGCACCAGGCCGACGCGGCGCCAGGCGCGATCGAACGGCTCACTCAATTGCAGCGAGCCTGCGCCGGTCGAATCGAGCTTGGCTCGTTCCACCTTCTGCGGGGCCGCCGCCACCATCGCCTTGGCTTGCCCTTCATCGGCGCCCAGGGTCACCATCAGACGGCTCAACATTTCCGCCTCGAGGTCGGGATCGGCGGGACGCGGCTGCCATCGGGTGTCGCTCCTGCCTTCGTCGATATAAGTCTCGTACATGCCGCGATGGCTGATATAGACCTCGGTAGAGCCTGGCTCGACGCCTTTTTCCAGACGGGTGCGGAATTTGTCGCGCTCGGGGGTCGAGTACAGCGAACCTAGGACCTTGCCCAAAGTGCCGCGGATGAAGTCTTGCGAAATCTTCGCCCGGTTCTCGGCCCAATCGGTTTCCATGATGCCGGCCTCCGGCCTCTCTACGCTCACGGTGAAACCCAGCCCCTGCCAGAACGACTTGAGGTCGGGCCAAAGCTTCTCCGGCGGGATGCCGGAGACCACCAGCCAGCGCTGCGTACCCGAGCGCTCGATATGCATTCCTTTAACCTGAGGCAGCAGTGCGCCCGCCGTCGGCGCAACGCCGCCCGGCTGGGCATTGCGCTCGCCGGAATAGGCGGAGAAGGTTGCCGAACCCTTGGAGGCGATATCCGGGATGGCGTAACGCTCGTCGCGGCTGGGCGTGGTGAGGTCGGGCGGAACCTCGAGTTTCGGCAACTGCTGTTTGGCTGCGGACTGGTATTCGATCTTTTTCGACTCGAGCAAGCTACCGGTGCAACCGGCCAGCAGCAGCGCCGGCAGTAGCAGCGTGGACAACAGGTGGTTTCTTTTCATGCGCCCTCTCAGTCGGTTCATATCTGGATGCCGGCGTCACGCATGGCGATGCGCACCGGCTGGTGAAACTCGGGAGACAGCGGCGTCAACGGCAGGCGCAGGCCGGACCCGATCAGTCCCATTTGCGCCAGTGCCCACTTGACCGGAATCGGGTTGGCTTCAAGGAACAGTTGCCGGTGCAGGCCCAGCAGGCGGAAATTGATTTCACGGGCGCGCCCGAGTTCGCCGGCGATCGCCGCCTTGCACATCTCGTGCATCAGGTGCGCCGCGACGTTGGCGGTGACCGAAATCGTGCCCTGACCGCCCAGCAGCATCAGGCAAAGCGCCGTGGCGTCGTCGCCGCTATATACGGCGAAACCCGGCGGCGCGCGCTTGAGCAGATCGGCGCCGCGCTCAAGGTTGCCGGTAGCGTCCTTGATGCCGACGATGCTTGGCAAACGCGCCAGACGCAGCGTAGTGTCGTTGGCCAGATCCGCCACGGTGCGCCCCGGCACGTTGTAGACGATCATCGGCAGGTCGACCGCCGCGGCGATGGCCGCGAAGTGCCGGTAAAGCCCTTCCTGGGTCGGCTTGTTGTAGTAGGGCACCACCGACAGATGGGCCGCGACCCCGGCCTGTTTCGCGAATGCCGCCAGTTCGATCGCCTCCGCGGTCGAATTGGCGCCGGTGCCGGCGATCACCGGAATGCGCCCGGCGGACTGCTCGACCGCGGTGCGAATCAACTCGCAGTGCTCATCGTAATTCACCGTCGGCGATTCGCCCGTCGTGCCGACCACGACGACGCCGTCCGTACCCTCGGCGACATGCCAATCGATGAGACGCCTCAAGCCCGGCAGATCGAGACTGCCGTCCTCGTGCATCGGCGTAACGATGGCCGGAATGGATCCTGTAATCATGGCTATTGGATGGCCGCAACAAAAGCGTCGATTTTACCCGAACTACAGGTCGGACAGCACCTTGATGTGCGCAGCGACGCTGCGTGCCAGCGCAGACAGCGCGTAGCCGCCTTCGAGCATGGAGACAATGCGTCCCTGCGCGGATTCGGCCGCGACGGCCTTGATCTGCTGCGTCACCCAGGTGTAGTCGGCATCCACCAGGCCGAGCGAGGCCATGTCGTCTTCGTAATGAGCGTCGAATCCGGCGGAAATGAAAATTATCTCCGGAGCAAAATTTCTCAGCCGCGGCAACCAGATGTCGCTCACGACCTGGCGGAAGCCATCGCCCCGCGTACCCGCCGGCAAGGGAATGTTGCACATGTTGGGCGCCGGGCTTTCGGTGCCGGAATAAGGGTAGAAGGGGTGCTGAAATGTGCCGACCATCAGCACTTTCTCGTTGCCGGCGAAAACATCTTCCGTGCCGTTGCCATGATGCACATCGAAGTCGATAACAGCGACGCGCGAAATTCCCCACGCCTCGATGGCATGCATGACCGCGACGGCAACGTTGTTGAAGAAGCAAAAACCCATCGCCCGGTTCCGCTCGGCGTGGTGGCCGGGCGGGCGGATGGCGCAGAAAGCGGTGCCGACCTCTCCCTTCATGACCAGATCGGTGGCCAGAACACCGGCCCCTGCGGAGCGCAGTATCGCCTGCCAACTGCCCGGGCTCATCGCCGTATCAGGATCGACATGGACGATGCCGTGCGTCGGCGCGGCCGCCTCGATCGCCTCGATATGGCTGCGGGTATGGACTCGCATGAGATGCTCCATCTGCACCAGTGGAGCATCGAGGTAGGACAGGTAAAGATCGAGGCCAGCGGCGATCAAACGGTCATTAATGGCGCCCAGGCGGTCCGGAGATTCCGGATGGTGGCTGCCCATATCATGATGCCAGCAGTCGCGATGAGTAATGAAGGCAGTCGTCATGTAGAACGGTAGGCATACAATCCAAGAGGAAGTTCAATTATCCTCTCATTCAGCCGCTTGCCGCAAACGCCGACACAATGCCCTCATCCGACAACAATGCACCTCTCGCAGGGCTCATCCGCCAGGCCGGCGGCGTCATCCTCGGCAAGGAACGGCAGATCCGTCTCGCCCTGGCCTGCCTGGTGGCACGCGGCCACCTCCTGATCGAGGATCTGCCCGGCGTCGGCAAGACCACGCTGGCCCAGTTGCTCGCCCGCCTCCTCGGCCTGAGGTTCCAGCGAATCCAGTTCACCAGCGACATGCTGCCAGCGGACATCATCGGCGTCTCCGTTTTCGATCGCGCCAGCAGCCGCTTCGTCTTTCACCCGGGGCCGATCTTTTCCCAGTTGATCCTGGCCGACGAGGTCAATCGCGCCACGCCCAAGACGCAAAGCGCGCTCCTCGAGGCGATGGAGGAAGGCCAGGTGACCACCGAGGGAATGACGCGGCCGCTGCCTTCCCCCTTCTTCGTCATCGCCACGCAAAATCCATCGCACCAGATCGGCACCTTCCCCCTGCCGGAGTCGCAACTCGACCGCTTCCTGATGAAGATCGAACTCGGCTATCCCGACCGGGAGGCAGAACGAGAACTGCTGGGCGGCGCCGACCGGCGCACGATGATCGCCGGCCTCACCCCCGCTCTCACGCCCGACGAACTGGAGGCCTTGCAGCAGGCAGCCGTCCGGGTGCATGTGGCCGATGCGATAATCGACTATGTCCAGGCGCTGGTCGCGCATACGCGCAGCTCCTCCGACTACCAGTTTGGCCTCTCCCCGCGCGCGGCATTGGCGCTGCTGGCCGCGGCGCGCGCCTGGGCCCTGTTGGGCGGCCGCGGCCATGTACTGCCCGAGGATATCCAGGCGGTGCTGCCGGCGGTGGCGCCGCACCGCCTTCGCTGCTCCGGCCAGATCCGGCGGAGTGCCGGCCAGATCGCCGCAGCCCTGATCGAGGCTGTACCCTTGCCTTGAGCCCCGCCGCCAGACTGCGACAACGCTTCTTCAGCTGGGCCTTGCGCGGGCGGGCACCTGAAGCAGCACCGATCGTTCTCAACCAGCGCCGGGTGTTCGTGCTGCCGACGCGGTTCGGTTTCGCCTTCGCCGCCCTGCTCCTGGTGATGCTGATCGCCGCCGTCAATTACGAACTCAGCCTGGGCTACGCCCTGGTCTTCCTGCTCGCGGGTCTGGGCATCATGGCGATCTTCCACAGCTTCCGCAATCTGGCCCGTCTGAGGATCTCGCCGGGACGTGCGGCGCCGACTTTCGCCGGCGAGACGGCCCGCTTCGGGCTGATCCTGACCAACCCGGACAACCGGGAAAAGTACGCGATCCGCTTGCGGCTGCCGGGCCGGAATCCGGTGGAGGTCGATGTACCGGCAAAGAGCTGCAGTGAAGTGCAGCTCGAACTGCCGGCACAAGACCGCGGCTGGCTCGCCCTGCCGCCGATGACCCTGCAGACCACCTACCCCCTCGGCCTGATCCGCGCCTGGGCCTATGCCGCCCCGATGATGCGCTGCCTGGTCTACCCCGCTCCCTCGAAGGACGCGCTGCCGCTGCCGGCGCTGCCCTTTGATGATGCCGGAGATGCCGGCCTTAATGCCGGGATGGAGGATTTCTCCGCGCTGCGTGCTCACCAGATCACCGACCCGCTGGGCCACGTCGCCTGGAAAGCGGCGGCGAGGCTGGAACAGGGACCGCTGTTGACCAAGCTGTTTGCCGGTGCGATGGCACGGAGTCTGTGGCTCGACTGGGATGACCTGCCCGGTGAATTTGCCGTCGAGGCGCGGCTCTCGGTTCTCGCGCGCTGGATCTGCGAAGTCCATGAGGCGGGCATCCTCTGGGGCTTGCGCCTGCCCGGCACGACTTTATCGCCGGACAAAGGCGCAGCCCATTTTCACGCCAGCCTCAAGGTGCTGGCCTTGTATGGCTAAGCCCGCCACGCTCGGCAGGCAGCAGCATCTGTGGCTGCTGGCAGCGGCGTCAGCGGTTCTCGCCCCGCTGACGGTCGATCTGCCGAAAGGCTTGGCGCTCGGCACCTCGCTGATCCTGCTCTGGCGCGCCGCTTCACTGTGGCGACCGGTTCCCGTGCCGGGGCATGGGCTGCTCACGCTGCTGGCGCTCGGCGGCGCAGTCGCCATCGCGGCCCATTACCGCACGCTGTTCGGTCGCGATCCGGGCGTGGCCCTGCTGCTGCTGCTCCTCGCCCTGAAGCTCATGGAAGCGAAGAGCGGCCGGGACGGCCATGCGGCGGTTTTGATCAGCTATTTTCTGATGCTCTGCCAGTTCCCCTACGCCCAAAGCATCGCCAGCGCCGTCATGACGCTGATGGCCGTGGTACTCACCACCACGGCGCTGGTGCTCATCAATCATCCGCGTCGATCGGCGCCCGGCGCACTTCGCCTGTCTGCCCAGATGCTGGCCCAGGCCTCGCTCTTCATGCTGCTGTTGTTCATGCTGTTTCCGCGCATTCCGGGGCCGCTCTGGGGTCTGCCGGCCGACGCCTACGCCGGGCTCACGGGCCTGTCCGAAACCATGACGCCGGGATCGATCAGCCAGTTGAGCCGGTCCGATGCGATCGCCTTTCGCGTCGAATTCTCGACCAAGCAACCGGCGCAAGACACCCTCTATTGGCGAGGCCCGGTGCTCACCGGCTTCGACGGCCGGACCTGGACGGCCGGCCGCGTCCCGGCCGGCAGCACCCTGCCGTATGCGACCGCCGGCACCGTCAGCGACTACACGGTGACGCTGGAGCCACACGACAAACTTTGGCTGTTCGCCCTGGAATTTCCCGGCGCCATCCCCTCCGACGGCTTGATGACCGCCGATTACCAACTGCTGGCCAAAGCACCGGTGCGAACCCGCCTGCGTTATGCCATGCGCTCTTACTCCGGCGTCATCGCCGGGAGAGATGAGTCGCCTGAGAGGCTCCGTCAGGCCAGGCAACTGCCTGCCGGCACGAATCCGCGGGGCCGGCTGCTGGCCCAGGCGTGGCGCGCCGAATTGGGCGGCGACGGGCCGGCGATCGTGCGCCGCATGCTCGACTACTACCGCAACGGTCATTTCAGCTACACCTTGGATCCTCCGCTGCTCGGCGCGAATTCCATGGATGAATTTCTCTTCGATAGCCGGCGCGGATTCTGCGAACATTTCGCCGCCAGCTTCGTCTTCATGATGCGCGCCGCGGGTCTGCCCGCCCGCGTCGTGACCGGCTATCAGGGCGGCGAAATCAATCCCGTCGACAAAACCCTGACCGTGCGCCAGTCCGACGCGCACGCCTGGGCCGAGGTCTGGTCCAAGGATCTCGGCTGGCGGCGAGTCGATCCCACCGCGGCGATCGCGCCGACACGCGTCGAGCGCAGCCTGGCCGCAGCCCTGCCCGAAGGCGAGCCGCTGCTGGCCCGGCCGGCATTTCTGTGGCTGCGCGAAATACGCTTTCGCTGGGACGCGCTGGCAAACGCCTGGAACCGGGGCGTACTCGGCTACAATCCGCAGCGCCAGCGCGATTTCCTGGCCGGACTGGGAATCGCGGACCAGGACTGGCAGCGCCAGGTCTCCGCCCTGGCTGTGCTCGGCGGCTTGTTGCTGAGCGCATTCGCGGCTTGGGCGCTGCTGGAGAGAGGGCGAAACCGGGACCCGCTCCAGGACGCCTGGAGCCGCCTTTCGCGCAAACTCGCCGGGCGGAGCACCGTTCGCCCCGGTGGGCAAGGATCTGGCCTGGCAAGACGGCCCTGGGAAGGGCCGCACGATTACGCCCAACGCATCAGCGCGGCTTTGCCCAACATCGCAGGAGAAATATCGATCATCGCCGAACTCTACGAAACCATGCGCTACGGACCGAAAACCACGATCGCCCGCACCCGGATGTTGCAGGAACTGAACGCGCGCATCGGGCGCCTTTCGCCATGAACCCGGTCCGCCTCGTCGCCCTGCTTCTTTGCCTCGCCGCTGCGCCCGCATCGGCGGCGAAACACGGCACCGGCTTTGCCGGAAATCCCAAAGTACGCGCCTTCATCCGGGAGATGCATGACAAGCACGGCTTCGACAGCAGGCGGCTCGCGCAGCGCTTCGCCCTGACGAAACCGCTACCTGCGGTGATCAAGGCGATCCTGCCGCCGGTCGATCCGGGCATCCGCTCCTGGACCGCCTATCGCGCACGCTATGTCGACGCGAAGCGGATCGCCCTGGGCGCGGTCTTCTGGCAAGAGCAGCATGCGGCATTGGCCGACGCCAGCGAACGCTTCGGCGTGCCGGAGGAGATCATAGTCGCCATCATCGGCGTCGAGACCCTTTACGGCCGCGTGCGCGGCCACTTCGGCACTTTCGCCGCACTGTCGACCCTGGCCTTCGGCTATCCGCCGCGCGCCGCCCTGTTCCGTCAGGAGTTGGAGGAGTTGCTGCTACTTGCCCGCGAGACGCATCGCGATCCGCTCTGGTTCAAGGGTTCCTACGCCGGCGCTCTCGGCCTGCCTCAGTTCCTGCCCAGCAGCGTGCGTCGCTATGCGGTCTCTGCCCGCCGGTACGGACCCATCGACCTGGCGGCCAACCCCGCCGACGCCATCAGCAGCGTCGCGAATTTCCTGGCCGTGCATGGCTGGGAGAAGGATGCTCCGGTGAGCGCTGCGGCGACCGTTTCCGGAGATAAGTTTGCTGAGCTGATCGACGAAGGTATCGCGCCGCAGAAAACACCGGGCGAAATGGCATCCTATGGCGTCGCGGCCGTCGACGCGCCGGAGTTGCCCGCTGCCCTGGTCGAACTCGCCACACCCCAGCAGGCCACCGAATACCGGATCGGCTACCGTAACTTCTATGTCCTGACCCGCTACAACCGCAGCAGCTTCTATGCCATGGCAGTCTATGATCTGGCGCAGGCCCTGCGCCAGACAAGATAGCGCGGCCGAACCACGGCCGGGAGAATTGCCACTTTCGGCCGAGCTACAACAACTCGTCCTTGTCCAGACCTTCGCGCGACAGTTGTCGCCTGAGCTTCCCCAGTGCCTCGATCTGGATCTGGCGCACCCTTTCGCGGGTCAGGCCGAGGTCGACGGAGAGATGTTCCAGCGTAGCCACTTCGCAGCCGTTCAAACCATAGCGCCTTTCGATGACATAGCGCTGATTGATCGACAACTGCGCCACCCATTCGGCGACGCGAATCCCGACCTCGGCTTGCTGAAGCAGGCCTTCGGGGCCGGTCCTGCTGTCGTCGGCGATGGCATCGCCGACCGAGAGCTCGTTGTCGATCTCCAGGGGCGCATCGAGCGAAGTAGTATGTTCGTTCAATGCCAGGATCTCGCGCACCTCCTGCACCGGCTTGTCGATCAGACGCGCCACCTCCTCTGCGCCGGGATGCGGGCTGCGCTGGTCCGAAGACTCGAGCTGGCGCAGCGCGCGCAGGACCAGATTCAACTCCTTCACCACGTGCACCGGCAGGCGAATGGTCCGCGACTGATTCATGATGGAACGCTCGATGTTCTGGCGGATCCACCAGGTCGCGTAGGTGGAAAAGCGGAAACCGCGTTCCGGATCGAACTTCTCCAGGGCGTGGATCAGGCCGAGATTGCCCTCCTCGATCAGGTCCGAGATGGGGATGCCGCGGTTCGGATAGCGCTTTGCGATGCTGACGACGAGGCGCAGGTTGGACTCGATCATCTTCTGCCGGGCGGCGAAATCCCCGATCTTGACGAGACGCGCCAGCGCCGTCTCTTCATCCGCCGAGAGCAGCGGATTGGCGCCGATATCGTTCAGGTAGAGCTGGGTGACGTCGTTCAGGAACTCGGTTTTCGCGCTGCCGGATGCCGCCTCCGCCGCCTCCGTGCCCTCCGCATCGGCGGCTTCCGGCGGAGCATCCTCGGTTGGGACGACGCCCTTGGGCATGTTAGCGGCTGGGCAACAGTTTCAGCGGATCAACCGGCTTGCCCTGACGCCGGATTTCGAAATGCAGCATGGGCTGATCGCTGTCGCTCGCGCCGGCCTCGGCGATCTTCTGCCCCTTTGCCACGCTCTGCCCTTCCTTGACCAGAATCAGGCTGTTGTGCGCATAGGCGGAGAGAAAGCTGAGGTTGTGCTTGACGATCACCAGCTTGCCATACCCGCGCAAGCCGCTGCCGGCGTAAACGACCTTGCCGGCGGCCGCTGCCAGCACCGGGTCGCCCGCCTCGGCTGCAAGGTCTATGCCTTTGTTGCTGCCTTCGACGAAGCCGGCGATCAGTTTTCCGTTCGCAGGCCACGCCCAATCCACGGCATCGCTGTCTGCGGTGGCCGGCTTGCTCTCGGCCAGCGCCGCCGGCTTCGCATCGGTCCCGGGTTGCGGAGCCGATGGCGGTGCCACGGGGGCATCGGCCTTCTGCAACTGCGCCAGTGCCTGCTCGGAATATGGCCACTTGCCGCCCTTCGGTTCGCGTTTCAGGGTCTCGGTATTGGCATAGGAAGCGGGACCCTGAGATCCCGTCGAGTCTGACTGACTCGAAGAACCCAGCGGGCGCCCTTCGACCGCACCGGGCGCGGCGATGGGACGGGCCACCGCCACCGGGGCCGAGCCCTCCGGCGGCACCACGCGCAGTTGCTGTCCTACCTGGATCCTGTTCGGATCCTCGAGCGCATTCCAGGCCGCAATGTCGCGGTAGGAATGGCCGCTGTCGAGGGCGATGGAGTAGAGCGTATCGCCCTTCTTGACCGTGTAGTAGCCGGCGCCCTGGTCGCCCGCGACTGCGCCTGGGCCCGCCCCGATGGAGGTGGCGACGGGCGCGGAACCGGCGGCCGACCGCTCGACCACGGTGCTGGGCGCCGTGCGCTCGACCACCGGCGCAGGGGGGCTACTGGCGCAACCCGCCAGCAACGCCAAGGCAAAGAGAAGCAGACATCGACCGAGCATATTCATTCCACCCCCGCCACCAAAGGTACGAAGCGCACCACATCGAAACGCGTCTCGGCGAAGCCGGCCGCCGTGCGTTCGATCAGGGACAGCGTCTGTTCGCCGTTCGCTGCACCGGCCAGCGGCAGGATCAGCCGCCCACCCGGCGCCAACTGATCGAGCAAGGCCTGCGGCGTTGCCGCCGCCGCCGCGGCAACGATAATGGTATCAAATGGCGCCGCTTCCGGCAGACCCCAGTGTCCGTCGGCATGCTTCAGTCTGACATGGGAGAGACGCAATTGCCCGAGGTGCTTCCTGGCCTTGGCCAGGAGAGGTTCTATGCGCTCGACCGCAAACAACTCCCGCGTCAGCATCGCCAGCACCGCTGCCTGGTAACCGCAGCCGGCGCCGACCTCGAGCGTCCTGCCCAGTTCATGCCCGGTGAGCAGGAGCTGGATCATCCGCGCCACGACATAGGGCTGCGAGATCGTCTGCTGAAAGCCAAGCGGCAATGCCGTGTCGTCGTATGCGCGCGAGGCCAGAGCCTCCTCGACGAAGATGTGCCGCGGCACGGCTGCCATCGCCGCGAGCACGCGCTCATCGACGATACCCTGCTCGCGCAGGCGCTCGATCATGCGCGCGCGGGTGCGCTGCGAAGTCATGCCGATGCCGCGCAGGGTCGGTGCGTTCATCGCACGAGCCAACGATTCAGGGCGGCGATCTGCGTGGTATGGGTGAGATCCATCTGCAGCGGCGTGAGTGAGGCGTAATCATGCGCCACGGCATGGAAATCCGTGCCCTCGCCAGCATCCTGGGCGGCCCCCGCGGCACCGACCCAATAAACGGTTTCGTTCCTCGGCGTCTGTTGCTTCACCACCGGTTCCGCCTTGTGACGCTTGCCCAGCCGGGTGACCTGAAGACCCTTGAGGCTGTCGTACGGGATGTCGGGCACATTGACATTGAGCAGCAGCGACTCGCCGAAATCCCCATGTTGGAAACGTCCGACCAGATCTTTTGCCACGCGCGCCGCCGTCTCGAAATGCTCTCCCTTCTTGCTCGTCAGGGAAACCGCCAGAGCCGGGACGCCCAGCAGATAACCTTCGGTCGCCGCGGCGACGGTGCCCGAATAGATGGTGTCATCGCCCATATTCGCGCCGAGGTTGATGCCCGAAACCACCATGTCGGGCAAGTGGTCGAGCATGCCGGTCACGGCGAGGTGCACACAGTCCGTCGGCGTGCCGTTAACGTAGTAGAAGCCGCTGGCGGCTCGGCGCAGCGACAACGGCCGGTCGAGCGTCAAGGAATTGCTCGCGCCGCTGCGATCGCGCTCCGGAGCGACCACCGTCACGTCGGCGATCCCGGCCAGGACGGCAGCGAGAATTTCCAGCCCCGGCGCAAAGTATCCGTCGTCGTTGGAGAGCAGGATACGCATGACGGGAACACCCAGAGAGATTGCTCGCTGATCGTGAGATATGGCAAAGGCGCGCAGGCCAATGCAGGGACATGCGATTATAACGCAGCCCGCAGGGAATCAACGGGCCCGCCGCGGCAAGAATCGCCCTGGCACGGTGGAACAGCGGTTTGCCGAGCATAGCGGCGGTGGTCGAATCGCCCGGCGACCACATCGCGTCGCCCCTCGACTTGGCGCCGGGCGCTTCGAGTCTATCGATAGTCCACCTCTGGCGCCGCTAAGCGCACGAGTCTTTGCGGCGGCGCTCCCGATCCGCCCGGGGCAACGCTATGTTATGCCTTGCAGCGTGATCCCGCATGCGCTGCCGAGCGTTCGCTCTAAGCAGCCGCTACGCGCTCGCAGAACCGGGCGCGAAAGATCAGCCGCCGCCGCGCAGGGCTATCCGAAAAGGCGGTGCGCTCGTGCAGCACATTGTTGCAGACGAGGCCCATGCCGGCCTCCAGACGCCCCTGAAAGGTCCATGGCGTGCCTCGCTTGAGGATCTGCTCGAGACAGGCAAGAGCGGCTCGCGTCGCAGCATCCTCCTTCCACGCGATGCTTCTGCTGCGCGCCGTATATCGCATGTGCAGGAAACCCTGGCGGTCGACCGAAAACACCGGGCCCGCCTGTTCGGGCCGGGCGACTTCGCCAACGCCTTCTGCCGCGCTGCGCGCCGGGATGGTCATGACATCCGGTTGCGAGAGCGCGCGGATGAATTCAGGATTCTCGTCGCGCAACAACAGATACGCCAGCTCGTGGTCTAGCAGCCGGGTCTCTCCTCCGCATTCTGCGCTCTCGACGCAATGGAGAATCATGCCGCGCACCGTCCGTTCCGGGGCATTGTAGTATCCGTCGCTATGCCAATTGATCGCGCGGTCGGTATAGGGTATGAATTCCCGACGCGTTCCGGCCCCAGACAGTGTCAATGCCGAGATGCCATCCTCGTCCGAGAGATAATTGCCATCCAGGGTCTTCAGACCCAGTTGCAGACCCAGCAGACGCGGAATTTCCTTGTCCTCTGCGTGATTGCCGCCGGCATAGATCGCCATGTTGGCGCAGGCGCAACGTTCCAGCAGGGCCAAGCGTTCCTTGTCGGTCAGCGCCTTCGGATCCTTGACTTCGACGATCAGATCGGCCAGGGAACCGGGTGCCGTGGCGAGCTTTATTTTTCGCCAGACGGCATAGGCGGCAGGATTGTCGAGATCGAAGGGAGAATGGTCCGACATGCTCAATCGCCAGTCACGGAAGCACGGGTCTTTCGTTGCGGAATGGCTTCGCCCTCCGCGGAAAAAAGTCCCGCCAGGGTCTTCTCGAGCGCCTTGACTCCTTCCGGCACCTCGATCTCCATGACCTGATCATAGACCCAGGTCTTGTCCTTTTCCGGCACGCCTTCCCGGATTCGGCTCGCGAAGCAGCGGCGAAAGCCGAAGTCCGGGCCCTCGGCGCCGTATTCGAAGCAGGCGTAGTCGGCTCCCGCGCGGTTGAACAGATCGAGGAAGTGCCGCTGGCAGGCTCCGGACGGTGAACTTACGATCAGCATGTCGGCATTGTCCTCGACCACCTCGGCCAAGCGCTTTGCCAGTGCCGCGGTGAATTCCGCCCTCTGCTCCTCAGCCAGATCGCGGTAGGCGATGCGATCGGCTAGGTGGGCGAAAAAGGCGAGATACTCGCAGACGAAATCGAAATACGAGCGACCGAGGTCAATGTCGAACTGGGCTTCGCGCATGCGCTTGATCGAATCTATCGCCAGCTTCCAGGCGAGCATGGCGACAACGCTGGCCAAGGCGGCCTGGCTGCGCGGCTTGCCCCGTGAATGGAAATTGCTCCTGATGCGTATCGCCATTTGTCAGATCCAAGTTTTAAGTTTCATTCACCACCGACGTCGCCAAGGAACGCCGAAATCAGCATGTTGCGAAAGTCGGCGGGGCCCTCTGCGACCCGGAATTGATCCGCCAGTTCGCGCCTGCCGACCGCTCCAGGGCCTTCCAGGTGCCCTCGCTCGACCGGCCGGTCCACCTCGAGAGGCGTGTCCGTCGGCGTCACCCGTCATAGAACCGAACCGAATTGTGCCCTTCCTTCCGCGCCTGAAACATCGCCGTGACCGCCCGGGTGAAGATGTCGTCCTGGCTGGCTTCGAGATCGCCGAACAGCGCCACACCAACGCTTGCCGTGCAGCGAAGCTCGACAGCAGTTCCCCCCGTTTCAGGAGACTGGACGGTCAACACATAGAGGCCGGACAACGCGCCGCGGATTTTTTCGGCAATGCTGCCGGCTTGTGCAAGCGACACGGACTTATCCGCATCCAGTTCGCTGATCATCACTACGAATTCTCCACGGCCGAAGCGCGCCACGGTATCCATATCGCGTATGCAGGCTTTCAGTCGATCGGCGGTTTCGATCAAGAGCAGATCGACAACGGTATGCCCGTATAGGTCGCTTATCGCCTTGAACTGGTCGAGAACGAGAAACATGATGGCGCCGCGGCAGCCACTGCGCTTGCCGGCCGCAATGACCAGGCTAAATCGGTCGTTGAACAGACGACGTTTCGGCAAGTTGGTGAGCGCGTCGTAGAACAGCAGGTGACGCGCTTGTTCTGCCTTCTTCTTCCGCTCGGTGACATCTCGGAAAAGGATCGCGGCGCCGCTCGCCTCGCCCTCTCCCCTGATGGTCGCGACCCTGTATTCCACTTGAAAAGCCGTTCCGTCCTTGCGCCAGTAGACATCCTTGTTGAACTGGCGCTCCGTTCCATCGCTACCGGTCCCGGGACGGCTCAGGGTGCTGTGCAGCTTGCAGTCGGAAGCCGGATATCCGATGCCGTCGGCATGGAAGTGGTTCCGATGGGCGAGTATGTGGAAATTGGTACCGACAACCTCGTCTTCTCGCCACCCCAGTATCCGCTGCGCGGCTGGATTGATGAAATCCACGAGCCCCTCGGCGTCAACGCCGCAGATGCCTTCGCTGGCGGAATTGAGCAGCACTTCATATCGGTGTGCATGCAGCTGCGACTCTGACCGCGCGGCTTCCAGGATCTTCTGCGTCCGCTGCTGCCTGAAATACAGCAAGCCGAGCATGACCACGAACACCAGAGTCATATTCCAGGCGATCAGGGTCTGGATGACCCAGGGACGAAGGTAGTCGTCGCGCGCCAAGCCGACCACCACCACCAACGGATAGTGCTGCGTGCGGCTGAAGGCGGTGGTCCGCGCCACGTTGTCGACGGAATAGACGAAGTCCATAACCCCGGACATTTCTCCGGAGAAAATGCGCGCGGCGAAAGCCGAACTGACTGGTCGGTTGATCATTCCTGCGATCTCCGGCCGGCGCAGCATCAGGCGGGCGGTATCGCTGCGGCGCAGCGAAATCACTCCTTTTGCGCCAATCTCGGGACCATCTATCAAGCGTTGCATGTGCGAGAGATCCAGAACGGCATTGACCGCCCCGAGAAGATGCCCATCCGTCCCGCGGATCGGCACGGCGACGACAACGGTCCGCGCGGCCGGGCCGTTGCCGACAATGACTTCCGATATGGCGAGGGCCTTGGCGGGATCGTCTTTCAGCGAACGAAACCATTCGCGATCGCTGAAATTGAGCCTCGTTGCCTCAGCGTTTCCCGCGCCTAAAATGTAGTCGCCCCCGGCCGTGAACACCTGGTAGTTGGAAATCTCGGGGAAACGGGTCAGATGGGACGCCATGAGCGATTCGATCTCGTCATGCCTCTGCTTCGTCAGGCCGCCGGAGAAATCTCCTGATTTCAGCGAGCTCGAGACACCAAGCATGTAGCTCTCGGCCCGACCGATCGTTTCTTCGACGGCCAGGCGAATGGCTTCGGCGAGATTGTCGGCGTTCGTTTCTGCTTCACGGTGAAAACGTTCGTAGCTCAGGGCAGATAAGCCGACGTCCAGCAAGAGGAATGCCACCAAGCCCGCAACAAAAATAGTCGACTGCCAATGCGCTTTCCGTAATGCGGTGGGGGAAGATGGCATTCAAGCTGGGCAGGTTGGTCGGGTATCGCGGCATTGTAACGGAATAGCTTAGGCTTTAATGATAGTCATATCGATAACTGGAGCTGGGCGGTGCAAAGCTTCCGCCTTCAACGCCCGCCGCTGCAAACCTTTGCCCTGATCATAAGGACAGACGCTTGACGGGACGATTCAATAGCCGCCTTTGCCGTAGGGCTGCGGCAGACCGGCCACCTTGCAGCCCTGCTTGGCCGGGCCGATGGGAAACAAGTCGTAGAGCGTCTTGCTGTCGCAGCCCGGGATGACTTCCTCCCCCACCGCCTTCAGCATGGCGCGGAAATTCGGGGTATGGCCTTCATCGCGATACTTGTCGCGCAGGAAGCCCACGATCTTCCAATGATCGTCGGTGAGTTCAATTCCCTCCGCGGCGGCGATGACCTGCACCGCCTCATCGCTGAAGTCCGGCTCCAGCAGATAACCGTCGGCGTCGGTTTCCTTCTCCACGCCATTGATGACATAGCTCATGGTTGTCCTCCCTTCAGGTTTTTATCAGATAAAACTCGTGAGTACCGCGTCCGGCCTCGACCGCTGCCTCCAGTTCGATGGAGCCGCCCTTGGCCCAGGCGCGGACGTCGGCGGGCGTGCCGGGACAGTTGCTGATGAGCAGCAATACCTCGCCCCCGTGCATCGCATCGAGCAGTTTTTTCGCCTCGACGATGGGACCGGGACAGGTGACGCCGCGCATGTCCAGCGTGACATTGACATGACGTTTCTCGCCGCCGCCCTTGCGTATGGTGAATGCGGTCTTGCCTCCCTCCCGTTTCTCGGTCAGAAGAACTTCGTTGCCGGTGACCCGAGCCCAGGCGGCAAGGTCATCGGGCGTGCCGGGACAGTCGGAGATGAGCACCAGGGTCTGTCCTGGCAGAAGGTCATCGACCACGCGCTTGGCGCCGACCAGCGGCGCCGGGCAGGTCATGCCTGAGAAGTCGAGTGTCGCCACAACGGTTTCCATAGTCATCCTCTATAGATTAAGTCGAACCGACGGCGTTTGCCGTCCGGTGCGGAACAAAAATGCCACAGCCGAGTTTGCGCGCCTCGCCCAAGCCCAGTTGCTGAATGACGAGGGAATGCGCCGCCGTCAGACCATGCAGCATCAGCCTGAAGCCGCGGATCTCCCCGCCCTCAGCCGTCTTGACCTGGGCCCGCCCGCAGACCAGGCTGCAGTTGACGCCGATTTCGCCTAGGCGTGCGGTGCACAGGGCGAGGAACTCTTCCTCCCCGGCGCAGGCGAATACGACACAGGGGGAATACTGTGCCGATGAAGCAATAAGAGCGCGCTGACGCGCTTCGCCGATAGCGATGGCGCCGCCCAGATCCAGTTGCTGGCCACTCAAGGCAAGGGCTGCCGCGACCCGATGCTGCGGCAGGCGCAGCGTCAGCCGCGCACGGTGGCTCAGGTAGAGGGTGCCGTCGCCGGCACTGGTTCCGGCGATCGGCAGAATGCCGGCCGCGGGCTCATCCTCCAGCCACGGCAGCATTGTCCGCAAGGACTGCCACAAGAGCGTCGCATAATCCGGCCTGACGGCACTGCCGGAGAGCGGGAAAACCAAGTCGATCGCATCTTTCATGCCGGCTTCTCCTGTGTTTGCGACCACTCGACCATGGCCCGCCCCCAACGCTCGGCGCTGCCCGGATCGATGTCAAAGACGGTGAAGCGGCTGCCCTCGCGAATGCGCACCCGCATGAGCGGCATGCCGCCGGATTCATAGATGATCTGCTGCAGTTCGATTCCTTGCTTGCCGATGGGCAAGATGAACTTGTCCAGGCTGATAATATTATCCACTGAGTCTCCTTCTCCACGCTAGACTATCGCATCTTGGCCTCCCTGCCAGCCATCACCGCGTTGGCGTGCCAGGTCATACTCCATTCGGGTAGCTATGAGTACCCCCACAAGGGGGGACAGACTACCTTCCACGGGTATGGTTTGTGCACCGCACAGATCCTTAACATTCGACAAGCCTTATATACTTTCAAAACAAAGGAGACAATTCCCATGGCCAAGAAACCTCACGCCACGCCGAATCTTGACCAGCTCGAGAGCGGTCCCTGGCCCAGCTTCGTTACCGGCCTGAAGCGTCTGGCCGAAGACAAGGATTCTGTTGTCGATCTGCTCGGCCATCTCGAGCATTCCTACCAGACCCGCAAGGGTTACTGGAAGGGCGGCACGGTCGGCGTCATCGGCTACGGCGGCGGCGTCATCCCGCGCTTCACCGAGATCAAGGACGAGCACAACAAGCCCGTGTTTCCCGATGCCGCCGAGTTCCATACCCTGCGCATCATGCCGCCCGGCGGCATGCACTACGACACCAAGACTCTGCGCCAGTTCTGCGACATCTGGGAACGGCACGGCACCGGCCTGATCGCCTTTCACGGCCAGTCGGGCGACATCATGTTCCAGGGCGTCACCTCCGAGAACACCCAGAAGGCATTCGACGAAATCAACGAGATGGGTTTCGACATGGGCGGCGCCGGTCCTTCGGTGCGCACGTCAATGTCGTGCGTCGGCGCTGCGCGCTGCGAGCAGTCCTGCTTCGACGAAGCGCGGGCGCTGCGATCCATGGTCAATGCCAACCTCGACGATCTGCACCGTCCGGCCCTGCCCTACAAGTTCAAGTTCAAGTTCTCCGGCTGCTCCAACGACTGCATGAATTCCATACAGCGCTCGGACATGGCGGTAATCGGCACCTGGCGCGACAACATGCGCACCGATGAGGTACTGGCGAAAAAGTGGTTCGCCAAGCATGGCATGAACGAAATGGTCAATGACGTCATTGCCCGCTGCCCGACCAAGGCTATCCAGTTGAAGGAGATCAAGGCGGTGAAGTCCGGCGCCAGCATTTCCAGCGTCGCGGTCAGCGACAGCCTGGCCCTGGAAATCGACAACAAGGATTGCGTTCGCTGCATGCACTGCATCAATGTCATGACCGGAGCCCTGGCCTCCGGCACCGACAAGGGCGCGACCATCCTCGTCGGCGGCAAGCGGACGCTCAAGATCGGCGATCTGATGGGCACCGTGGCCGTTCCATTCTTCAGACTGCAGAACGATGAGGACTACGAACAGTTGGTCGAACTGGGGCAGAAGATCATCGAGTTCTTTGCCGAGAACGCCTTGGAACACGAGCGCACCGGCGAGATGATCGAGCGCATCGGTCTGGTCAACTTCCTCGAGGGCCTTGATCTCGACATCGATGCCAACATGGTATCGGCGCCGCGCACCAATCCCTACGTGCGCATGGACGGCTGGGACGAAGAGGTTGCCAAGATCAACGCCAAGAAGGCCGCCGCGTAAAGCGAGCCTCACCATTCACCGGAGACTACTGACATGGCTCAAGCTCAAATCCGTCGCGCGATCGAATCCGGCGTACCGGACCACATGCCCCTGCTGCACCCGAAGCTGGCGAAGAACTACGGCAACTGGAAGTACCATGACCGGCCCCGCCCCGGCGTCTTGCACCATGTATCGCATACGGGCGACGAGGTGTGGACGGTGCGCGCCGGCACGCAGCGGCAGATGGACGTATTCACCATTCGCACCCTGTGCGACATCGCCGACCAGTTTGCAGAAGGACACGTCCGCTTCACCATCCGATCCAACATCGAATTCATGGTCAGCAGCGAAGCCCAGGTCGCGCCGCTGATCGCTGCTCTGGGGAAGCACGGCTTCCCGGTCGGCGGCACCGGCAATTCAATTTCGATGATCTCGCACACCCAGGGCTGGCTGCATTGCGACATTCCCGGCACCGACGCATCGGGCGTGGTCAAGTCGCTGATGGACGAACTGCATGAGGAGTTCATCCGCGAGGAGATGCCCAACCGCGTGCACATATCCACCTCCTGCTGCGAAATCAACTGCGGCGGCCAGGCCGACATCGCCATCATCATCCAGCACACCAAGCCGCCGGTGATCAATCACGAAATGGTCGCCAACGTCTGCGAGCGGCCGACGGTGGTGGCGCGCTGCCCGGTGGCGGCAATTCGCCCGGCGATGGTCAATGGCAAGCCTTCGCTGGAAGTCGACGAAAAGAAATGCATCTGTTGCGG
>CAIVDC010000136.1 GCA_903904605.1 uncultured Sterolibacterium sp.
CGCAAATCGCGAATGCCCAGTCGATCATCGTCGCTGAGTACCGCGGTCTGGAAGTGGGCAAGATCACCGTGCTGCGCGCCAATGCGCGCGCCGCCGGTGTGTATCTGCGCGTGCTGAAGAACACCCTGGTTCGTCGTGCCGTTGCTGGCACGGGGTTCGCAGGACTCGCCGAGAAGATGGTCGACCCCCTGATCTACGGGATTTCCCCGGATCCGGTGGCCGCCGCCAAGCTGCTCAACGAGTTCGCCAAGGGTAACGACAAGCTCGTCATCAAGGCTGGCGCCATGCCGAACTACGTCCTGGACGTGGCCGGCGTGAAGGCGTTGGCAACCATGCCAAGTCGTGAAGAGCTGCTCTCGAAGTTGCTCGGCACGATGCAGGCGCCGGTTGCCACGTTTGTCCGCACGCTCAACGAAATCCCGACCAAGTTCGTCAGGGGTCTCGCTGCGGTGCGCGACGCCAAAGAAGCCGCGTAGGGCGCATGCCACTTTTCCGACCGAAATCATTCAATTCATTCAGGAGTTTTAATCATGGCTGTTAGTAAAGAAGAAATCCTCGACGCGATTGCGAGCATGACCGTTCTCGATCTGTCCGCGCTCATCAAGGAAATGGAAGAGAAGTTCGGCGTTTCCGCCGCCGCCGCCGCGGTCGCCGTGGCCGCTCCGGTCGCCGCCGCCGCCGCCGTTGAAGAAAAGACCGAGTTTACGGTCATCCTGCTGGCTGCCGGCGAGAAGAAGGTCGAGGCGATCAAGGTCGTTCGCGCGGCCACGGGCCTGGGCCTCAAGGAAGCCAAGGACCTGGTCGACGGCGCTCCGAAGGCGGTCAAGGAGGCAATTCCGAAGGCCGACGCCGAAGCCCTCAAGAAGTTGCTCGAGGATGTCGGTGCCAAGGTCGAGATCAAGTAATTGGAACGCGGACGGACGGCCTGGCTGCCCGTCCGCGTGTCTTGCGATTCGCACATAGCGGTCACAAGAGAGCGCTGAAGGGAGACCCTTCTCCCGCCAGCACTGTCTTCTGACCTTTACCGTCTGACATCAGATCGGAGCCACCATGACTTACTCCTACACCGAAAAAAAGCGTATCCGCAAGAGCTTCGCCAAGCGCGCCTCCGTGCTCGACGTACCCTTTCTGCTGGCCACACAGCTTGAGTCCTATACGCAATTCCTGCAAGCCGGCCTGGTGCCCGCGCAACGTCAAAACCAGGGCCTGCAGGCGGCATTCACGTCGATCTTTCCAATCGTGGCGCATTCCGGCAATGCCCGCCTGGAGTTCGTGCATTTCAATCTCGGCGAGCCCGCCTTCGATGTCAAGGAATGCCAGCAGCGCGGGCTGACCTTCGCCAGTCCTTTGCGTGCCCGGGTTCGCCTGGTGATCCTCGACCGCGAGTCGGTGGCTGAAAAGATCAAGGAGGTCAAGGAGCAGGACGTCTATAGGGGTGAGATCCCGCTCATGACGACCACCGGCTCCTTCGTCATCAACGGCACCGAGCTCGTCATCGTCTCCCAGTTGCATCGCAGTCCTGGCGTGTTCTTCGAGCATGATCGCGGCAAGACCCACAGCTCGGGCAAGCTGCTCTTTTCGGCGCGCATCATTCCCTATCGCGGCTCCTGGCTCGACTTCGAATTCGACCCGAAGGACCATCTCTATTTCCGCGTCGACCGCCGCCGCAAGATGCCGGTGTCCATCCTGTTGAAGGCCATCGGTCTCACGCCCGAACAGATCCTGTCCACGTTTTTCGAGTTCGATACCTTCCAGCTTTCCAAGAAGGGCATCCAGTTCGAGGTGGTGCCTGAGCGCCTGCGAGGCGAAATGGCCAAGTTCGACATCGTTGATAAGGCCGGCAAGGTCATCGTTGCCAAGGACAAGCGCATCACCGCGAAACACATCCGCGATCTGGCCGAAGCCGGCGTCAAGAAGATCCTCGTGCCGGAGGATTACCTCGTCGGCCGCGTCGTGGCCCAGAATATCATTGACGCCGGGACCGGCGAGATCCTGGCCAACGCCAACGACGAATTGACCGAGGAACTGATCGCCAATCTCGCCGCCGCCGGCGTGGATGTGCTCAAGACCCTTTACGTGAACGATCTGGACCGCGGCGCCTACCTTTCGGCGACGCTGCGCATCGACGAGACCGGCGACCAACTGGCGGCGCGTGTCGCCATCTACCGCATGATGCGCCCGGGCGAACCCCCCACCGAAGACGCGGTCGAGTCGCTGTTCCACGGCCTGTTCTATTCCGAGGAGCGCTACGACCTGTCGGCCGTGGGCCGCATGAAGTTCAACCGCCGCGTTGGCCGTGAAGGCCTCGAAGGCAAAGGTACCCTGTCGAATCAGGACATCATCGACGTGATCGGCATCCTGGTCGAACTGCGCAACGGCCGGGGCGAAATCGACGACATCGATCACCTCGGCAACCGTCGTGTCCGTTCCGTCGGCGAGTTGGCCGAAAACCAGTTCCGCGCCGGTCTGGTGCGCGTCGAGCGCGCCGTCAAGGAGCGGCTGAATCAGGCCGAGTCGGACAACCTGATGCCGCACGACTTGATCAATGCCAAGCCGATTTCCGCGGCGATCAAGGAGTTCTTCGGTTCGAGCCAGCTGTCGCAGTTCATGGACCAGACCAACCCGCTCTCCGAGATCACCCACAAACGCCGCGTCTCCGCCTTGGGCCCGGGCGGTCTGACGCGCGAGCGCGCCGGTTTCGAGGTTCGCGACGTGCACCCGACCCACTACGGCCGGGTCTGCCCGATCGAGACGCCCGAGGGTCCGAACATCGGCCTGATCAACTCGCTCGCCTTGTTCGCCCGCACCAATTCCTACGGTTTCATGGAGACGCCTTACCGAAAGGTGGAGCACAACCAGGTCACCAACCAG
>CAIVDC010000137.1 GCA_903904605.1 uncultured Sterolibacterium sp.
CCGCAGAGTTTCCGCGCCGCGCTGCGCTGCGGCGCCGAGGTGTTTCATCACCTGAAGAAGCTGGTCGACAAGTAGGGCTACCCGACCACCGTCGGCGACGAGGGCGGCTTCGCGCCCAACGTCTCGGGCAACGACGAGGCGATCGAACTGATCCTCAAGGCGATCGAGGCGGCCGGCTACACCCCCGGCCAGGATGTGGTGCTGGGCCTGGACTGCGCTGCCTCCGAGTTTTACAAGAACGGCAAGTATCACCTTGCCTCGGAGAAGCTGGAACTGACGTCGGAGGCCTTTACCGACTATCTGGCGCGGCTCGCCGACAAGTATCCGATCATCAGCATCGAGGACGGCATGGCCGAGAACGACTGGGCCGGCTGGAAAACCTTGACCGACAGGCTGGGAAAATCCGTGCAGATCGTCGGCGACGACCTGTTCGTCACCAACACCAAGATCCTCAAGGAGGGCATCGCCCAGGGCGTCGCCAATTCCATCCTGATCAAGATCAACCAGATCGGCACGCTCACCGAGACCTTCGCCTGCGTCGAACTGGCCAAGCGTTCCGGTTATACCTCGGTGATCTCCCATCGCTCGGGCGAGACCGAGGATGCGATCATCGCCGACATCGCCGTCGGCCTGAATGCGCTGCAGATCAAGACGGGATCGCTGTCCCGGTCGGATCGCATGGCCAAGTACAACCAGCTGCTGCGCATCGAGGAAGACCTGGGCGATACCGCCAGCTATCCCGGCCGCAACGCCTTCTACAATCTGCGCAAGTAACCTGGACCCGTGCGCTGGCCCACTCTGGTGCTGGTCGTCCTGATCGCGCTGCTGCAGTATTCGCTGTGGCTGGGCAAGGGTGGCTGGCTCAGGGTCTGGGAGGTGGATCGTCAGCTGGATGCGCAGCGCGAAGTCAACCTGAAGCTCGAGCGGAGGAACGCCGGACTGGATGCCGAAGTGCGCGACCTCAAGACCGGCTACGACGCGATCGAGGAGCGCGCCCGATTTGAACTGGGTTTCGTCAAGCCCGACGAAGTCTTCATCCAGGTGCCGCAGAAGCAACCCTAGGCATCAACCGATCGGCAGCAACTGCTCGCGGAAGAGTTTCGAGCGCATGACGTAGCCTTCGGCGTAGCCGCGCAGGTCGGCCACTTCCTTATCGTCGAGTTGCCGGGTGACCTTGGCCGGAGCGCCCATGATCAGAGAACGGTCGGGGTACTGTCTGCCCTCGGGCACGAAGGCGCCGGCCGCGACGATGCAACTCTTGCCGACGACCGCGTTGTTGAGGACGATTGCGCCGATACCGATCAGCGAGCCGTCGCCTATGGTGCAGCCGTGCAGCATGGCCTGATGGCCGACGGTGACCTCGCGGCCGACGCTGAGCCTGATTCCCCGGTCGGTGTGGAGCACCGCGTTGTCCTGCACGTTGGAGCGTTCGCCGATGGTGATGAGATCGTTGTCGCCGCGAATCACCGCGCCGAACCAGACGCTGGCGGCATTGCCCAGCACGACCGAGCCGATCACCGTGGCGTTTGCGGCACCCCAGCTGTCGGGACCAAATTCGGGCCGTCGGTCACCCAGAGCGTAAATAGTCATCCCATCTCCAAATCGGCAAAGGCGAATTCTCTCATGGTGGCGCGTGCTTGCGTCGCAGCCGTTTTTGCGCAAGCATGAACATCCCCCCATATGAAAGGCCCCTGACATGCTGACGCAGGATTCGCTGGCCGTATATTGGTCCGCTGCCGAGGTGGAGACGAATATCCTGGTCTGCCTCAACCTCTTCGGCGCCCTGCTGCTGGGGTTCCTGGTCGGTTATGAGCGTTCCCACCACGGCCGGGCGGCGGGCATGCGCACCTACGGCCTGGTCTGCATGGCCTCGGCGGCGCTGGTCGTGATCGCCGGCTATCCCGGGTTCTGGTATGGCGGACATGCACTCTCAGGCGTGGCCAGCAATCCCGATCCGACTCGGATCATCCAGGGCATCGTCACGGGTATCGGCTTTCTCGGCGCAGGCGTCATCATGAAGGAGGGCTTCAGCATCAGCGGGCTCACCACAGCGGCCTCGATCTGGGCTTCTTCCGCCATCGGCATCCTGGTGGGTGTCGGCTTCTACGCTGCGGCGATTTTCCTCGCCCTGTTGTCCGCGACCTGCATGATGTGGGTGTCCCGGCTGGAGAACTGGCTGCCTTCGCGCCAGGCGGTGGCCATCATGCTGCGTTTCAGGCGCGATTTCACGCCCAGCGAGGCGGTGCTGCGGCGCATGGCCGACCGTCGCGGCTACGAGATTGCCGGCGGTACCGTGACTATCGCCTTCCAGGACGGCCAAGCCGAATGGCGCTTCGTCGCCATCGCCCGGATCAGGCTCATTCCCGCCTCTCTTGCCGAAATGGCGCAGGAACTGACCGCCTTCGAGGGCGTGGAATCCTTTCAACTCTCCCACGCCAGGAACTGATTCAGAAGCCTCGTCCGCCGATCGCCCGCAGGAACTCGCTTCTCAACTGCGGGTCCTCTTCGAAGACGCCGGTGTAGGCTTGCGTCACGACCCGTTCGTCGCCGCGTCTATCTTCTCCGAGCAGCAGGCACAGCTGCTCGGCCTCGACGACGCAGGCGGCGCCCCGGGCCCGTCCGTGCCGCATCAGGGCTTCGGCGACGTCGCGGGTCATCCATTCCTGATAGGTGAAGCGGTGGCCGATGGCGTCCACCAGCCGCGCAATGCGCCCGAAGCCGTGCAGGCGACCGCCGGGCACGTAGGCGACATGCGCCAGGCCGCGAAAGGGCACGAGATGGTGCGGGCAGATCCCGTGCACCGCGATGCCGCGGACCACGACCATGTCGCTGCGATGATCGGAGAAGCCTTCGCCCAGCACTTCGGCCGGGTCGAGGTCGTAGCCGCCGAGCAGGCGCTTCTGCCAGAGTTCCCGCACCCTTTCGGCGGTCCTGCCCATGTGCGCCATATCCGGCGCGATGCCGCAGGCGGACAGGAGATCGCTCACCGCCCGCTCGAAAGCGGCGGGGTCGAACGGGTGCTCCCGTGGAATGCCGATGCCGGCGCGGGCGCTGGGGGCATGATCGGGGTCGCTGCAATCGGACATGGCACGCACTCGGAAGGCCGGAAGCGGAAATCATACACGTCACGGCCGGTTCGGGGCCGGGCGCGGGAGTATAATTATTCGGCAAATATTCATGTCTAAAAGGCATGCTTTGACAAAAAAGGAGAACGCCGATGACTAACCGAACCCTTCCGCCGTTTCGCGCCGATCACGTCGGCAGCTTCCTGCGCCCCAAGGCGCTGCTCGACGCCCGCGCCAGCCACCAGGCCGGCACGCTCTCGAAGGAAGGCCTGCGGGCCGTGGAGGACGCCGCGATTCGCGATATCGTGCGCTTCCAGGAAGACATCGGCATGCAGAGCGTCACCGACGGGGAATTCCGCCGGACTTATTTCCATGTCGATTTTCTTGAACAGTTGGACGGCGTGGATACCAGGGGCGGCATCAAGGTGAGCTTCCACAAGGCCGACGGCAACCTCGATTTCGCGCCGCCGGTGATGCACGTGACCGGCAAGATCAGGCACTCCAGGCCGATCCAGTTGGCCGATTTCAATTTCCTGAAATCGCTCACCCGGAACACTCCGAAGGTCACGATACCCTCGCCGACCATGCTCCATTTCCGCGGCGGGCGCGAGGCCATCAACAAGGAGGCCTACCCCGATCTGGAAAGTTTCTATCGCGATGTCGGCGAAGCCTATGCCGAGGAGCTCAAATCCCTGGGCGACGCCGGCTGCCGCTATCTGCAGTTCGACGATACCAACCTGGCCTACCTCTGCGACGAGAAGATGCGCGAAGGCGCACGTAGCCGCGGCGACGATCCCAACGAGTTGCCCCGGCGTTATGCCCGGCTGATCAACAGTGCGATGCGCAACAAGCCCGCGGGGATGACCACGGCGATACACCTTTGCCGCGGCAATTTCCAGAGCGCCTGGGCCGCCGAAGGCGGTTACGAGCCGGTCGCCGAAGTACTTTTCAACGAACTCGAAGTCGACGCCTACTTCCTGGAATACGACGATGCCCGATCGGGGGACTTCAAGCCGCTGCGTTTCGTGCCCAAGGGCAAGTTCGTCGTGCTCGGTCTGGTCAGCACGAAACTGGGCGCGCTCGAGACCAAGGACGACCTGAAGCGCCGCATCGACGAGGCGGCCAAGATCGTGCCGCTCGAACAGCTTTGCCTGTCACCGCAATGCGGTTTTTCCAGCACGGTCCATGGCAACGATATCGCCGTCGAACAGCAGCGCGCCAAGCTTCGCCTGGTGGTTGATACCGCCCGGGAGGTGTGGGGCGACTGAGGACTCATGCCGATCCTGGAAACCTTCTGCCTGCTCCTGCTGGGGGCCCTCACCTGGCTCTGGATGGACAGCCTCAAGGCGCGCGAGGCATGCATACCTGCGGCCCGTCGCGTTTGCGAGGCGGAAGGTTTGCTCTTCCTCGATGAAACTGTGGCGATCGCTTCGATCTGGCCGGCCAGGAGCGATGATGGCCGGCTCAGGCTGCGCCGGGTCTACCGCTTCGAGTACAGTGAAACAGGCAACGACCGCAACAGGGGCAGCGTCACCCTGCAGGGACAGGAGGTCGTGGCCTTCTATATCAGGCCGCGGCTGGTTCAGCTGGAGCGGACCTTGCACTGAATCCAGCTGGCCCCGGCTGTCGAGCGCTGGCTACAGCTTGGACTCGATGTAGGTGTACAGGTAGTTGGAACCGCCATTGACGTTGCCGAGCATCTGCGAGGCGCCGAAGATGCCCGAGCGGTGCGAGGCGCCGACGCCGAAGTAGGTCTCCTTCAGGGCGCGCGCGCCGATCAGGTCGCCGACGCTGAAGTCGATGCTGGGATCGAGATAGTTAAGCAGTTTCGAGGTGCTGCGCCCGCGTTGCGCCTGGTCCCGTTGTTCGACGTAGGGAACGCGCTCTGCCAGCGAGAAGCCCGCACCCATGCCGAGACGGGTGCGCACCCGTCCGCTCCAGGGAAAGCCGTAGTAGTAAGCCTTGATGTAGGCATCGAGCTGCCAGGCGTCGGGCTGAAGATTGTTCTCGTCGTGATGCAGGATGCCCAGATAGCCGACGAAATCGAGCGGCCAGCCATTGACCCGCTCCACCAGCGGCCTGCCCAGTTCGACTGCGGCGATGCGCGTGTTGTCCGAGGTCTGGGTGGAGGCGCAGCGCAGGCTCATGATCGGCAACAGGTTGCAGTCCGTGGAGCGGCCGGTGAGCACTTTCACGTGGAGAGGCATGCCCGGGTCGGAATAAGCCTTGTGGCTACCGAAGTCGTAGGCGGCTCCGGCCATGACGATCGGTTGCATGGCGTCCTGCACGACGGGGCTGCGGCGCACACCGGCACCGAAGCGAGTGACGCCGACGCCGCCGATCAGCCGCCAGCGCGTCGACAGATCATAGGTGCCGTAGAGGCCGAGCCAGAGGTCGGTGCCGGCGCCCGGCAGGTAGGCCGGACGCAGCGCCGTGGCTTCGTCCTGGCGCACGCCATAGTAGTAGTCGTTGAGGCTGGCGCTGCGCCAGGAGAGCGACAGGCTGGGCCGCAAGTGCCAGTTGCCGGAGCGCCAGTCGATCTTGTAGGCCAGGCGCAGTTCGGTGCCGGCGCTGACGTTATCGGCATCGTGCAGGAATTCGCCGGCCAGGCTGCCCCAGTCCGAACGGTAGCTGTAGCCGAGCCCCAGGTCGGTCGAAGAGCGGCGGATGTTCATGCCGGCGAGACTGGCCGGCGTGTGGTCGTAGGGGAAGCCCTCGAAGCGGTAATTGAGGAACAGATCGACACGATGGCGCATGTCGTCGACCAGTTTCAGGCCGACCCGGGTGCCATGGAGGAAGACCCGCTTGCCTTCGTACATATACAGCGGCACCAGGTCGTTGCTGACGCCGGCCCCCTTGTAGGGCGAACGCTCGCTGCGCAGCATCGCCCCCAGGCCTGCGCTGCCGGGCACGGTCACGAGATCGACCAGGGTATCCGGACCGGCGCTCGCGCGCAGCGGCATCAGGAACGCGAGGAAAAGGAGGCTGCGAGTGATTGGTAAGCGCATGGCTCGCAAGAAGAAGCGGACCTCGTCGAGAGGCCAGGGCGTTTATTTTACCATCACCGGGCGGATTGCCCGCCCGGCGGATCCCGCGCTCTGGCTGGAGCGGAAGGGGCGCGCGGGTACAGTTCAGGCCCAGCTATTCAATCGTCGCACCGGACTCCCTGGCCACGCGCTTCCAGGTGGCAATTTCCTGCTTGATGAACTTGGCGAACTGCTCGGGTGTTTCTCCGCCCGGCGCTGCGCCGAATTCTGCGAAGCGCTTGAGCAGATCCGGGTCCTTGAGGGCGACTTCCGTCTCGTGATAGAGCTTCGCAACGATCGGCGCCGGGGTTCCATGAGGGACCAGTATGCCGTACCAGGTCGTGACTTCATAGTTGGGCAGGCCCGATTCCTTCAGGGTCGGAATCCCCGGAAAGGCAGGGGAGCGCTTCGCCGAGGTCACGGCAAGCGCTTTCACCTTGCCCGCCTTCACCTGCGCCTGCGCCGATGCGCTGGTTTCGATGGCCATCTGGATTTGTCCGGCCATCAGATCGACCATCATGGGCGCTCCGCCCTTGTAGGGCACGTGCGCGATCTTGACGCCGGCCTGCGAGCGGAAAAGTTCACCGGACATGTGCTCGGTGCTGCCAGGGCCGGCCGATCCATAATTCACCTTATCCGGATTGGCCTTGAGATAGGCGATGAACTCGGCAACGGAATTGGCTTTGATGGCGGGATTGACGATCAGGACATTGGGCAGCGAGGCGACGACGGTGACCGGATCGAAATCGCGCACGAAGTCGTAGGGCAGTTGCTTGTACAGGCCGGGTGCCATTGCGTGCGCAACGGTGGCCATGAACACGGTGTAACCGTCCGGTGCCGCCTTGGCGGCGATATTGGCGCCCAGGTTGCCTCCCGCGCCGCCGCGATTGTCCACGATCACCTGCTGGCCGAGTTGCTCGGAGAGCTTGTGTGCCAGGGCGCGCGCGACGATATCCGTGGTCCCGCCGGGGGCAAACGGAACGATCAGGGTAATGGCGCGCGTAGGCCATGCCTGCGCCTGCGCCTGACCGACGAAAAGCGGAAACATCATGGCCGCGCAAGCACACAGCCGGACAAACTTTCGCATCACCATGATTTCCCCTGTTCCCTGAACGGCAGTCCTAAGTGTCGGGTCCGGACCTTCGACCCGCCCCGGAGTTTGGCCGGAAGCCGAGACAAGTTAATGCGCCAGCGTCGTGCTGTCAAATCGGAGCTCCACACGGCGCAGACGCTTGCGGCAGGCTTCGGTCGGGCACGGCTCGGGCGGCGCCTTCTCATAACCGTACCGGGTGGACAGGCGGATCTGTCTGGGGGCGACGCCCAGGTCCAGCAATGCCTGCTTGACGGCGTCGGCTCGCCTGATGCAGAGGGCGTCGTTGTATTCCTTGCTGCCGAGATCGTCGGTATGGCCGATCAGGGTGACCAGCAGGCGCGGATCGGCCATGAGTCTCGCGGCGTGGCTTTTGAGCGCCGCCTTGGCGTCCCGGTCGAAGGAATACGATCCCAGGCTGAAGTAGATGCTGGATAGCTGATCCCGGGGCGGCAAAGCTTCCTTGCCCGGATCGCTTACTTCCCGGGCCGCCCGCGCAGGGGGCGCGGCTTCCCTGGCCGCCGTGTCTTGTTCCCGTCGGGATTTGCCGCCTGGAGCCGTTGCAGCGGCGAGGCTCGGGGTAGGCGCGACGCCGTTCGTTTCCGGGCTCGAGCCCGTGACCGCCCCGGGCGGGCTCAGGTTGGCACAGGCGGCGAGGGCCAACGACAGGATCAGCCCCGATCGGCAGGAAGCCAGGGCGGTCCATTGCCTGCGCCGGTGCTGTCCTCTTCTGGCTGCGTATTTCATCGTCACGGTCCGGGTCGGCGAGTGGCCGCGAAGAAAGAGCCCCCGTGACTGGTCGAGTCACGGGGGCTGTCAATCAAAGCATGTGGGCCTTAAGCATCTGCTCGGGGCTTGCCCCCGGTACGCAAACGACTCCGGCGCACTCTTCCTTATCGCCTCCTCCTTATCGCCTCCGGTCAATTCGACTTGTGCACGAAATCGACGCGACGGTTTTCCTGCCAGCATTTCTCTTCATGGCAGGTCGCGCGCGGCTTCTCCGCGCCGAAACTGACCGCCTCGATACGGGCATCGGGCACGCCCATCAAGCTCAACGCCTTGCGCACCGTCTCGGCCCGCTTCTGGCCCAGGGCGAGGTTGTATTCCTTGCTGCCGCGCTCGTCGGCGTTGCCTTGCAGGACGACGGTATCCTTGGTGGCCTGCTTCATGAAGTCGGCGTTTTGCTGGACGATATCCTGATATTGCGGTTTGAGCGAGAAGTTGTCGTAATCGAAATAGATGCTCTTGTTCGCCAGGACGGCGCGCATCTTCTCCAGCCGCTGCGCTTCCGTTTCAGCCTGGCTGACCGGGGCGGTCGATGCCGCCGCATGCGCCGGCGGCATCGGGCGGGCCGCCTCGGGCTTGCTCGCTTGCGGCAGGGTGCTGGTGGTCTGGCAGGCTGCGAGGGAAATGCAGATTGCCGTGGCCGCTAGAAGTGTCCTCATTGAATTGCTCTTTCGGAAAGGGTGATGATCTGATCCCGGCGCTGCATTCTTCGTCGAATCCGAAGTGAATTCGCAGAACGCGCCGACACCGCCAGCCGGCAATCTACCTCCTCGCGCGTCAAGCCAGTGTCAAGACAACGTCAAGCTTGCGTCAAGAGCCGCGGCCGGAGGATTTTGCGCGCCGGAGAAGATCAACCGGGCCGTGGTGCCGCCATCCTGCGGGCTCTCGATGGCGATGTCCCAGCCATGGCGCTCGCAGATGCGCTTGACCAGCGACAGGCCGATGCCTTCGCCGGCGCTGTCGGAACCCTTGAAGTAGCGGTCGAAAACCTTGCCGATCTCCTCGCCGGGAATGCCGCGTCCGGTGTCGGCCACACTGAGGCAATTCGCTTCGAGAAGCACGCGTACCTGGCCTCGCTCCGTATGGTTCAGGGCGTTGCGGATCAGATTGGCGACGACGATGCCTAGCAACGAGCGTTCCGCGGCGATCCGTGGCGTCGCGTCGCAAGCGATTTCAAAGACCACATCCGGCCTCGCCAGATAGCGATGCGCCTCGACGACATCCCTGACCACCTCGGCCACATCGCAATCGGCGTCATGGCCGTCGCCGGCGTTGCTCTCCCGCGCCAGGATCAATAGCGTCGCGGTCAAGGCGACCATCTGCCTGGCGGCTCGCCCGATCCGGGCGAGGCGTTGACGTTGCCGGTCGTCGAGGTGAGCATCGCCCTCCAGCAATTCCACCGCGCCTTGGATGATGGCCAGGGGCGTGCGCAGTTCGTGGCTGACATCGGCGGTAAACGCCCGTTCGCGCTCGCTGAAGGAGCGCATCCGTTTCAGGTAGCCGCCGAAGGACCTGGCCAGCTTGCCGATCTCGTCGTCGGCAAAGCCCTTGGCAACATCCTCCGGATCATCCTCGAGACGCGCCGCGGCGACGCGCCGCGAGAGTTCGATCACGGGCGCCACGATCCTGCCCGACAGCCACCAGCCGATGCCACCCGCCACCAGCGTCATCAACAGCGTGCCGGCTATCCAGTAGATCCAGAACGTTTCCTCGCGCTGGCGCTGGTCAATTTCGTTGAACAGCATGACATAGCGCTGGCCGCCCTTGTCGACGACGGCAACCCGGTAGGGGATGTCCGCGATCGCGAGTTGATGCAGGCCGGGACCGAGTCGGGTCAACTCGGGTGGAATCCCTTCGGTGCTGGTCCCGGCGGCGAGAATGTAGCCGTGAATGCTGACCGTCGACGGCGGCAGGGCGTGCGGATTGTGGCTGCGACGGTTGAAGGTGTCGTCTATCTCGGCGTGCAGGGTCTCGTCCATCACCTGCCGGCTTTGATCGTGCGCCGCCAACGACAGGCCGGCCGCGAGGAGCACGCTGACGAATGCGCCGAAGCCGGCGAAAGTCGCCGCCAGCCTGAAGCGGAGGCTGTTGCCGAGACGTCTAGGGGGTTCCATGCGGGTCGTCCGTCTCGGCGACGATCCGGTAGCCGATGCCGCGAAGCGTGAGGATCAATGAGCGATCGGCATCCCGGTCGACCGCCTGGCGCAGGATGTGGAGATGGGCGCGCAAGGCGTCGCTGTCCGGCGGCGAGTCGCCCCAGACGCTGCGTTCCAGTTCCTCGCGCGTCACCACCCTCGGTGAATGGCGCAGCAGGGTCTCGAGAATCCGCAGCGGAATCGGTGGCAGGTTGATCAGCCGCTTGCCGCGCATGACCTTCAGCGTGACCGGATTGAATGTCAGGTCGCCCACCTGCAGCCGGGTGGTTCCCTCGCGCACCCGGGAGCGGCGGATCAGCGCCGCCAGACGCGCCTCGATCTCGCGCAGCGCCGCCGGCTTGATGACGTAGTCATCGGCACCGGCGTCAAGTCCTGCGATCTTGTCGTCCAGCGAGTCGCGCGCCGTGAGGATCAGAATCGGCTTCTGCTTGCCGACTTCGCGCAACCGTCGGCAGATCGTCAGGCCGTCGATGCCCGGCAGCATCAGGTCGAGAATGATGACGTCGTAATCGTTGGAAGAGGCCAGATGCAAGCCGGAAACGCCATCGCCCGCGACATCCACCGTGCTGCCCTTGGTCTCGAAAAAATCCAGCATGTTCAGCGCGAGATCGCGGCTGTCTTCGATCAGGAGAATGTTCATCTTTTGCAAAGCTCGGGCTGAATGTTCCGGCGGACTATAAGGGTAACAGCAAAAATGCGCCACGCCCGGCCGTGGCGAGGAGTAAGCTCGGCGCATCATGCTTGCTCCTTCGGCCACATGCGCTTAGCTGAAATCCTATTGGCCTGGCTCGGGTATTTTTCCCTGCATTCGCTATTGGCGGCCTCGGGCGTCAAGGCCTTGGTCGCGCGCCGCTGGCCGCAATTCATGCCCGGCTACCGGATCTTCTTCAACGCCGTTGCCCTGCTCGCGCTGCTGCCGGTTCTATGGCTGGTCTACGCTGATCGGGCCGAGTGGCTCTGGCAATGGCGGGGCGCCTGGTCCTGGGCGGCCGACGCGGTGACGCTGACGGCCATTCTGTGCTTCGTCGCCTCGGCCCGCAGTTATGACCTGCGCGAGTTCCTGGGGCTGCGCCAGCTAGGGGAGCGGCGCAACGATGTGCCCCAGGCGTTCAGCGTTTCGTTCCTTCATCGTTTCGTCCGGCACCCCTGGTACAGCATCGCCCTCGTTCTGATCTGGAGCCGGGACATGAACGCGCCGCTGCTGATCTCGGGCGTCGCGATCACCGGCTACTTCATCGTCGGCTCGAGGCTGGAAGAGCAAAAGCTCATTGCCAGCTACGGCGACACCTACCGCAGGTACAAGGCGTCGGTGCCAGGGCTGATCCCCTTGCCCTGGAAGTATCTGAGCGCCGCAGAGGCGGCGGAATTCATGAACCGCCCAGGGCGTCCGGGATGAAGTCCAGCCGGACGCGCCGCGCGATCGGTCCTGCCATGGCCCGCTTCGTCACCATTGCCGGCGGTAAGCCCTGTGATAGCCGTTCATGCCGCCGAAGTCCTGATCTGCAATGGCCTTCTGCTCCGGGCTCAGTATCGCATAGAGATCCTTGAGCGCAGCGGACATGGTTTCCATGTTGCCGATCTGCTTTTGCATCAATGCCGAGCGTTGCGCCAGGAACTCGGGCGCGGAGCCGGCCGTCTCCGCCCACATTTGACTGCGCAGGGTCTGCATCTCCTCCGCCTGGTGCTTGGCTTTGGCCGAAAACGCCTGCCAGGCTCCATCCTGTTCGGGGGTGATCTTCAGTGCCGATTTCATTTCGTCGAGGCGTCTTGCGGCAAAGGCGGCGGGGTCCCGGACAGCCGAAGCCCCGCTTCCCGGTCCGTAGCCACGGCCCGGCCCATAACCCATGTGCGGTCCATACCCGTGGCCCGGCCCATAACCCATGCCGGGTCCGTAGCCCATGCCCGGTCCGTCGCCGGCGCAGGGCCCATAGCCGCCGCCGCCCGGGCCGTAACCACCGCCGGGTTGGGCATAGGCTGCGGCGGCGAGTCCTATGGCCAGGGTAACGGCCATGCCGGCCACAACTTTGTGAATGCGTTTCATGATGAACTCCTTGTCGATGGGTTTGTCCGATCGCAGTTCCGGTCGGGCAGAAGGAAGGAAGCCCTTCGCAACGGTTCCCATTTTTTCAGGCGCATGTAAGCGCCGGATGTCAACGGCGCTCATTTTTGTAGCGCTCTGCGACAGAGACCCGGGTTGACACAGAGCGATACATTATTCTTTCCAAGCTCGCCGAGTAAGGGTTATAAGTCAGACATGGAAGCGCCCGACCACATCCTGATCGTCGATGACGATGCCGAGATCCGCAAGCTGCTCGTCGCCTATCTGCAGAAGAACGGCCTCAAAGCGTCGGCCGTGGCCGACGGCAAGGGCCTGTGGCTGGCGCTCGATGCCGCTCGCGTCGATCTCGTCGTGCTCGACCTGATGCTGCCCGGCGACGACGGTCTGACGCTGTGCCGCAAGCTGCGCGCCAAGTCGGACCTGCCGGTGATCATGCTCACGGCGCGCGGCGAGGAGACCGACCGCATCGTCGGCCTTGAAATGGGCGCCGACGACTATCTGCCGAAACCTTTCAGCGCCCGCGAATTGCTGGCGCGGATCAAGGTGATATTGCGGCGGACCCGCAGCTTGCCCGACAACCTCCGCCCGGAAGAAACGCGGAACATCAGCTTCGTCGATTGGACCCTGGATACGGCGCATCGCCACCTCATCTCGGCGACCGGCGTGGTGACGCCGCTCTCCGGCGCCGAATACCGCCTGCTGCGGATTTTCCTGAGCCACCCGAACCGCGTCCTGAATCGCGACCAGCTGGTCGATCTTACCCAGGGCAGGGAGGCGGATCCGCTCGACCGCAGCATCGACGTCCAGGTCAGCCGCTTGCGCCACCGCTTGGGCGACGATCCGCGCGATCCCAGCCTGATCAAGACGGTGCGCGGAGAGGGCTATGTCCTGGCCGTACCGGTGGCGGGAGAGGGCTGATGCGTCTGCTGCCGCGGTCCCTGTTCTGGCGCCTGATGCTGGTTCTGTTCGGCGGCCTGATCGTCGCCCAGTTGCTCAGCGCCGCCATCAACCTGGCCGAGCGCGATCGCCTGCTCTTCAGGGCGAGCGGCATTCAGCCGGCGCAGCGCATCGCCGACATCGTCAGACTGCTCGATTCGCTCAACCCCGAGGAAAGGCGGCGCATCGTCGGCATTCTTAATGTCCCGCCCCAAGTCGTCTCGCTCGATCGGGCGCCTGTCGCAGAGGATAGCGGCGCTGCTGCGGCCAGCCTGCCTCTGGCCATGTTCTCGACGGTGCTGCGCTCGGCGCTCGGCGACGGCCGGCCGGTGCGCGTCGCCCTGTCCGCAGCGCAGCCGGTTGTCCGGCCGGGATTCGTCCGCGAACGCGGTTACGGGATGATGGGAGGGCCAAGACCAGGACTGGCCGAAGAGGCAGGATCAGGCGGCGCGGTGATGGACAGACACATGTTCGGCATGCACATGGGCCAGCCGGGTGGGGTATTCTTCCTGACCCAGGTCAGGCTGCGGGATGGCGGCTGGGTCACCTTCGACACCCACATTCCGCAGGAGTCGTCGAGCCTTCCCTGGCGACTGTTCGTCACCCTCCTGGTGCTGTTGCTCTCGGTCCTGCTCTTGTCCTTCGTGGCCGTGCGCTGGCTCACCCGTCCGCTGCATGTGCTGGCTTCCGCCGCGGACGAACTGGGCCGCGACATCAACCGACCGCCCCTGGCCGAAGAAGGCCCGCTCGAGGTCAGGCGCGCCGCCCATGCCTTCAACACGATGCAGGCCCGCCTGTCCGGCTTCATCGAGGATCGGACCCGGCTCCTCACCGCCATGTCCCACGACCTGAAGACGCCTGTCACGCGCATGCGGCTGCGTGCCGAACTGCTCGAGGACGACGATCTGCGCGACCGCTTCGAGAGCGATCTGCTGGAGATGGAGACCATGGTGACGCAAACCCTGGATTTCTTGCGCGGTCAGGGCAAGCACGAGGCCGCCCAGCCGGTGGACCTCATGGCGCTGCTGGAGAGCCTGCAGGCCGACAATGAGGAAATGGGACGGGAAGTGAGCATCTCGGGCGCAGCGACACGGCACTGCCTGGCTGTTCCGCAGTTGCTCAAGCGCTGCATCGCCAACCTCCTCGACAACGCCATTCTTTACGGCGGGCGTGCCGATGTCAGCGTCGAAGAAGGGCCGTCGGAACTCACCATCCGCATCAAGGACGACGGTCCCGGGCTGCCGGAGGAGGAACTGGAAAAAGTCTTCGAGCCTTTCTATCGCCGCGAGGCTTCACGCAGCCGAGAGACCGGCGGCACCGGCCTCGGGCTGGGCATCGCCCGGAACATCGCGCAGTCGCAGGGTGGCGAAGTCCATCTGCGCAATCATCCGCAAGGAGGGCTGGAAGCGGTGTTGACCCTGCCGGTTGCCTGATCCGGTCCGGTCGGTCATCATGTCCCGCGGCGGGTCGGGTTTTTGAATTGAAGCCGGGAGCGGGTTCGGTACCGCCACCGTCCCGGCGATGAACACGAGGAGAAATCATGTCGCAGCTCGTCACAGTCCACCTGGAGCAGGATCGGGACTTTCGTTTCGCCATTCATTTTTCGGACAGCCTGCCTGCCCTCTACGGCGACGAACCGCCGCCGCTGGGCAAGGGCGAAGGCCCTTCGCCGGCGCAGTTGCTCGCCGCGGCGGTGGGCAACTGCCTTTCGAACAGTCTCCTGTTCGCACTGCGCAAGTTCAAGCAGGCGCCCGAGCCTATTCGGACGACGGTGGCGGCGAGCATAGAGCGCAATGCGGAGAACCGGCTGCGGGTGATCGGGATCGAGGTCAAGCTGACTTTGGGCGTGCCCGAATCCGGCTTGATGCATCTCGATCGGGCGCTCGCCCAGTTCGAGGAGTTCTGCATCGTGACGCAGAGCGTGCGCCAGGCCATACCGGTGACCGTCGAGGTCTGCGACAGCGCCGGCAAACGATTGAAATAGCGGTCGCGGCTCGGCGGCCGGATCCGCCATCTTTCGAAATTGTGCGGCTTCTCCCCGCAGCAGGCCGCCGCTTGGCCGGCCTGCGGCTTCCGCCTTTAAGTCTCCATTAAGTCTTGACGCATAAAGTTGCATCACCGCAGTGACATCGAGATAAGCCGATGGATGCACTGGGTCCTAACTTACGTCAATTCACAAGGAGAGCTCAAATGAAGATCTATCAAAAACTGGTCATGCCCGCCGTGGTGCTGGCGATGGCCGCGCCGCTGATCGCCTATTCCGCGGGAACGTCAACGGCCGAAAAGACAGACAGGACGTCGGCCGGAGCGCCGGCCAAACCTGCGGCATCCGACAAGGCGCTGCTGAAGTTTTCCGAAGCCGGCAATTCGGCGATGCGGGCAATTCGCGTCGCACGCTTTGCCATATTCAATGGCGAGCCGAAAGATGCCCTGGCGCAAATGGCTTCGGCCCGGACCTTCCTCGATCAGGCCGAGAACGAGGCGCCCACCTTCGATACCAAGACGACGGTGTCGGTCGGCGGGAAAGTGGTCGGAACGACCGAGCAAAAGAATGAAGCGAGAAGCATACCGTTCGACGGTCAGCTGGTATTGGCGGACGACTTCGTGCCGACACCGGAGAAGAAGGCGCACATCGACAAGGCCAACGAACATTTCAAGCAAGGCGATCAAAAGAAGGCGCTGGAGGAGCTCAGGCTCGGCGAGATCGACGTCAACTTCACCCGGTCATGGCTGCCCCTGACGCGGTCCAAGGCGCAACTGGCGACGGCGATCAAGCTGGCCGGCGACGGCAAGTACTATGAGGCCAATCTCGCGCTCAAGGCAATCGAGGACAGCGTCACGGTGAACTCGGTCGCGCTCCGCGACCTGCCGCGCAGTCCCGCGAGCTGACATGGCGCCGGGTGAAGCTTCATTCCTCCGTTCCGATTGCAACCGACAGGACTCCGCCATGGACAGCATAAAGGTCGATCTGGGTATCGTGGGCGACAACGTTTTCGCCGCCTTCAAGGAATTGCGCAGCTACCTCAACACCCAGATCCTGGGCCAGGAGCGCCTGGTGGAAAGCCTGCTGGTGGCCTTGCTGGCCGATGGCCATCTGCTCGTCGAAGGTCCTCCCGGCCTCGCCAAGACGCGGGCCATCAAGGCACTGGCACGTGGCCTGGAATGCGACTTCCAGCGCGTGCAGTTTACGCCCGACATGCTGCCGGCAGACCTGACCGGTTCGGATATCTATCGTCCCGAGGAAGGCAGCTTCCGTTTCCAGCGCGGTCCGCTGTTTCACAACCTGATCCTGGCCGACGAGGTCAACCGCGCGCCGGCCAAGGTGCAATCCGCGCTGCTGGAGGCGATGGCCGAGCACCAGATCAGCGTGGGCTTATCCACCTATGCGTTGCCGCGCCTGTTCCTGGTGATGGCGACGCAGAACCCGATCGAGCACGAGGGCACCTATCCCTTGCCCGAAGCGCAACTCGACCGCTTCATGCTGCACGCCATGGTCGATTATCCGGATCGGGCCAACACCCGCCTGATCATGGATCTGGCGCGACGCGAGGCATTGGAAGGTCGCGAGCTGCCGCCGCCGGCGCGGCCCATGACCCAGGAAGCCGTCTTCGCGGCGCGCCGTGAAGCGCTCGAGCTGACGCTCGCCTCGTCGCTCGCCGACTACATTGCCGCCCTGGTCGATGCGACCCGGCGGCCCGACGCCTACAGCAGCAAGCTCACCGAATGGCTGCGCTGGGGCGCCAGCCCGCGCGCCGCCATTGCCATCGAACGCGGCGCACGAGCCCTGGCCTGGCTCGACGGGCGAGACTACGTCAGCCCGGAGGATGTCCAGGCCATTGCGCCGGATGCCCTGCGCCATCGCCTCCTGCTCGACTATACCGCACAGGCGCGAGGCGTCAGCGCAGAGGACTGCGTCAGCGAACTGCTGCAAAAGGTCCCGGCACCGTGATTCTCCCCGACCTCGATGAACTGGCTGCGCTGCGCGGCCCAGCGCGGGGGCTCAGCTTGCGCGCCCGGCGCCCGGCACTGGCGCGCCTGCAGGGCGGACATCGCAGCGCCCAGCGGGGTCGCGGGCTCGAATTCGAGGAAGTGCGGCTCTACGCCGCCGGCGACGATGCCCGCAACATCGACTGGCGCGTGACGGCACGGCGCGGACGGCCCCATACCAAGCTGTTCCGCGAGGAGCGCGAGCGGCCGGTATGGCTGGTGGCCGACCTGCACCCGGGTTTGTTCTTCGGCAGCCGGCGACAGTTCAAATCCGCCGTGCTGCTGCGCGCCGCAGCCTTGCTCGCCTGGGTCGCCGCGCTGGGCGGCGACCGCGTCGGCGCGGTGATTGTCGACGGCGCGAACACCGCTCAGGTATTTCCTCCGCGCGGGCGCGAGGCGGGCGTGTTGCCGGTGCTCGAAGCACTGGTCACCACCCAACCCCGCCAGCCCGGCCTGCCGGCACCGGGCGGCTTGCACGCGGCAGTCAGGATGCTGCGTCCGCTCCTGAAGCCGGGCAGCCTGGTCCTGTTGTTGAGCGACTTCGCCGGACTCGACCAGGCCACCGAGGATCTTCTCGCCGGCACCACCGCCCATAATGACGTCCGCCTGCTGTGGATCACCGATCCGCTGGAAAGCGGCGGACTGCCGGCAGGCAACTATCGCGTCGGCTTGCCCGGTCGCCTGTGGTGGCTCGATGGCGAACGCAGTCGGACCCCCTGGCAGGAGGCCTGGCGCGCGCGAGAGCAGCGCTTGAAGGAGATGGCGACGCGCTTGAGCCTGCCGCTCAGTCGGCTGGCGACGCACGACGGGGTCCTGGAAGCACTGGTCGCCCTGTTGAAGGAACCGAGGTGGGCAACGTGAGCCCGCCCTCAAGCCCCGCCTGGCTCGCCCAGCTGGCGCCGGCGCACGCCCCGCCACCGCCCGGCTGGTGGCCTCTGGCGCCTGGCTGGTGGGGCCTTGCGCTCCTGTTGACCGTCGCCCTGGCGGGCTTGGCCTATTGGCAATCCCGTCCGGCCGTTCGCATCAGGCGCAGCGCGCTTCGCGAACTGGACAAACTCGAGGCGACGCCCGTCGACGATCAGGCCCTGGCGCGCAGTCTCGAACATCTGCTGCGGCGTTACGCCGTCGCGCGCTATGGCCGCGACGCGGTGGCGAGTCTCTGCGGCGATCACTGGATTGCCTTTGTCCTCGCCCACGGCGGCAGCGCATGGGCGGGCACGGCCGGCATCGCGCTGCTCCGCGCAGCCTACGGAGGACCGGTGGAGGCCGAGCGCCAGCGCTGGCTGAGCGGTGCGCGCGCTTTTCTGAAAGGCAGGAAATGATCCACATCGCCTGGCCGTGGATGCTGCTCTTCCTGCCCTTGCCATGGCTGCTCGGCCGCTGGCTGCCCGAGGCGAAACCGCAGGGCGATGCGCTGTTTCTGCCCTTCGCGGCGAATTTGTCCGAAGGCGGCGTAGTCACGCTGGCCGCGCGCTCGCGGCGGCAACGATTCCTCTTTGTCCTTGTCTGGATCCTGCTGCTTGCCGCCGCGATTCGTCCGCAGTGGCTGGGCGACCCGTTGCCGGTGCCGACCACCGGACGGCAGCTGATGCTGGCAGTGGATGTCTCCGGCTCGATGGCGACTCGGGACATGGCGGGAAACGCGACGCGTCTGGACGTGGTGCAGGCGGTGGCGGGCGATTTCATCCGCCATCGCCACGGCGACCAGGTCGGTCTGATCCTGTTTGGCACCCGACCCTACCTGCAGGCGCCGCTGACGGCCGATCTCGACACCGTCAACCAATTCCTGCAGCAGTCCGTGGTCGGCATCGCCGGGACGCAGACGGCCATCGGCGACGCCATCGGGCTCGCCCTCAAGCGCTTTCGCGCTGAGCCGGGCGGCGGGCCGGGAAAGCACCGAAAAATGATCTTGATCCTGCTCACCGACGGCGGCAACGACGCCGGCCTGATGGATCCGATCGAGGCCGCCAGGATGGCCGCCGCCGCCGGTCTGCGCATCTATACCATCGGGGTCGGCGCCGCCGCGCAGCAAGGCTTCTTCGGCGCCAGCGGCAATGACGATCTCGACGAAGGCACGCTCAAGGCGATCGCCCGGATCTCCCACGGAGAATATTTCCGGGCGACCGATGCCGATGCTCTCGCCAAGGTGTATGCCCGCATCGACCAGTTGGAGCCGAGCGCCGGCCGGGAACAATGGTATCGCCCGCACAGCGAGTGGTTTCCTTGGCCCTTGGCGCTGGCCCTGTTGTTCAGCCTGCCTGCCGTTTTCGTGAGAGTGCGGACATGAACCTCACCGACTTCCTCCACGCTTTCCATTTTCTCCGTCCGCAGTGGCTGCTGCTCCTGCCGCTCTTGTGGGGCACGGTGTTCTGGCTCGCGCGGCGGCGCGACCGCCATCAGGACTGGTCGCGCCTGATCGATCCGCAACTCCTGCCGGCACTGCGCCTCGAGGCGGGCGGGCGCGCCGCCATTCGCCCCTGGCCTTGGCTGGCCCTGGCCTGGACGCTGGCTGCGCTGGCCCTGGCCGGTCCCAGCTGGCAACTGATCGAAACCGCGGCCTATCGCGCCCCGGCGGCATGGGCGCTGGTTCTCGATCTCTCGCCTTCGATGGGGGCTGTCGACCTCACGCCCAACCGCGTCACCCGGGCGCGTTATGCGCTCGACGACATACTCGGTGCGGCCCGCGACGCGCGCGTCGGCCTGGTGGTGTTCAGCGACGAAGCCTATACCGTCACGCCGCTGACGGAGGATGTGGCCACGGTGTGGTCACTCCTGCCGCCGCTGGCACCGGGCATCATGCCCGGTGCAGGCGACCATCTCGCCCCGGCGCTCGATCAGGCCGCGAAGCTGGTTGACCAGGTGGGGGCTAAGGACCGCCGCATCGTGGTGCTGACCGATGGCTTCGACGATCCGGCCGCCGCCTTGTCGGCTGCCGCCGCCCTCAAGTCCCAGGGCATAGCGCTCAGTGTCGTCGGGGTGGGCACGCAGAGCGGCGCGCCGCTGCGCAGCGCGGACGGACATTTCGCCCAGGATGCTCAGGGACGCGCGCAATGGGCCCATCTCGATGTCGCGCGGCTGCGCCAGCTTGCCGCCTCGGGCGGCGGCCGTTACTTCGACCTTGCCCAGGTGCCCGATCTTGTTGCCGAGCTGCAGGCATCAGGGCAACTTTCGGGCGGCGGGACTTCCGCACCGGGAGTCAAAGTCACCGACTGGCGGGATGCGGGAAGCTGGATCCTGCCCTTGCTGCTGTTGCTTTCGGCCTTCCTGGCGCGAAGGGGCTGGCTGTGAGGCGCAAGATCTTCGCGCTCCTTCTGTTTTCGCTGGCGCTGCCGGTGCATGCGGCGGACGACGGCTGGTCGCGCCTGTGGCGCAACGCCGACCAGCGCGGCGAGCGTCTGCTCAAGGACGGCGATGCCGCCGCGGCCGCCACGGTATACGCCGACCCGCGGCGCAAGGCCCACGCTGAACTCATGGCGGGCGAGTATGCCCAGGCGGCGCAGAACCTTGCCGCTTTCGACGACGCCGAGTCCCACTACAACCGCGGCAATGCGCTGGCCTACACGGGAGACCTGCAAGGTGCCCTTCGCGCCTACGACGCCGCGCTGCAACGCGACCCGCAGAGTCGCGATGCGCGCCACAATCGGGATATGGTGGCCAATGCGCTCAAGCAGAAAACGCCGCCGGCGCAGGGGTCTCAAGGCAAGCAGGGCGACCAGGGCAGGCAGGGCGACCAGGGCAGGCAGGGTACGCCAGGCGACACGACCCGACCGGGTGCGAAGGGAAAAGGCGAGGAACGCGGACAAGCTTCCGCGCTAGCGCCAAGTCAAGCCGGTCAGACCGGCAAACGGTCGGGCGCTGAAGGCATGGCCGCGATGCCCGGCCAGGACAGTGCCGGCGAGGCGCGGCGCGATGCCGAAGCCGGCCTCGCCGGGGCCGCCGGCAAGCAGCAGAGCGGCATGGAGCGTGGCGGCAGGAGCGAGGATGAGGCAGTTCAAGCGGCGCCTTTAAACGAGCAACAACTGGCCCAGGAGCAATGGCTGAGGAGCATTCCCGACGACCCGGGCGGACTGCTCCGACGCAAATTCCTGATCGAGCACATGATGAGACAGCAGAAGGCACAGCCATGAATCAAGCCTATCGCATCTTCGCCGCCCTGCTCTTGTTCGCAACGAGCCTGGCCGCGCCGGCAGCGGTGACCGCTGCCCTGGATCGCGACCGCGTCGCAGCGGGCGAAACCGTCCGCCTGCTCCTGCAGCGTGAAGGCAGCGCCGCCGGACAACCGGATCTCGATCCGCTCCGGCGTGATTTCGACGTGCTCGGCAGCAGCAGGGGTTCCTCCGTCCAGATCATCAATGGCCAGGCCTCGTCGAAGACCCAGTTCACGCTTGTCCTCGCCCCCAAGCACGACGGCACGATCCGAATCCCCCCCCTGCAATGGGACGGTGAACTGTCGCCGGCGCTCGAACTGACGGTGGGCGGGGCTGGCGCCGCCGGACGACCGGGCAAGGCGGCCGGAACGTCGCATGTCTTTCTGAGCGCGACGCCCAACCTCGATCGACCTTATGTGCAGGCCGCCGTCGTGCTGACCGTGAAGCTGGATACCGACCTGCCGCTCTCCGAAGCGAGACTGGATCTGCCTGCCAGCGCCGATGTGCTGGTCAAGCAATTCGGCGAGGACCGGCAAGGCAGCGAAATGCGCAACGGTCACAACTATCAGTTCGTCGAGCGCAAATACCTGCTGTTCCCGCAGCACAGCGGCCTGATCCGCCTGGAAGGGCCGGTGCTCGACGCCCAATTGCCGGGCGCCCAAAGCGACGATCCTTTCGGCGGCGATCCATTCTTCGGCAAGGTGTTCGGACAGTTGCGTCTGCCAGCCATCATGAACGCGACGCAACCCTTGCATCTGACCGCCAAGACCATCGAACTGAATGTTCTGCCGCGCCCTGTCGGCACGACCGGATCGAACTGGTTGCCGGCGCAAAAAATCAGTCTGGAAGAAAGCTGGCGTCCGGACAACGCAAGCGTACGCGCGGGCGAGCCGATCACCCGCCATCTGCGACTTGCCGCGCTGGGTCTGACCGGCGCCCAACTGCCCGACCTCACCACGCTCATGCAGATCCCGGACGGCATCAAGCTCTACCCGGATCAATCCCGGGTAGAGGACAAGCCGCAGGGGGCCACGATACTCGGCAGCCGTGAGCAGGACATCGCCCTCATGGCGCAGCAACCGGGGCACTATGTGCTGCCGGCGGTGCACCTGACCTGGTGGGACACGGTGCATGACGCCCAGCGCGAGCTGGTGCTGCCGTCGCGATCCCTGGAGGTTCTACCCGCTGTTGCCGGCTCGGCCGTTGCGCCGATCTCGCCACCGGCAAGGTCGGCGGCGTCGATTTCGTCGCCGCTTGGCGCTCTGCCGGGCGCGGCGGCCGGAAAGGCGCGGTTCGCCTTCGAGTCGCCGTGGCCGTGGCTCAGCCTTGCACTGGGGCTGCTTTGGCTGGGTACCCTGATCGCGTGGCGGCGCACTCCCCGGCGCAGCTCGCCCGCATCGCCGGGGAAAATTGTCGATGAGGCGACGCCGGCCGTGATTCAACCCGGGCGTGCCTTCAAGGCCTTTCAGCAGGCTTGTCGCGCCAACGACCCGCAGGCCGCGCGTCGGCACCTGCTCGACTGGGCCCGTTCCGCCTGGCCGGAGCAGGCGCCGCTGGGCCTGAACGCCTTGTCCCGACTCATCGGCGACGCCGAGCTTGCCGAAGCGCTGCGGCAACTGGATCGGGCCTGCTATACCAACGGCGCGTGGCAGGGGGAATCCCTGGCGCAGGCATTGGCCGAGCCCCGGTCACCCGCGATTGCGGCCAAGTCCAGGCAGGTCTTGCCTGATCTGTACCCCTGAAGCCTGGCGACATGAACAGGCGGATCGTCCTCCCGCCGATTTCCCGGCAATCGCCCGGTCGCCATCGGGGCGGCAAGCGGCTTATCATTCCGGTTTGATATCCGCAGGCGGGACAATGGACATCCATGCAAGGCAGGGCGACCGATGCGGCTGCTGCTAGTCGAAGACGACACCATGATAGGAGAATCCGTGCTGGATTTGCTTCGGGCAGAAGCCTATGCCGTCGACTGGGTCAAGGACGGCGAAATGGCGGACACCGCCTTGCGAACGGGTTCCTACGATCTCGTCCTGCTCGACCTGGGCCTGCCGCGGAAGAATGGCCTGGAAGTTCTCCGCGACTTGCGGACCCGTCGCGATCGCGTTCCGGTGCTCATTGCGACAGCACGCGATTCGGTCCGGCAACGCATCGAAGGTCTCGATGCCGGGGCCGACGACTATGTCCTCAAGCCCTATGATCTGGACGAATTGCTGGCGCGCATTCGAGCGCTGCTGCGCAGGGCCTCGGGGCGCGCCGAGCCGATCTACGAGCATAAGGGGGTCAGCATCAATCCGGCGACGCGCGAGGTGAGCGTGGGCAGCCAGGCCGTGGTTCTGTCCGCCCGGGAATGGGCTGTGCTGGAGCCGCTTATTGCACGACCGGGCATGGTCCTGTCGCGTACCCAGCTTGAGGAAAAGCTCTACAGTTGGAGGAACGAGGTCAGCAGCAATGCCGTCGAAGTGTACATTCACGGCCTGCGCAAAAAACTGGGCGCGGACGTCATTCAAAATGTTCGCGGCGTCGGCTATATGGTGCCGCGCGCATGACACGCCCGACAGTTCTGCTCAACGCGCCGGAAGGCGGTTAGCGGTGCCGCCCGACCAGCCTCATTCGCTCAGCCGCCGTCTCCTCTGGTTGCTGCTGGGCGCCGTCGTCCTGGTGGCCTGTGCGGAGGTTTTCGTGGCTTACCGCGCCGCCTTGAGCGAGGCCGATGAAATCTTCGATTACCACATGCAGCAGATGGCGATCGCCTTGCGCCCAGGCCTGGCGGTGCCCCCGCCGGGCGACGCGCGAGGTCGGAAGAACGGAGAAGAAAACAGCGACTTCCTGATCCAGATATGGGCGGCCGACGGTGCCCGGGTCTTCGAGTCCGCCGATAGCGATGAGCTGCCGCAGCTTGCCGTCATCGGGTTCTCCAATTTCGAAGCGCGCGGCACCACCTTCCGGGTGTTTTCCATCCAGACATCGACACAGATCATTCAGGTGGCGCAGGATCTGGCCGTGCGTCGCGGCATCGCCGGAAAGCTCGCGTTGCGAACGGCCGCCCCGGTCGCGTTGATGGCCCCGATCCTGATGCTGCTGGTGTTGTGGGTGGTGAACAAATCGTTTCGCCCTCTCGCACGCGTGCGCCGCCAGGTGGCGGAGCGTCAGGCAAGCGATCTCTCGCCTGTCAATGAAGCCGGCCTGCCCGCGGAAATCACCCCTCTGGTGCGGGAACTGAACCTGCTCCTGCAGCGCGTGAAGGAGGCGTTCGAAGCTCAGCAGCACTTTGTTGCCGATGCCGCGCACGAACTGCGCTCGCCGCTGGCGGCGCTCAAGTTGCAGGTGCAGGGCCTGCGCCGGGCCAGCGACGAATCGACGCGGGCGCTCGCCGTGGCGAGACTTTCGTCGGGGATCGATCGCACGACGCATCTGGTCGAGCAATTGCTGGTTCTGGCCAGACAGGAGGCCAGCACGGCGGCCGGCGAAAAGTCCGAGCGGGTTCGCCTGGCCGACGTTTGCCGGCTTGCCCTGGAAGACACGCTGGCCGCCGCCAAGGAAAAATCGATCGACCTGGGGATCGCCCATGCCGATGACGTCAGCATCGACGGGCACCGCGAAGCAATTCGTATTCTGGTTCGCAACCTGCTCGACAACGCCATAAAGTACAGCCCGGCCAGGGGCCGCGTCGATCTGGAACTCCGTGCGGCGGAGGGCGCCGTGGAACTGACGGTGGACGACGGCGGCCCGGGCATCCCCCTGGCACAGCGGGAGCGGGTGCTCGACCGCTTCTTCCGCCTCGACGGCGCCCAGACGAAGGGCAGCGGACTGGGTCTTGCGATCGTGAAGGCGATTGCCGGGCAGCACCGCGCCGAATTGCGGCTCGGCGACTCCCCCCGTCTGGGCGGGCTGAGGGTGACAGTCCGATTTCCGGCTGAGGGACGAGGTTGAGGGCGGCCCCTGCGGACTATCTTATTGCTCTGTCGCTTGCAGGCGTTCGAGCAGCGAGGCGACCGCCAACTTGTCGCTGCCGAAGAAGTTGTCGCTGCCGATTTCCGCAGCCAGGCCGGTGCGCTCGACCACTTCCATGAACTGAAACTTGGCGCCGCTGATGGCCACCGTGATGCCGCATTCGCGCAGCCGGCGCACCAGTTCGCGCAGCATTTCGACGCCCGACGCATCGATCTGGTTGATGCCGTTGGCGACCACCAGGATGTACTTGAGATCCGGGTTGTCGCGTTCCAGTTTGCGGATGGCTTCTTCGAAGAAGGAGACATTGGCGAAAAACAGCGCCGCATCGCAGCGTATCGCGCCCAGCCGCCTGTGCAGCGGCGGCAGCTTGAAATGTTGCGCATCGCGCAGCACGCCGTCGTCGTGCATGCCGACCTCGACGATGCGCGGCGACATGCGGCGGTAGAAGAAGGCCCCGAGCGCAAAGATGATGCCGGTCAGGATGCCGTTCTGGATGTTGGGTGCGAAGGACAGCGTGGCGAAGAAGGTCAGGACGGCCGCGACCCCGTCGTCGCGGCTGGCGGCCCAGGAGCGCCGCAGGGCGCGTAGGTCGATCAGGTTGGCGACGGCGACCACGATCATGGCGGCCAAGGCCGGCTTGGGCAGGTGGTAGAGCAGCGGGGTGAGAAAGAACAGGGTGAACAGGACGAAGCTGGCGGAGAAGAGGGCGGAGTAGCCGGTTTTCGCACCGGAGGCGAGGTTCAGCGCGGAACGGGAAAAGGAGCCGGAAACCGGCATGGAATGGCAAAAGGCCGCAGCCACTTTCGCCAGCCCCTGGCCGATCAGTTCCTGATTCTCGTCCCAGCGGCTGCGCGTCTTGATGGCAATCACCTTGCAGCTGGACATGGCCTCCATGAAGCTGATGAGGGCGATGACGAAGGCTGCCGGCAGGAGCGCCATGGTCGCCGGCCAATCGAGCGCCGGCAGGGAGATGCTGGGCATGCCGGTGGGGATCTCGCCGACGATCTTGCCGCCGTGTTCGGCAAAGGCCGTGGCATAGCTCAGGGCCGTCAGGACGGCGACCATGATCAGCACGCCGGGCAGCCTCGGCGCGTAGCGCCTGAACAGCAGGAGCATGGCGATGGACAGAAGCCCGTAGGCCAGGGACATCCCGTGCAGCCTGTCCGGCCTGGACAGGACATGCCAGATATCAAGGATGAAATACTCGGTCTGCGGCACCACGATGCCAGTCAGGGCGGACAGCTGGGAAAGGGCGATGATGATCGCCGCGGCGTTGATGAAGCCCATCAGCACCGGGTGCGACAGCAGGTTGAGCAGGACGCCGGCGCGGGCCAGGCCGAGGCCGATCTGGAACAGCCCGGAGAGCAGCGCCAGCAGGGTGACGTAGGTCACGAACTGCTCGCTGCCCGGCGGCGCGATGAGCCCGACGCTCGCGGCGGTGAGCAGCGACGTCATGGCCACCGGACCCGACGACAGAATGGGCGATGAGCCGAAGAGCACGGCCACGATGGACGGGATGAACGCCGCGTAAAGTCCGAAATAGGCGGGCACGCCGGCAAGTTGCGCATAGGCGAGCGATTGCGGGATCGCCAGCAGGGACACCGCGATGCCGGCGAGCAAGTCACGAACCACGGCCTGGCGGTCGGGACGTGGCCAGAAGAGAAACGGCAGCAGGCGGGCGACGCGGCTATTGGCCATGCTCGCGCCGCGCCTGCATCTCCTCTAGCGCCTTCTTGGCGCCGGGGTGCCCTTCCGCCGCCGCGCGCTGGTACCAGAGCAAAGCCGTTTGCGGATCCTTCCTGAGCCCGTCTATCCCCAGCTCGTAGCGCTGAGCCAGCTGGTATTGCGCCTCCAGGTCACCGTCTTCGGCGAGCTTGTGCAGTTCGGGCAGGCGGTGATACCAGCCTTCCTCAAGCAGATAGCCGATTTTCTCGATCAGGCGCAGCAGCGGGGCGGCGCCCTCGTAGCCTTGCTGCGCCGCTTTTTCGAACCACGATTTGGCGATGCCCTGGTTGGCCTCGATGTCCTGGCCGGTGTGGTACATGCTGCCCAGGAGGAACTGCGCTTCGGCGTTGCCCTCGACGGCAGCACGCTCGATCCAGTAATGCGCCTTGGCCGGATCCCTGGCGATGCCCTGTCCATCGAGGAACATCTTACCCAGCTTCAACTGGGCCGTGACGACACCCCGGTCGGCTGCCTTTTCCAGCCAGTCGGCCGCGAGGCGCGGATTGCGCGGCACGCCCAGGCCCTGCGCGTAGAGGTCGCCGAGTTGTTCCTCGGCAAAGCCGTTTCCCTGCAACGCCGCCTTTTCAAACCATCGGGCGGCGGCGGCGGGATCCCTGGCCAGGCCGCCGTCGCCGTTCAAGTAGGCGAGCGCCAGGAGCACTTCCGATGCTGCCCTGCCACGCTCGGCCTCGCGCTGGATCACGGTCATCTGCTCAGGCGTCGTGGCCATGCCGGCGGAAGCGATGCTCGCCAACGAGAGTGACAGCAACAGTCTGGCAATTGAGTGCGGAGACATAAGCTGAGCCCGGGGGCGCAAGCGCGCCGGATGGATGAGTTTACCGCAGTGCGGCCTAAATCTTCTTCCTCGCCACCATTCCGATAAGGGCCGACTTGCCGCTATGTCTCGAGCCCTCCTTGATATCGTCCTCGTATTCGACGAGTTCCTCGACTATCCAGTCAGAAAATTCGGCGCGCAACAATTCCGGGGTATAGAGGTTCTCCAGATCCGACGGCCCGCCCGTTCCGTACTCCAATTGCTTGGGCGTATAGCCTTGCAGGAGGACGCGGCCGCCGGGTCGTGTCACCGCCTTCATCGCGGCGAATTGACGTCGGCGGTCCTGCGGGCCGACGAACTGAATGAAAATGCCCACGACCCAGTCGAAGTAATTGCTCAAGGCCGAAGGCGGCCAATCCGGCGTCAGGATGTCGGCGATCTCGAAGTTCACGGTGACGCCGCGCGCCGCAGCCAGCTTGTGCGCCTTGGCGACAGCCACCGGGGATATCTCGACGGCGCTGACCTTCAGCCCCTGTTCGGCCAGCCACACCGAGTTTCGGCCTTCGCCGTCGGCGATGGACAGGGCGGTCGGTCCTTCGGAAAAAAGGTGCGAGCGCTGGGCAAGAAAATGGTTTGGCTCAATGCCAAATAGATAGTCGTCGCCGACATCGCGGTAACGGGCGCTCCAGTGTGCTTCCATCGTCATTGACTGCTCCCTTGCTATTAGTGGTTGCTAATATACAGGAGGCGGGGCGTAGTGCAAAATGTCCCGGCCTGAGCGAAACGGAGTCCATCAGATGCCACCCGAAATTGTCCTGCAATCGATCATCACCTGTCCGCTGTGCGGACATGTTCGCGAGGAAACCATGCCCTCCGACGCCTGCCAGTGGTTTTACGACTGTCGCGGCTGCGGCGCCGTTCTGAAACCGAAATCAGGCGACTGTTGCGTGTTCTGCTCCTACGGTACCGTGCCGTGTCCGCCGATACAAGCTCACGGACGTGGAGGGTGCTGCTGAGCGCGGGCTTCCCGGGTTCGGCCTGCGCCGCTAGAAGTAGTAGCGCATCAGCAATTCGAGGCGACGCGAGTTCTGCTTCTCGCCGAAGTCACTGAAACGTTCGCCGCGCAGCGAGTAGAGCCGCAGGCGCAGGTCGAGGTTGTTCACGCCGGTGTAGAGCAATTCGGGCGTGACCTGGTAGCTGCGGTCATCCAGGTTCAGCATGGCGGTCAGCGCCGGCTGGAAATAGACGATGCCCAGAGCATCCTTCTGCTGCACACGGAAGTAGGCGTAGCGCTGTCCCGGGTTGGGGCGGCCATAGCTGCCCTGGCTCAGCTTGAGCGCCCGCTGGACCAAGGCGCTGTTGCCGGTCTCCTGCAATTGCGCGAAAGCCGTGGCCACGAGCTGATAGAACTGCCCGGCTTCCTGGCCGGAATAACCGGTGCCGTTACGGTAATATTCGGCGATGTAAGTGGTGTCGTTCTCGCTGAGATAGCGCAGTCCGAGCAGATAGCTCGTGGCATTGCCGACCTTGCTCCCGACCTGCCCCTGGCTGTCGGTGAGCGGCTTCGGAAATTTCTGGATGCGCGCCCATTCGCCGTGGATCTCGAAATTCGACGTCAGGTTCCGCGAAAAGTCCGCGCCGTAGCGGGCGGGCCGGCTGCCTTGCCCCTGCCAGGCAAAGTCGATGTCGGTGTCGCGATAAAGCAGATAAAGTTTGGCGGCCGGATTCAAGTGGCCGCTGCTGCCGAAATCGCTATTGACGTCGTGCTGTACGGGCAGCAGCACCGGGGTGAAGGCGACGGTCTGCAATGGACCGTCCCGGTTATAGATCAGATCGGCATCGGCCATCGCGTAGCCTTCGCGGGCCAGGTCGGGATCGTTCGGGTCCTTGGGCCGCTCGACGAAACCGATCGGGTTCCAGGAATAGCCCTTGCCCCAGCGCAGCGTCCTCTTGCCCGCTTCCAGGGTGATGCCCGGATCGGGCCGGAGCGAGTAGGCGGCTTCGTAGAGGACGTTGCTTTGAGCATGACCGAGTTGATCGCTCTGGAGGTCGGAGTGGCTATGGAAATCGAAGGTGCCGATTCCTCCCCGCAGCTTGCCGGTGAGTTCCACGGTCGCGGTGCTGCGGTCCAGGCTCGCCCGTTGGGGCTGGCCGAAATAGCCGAGTTGGTAAAACGCCCCGTCGCGGTTGAGCGCGGAATCTTCCTGTTTGAATTGAACGAAACCGCCGAGTTCGAAGGGCTTTTTTTCGAATGCGGCGGCGTCGAAGCTGTATTCGTCGGCCGCCTGCGCACCCGCCACCGCCAGACTCGCCAGCAGCCCTGCCAGCCATGGCCGCGGCGGGAAAGTCATTTGCGCAGCTCCTGGATCCGCGGCAGGTAGTTGAGCGTGAATATCGAATCCGAGAAGCTGCCTTTCTTGAGGCCCGACCAGAGCATCACCGACTTGTAGCCCTTGTACAGCGGACTGTCGGTCTCGAGCGTCGCGGGACGCCGGATGCCGCCGCCGAAATCCTTGACGTTCTTGAAGTGCAGCGTCTTGAGGAGCATGCCGCTGGCGGCATAGGCTTCGATCGTGGTCGGCAGGAGCGCCTTCTTGTCCACCCACATCTTGAGACTGTCGTAGGCCACCTCGTTCGTCTTGGCTTTCAGCGAAAGCAGGATGGCCTCCGGTTGTTCCTCCGCAGCCGCCACGTTGTATTCGCTGGTGTAGTCGATGCGCAGGATGTCGGCGTTGTTGAAGATGCTGCCGGTCACCGACTGCAGGCTGGTGATGCGTACCGGCTTGCCGACATCCGGAATATACAGCCACATGTTGTCGCCCAGGCGCAGGGTCACCCGGCCCTTGTCGCTCGGCGGCGAGAGAAACAGCGCGATGACTTTGTCGCGGCCTTTCTTGATGGTGTAGAGGACATATTCCTTCTTGCTCCCGTCCGGCTGGATGTCGATCAATTGACGGTAGGCCTCGTAAGACTCCGGCTCCAGGTTGCGATCGACCTTTTCCAGGATCTTCGCGCCGTCGATGGCGGCCGCCTGGACGGTGACGCCGGCCGTCAGCAGCGTCGCCAGCATCAGTATCCGTAGCGTTATTTTCATGGCAGTTTCCTCGAGAGAACCATCAAACATGGCGCAGCGCGGTAATCGGATCCATGCGCGAGGCCTTCCAGGCCGGCTGCAGGCTCGCTATCGCCGCGACTGCGATGACCGTGCCGGCGACGGCGGCCACCTGTCCCAGTGCGAGCGACGGCGACAGCACCACGGTCTGCTGTTGGCCGAAGATGAAGCTGATCTTCCACACATTGAGCGCGTAGATCAGGATCATGCTGACGACGGTGCCGACGAGCGTGCCGGCGACGCCGAGCATCAAGCCCTCGCAGAGGAACAGGGACAGGATTTTCCCGGGGGAAGTGCCGATGGCGGAAATGGTGCCGATCTCGCGGATCCGTTCATATACCGCCATGATCATCACGTTCATGACGCTGACCAGGACGATGGCGACCAGCATGATCTTGATGAACAGGGTCAGCACGTCGATCATCCGCGCAATATTGGCGAAGGGCGACAGATCTGCCCAGGTATGCACTTCCAGGAGCGGCCGGCCTTCCTTGTCGGTCAGTCCGCCCAGGGCTTGCTTGAGCTCTTTGCTGACGGCATCGAGACGGGCCATGTCCTTCAGGCGGATGACGTACTCGCTGACTTCCGCGTCGCGGATGCGCAGCAGTTCGCGGGCGTCGTCGATGTGCACGTAACCGTCCCGTCCGCCCGGGCCGGAGAGCCCTTCCATGATGCCGCGCACAATGAAGGTCTTGCCGTTGACTGAACCATCGCGGTTGGTGGTCACCAAGACGACCGTATCGCCTACCTTGACCTTCATGCCGCTGGCGAGCAAGGCCGGCACGAGAATCTCGCCTTTGCCGAGCAGCGGACCCGCCTTGGGCTTCGGGCTGATCCGCCCGGCCAGGAGCGGGAGCGTCGCCGCCTCGCGTTGTGGATCGATGCCGTTGATGCGGATGCTGGTGGTCTCGACGAAGGTGCTGAACATGGCCCCGAACTTCAGCCGGGGCGACCAGTTCTCCACCTCCTTGATCTGTTTCAGCGCCTCCTCGACCTTGGCCGTCGCATTGGGCTGCATGTTGAGGTTGAGCGGCAGGGCATCGATGGCGGCCACATAGCCTTTACGGTGCACTTCCAGGTGCCCGAGGATCGAGTCGGTAAATTGCCCGATCATGATGTTCTTGAAGGAGCCGCTCACGGAAATGAACAGCAGCACGGCGACCATGCCGATGACGATCAAGAGCGAAGTGAGCAGCGTCCGCCGCCGATAGCGCAGCAGGTTGCGGGCGGCAATCTTGAGTAAGTTAGACATGGGGGCTCTCCCCTTTGCCGGCGCCGTCGGGAATTCGTCCGTCTTCGAGCACGAAGGTCAGTTCCGCCTCGCCCATGATCTTGGCATCGTGGGTCGAGAAAACGAAGGTCGTGCCGAACTCGTCACGCATCTTGCGCATCAGCTCGATGATGCGATAGGCGGTGTCGTGGTCGAGGTTGGCGGTCGGCTCGTCGGCCAGCACCAGCTTGGCGTTGCTGACCAGCGCACGCGCCACCGCGACGCGCTGCTTCTGGCCGCCGGAAATCTGGTCGGGGCGCTTGTCGGCCTGGTCGGCCATGCCCACCGCTTCGAGCAGGCGCAGCACCTGCTTGCGCCGCTTCTCGGCAGGCCACTCCTGCACCATGATCAGGGGATATTCGATGTTTTCGTAGGCCGTCAGGACGGGAATCAGGTTGAAGTCCTGGAACACGAAGCCGATGTTCTCGCCGCGAAAGCGCGCCGCGGCGCGGCGATCCAGCGTGGCGATGTCGGTGTCCAGTACCTTGAGGCTGCCGCCGCTGGGATGGTCGAGGCAGCCGATCATGTTGAGCAGGGTGCTCTTGCCGCTGCCCGACGGCCCGACGAAGCAGACGAAGGAGGCCGGCTCGATGGCAAAGTCGACGCCCTTGATGGCCGGCACGTCGATGTCGCCAATCCGGTAGGTCTTGCTGAGGTTTTCCGCGCGAACCAGACTCATGACTGCAACTCCTTCATTCTGAATGATGGCCTTATTTGATGCGCTCGGCGAGGGTCGCCTGCACGTCCGCCGTCGTCCATTCGCCGCGCACGCCCGGTGGGGCGTCCTTGATCGCCGGGAAATTGACGAACGCCACTTGACTGCCATCCTTGCGGCGATGACGGTACTGGCCGTCGATCAGGATCAGGACCGGAACATGGCCGTCCAGCCCGACCGACTTCAGGCGTTTCTCGCCTAGCGGCGTCTCGACGTTGACCTCGACGACCTTGAACTTTCCGCCCTGGGTGGCGAGCCATTGCCGCAAAGGCGCTAAGGCCGCTTGCACCGGCGGGTGCGCCATGGCGACGATCTCCACCGTCGGCGGGGTGGCCAGCGCACTCCCGGCGGCCAGGCCAAGCAGCGATGCGGCCATGGCCGTCAGAAAGGTTCTGCGTGTGCTCATCTTTTCTTCCTTATTTGCAGTTGTTATGAAGTTTCCACATCTCGGCGTGTCCTATTGCCACGGCCCAGTCCGGGGGGATGCATTTGCCGTCGCTGGTGACGCCGGTAGCGGCTGGATTGCTCAGGGTGGCTGGTTCGCTCGGCTGGAAATAGCGCTGGCCGATGAAGACTATCAATCCCAGGAAGGCCGCCACGATCGCCCAATGCGCGAAACCGATCTTTTGCCCATCGCGGCCTTCGCCGACCTCGCAAACGCCGCCGGGACAGGCTTTGGCCTGGTCCGGGAAGAACAGGTTGTAGATCTTGCAGGCGAGACAGATGCCGAAGGCGCTCTCGAAGAACAGCAGCGTGAGGCAGGTCGCGCAGACGATCAGGTTGACCGGTCCGACCAGATTGTTGATCACGATCAGGTAGAGCATGGTTACCGCCAGCGCCAGCCCGATAGTCCAGGCGAAACGTTTTTGCGGCGCGCCGGCGTATTCGGGCAGCTGCTTCCTCACCGCGATGCGGCCGAGGATCATGCTCGGCGAGTATTTCGGATTGACGAAAACGCGGATAGTGAAATCGATCAGGAAAGCGATCACGAAAATTCGCGTGAAGCGGAAATTGCCGACAAGCCACGAATTCATGAACGAGACCAGGGCGAAGAAGAACAGGATGCCTGCGGCGGCCCGCACTTCGCGCTCGTTCAACACGGGCACGTCGTAGCCATCGATTCTTTCGCCAAAACAGAAAATCTTGTTCATGTGATTCAACTCCAAGTAATCGATTGAGTTCGCAGCCGATTTGACCACTTCCGGGTAAGCGGCATGTTGCAGTGAGTGGCGGAATTGCAACGCCGAGCGACAAACGGCTGATTGTTACGCTGCGTTACAGAATAGTTGTTTTTAAATGACACGGTCGCGGGTTTTCCTGTGAAAGAAGTGCGCCCCAATGACCGACGCGGCGGTAAAACAGAGCAGTGCCGCCAGGTCCAGGGCGAGGGAGAAGTAAGGCTCGGCGCCGAACCCGACGCGAATCAGGTCGGCACAATAGGAGAGCGGCGACAGCGGCGACAACCACTGGCCCCAGGCCGGCATCTCGGCAAGCGGAACGAAGACGCCGCTGACGAAGATCAAGGGAAGGCGCAGCAGATTCGACAGCATCATCACTTGGGAAGGGCCTTCGGTCGCCGGCGCAGCGAGTAATACCCCCAGGCCGGAAAAAGCCAGGGCGCCGAGCAGCAGCCCCGCCAGCAGTACCAAGGGATGGGTTATCTCCGCCGAAGTCAGGGCAAGTCCCACCGCCAGCGGGACAAAGGAAAGCAGCACGCCGAACGCCATGCCGGCCAGAATGTCGCCTGACAGGATCGCCGACAGCGACGCCGGTGAAGTCGCCAGCCGCTCGTAGGTCCTGGCCTGGCGCTCCCAGGGGGTGACCAGGGGGCCCACCGCGGAGGCCGTGAAGAACAGTGCCATCGCCACGATGCCTGGCACCATGAGTTCGGCTGGCGCCTTGTGGCCGGCGGCAAAAGCGAGATAGAAAAATAGCGGGAAGATGACACCGAAGGTCAGCACCGGTGGCTTCAGATAATAGACCATGACGTTCTTCTTCGCCACGACCCAGGTGGCGCGTACCTGCCAGAGAAGGTCGTCCAGCGCACTATCAGTTGCGGCCATGAGGACCTCCCGTGATCGACACGAAGACTTCTTCCAGCGTCGGCGCCAGGGTGTTGATGCTTTCGATATGCAGGCCATGCGCCGTGGCCTGCATGGCAATATCCTGGGCAATGTGCCCCGGTTCCGGACCGAAAATTCGGAAGCCATCGCCGATCGGCACGGTTGTCGTGCCAGGAGGCAAGAGAATATCCTCCGGCTTCACCATGCTCTCCTTGAAATGGACTTCCACCGAGCGCCTGATTTCGACGCGATTGCGAAGTGCTGCGGGGGTATCAATGGCCGCGAGTATGCCTTTGTCGATGATGGCCACGCGATGACAGAGTTGCTCGGCCTCGTCCATGTTATGGGTCGTGATGAACACCGTCATGCCACGCTCGCGGTTCATCTGCAAGATGACTTCACGGATCCGGCGGGCGCTCGCCACATCCAGGCCGGACGTCGGTTCGTCGAGGAACAGGATGTCCGGCTCGCTGACCAGCGCCATGCACAGCATCAGCCGCTGGCGCAAGCCCTTGGAGAGCTGGCGGCCCTTTTGTCCGGCGCGTGCGGCAAGATCGAATGATTCCAGCAGCGTATTCCCGTGAGCAGTACGCACAGCCTTGGCGACGCCATGCAGTTCAGCCATCAGCATGAGGTTCTGCCATACGGTAAGGTCAGCGTAGACATTGGCTTCTTCGGGCACCACGCCGATGTGGCGACGAGCAGCGGAGGGATGTTTGGCGATATCGTAGCCTGCGATGAAGACCTTGCCGTCTGTCGATGGAATGAAACCGGTGAGCATTCGCGCCGTCGTGCTCTTGCCGGCTCCGTTGGGACCGAGAAAGCCGAAGATCTCTCCGCGGCCGACGGTGAAAGACACGCGGTCGACGGCAAGGCGATCGCCGAATCTTCGCGTCAGTCCTTCGGCGATGATGGCCTTGTCGGCAGGTTGGAGGGAATTCATCGGCGAACTCTTTATCGAGAGGTCAGCCTTTATATTAGGCACTGCCGCCAAATATGCATATGATTCAGATCATATCCGGGATAGCTATTTCGCGGCATGATGAATCCATCGGCAGCTACCGTCTGATATTCGGCGTTCGCGCCCGCGCTTTCCTGCTCTCCAGGCTGCTCGTCGAAGCCAGGTTGCCCGGCGCCTCTTCATAACAGCCTGAGAATGCCCTCCCGGCGCGCCAGAATGCTGGCTCGTTCAAGGTCCGCCACGGCCCGGTACAGGGCCTCATGCGTCACGCCAAGCTCCGCAGCCAACGATTTAAGATCGGAGCCCAGGGCGAGTTGCCCATTTTTCCCTTCAGTCTCGATCAGGTGCAACAGCCGCTCCTTTACCCCCTTCTTGGACAATCGTTCGCATTGCGCCCGCAAGCGCCTGACCTCCCGGTTCAGCATCGCAATCCAGCGACTGGCAAAGGCGGAATCGGAATGAAGCGTTTGCCTGACCGCCGCCAAGGGAACGGAAACGAACTCTCCAGAGCGGGTGACCAGCGCATCGCAGTGATAGCGCGCCGATTGCAGACTCGCTTCGGCGATGAAGCCCTCCCGAGTGCGCTGCAAGACCACGATCTCGCCCTGCGCCCCCAGGCGCTGGAGAACCACCTCCCCGCTCGATACGAACAGCATGTGCACCGGTTTCTTGCCGAGCCGGAAGAGCAGTTCACCTCGGGCACAGGAGCGAAATGAGCAAAGTTGCCGCAGTTCTGTCGGCAAGAGATCCTGCAGCGTCCGGGGCAGATCAGAGTGCAAGGGAGCGCCGCATCAAAAGCTCAGCACCTTGTCTGCCGCCAGCGTCCATTCGGTCAGAAGGTCCATGGAGCCCCGCCGGGCTCCTTTGACCAGGTCAGCCTCCTTGATGCCGCGCGCATCCATGCAGGTGCCGCAGACCCCAATTTCGGCGTCGTGCGCGGACAGCATGGCCAGCATGTCGGCAATGTTGTAATAGCCTTGGGGCACGGTCTGCCCGCCGTGGGCCGCCGAAGCGCCGTCGCCAATCAGGAATATGCGCACATTCGCCCGAGCGGTCTTCAGCAGTGAGCGGGCCAGACGCAGGCCGTTGTAGGTGCGCTCCGAGCCGTAGGGGGCCTCGTTGAGGATGAAGAGGGCGTTCATGGGAGTCTCCTCGTTTCAGCTGCAGGGTCCGATCGCCACCGGTCGCCTTTCGGCCTTCCATTCCGGGAAACCGTCCTGCAGACGGCGGGCGAGGTAACCTGACTCGCGGAGTTGACGGACGGCATCGAAGGCCAGCAGACAGTAGGGACCGCGGCAGTAGGCGACAATTTCCCGGTCCCTGGGCAGACTGGCCAGCCGCCGGGTCAGCTCGATCAGGGGGATGTTGATGGCGCCGGGAATATGACCGGCGGAAAATTCCTGCGGCGGACGCACGTCGAGGACCCTCGCTTCGCCACGTTTGATGCGCGTCAACAGTTCGTCGCGGCCGACCGGATCGAGGCTGTCGCGGCGATCGAAACTGTCGCGGACGATGCGCAGGACTTCGGCGCTTTGCCGTTCCGCCAAGCCGCGAATCGAGGCGACGATGCCCGCGATGGCATCGTCGGCCAGCGCATAGAAGACCTGCAAGCCGATCTTACGCGAACGCGCGAGGCCGCCCAGGCGCAGGACCTTGAGATGGTGCGAGGTGTTGGCGACGGGTTGGCTGCAGGCCTGGGCCAATGCGTCGACGTCGCGCTCGCCCTGTGCCAGTGCCTCCAGGAGTTCAAGGCGAACCGGGTGCGCCAAACCCTTGGCGACCTCGGCGAAGTGGGCGAGGAGTCTCTGCTTGGGCGAGGCGGGTGGCTTCACTCGGATGGCTCAGTTGCGGAGAAAGCAGCAGTATATGAACGTCTGCCTGATTTGCGCCGGCGTCATGTGGGTTTCGCGGTGCGCTGCCATAAGTTCGAAGCCATCGCCCAGTTCCGCCGCGAGTTGATCCGGTGAATACCGGCAAACAGGGAGCCTGCTGCATTGGATCGGGCCGTCGTCGGCGAATGTGGCCATGATGACCTTGCCGCCCTCGGGCAGCGAATTCCTCAGCGTCGCCATATAGCGGGCGCGCTGGTGCGGCTCGGTGAGGAAGTGAAACACGGCGCGGTCGTGCCAGAGGCGAAACGGACCGGGAAGCGCCGCCCCGGTCACATCCGCGACGATCCAGTTGACCTGCCCGGCGCGATTTCCCAGCCGGGCTTGGACCGTTGCGATGGCCGTGGCGGATAAGTCGATTACGGTCAGATGGCGGAAGCCCTCTTCGAGCAGGTGGTCAACCAGATTGGATGTGCCGCCGCCGACGTCGATGATCGCGTCCTCCTTGTGCATGCCCAGCTTTGCCATCAGCATCAGCGCGGTTGCGGGCCGGCTCTGATACCAGCTCATCTCAACCGCGGAACGCGCGGCGTAGATCCTGTCCCAATGTTCTGCAGGGTTCATGGCCTCTTCGCCTACTATTCAAAAGAGTATTTGAATAGTAGGCGAAGCGGGGCGGGGATGCAAGCCCTTGCGTCAATTGCCGGCTGGCACCCCAAGCTTGCGCAGAATGGATTCCATCAGGCACCAGCGGGTGAAACCGCTTTGCAGCAGGTTTGCGCCGACGAAAGCGGTGAAGGCCAGCCACCACGAACTCACGAAGATCGGGCTGCCGGGAATGCCCAAGGCCAGGGACAGCAGGGTGAAGCAGCCTGCGATGATGCGGACGAGTTGCCAGGTGGTCATGGTTTTTCTCCTTGAGCGAGTGTTTCGAAATGGCGACGGTAGGCGACGAAATAAAGCAGGGGAATCACCACCAGGGTAAGCAGGGTGGAAACGAAGATGCCGAAGATCAGCGAGATGGCGAGTCCGTTGAAGATCGGGTCGTCGAGGATGAATAGGGCGCCGAGCATGGCCGCGAGGCCGGTGAGCGCGATCGGTTGGGCGCGGGTGATCGCCGAGCTGACCACCGCCTCCTTGAAGGCCATGCCGTTCTTGACCTGGAGATTGATGAAGTCGACCAGCAGGATGGAATTGCGCACGATGATTCCGGCCAGCGCGATCATGCCGATCATGCTGGTGGCGGTATATTGCGCGCCCAGCAGGGCATGGCCGGGCATCACGCCGATGATCGTCAGCGGGATCGGCGCCATGATGATCAGCGGCGTCAGGTAGGAGCCGAACTGGGCCACCACCAGGAGATAGATCAGCACCAGCCCGACCGCATAGGCCAGGCCCATGTCGCGGAAGGTTTCATAGGTGACCTGCCACTCGCCGTCCCATTTCAGGCTGAAGCCGCGGTAGGGATCGGCCGGCTGGCTGATGAAGTATTCGCCGATCGAGCCGCCGCCGGGCGGGACGATTTTGGCGATGTCGCCGCGCATGCCGAACATGCCGTAGAGCGGACTGTCCACCCGGCCGGCCATGTCGCCGATCACGTAGTCCACCGGCAGCAGATCCTTGTGATAGAGAGGCTGCTCGCGCCAAGTGTCGCTGATGGTGACGAGTTCCCGGATCGGCACGACGCGGCCCTGGGCGTTCTTGACGCCCAGCGCCAGCAGGGCATCGAGATTTCCCTGCAGCGCCATCGGCAGGCGCAAGTCCGCGGCGGCGGGGTACTTGGTTTCGTCGTGCAGGTAGGTCATGGCCTCGCCGCTCAGGCCGGCGCGCAAGGTGGCGACAATGTCCGCCTGGGGGACACCGAGCATGGCCGCCTTGTGGCGATCGACCAGCAGCAGCTTCCTGGGCGCGTCGATGATGCTGCTGTCGTCCACGTCGACGACGCCTTCGTGGTGCTCGAACACGGAACGGACCTCCTTCGCCACTTTGCGCCGGGCTTCGTCGCCCGGCCCGTAGATCTCCGCCACGATGGGCGCCAGCACCGGCGGGCCGGGCGGGACTTCGACGACCTTGACGTTGGCGCCGTAGCGCAGGCCGATGGCCTGCAAGGCCGGCCTGACCCGGGTGGCGATGGCGTGGCTTTTCTCGCTGCGCTGGTGCTTGTCGACCAGATTCACCTGCAGGTCGCCGACTTCGCCGCCGGCGCGCAGGTAATACTGGCGCACCAGGCCGTTGAAGTTGATCGGTGCGGCGGTGCCGGCATAGGCCTGGTAATCGGTGACTTCGGGCACCGTGGCGATATAGGCCCCCAGCTCGCGCAGCACGGCGGCGGTCTTCTCCACCGGCGTGCCCGCCGGCATGTCCACGATGACCTGGAACTCCGACTTGTTGTCGAAGGGCAGCATCTTCAGTTGCACCAGCCCGAACACCGGCAGTGCCAGCGACAGCACGATCAAGGCCGAAACGGCCAGCGCCAGCTTGCGGCGGTTGCCGGCGCCGCGCCGATCGTCGAGAAGAGGCTCGAACAGGCGTTTAAATACCGGCGCGAGTTTGCCGGCAATGCCCTTGCCTTCGTGCCGCTCGTGCTTCATCCAGAGGCGTGCCAGCCAAGGGGTGACGACGAAGGCGACGGCCAGCGAAAGCAGCATGCCCATGCTGGCGTTGATCGGAATCGGGCTCATGTAGGGGCCCATCAGTCCGGTGACGAAGGCCATGGGCAGAAGCGCCGCGATCACGGTGAGGGTCGCCAGAATGGTCGGGCCGCCGACTTCATCGACGGCACCGGGAATGATTTCGGTCAGCGATCTGTCGAGGTGCAGCTTCTGGTGCCGATGGATGTTCTCGACCACCACGATGGCATCGTCGACCAGGATGCCGATGGAGAAGATCAGCGCGAACAGGGACACCCGGTTGAGCGTGAAGCCCCAGGCCCAGGAGGCGAACAGCGTGACGGTCAGGGTCAACATCACGGCGGTGCCGACAATAGCCGCCTCGCGGCGTCCCAGGGCCATGAACACCAGGGCGACCACGGCCCCGGTCGCGAACAGCAGTTTCTCGATCAGCTTCTTGGCCTTGTCATTGGCGCTCTCGCCGTAGTTGCGCGTCTCGCTCACTTGCACATTGGCCGGGATCAGGGTGTTCTTCAATACCGACACCCGCTGCATCACTGCATCCGAGACGTCGACTGCGTTCTGTCCGGGCTTCTTGGTGATGGCCAGGGTGACGGCCGGGTAGTCGGCGCGGTCCTTGCCCGCCACGCCGTACCAGACGTAGCGCGCGGCGGGCAACGGGCCGTCGGTGACCGTGGCGACATCGCGCAGGAACACCGGCTTGCCGTCCTTGACCCCGACCATCAACTCCGCGACTGCGTTGGCATCGGCCAGAAAAGGTCCCGATTCGATGGCCACTGCGCGGTTGGCCGCGAGCAGGTCGCCCGCCGGCATGCCGAGATTGGCCGACTGCAGGGCGGTGCGCAGGTCGCTGACGGTGAGGCCGTTGGCGGCAAGCCTGGCGGGGTCGAGATCGACGTTCACCGCTCGCCCCGGACCGCCGATGGTGGTTACCTCGCGCGTTCCCTTGACGCGCTTCAGGTCGGACTCGATGCTGTGCGCCACGCGCTCGAGGTCGTACGGGCCGACCGCCCGGTCTTTCGACCAGAGCGTCAAGGAGACGATGGGCACATCGTCGATGCCCTTGGGCTTGATGATCGGCGCCAGCACGCCCAGCCCCGGCGGCAACCAGTCTGAATTGGAGTTCACCGTGTCGTAGAGCCGGACCAGCGCCTCGGTCCGGGGCACGCCGACCTCGAACTGCACGGTGATGATCGCCAGCCCGGGACGCGCCACCGACATGACGTGCTCGACGTTGGTGATTTGCGACAGAACCTGTTCGGCAGGGCCGACGACCATCTGCTCGACATCCTTGGCCGAAGCGCCGGGAAAGGGTATGAGCACGTTGGCCATGGTGACATTGATCTGCGGTTCTTCTTCGCGCGGCGTCACCAGCACCGCGAAGAGGCCGAGCAGGAATGCGACCAGGGCCAGCAACAAGGTGATGCGCGCAGTCTGAAAGTAGGCCGCGATGCGGCCCGAGATCCCGAGTGGTTTATTCATGGCGATGGCAATCCGTCAGCGCACTTTGGCTGCGACCAGGGGATCGAGTGCGACACGCTCACCCGCCGATAGCCCCGACAGCACTTCCACTTCCGTGCCCATCGTCGGGCCCAGCCTGACCTGGCGCAACAGCGGCTTGCCCTGTGGGTCCAGCACATAGACGGCCGTGAGTTCGGCGCGGCGGAAGGCGGCGCTGAGCGGTACATAGAGCCGCTGCCGGTCGCCTTGCGTCACCGGAAACTGGGCGCGGGCGAACATGCCGGGCGTGACGCCGGCCAGCTTGGCCGGCAGGTCGAGGCGTACCTGCACCGTGTGGGTGCTGGCGTCCGCCACGGGCAATACGGTCACCCGCGTCGCGGTTTGCCAGCGTTGCGCCGCCGGCAGTCCGGGAAACTCGATCCTGACCGGCTGGTTCGCCGCGAGGCCGGCCAGGACTGCCTGGGGAACACTGGCGGTGACGCGCTGCAAGCCCGGATCGTAGATCGTCATCAAGGGTCGTCCCGGCATGGCCATGTCGCCCTGGGTCACCGGCAGGTCCGCGACGAGACCGGCATAGGGGGCGTTCAGAGTGTAGAAGCCGGATTGGGTTCTTGCCACGCCGGTCTGCGCCAGCAGGGCATTGGTCTGTGCTTGGGCAGTCTTGAACTGGGCGTCCGCGCGGTCAAGAGCCGCTTGACTGATGAAATGCTGATCGAACAATTGCTTCTGCCGGCTGAAGTCCCGCCTGGCCACGTCGAGTTCCGCACGCGCCGCGTCTGCCTGCGCGGCGCTGGCGACGACGCTCTGGTTGGCGGCTCGGGCGTCGATGCGGGCGAGCAGCTGGCCCGCCTGCACGGCGTCGCCCGCCTTGATCGCAAGCTGGATGATGGCGCCCTGCACCTGGGAGGAGACGACGGTCTGGCGCACCGCCTCGACCACGCCCTCTGCGGCGTATAGCGCCTGCTCGCCGCCAGTCCGCACCGGGGCACTGGCCAGTGCCGCCGCTGCATTGCCGTCAGCCTGGGCCGCGCAAGCAGCGGCGGCCAGCAGGAAGGAAACAAGGGTCGTTCGTAACATGATCTTTACCGTATCGATTGAACGCGTTGAAGGGACGGGCCGTGAAGAACTGGGCGCGATTATTTCACAATTTGACTAATTGCGCAAATATGGAATAAAATGGCCGGCATGGTATGAGCGGAGTCCACCCACCGATGGACTGGTCAAGAACTTCGAGGCGAATCATGGTTGCCAGGCAGAAGTCCAGCAGCACAATGGAAAAACTTTCCGATCAGGCACTGGCGCATGTGGCGCAGTATTTCCAGGCCCTGGCCGAACCGACGCGCTTGCGCATCCTCAACACGCTGCGCGCCGGCGAACACAACGTCGGCGACCTGACGGCACTCTGCGGCTGCTCCACGGCCAATGTTTCGCGCCACCTCGCAGCGCTGGCCAAGCAGGGCATGGTGGTCCGCGAAGGGCGCGGCACCAGCGTCTATTATCGCATCGCCGATGCCGCTATCTTTGAACTGTGCGACTTGGTATGCTGCAGCATTGCCCGGCAGTTCGAGCAACAGGCCAGCATAAAACGCTCCTTCGGTTCCGTGCCCAGGCCCTGAGCTTCATCCCTTTTCAAATGCAGTCGTAGTACTTATTCCTCTAGGAGGCTGATCATGAAATTCAACGTCGGCGGCATCGATCGTGTACTCAGGATAGTCGTAGGATTGGCCCTGGTCGGCTGGGCCCTGATGGGCGGCCCGGTCTGGGCCTGGATCGGCGTGGTGCCGCTGGCCACCGGAGTGGTCGGCTTCTGCCCGCTCTATCCGCTGCTGGGCTTCAGCACCTGCCCGATCAAGAAATAGGCATTCCCGCCACTGAATATGCTCGGAGGCCGATGCCGCAGGCCTCCTTTTTTCGCGTGCTGACTGCCCATGTCGATACAATGGTTTCCAGGGCACATGACCTTGGCGCGCAAGAAGGCGGCCGAAACCATGGCCTTGACCGATGTCGTGATCGAGGTGCTCGATGCCCGCCTGCCCGAGGCCAGCCGCAACCCGATGATCGAGGAATTGCGCCTGCATCGCCAACGTCCCTGCCTGAAGATCCTCAACAAGGCCGATCTCGCCGATCCCCGGACGACCGCCGCCTGGCTGGCGTTCTACAATTCATCGGACCAGGCCAAAGCGGGCGTCAAGGCGGTGGCCTTGTCCTGCAAGAAGGCCAGCGATGTCGCCAAGGTGACCGGCCTGTGCCAGTTGCTCGCCGCGCATCGCGGCACTCACCTCAAGCCCTTGCGGATGATGATCATGGGCATTCCCAACGTCGGCAAATCGACCCTGATCAATGCCCTGTTGAAGCGCCGGGTCGCCAAGGTCGGCGATGAGCCGGCGGTGACCAAGGCCCAGCAACGTGTGGAGCTCGGCCCGACCATGACGCTGGTCGACACGCCGGGCATGCTCTGGCCGAAAATCGAATGCCCGAGCGACGGCCTGATGCTGGCTGCGAGTCACGCGGTGGGCAGGAATGCCATCATCGACGAGGAAGTTGCCACTTTTCTCGCCGACGTCCTGGTCGACCGCTATCCCGCGCTGCTCGCTGCCCGCTATGGTTTCGACATGGACGGCATCGACGGGGTGGGGGTTGTCGCGGCGGTGGCCAAGCGACGCGGCTATGTCCTGAAGGGCGGCGAGCCGGATCTCGAAAAGGCCGCGCTGACGCTGCTGCAGGATTACCGCAGCGGTGTGCTGGGCAGAATCAGCCTGGAGACGCCGCAAAGCCGCAAGCTCATGCTGCGGGCCAGGGAGGAAGAGGATGTCTAGTGGCGATGGGTTTTTGACGGGACCCGGTGCTTCAGAGGGCTGAGGGCGTCCAGGGCAGGCCCGATTGAACGGCAAGAAGAAAAGGCCACCCCGAAAGGTGGCCTTTTCAGCGCACGCCGAGCGGCTTGTGGAACCTTCCCGGATCAGAAGTTGTGCATCATGCCGATGGCGATGTCTTTCACGTCGGCACCGCGGTTGGCAACACCCAGCGCGCCGCCGGCTGCCGAGGAGTTGCCGGCAGCGTTGAAGTCGGCGAAGTTCGCCGAACCGTTGGCTAGCTGGCTCCAACTCACGTAGGCGGTGGTGCGCTTGGAGAACAGGTAACGGGCGGCCAGGGTCCAGGACTTGTACTGGGTGTCGCTGCCGGTGATCGTCGGCAGAACGCCGCCGACGTTGCCGGCCCTGCCATACTCAATCATGGTCTCGATGTTGCCGAAGTAGTGTTCCCAGTTCAGGTTCCAGGAATTCTGAGTCAGTGTTGTGCCGGCGGCGGCGATACCGGCAACGGCCGCGGCGATATTGTCGATGCTGTTGTGGTTGTAGGTGAAGCCGACGTGACTCTTGCCGGAGTAGAGGTAGCCCAACAACAACTTGTTGCCGGTCTTCCCGGGCTGGCTGGACGACGCACTTTGATCGGCAAATTTGGTGTGGTCAAACTTCAGCGCGAACGGGCCGTTGTTATAGTTTGCCTGGACTGACCAGCCCTTGCCGTTGGGGTCGATACCTGCCGCCGCGCCTTCCGAAGTGGGAATGTAAAACGCCGCGGCCCGGAAGCCGGAGAACAGCGGCGTCCGATAGGACAGCACGTTCGAGGTCCGGTAGGCCGGGCCGCCGACCAGGCCGCCGCCACCGGTGTTGATCGGGCCGTCGGTGTTGATCTGGTTGGCGGCGATATCGTTGGTGCGTGAGGTGGCGGTCCAATGCACTTCCTGACGGCCCATGCGGACTTCGCCGAAGTGACCTGCCAGGCCGAGAAAGGACTGGCGCGAGGCCAAGGTGCCGGTGGAGACATTGGCGGCCCCGGATTGGCCGTTGCCGTTGCCGGTATCGAAGTTCACGCCGGACTCGATCTGGAAGTTGGCCTTGAGGCCGTTGCCCAGGTCCTCGCTGCCCTTGAAGCCCAGCCGCGAGCCGTTGGCGGATACCCGGTTGCGCGACTTGTAGTCGCTGGCTGCGCCACCAAGGGAGCCGGTCGCCGCGTAGGTGTCGAAGGTGAGGTTGGCGCGGCCGTAAAGGGTGACGTTGGACGCCTGGGCGAAGACTGGTGCCGCGGCGATGCTGGCGATGGCGACAGCGATGAATTTCATCTGCATTGGAATTGTCTCCTGGATATAAGAATGGTGAGGGTCTCCGCGCTTGCACGTGGTCGTTCCCTTTGTTACTTCAACTACCCGTTACACTCAGACCTCCTTGTCTGAAACATTTCGACAAACATATTTTGTAACAATATGTGTGCCAATGCAAGCGGATATGTCGGGAGTTCTATGTCTGTTCGTCGGCTCGGTGACGGGAAAGTCGGGGCGGCTCGGCTCTGAAGAGGCGAGCAAGCGCCAGAGCAGGGCTTTGTTGCGGGATCCGGCCAGGGGCGGGCGGGCCGGCCGGCGTCGACCGCAGGGATCAAATCCCGGCGCGTCTTCCCCGGCTTTCGGGACGACGCGATCGCACGGTGAAAGAGCGTCGCATGTAATTTGGCATTATCAATACCACGTGGTTTGGGTGCCGAAGTATCGGTTTCGGATGCTGCAGGGGCCGATTGGGAAAGAGGTGCAAAAATGCGTGATGATATTTTGTCAGTTGTTGGGATGTGAAATCGTGGAGCTGAATGTTCAGGCCGACCATGTGCATCTGTTGGTGAAGGTGCCACAGACGCTATCGATCTCGGAGCTGATGGGTGTCCTGAAGGGACGTACGGCGATTCGGTTGTTCAATGGTTTTCCGAGTTTGCGAAAGAAGCCGTATTGGGGCAATCACTTTTGGGCGAAGGGATACTGCATCGATACGGTCGGGCTGAATAGTGAAATGATTCAAAAGTAGGTGCGGTTTCAGGAGAAGGAAGAGCAGAGTCAGGAGCAACTTCAACTGAGCCCGGATCTAGGCGGGCCTTCCTGGAAGGGCCGCTAGGTGTGCCCCCTCTGGGGGCGTAAGGCAAATCCGCGTTCTTAGAACGCGGATACTTTACTTCCTTGGTGGCGCGTGCCCCGGAAATAGGCTTATCCGGATACTTCACTGGCTAACGGGTTCGGTCAGTTTCGCTTGAGATCCCGGTAGAAATTCTCATGAGGGCCAACCGCCTCCAAGTAAATCAGTCGCACCGGGTCATCCAGTATGTATCCGAGCAAATAGAGTTGTCCCTGGCTCCGGAACTTGAAAACCAATAGATCGGCTAGATCCCCCTTCTTTCGCTCCCCAATTGCCGGATTGCCGGCGACGGTCTCCACGGCCGCATCGACATCGGCCGCAACGTTGTCATAAAGGTTTTTATATTGCCTGGCAAAGCGACGTGTCTGTTCGACGCGATAACTCATGCCGTGCGCTTCCGAGGTACGAACAGCGTAGCGTGTTCGCGAGGTGTTAGCGGTTGCCCCACAGCGCGCTTAGATGGCGTCGCTCTTCGGCGGCGGAATTTGGCGTCGGCGAATTGGTGACGGGTAGACGAAACAGGGGCTGGCGGACCCCTGTGGAAGAGAAGACCGCCGATGATTAGAACGG
>CAIVDC010000138.1 GCA_903904605.1 uncultured Sterolibacterium sp.
GACAACCTGATCTTCGTCATCAACTGCAACCTGCAGCGCCTGGACGGGCCGGTGCGCGGCAACGGCAAGATCATCCAGGAACTCGAGTCGGACTTCCGCGGTGCCGGCTGGAACGTCATCAAGGTGATCTGGGGCGGCTACTGGGACGCGCTGCTGGCCCAGGACAAGACCGGCATCCTGCAAAAACGCATGGAGGAATGCGTCGACGGTGACTACCAGACCTTCAAGTCGAAGGACGGCGCCTACGTGCGCGAGCACTTCTTCGGAAAATACCCCGAGCTGCGCGCGATGGTCGCCAACTGGTCGGACGACGACATCTGGCGCTTGAACCGCGGCGGCCACGACCCGCACAAGGTCTATGCCGCCTACGCCGCGGCCGCCGCGCACCGCGGCCAGCCGACCGTGGTCCTGACCAAGACCATCAAGGGTTACGGCATGGGCGAATCGGGCGAGGCACAGAACATCACCCATCAGCAGAAGAAGATGGGTACGACTTCGCTCAAGGCCTTCCGCAACCGCTTCAAGCTGCCGCTGTCGGACGAGCAGGTCGACAACCTGGAGTACATCCTGCCGCCGCAGGACTCGCCCGAGATCACCTATATGCGCGAACGGCGCATGGCGCTGGGCGGTTTCCTGCCGCAGCGCCGGATGCGCGCCGAAGCCCTGGAAGTTCCGCCGCTCTCGGCCTTCGATGCGCTGCTCAAGACTTCGGGCGAAGGCCGAGAATTCTCCACCACCATGGCCTTCGTTCGCCTCCTGGGCATTCTGGTCAAGGACAAGGCGATCGGCCGCCGGGTCGTGCCGATCGTCGCCGACGAGTCGCGCACCTTCGGCATGGAAGGGATGTTTCGCCAACTCGGCATCTGGTCCTCGGTGGGCCAGAACTACACGCCTCAGGATGCCGCCCAGTTGATGTTCTACAAGGAATCGAAGGACGGCCAGATCCTCCAGGAAGGCATCACCGAGGCCGGCGCCATGGCCAGCTGGATCGCCGCGGCCTCCGCCTACAGCACCCACGGCGTGCAGATGATCCCCTTCTTCATCTACTACTCGATGTTCGGCTTCCAGCGCTTCGGCGATCTCGCCTGGGCGGCCGGCGACTCGCGCTGCCGAGGCTTCCTGCTGGGCGGCACCTCCGGCCGCACCACCCTGAACGGCGAGGGTCTGCAGCATGAGGACGGCCACAGCCACATCCAGTCGGCGCTCATTCCCAACTGCATTTCCTTCGACCCGAGCTTCGCCTACGAAGTGGCGGTGATCGTTCAGGACGGGCTGCGCCGCATGTATCAAGAACAGGAAGACGTCTTCTACTATCTCACCCTGCTCAACGAGAACTACGAGCACCCGGCTATGCCCGAGGGCGTCGAGCGCGGCATTCTCAAGGGCATGTATCTCTTCGGCAAGGGGCCCGCGAGCAACGCGCCGCGCGTGCAGTTGCTGGGCTCCGGCGCCATCTTCCGCGAAGCGATAGCCGCTGCCGACCTGCTCGCGCAGGACTGGGGCGTCGATAGCGACATCTGGAGCTGCCCGTCGTTCACCGAACTCGGCCGCGACGGCCAGGCAAGCGCCCGCTGGAACCTGCTCAATCCCGAAGCGGCGCCCAGACTCAGCCACGTCGAGCAATGCCTCAAGGACACGCGCGGCCCGGTGATCGCCTCGACCGACTATGTCCACGGCTTCGCCGAACAGATCAGAGCCTTCGTCCCGCGCCGCTATGTCGTGCTCGGCACCGACGGCTTCGGCCGCTCGGACACGCGCGAGAAGCTGCGTCACTTCTTCGAGGTCGACCGCCATTTCATTACCGTCGCCGCACTGAAGGCGCTGGCCGACGAGGGCCAGATCGCCCCGGCCAAGGTGGCCGAAGCGATCGCCAAGTACGGCATCAATCCGAACAAGCCCAACCCCCTCAAGGTCTAGCCCTAGGAGCAGGCACCATGTCACAGACCATAGAAGTCAAAGTGCCGGACATCGGGGATTTTCACGACGTGCCGGTAATCGAGCTGCTGGTTGCGCCCGGCGACAGCATCCAGGCGGAACAGGCCCTGGTCATGCTGGAGTCGGACAAGGCCACCCTGGAAGTGCCCTCGCCCGTCGCCGGCATCGTAAAGGAAGTTCGCCTGAAGCTTGGCGACAAGGTCTCCGCCGGCACGCCGGTGCTGCTCCTGGAAACCGCCGACGCCACGATCCAGGCCACAGCCCGGCCCGCAGCTCCGCCGGCCCCTCCGCCGGCGCCGGCCTTGCCCGAGAAGATCGCGGCGCCTGCACCCGCGCCTGCACCCGCCCCGACCCCCGGTCCCGCCCCGACCGCCGAGCCCGGCGCCGAAACCGTCGCGGTCGGCAGCCATGCCAGCCCCTCGCTGCGCCGCTTCGCACGCCAACTCGGCGTCGACGTAGCCAGGGTCAGGGGCACGGGGCCCAAGGGCCGCATCCTCATGGAGGACGTGCAGAACTACGTCAAGTCCTTCCTTGCGGCGCCGCCCTCGCCCGCCCCCTCGGGCGGCGGCCTGGATCTGCCGCCCTGGCCCAGGATCGACTTCTCCAAGTTCGGTGCGGTCGAGAGCAAACCGCTCTCGCGCATCAAGAAGATCTCCGGCGCCAATCTCCACCGCAACTGGGTGATGATCCCGCATGTCACCCAGTTCGACGAGGCCGACATCACCGAACTCGAAGCCTTCCGCGTCGACGTGAACAGGGACGGCGAGAAGTCCGGCGTCAAGCTCACCATGCTCGCTTTCCTGATCAAGGCGGTGGTCGCAGCGCTGAAAACCTATCCCGATTTCAATGCCTCGCTCGATGGCGATAACCTCGTCCTGAAGCAATACCTGCACATCGGCTTCGCCGCCGACACGCCCAACGGCCTGGTCGTTCCGGTGATCCGCGACGCGGACCGGAAGGGCCTGCTGGAGATCGCCCGGGACATGGCGGAACTGTCCAAGAAAGCGCGCGAAGGCAAGCTGACCCTGGCCGAGATGCAGGGTGGCTGCTTCTCGATTTCCTCGCTGGGCGGCATCGGCGGCACCGCCTTCACGCCGATCATCAATGCGCCGGAAGTGGCGATCCTCGGCGTCTCGAAGAGCGAAATCAAACCGAAATGGGACGGCAAGGCATTCGCCCCGCGCCTGATCCTGCCGCTCTCGCTCTCCTACGACCACCGCGTCATCGACGGCGCCTCGGCGGCGCGTTTCACCGCCCTGCTCGGCCGATTGCTCGCCGACATGCGCAGGACGATGCTATGAGTCAATCGATCGAAGTGAAGGTGCCGGACATCGGCGATTTCCACGACGTGCCGGTGATCGAGGTACACGTCAAGGCCGGCGACACGATCGCCGCCGAGGCGGCGCTGCTCACCCTGGAGTCCGACAAGGCCGCGCTGGAAGTGCCCTCGCCTGCCGCGGGCATCGTCAAGGAAGTGCGGGTGAAACTCGGCGACAGGGTCTCGCAAGGCAGCCCGATCCTGCTCCTGGAAACCGCAGACTCGGCGCCTGTTTCGCGCCCGGCAGCGACTGCGGCCCTACCGGATGCAGCAGCGTCGCCGCAGGCCGGTCCCGACACGGCCGCGCCGCAAGCCGCCAGCGATCGGCTGTCCGCCGACCTGGAATGCCGGTTGCTGGTGCTCGGTGCTGGGCCCGGCGGCTACTCGGCCGCCTTCCGCGCCGCCGACCTGGGGCTTACGACGATTCTGGTCGAGCGCTACGCCACCCTGGGCGGCGTCTGCCTCAACGTCGGCTGCATTCCCTCGAAGGCCCTGCTGCATGTTGCCGCAGTGATGGAGGAGGCGGCGCAATTCTCCGAACTGGGCGTCGCCTTCGCCGCGCCGCAAGTCGATCTGGCCAAGCTCGCCGCGCACAAGTCTGCTGTCGTGGCCAAGCTGACCGGCGGCCTGGCCGCCATGGCCAAGAAGCGCAAGGTCGAGGTGATCAAAGGCGTCGGCCGTTTCGTCGGGCCGAATCTACTGGCGGTCGAGACCGCCGCCGGCATCAAGACCATCCGGTTCGAAAATGCCATCGTCGCGGCAGGCAGCCAGTCGGTGACGCTGCCCTTCGTTCCCGACGACCCGCGCATCGTTGACTCAACCGGGGCGCTGGAACTGCGCACCGTCCCCAAGCACCTCCTGGTGATCGGCGGCGGCATCATCGGCCTGGAAATGGCCACGGTGTATTCGGCGCTGGGCAGCCGGATCAGCGTCGTGGAAATGCAGGACGGCCTGATGCCGGGCGCGGACCGCGACCTCGTCAAAGTGTTCGAGAAGCGCAACAGGCAGCGCTTCGACAAGGTGATGCTGAATACCCGCGTCACCAGTGTCGAAGCGCAGCCTGCAGGCTTGAAAGTCAGCTTCGCCGGCGAAGGCGCGCCGGAGCCGCAGCTCTATGACATGATCCTGGTCGCGGTCGGGCGCACGCCCAACGGCGCGAAACTCGATCTCGACAAGGCCGGCGTCGCCGTCGACGCCCGCGGCTTCATCCCCGTCGACCGGCAGATGCGGACCAACGTGGCGCATATCTTCGCCATCGGCGACGTCGTCGGGCAACCGATGCTGGCGCACAAGGCGGTGCATGAAGGCCATGTCGCCGCCGAGGCGGCCTTTGGAGCGAAGTCCTTCTTCGACGCCAAGGTGATTCCGTCGGTGGCCTACACCGATCCGGAGATCGCCTGGGTAGGCGTGACCGAGGACCAGGCGAAGGCGCAGGGCATCGCCTTCGAGAAGGGATTGTTCCCCTGGGCCGCATCGGGGCGAGCCATCGCCAACGGCGCCGACTACGGTTTCACCAAGCTGCTCTTCGACCGCGACAGCCATCGCATCATCGGCGGCGCCATCGTCGGCCCCCATGCCGGTGACCTGATCGGCGAAGTGGCGCTGGCCATCGAGATGGGCGCGGACAGCGTGGACATCGGCAAGACCATACACCCGCATCCGACTCTGGGCGAATCGATCGGCATGGCCGCCGAAGCCTTCGAGGGCCATTGCACGGACCTCCCGCCGATGAGGAAGAAATAGCATTCCCCCGCCCCCTTCCCGAGGAAGGGGGCGGCGGAGCTTCGTCCCTTTGGGGCTCCTTGTCTTACGCTGGCCCCGCCTTGGGGCGACCCGGCGGCGGGGCCGGTTCTGCTATAGTCAACGCAATGAATGCGATGACCCAGGACCAACAGAAGCAGGCGGTGGCCCGCGCGGCGCGCGACTTTGTCGCGGCCAAAATTGCCGCTGGCGCCGTCGTCGGCGTCGGCACGGGCTCGACCGCGAACTTCTTCATCGATGAACTGGCGACGATCAAGGAACGCCTCGCCGGCTGCGTCGCCAGTTCCGAAGCGACCCGGATGCGGCTGGAAGGCCATGGCATCCGCGTCTTCGACCTCAACGACGTCGCTGAGCTGCCGATTTATGTCGATGGCGCCGACGAGATCGACGCCGGCCTGATGATGATCAAGGGCGGCGGCGGTGCGCTGACCCGGGAAAAGATCGTCGCGGCGGTGGCAGGAACTTTCGTCTGTGTCTGCGACCAGAGCAAGCTCGTCGACACCCTCGGCAGGTTCCCGCTGCCGGTTGAGGTCATACCGATGGCGCGCGCCTATGTCAGCCGGGAGCTGTCCCGGCTGGGAGGACAGCCCAGGCTGCGCGAAGGCTTCGTCACCGACAACGGCAATATCATCCTTGACCTCCACGGCCTCTCCATCGCCGACCCGGTGACTTTGGAGACACGCATCAACCAGATCGTCGGCGTCGTCACCAGCGGCCTGTTCGCGCGCCGCGGCGCCGATCTGCTGCTGCTCGCCACGTCCCGGGGCGTCGAAACCATCAACCGGCGCAGCGAGGCTGCAACAATCCCGTCATGATGATCTGCTAGAGTCGCACCGCTGAACCTCCGAAGGAATTTTGCCATGAGCCAGGACCACATCGTCAAGCAATACGACACCGATCTCGAGAACATCCGCAGCCGCGTGCTGCAGATGGGCGGCCTGGTCGAGCAGCAGATCGTCAATGCCATGACAGGGCTGATCGAGGGCGACCAGCAACTGATCGAGCAAACCATCGATAACGACCATCAGGTCAATCGTCTCGAAGTCGAACTGGACGAGGCATGCACCCAGATCATCGCCCGGCGCCAGCCGACCGCCGTGGATCTGCGCATGGTGATGATGGTGATCAAGACCATCACCGACCTCGAACGCATCGGCGACGAGGCCAAGAAAATCGCCAAGGCGGCGAAGGCGATCCATGATGCGGGGGCCTCGCTCATGCCGCGCATCGACCTGCGTCACATCGCCGACGATGCCGTCGCCATGTTGCGCAAGGCGCTCGATGCCTACGCCCGCCTCGACCTCAATGCCGCCGCGCAGGTGGTGCGGCAGGATCAGGAAGTCGACGCCGAATTCAAGAGCATAATGCGCCAGCTGATCACTTTCATGATGGAAGACCCGCGCACCATTTCGCGCTCGATAGACCTGATGTTCATCGCCAAGTCCATCGAGCGCATCGGCGACCATTCCAAGAATATTTCCGAATACGTGGTCTACATGGCCAAGGGGCGCGATGTACGCCACATCGGCCTGGAGGCGATCGAGCGGGAAGTAGCCGGTTAGGAACTGCCATCCGCACCTGCCCCCTTCCATGGAATGGGGGGGGAAGGTTCGCCCGGCTCTGGGCGGCGCCTCGTTCCGACTGCCGCCTTAGACCGGCGTGAAGCCCGAGATCTTGTCGGCACCGTCGCCGAAGAAGTGTTTTGTCACCTGTTCGGCCAGGTACTTGCGGGCCTGGGGGTCGGCCAAGCTGAGGCGGTTCTCGTTGATCAGCATGGTTTGCTGCTTGACCCACTGCTGCCAGGCTTCCTTGGAAACGAGTTCATAAATCCGCCTGCCGAGTTCTCCCGGCATCGGCGGGAAATCGAGGCCTTCGGCCTCGCGGCCGAGCTTGATGCAATTGACCATGCGCGCCATGTCGCTCCCTTTCCGGATATCGATGCGCCGATTGTAACGCGAATTGTCGCCTGCGATCAGGACTCCCCGGCCCTCTGATAAACCCGCCAGCGATTCTTTCCGCCGCTCTTCGCCCGGTACATGGCGAGGTCGGCCCTGGCAATGAGCTGCTCCGCGCTGAGCGCATGCGTCGGACACATGGCGATGCCGAGACTGGCCGTGACCTGCACCTCGCGGCCGGAAAAAACGAAGCGCATCGCCTCGATACGCTCGCCGACACGCCGGGCAAGGCCTATCATGTCCGCCTCGGCGGTATCCGAAGCGAGTACCGCGAATTCGTCGCCGCCCAGGCGGAAGAACATTTCGTTGCGCCGGATGATGGCGCTGACTTCCCGCGCCAGAGTGATCAGCACCTGGTCGCCCGCCTGATGCCCGAACTCATCATTGATCGGCTTGAAGCCGTCCAGATCGATCGACAGGAGGCCGATCTGACCATCGTGCCGTGCCGCCTCGGGCAGCATGCGCTCGATCTCCTCGAGGAAACGGCGCCGGTTGAAAAGATTGGTCAGCGGATCGCGCGTTGCGAGCTGGATCAGCTGTTCCGCCGCCGCTTTCGCTTCGGTGACATCCTCGTAGGTCCAGACCCGTCCAGCCGGCACCAGGTTCGACATTTCGGAAATCACGCGGCCGTCCGCCAGCGCGATTTCGAAAGGGGCACTGGTCTCGCTGCTCGCCTCGACTTCCGCCAGATGCTGGAGGAAGGAGGCGTTGTCCAGGCGCAATCCGGCGCTCCGTTCGATCAGCACTTCCAGCTGCACGCCGGTCAGGTTCTCTTCCTCGGCGAAGCCCCAGATGCGCCGATAGGCCTTGTTGCAATAGATCACGCGCCGCCAGACATCGACGAACAAGGCGCCGCTGTGCAGCACATTGAGCAAGGCCACCAGCCTCGCCTGCTCGTCGTTGCTGCGCTGCAGATAGGTGCTGCTCAAGCCCTGGGCGCGGCGAAGTTGGGCGACCGTATCGAGCAGTCGCAGTTCGGCTTCCTTGCGCGCCTGGATTTCGTCAACGGAGACGCGCAGTCCCTGATAGCCGCCGTCCGCGCCATAGATCGCCTGCCAGTTGAGCGCGACCCAGATCGCCCCGCCGCCCTTGCGCATCAGGCGGATCTCGAAATTCTGGCCCTCGCCGCCTTTCAATGCGCTCGGCACCTGTTCCAGCAGTCGACGGCGGTCTTTCGTGTGGACCAGCAGATTTATCAGGTGTTCTGCCTGTAGGCATTCCTGCGGGGTATAGCCGGTGAGGCGCTCGATCGACGGGTTCACCCAGATCAGACGCCCCTCCGGATCGAACCAGGCCTCGGCGCCGAAGGTGTAGTCGGCGATCGCGTGGAATCTCGCTTCGCTCTTCTGCAGCGCCTCGACGCGTTCATCGAGGCTCGCCGACATTTCATTGAAGGCGCGCATCAGTTGGGCGATCTCGCCGTTGCCGGCAGGGGCCAGCCTGACCGGGGACTCGCCCCTGCGCAGCGCCGCCACGGCGCGCTGCAGACGGCGCAGATCTCGCGTCAGCCGGTGGCCGATCACGGTGAGCAGGATGACGCTGACGATAAAAGCCAGCCAGCCGATCAGAATGCTTTGAAGGAGCAGATCGCGGCGCGCCGCATACACGTAGTCGATGGGAATGCCGAAGTACACCCGGCCGATCGTCAGGCTCCCGGCGCGCACCGGACTGACGCCATCGAAGCGGCGGACCCCCGCCGGCAGATCTTCGAAGCCGGAGTGGCTCGGCGGCAAATCCTCGGCGCCATCCCAGCCGGAACTGGCGCGGACGAGTCCTGTTTCGTCCTGCAGCACCAGATAGGCAAGGCCGCTGCCCCGCCGCAAGTCCTCTGCCAGAGCCGTCAATTTCGCGCCATCGCGCCGCGCCAGGGGTTCGGCCAGGGTGGCGCTGAACAGGCCCTGCAAACGAGCCAGGTAGCGATCCTCCTGCGTCAGCAGAATCCGTTCGAGCAGGCGTGCGCAGTTGCCCCCGATGGCCAGCAGCACGACGATCAGCACCGCGCTGCTAGCCAACACCAGACGGAAGCGCAGCGACTGAAACACGGTACGCAGAGTATCGAGCATGGTGCCGGCCTGTCGCGGCTGCCGACCGGTCAGAGGCCGGACGCCGGACGGACGGCCACCATGCCGCGGTGCCCGAAGCAAATCCGGAATGAAGCTGCTTGCCGGTTGGTTTGACCAGTCATATCGCCCCCGCTTGACCGCTTAGATGCGCCCATTGTGCGACATTTTTATGACATTTGGGAACTTATCGGCCTTTCAACGGCAGCCGGAAACCGACAGGGGCGGCGAACGATGCAGTGGGCCGAGGCGGGGCGTGCGACCGCCCGAGGCAGCTAGAGCGCTTTGGCCAGGACCTTCGAGCGGCGTTGATAGTTGTAGAGCTCCCGCTTGGCTTCGGGCAGCTCCGCGACGCTGGTCTCGGAGAAGCCGCGCTCGATGAACCAGTGCGCGGTGCGCGTGGTCAGCACGAACAGACGCTTCAGCTTCTGCTTCTTCGCCCGTGCCTCGATATGCCTCATCAGCTGGTCGCCGTAGCCGCTGCGACGATATTCCGGCATCACGGCAAGGCAGGCCATCTCCGCCGCCTGTTCCCGGCCGAAGGGATAGAGCGCGGCGCAGCCGACGATGACGCCATCGTGATCGAGGACCGAGAAACGGCCGATCTCCATCTCGATGCGCTCGCGGCCGCGCTTGACCAGGGTCCCGTCGGTCTCGAGCGGGCCGATCAGGGCCAGCACCGAGCCGACGTCGTCGACCGCGGCCTCGCGCAGGCGCGCCAGCGGCGCCTGGGTCATCACCGTGCCGACGCCGGCGCGCGTGAAGAACTCCATGAGCATGGCGCCGTCGGCCCGGCTGTCGATGAAATGCACGCGGCCGACGCCGCCGCGGCAGGCGCGCAAGGCGCCGGGCAGCACCCGGGCCAGTTCCGGGGCCTGCTTGGTCCGGCGGCTGAGCAAACCATCGGCCTCGTCTGCGGTGATCGCCTCGATCAGCCCGCCCTGCTTGTTCACCAGGCCCGGCGCGCCGCAAAGGAAGATCAGCTTGTCCGCCTTCAGGGAGACGGCGACCGCCTCGGCCACCTCTTCCCAGGCCAGGTTGAAGATCTCGCCGGTGGGCGAGACGCCGAGCGGGGTGATCAGCACCACGTTCTGCTGGTCGAGATCGGCGCGGATCTCCTCCGCATTGATCTTGCGCACGGCGCCGGTGTATTGATAATCGACGCCGCCGACCACGCCGACCGGCTTCGCCGTGATGAAATTGCCGCCGGTGACGCGCATCCAGGCGCCGGCCATCGGCGTGTTGGGCAAGCCCTGGGAGAGCAGCGCCTCGATCTCGATGCGGGTCACGCCCATCGCGCTCTTGACGCACTCCAGGGACGGCGCATCGGTCACCCGCAGGCCCCTGTGGAAACGAGGCTTCAGGCCGCGCCGGTGCAATTCGGCATCGATCTGCGGCCGCGCGCCATGCACCAGCACCAGGCGGATACCGAGGCTCTCGAGGAGGTTGAAATCCTGCGCCAGGGCCTGGGCGCTGTCGGGCCCGCTTTCCAGCACCTCGCCGCCGAAGGCGATGACAAAGGTGCGGCCGCGAAAGGCGTAGATGTAGGGCGCGGCCTGGCGCACCCAGGCCACCAGTCCTGCACCTACGTCGGACAATTCCCCCTGTGCCGCCATGCCGTTTCCCTTGTCAATGTTGCCGCAATCTTATCAGTCCTTGCCCCGCAACGCCGTTTCCAGCCGTTCGCACAGCGTCTTCAGGATCTTGATGCGGGCGTAATTCTTGTCATTGGCCTCGACCAGGGTCCACGGCGCAATCTCTGTGCTGGTGCGATCCACCATATGGCACACCGCCTGTTCATAGAGCGGCCACTTTTCGCGGTTGCGCCAGTCATCTTCGGTGATCTTGAAGCGCTTGAAGCGGGTCTCTTCGCGCTCCTTGAAACGGCGCAACTGTTCCTCGGCGGAAATCGCCAGCCAGAATTTGACCACGACGGCGCCGGCGCGGGTGATCTGCTCCTCGAAGTCGTTGATCTCGGCATAGGCCCGCATCCAGTCCGGTTCCGAGCAGTAAGCTTCGACCCGTTCGACCAGCACCCGGCCGTACCAGGAACGGTCGAACATGGCGATGCGGCCTAGCCTTGGCAGGCGCCGCCAGAAGCGCCACAGATAAGGCTGGGCGCGCTCCTCCTCGCTGGGCGCGGCGACCGGCACGATTCGGTACTGGCGCGCGTCGAGGGCGCTGGTGATGCGGCGGATGGCACCGCCCTTGCCGGCGGCGTCGTTGCCCTCGAAAACCACGATCAGGGACAGCTTCCTGAATCTCGGGTGGCGCGACAGCAGGTTCAACCGGCCCTGCCAGTGCTCCAGTTCCCCGGGATAGGCCTTCCTGGCGATCTTCCTGGACAGATCGAGCCGGTTCAGGAGGTTGCTGCTGTCGATCGGGTGAACGATCGGTGCGCTGGCGATTCGCCTCGTCGTATCGCCTTCCCAGGCCAGGCGCTTTCTGATCGACTCAAGCAGGATGGTGCCGACGGTGACCGCGCGATAGCGTTCGTCCGAGCCATCGACCACGATCCATGGCGCGTAGGCCTGGCTGGTCTGGCGCAGGGCGTGCTGACTGACCTCGATACGGGCGTCATAGTCCCTGTAGCCGCGCCAGTCGTCGGCGGTGATGCGCCAGCGTGTCGTGGGATCCTTCTCCAGGGCCTTCAGGCGCTTCTTCTGCGCTTCCTTGGCAAGATGGAACCAGAACTTGAAGATCAGCGCACCTTCGTCGGCGAGCATTTTCTCGAAACGATTGATCTCGAACAGATGCTCCTCGAGTTCGGCAAGCTTGGTCTTGCCCAGGGAGTGCCGGAGGATAGGGTCGGCGTACCAGTTGCCGAACAGGATGCCGATCTTGCCCTTGGGCGGCAGCGCGCGCCAGAAGCGCCACAGCGCCGGACGCTCGAGTTCTTCCGTGGTGGGTTCCGAGAATGCGTAGGTTTCGATGAAACGCGGATCCATCCACTCGTTGAGCAGATTCACCGTTTCGCCCTTGCCCGCGCCATCGATGCCATTGACCAGGATGATCACCGGGAAGCGGCCGCTCTGCTTCAGGTCGTATTGCACGTCGAGCAAATCCGCGCGCAGCGTCGGCATCGTCTTGGCATAGGCCTTCTTGTCTATCTTGTGGCCCAGTTCCGCGGATTCAAACATCAGTGACTCCCAATAGTTGCTTCCTGGCACAAGTGCCCTCTCGGGTATAAGTGCCTGGGTTGTCTTCGACAACTGCGCGCACTAAAAATCTCCCCACAGCGCCATGACGGCGGCAATCGCCGCAAGCCCGGCGGTTTCCGTCCTGAGCACTCGCGGTCCGAGCGACACCGGCTGGAAACCGGCGCTCCGCGCCGCCCGCTCCTCCTCCGGGTCGAAGCCGCCTTCCGGTCCGACCATGAGCGTCAGGGCGCCCTCGGGAGGCGCGAACGACGCCAGGCGAAGCCCCTGATGCGGCGAAAGGAGGAACCGGGTTTCACCGTCGCCCGCCGGCTGCGCCAGATAATGCGGCAGATCGATGAGGCCCGACAGCGCCGGCAGCCGGTTGCGGCCGCACTGCTCGCAAGCCGATACGGCCACCTGGTGCCAGTGGCGCTGACGCTTTTCCGCCCGTTCCCCGGCAAGCCGCACAACGCTGCGCTTGGCCTGCAAGGGCACGATGGCGCTGACGCCCAGTTCGACGGCCTTTTGCACCACCCAGTCCATCTTGTCCGCGGCGGGCAGCGCCTGGACCAGCGTAAGTTGCAGTCCCGATTCGCACTCGGCGTCCCGCCACCCGCCAAGCTCGACCCGCAATTCGCGCCCGGCCTCGACGACGCGGCCGGCCCACTCGCCGCCGCTGCCGTCGAAGAGCACCAGCTCATCGCCCGTATCCAGCCGCAGAACGCGCAGCGCATGGTGCGCCGCCTGCGGCGGCAGGGTGATCACCTGGCCGGACGCCAAGGACTCGGGACAGAAGAAGCGCGGCGCCATTCAGCCGGCGCGGCCGATAAGCCCCGCCGCTGGATCGGCGCGCATCAGGCGCGGCCCTTCCTTGCAGAGGAACTGGTTGAAGGCATCGGCCAGCGGCAGCAACTGCTTCCCGGCGCGGCGCACGACATTCCACTGGCGCACGACCGGTGTGCCCGACACGCGCAGCCGGACGATATGACCGACCGCCAGTTCGAGCCTGAGGGTGTTCTCCGAAATGAAGGAAAGGCCCATGCCGGCCATCACCGACTGCTTGATGGTCTCGTTGCTCTGCATCTCGAAGGTATGCGCCAGTACCACGCCCTGTTCGGCAAAATAGCGCTCCATCGCGCTCCTCGTGCCAGAACCCGGTTCGCGGATGAGAAAGGTCTCGCCGGCCAGGTCGGCGGCACTGATGCGTCGGCGCTTGGCGAGCGGATGATCCGGCGCGGCGATGATGACCAGCGGATTGTCGGCGAAGGCCTCGGCGACCGTCTCGAGTTCCTGCGGCGCCCGGCCCATGATGGCGAAGTCGATCTGGTTATCGGCGAGCAGGCGCACGATTTCTTCGCGATTGTGCACGGCCAGCGTGAGTTCAATGCCCGGATGGCGCGCGCGGAATTGAGCCAGGAGGCGGGGGGCGAAATACTTTGCGGTGCTGACCACACCGATCGACAGGTGGCCCCCGCGCACGCCGCGAATCGCTGCCAGCGCCGCGGCCGCAGCCGCAACCTGCTGCGCGATCAGGCGGGCATGGCGCGCCAGTTCGGCGCCGGCGTCGGTGAGAAAGATCTTCTTGCCGACCTGCTCGGTCAGCGGCATGCCCGCCTCTTCTTCGAGGCTCTTCACCTGCATCGAGACCGCCGGCTGCGTCAGATGCAGCTCCTCCGCGGCACGCGAGAACGACAGGTGGCGCGCCACTGCCTCGAAAACCTTGAGCTGGCGAAAGGTGACGTGGTTCATCGAGCGGCTCCGGTAAGTGACGCACAGCTTATCATCATCATCAATATTCGTGACTGTTGCTTATGGGGAATCGCCGCTAAGCTGGCCGCCATGACACTTCGCGCATTGATCTTCGACGTCGATGGCACGCTCGCCGATACCGAGCGCGACGGCCATCGCCCGGCCTTCAACGCGGCGTTCGCGGAGGCCGGCCTGTCCTGGGCATGGGACGAGACTGTCTATGGGGAACTGCTCAAAGTCACCGGCGGCAAGGAACGCATCCGTCACTACGCCGAATGCCTTGACCCTGCCTGCGCTGCCCGCCCCGATTTCGAGGCGCTGGTCCACCAGCTGCACCGGTCCAAGACGCGCCATTATCTGGAACTGGTCGAGGCCGGCGGCATCCCGCTGCGTCCGGGCGTGGCCAGGCTGATCCGGGAGGTTCGCGCTGCCGGTCTGAGGCTGGCCATCGCCACGACCACCACCCGGGAAAACGTGACCGCCCTGCTCGACGCCAGCCTGGCGCCCGGGGCCGGATCCTGGTTCGAGGTGATCGCAGCCGGCGACATCGTTCCCGCGAAGAAACCGGCCCCCGACGTCTACCGCTACGTCCTCAAGCACATGGACCTTTCCGCCGGCGCCTGCCTGGCGCTGGAGGACAGCCAGCACGGACTGGCAGCGGCCGCAGCGGCCGGCATCGCGACCGTGGTGACGGTCACCGACTACAGCCGCGGCCAGGATTTCCGCGGCGCGCGCGCCGTGCTCGCCGACCTGGGAGAGGCGGACCTGGCGCAACTCCGCGGCTGGCACCGGAGCACATGATTACTTATGCTAGCCATAAAAATCTATGAATATTTATTATGAACGGCACGGACTATTATTTCCTCATGCCTGAACCATCCAGCACATCAACCCAGTACCAAGGAGAGTAAAGCATGGATCAATCGAACCGCTACGCGCGCCTCGATCTCAATGAAACCGACCTGATCAGGGGCGGCGCCCACGTGCTGTGCGCCTACGTCATGAAACCGAAGCCCGGTTATGGCGACTTTCTGGCCACCGCCGCGCACTTCGCCGCAGAGTCCTCGACCGGCACCAACGTCGAGGTCGGCACCACCGACGATTTCACCCGCGGCGTCGATGCCCTGGTCTATGAGATCGACGAAGCCCGCGAGATCGTGAAGATCGCCTACCCGGTCGAGCTTTTCGACCGCAACATCACCGACGGCCGGGCCATGCTCGCGTCGGTCTGGACACTGACGATAGGCAACAACCAGGGCATGGGCGACGTCGAGTACGCCAAGATGCACGACATTTTCATTCCGCCGAAATTCCTGGCGCTGTTCGACGGCCCGGCGATCAATATCGTCGATATGTGGCGTTTGCTGGACCGCCCCCTGGTCAACGGCGGCATGGTCGTGGGCACCATCATCAAGCCGAAGCTGGGCCTGCGCCCGCAGCCCTTCGCCGACGCCTGCTATCAGTTCTGGCTGGGCGGCGACTTCATCAAGAACGACGAACCGCAGGGCAACCAGGTGTTCGCGCCGCTCAAGGACACCATCCGCCTGGTCGCCGACTCGATGCGCCGCGCCCAGGACAAGACCGGCGAGGCCAAGATCTTCTCGGCCAACATCACCGCCGACGATCCGTTCGAGATGATCGCGCGCGGCGAATACATCCTCGAGACCTTCGCCGAGAACGCCTCCCACGTCGCCTTCCTGGTCGACGGCTATGTCGCCGGACCCACGGCCATCACGACCTGCCGCCGCCGCTTCCCGTCGCAGTTTCTGCATTACCACCGCGCCGGCCACGGCGCAGTGACCAGCCCGCAGAGCAAGCGCGGCTACACCGCCTTCGTCCATTGCAAGATGTCCCGCCTGCAGGGCGCCTCGGGCATCCACATCGGCACCATGGGCTACGGCAAGATGGAAAGCGAAAAGGACGACCGCAACATCGCCTACATGCTGGAGCGCGACTCGGCCGACGGTCCCTTCTACCACCAGGAGTGGCAGGGCATGAAGGCCACCACCGGGATCATTTCCGGCGGCATGAACGCCCTGCGCCTGCCCGGCTTCTTCGACAACCTGGGCCATTGCAACGTCATCCAGACTTCTGGCGGCGGCGCCTTCGGCCACAAGGACGGCGGCGTCGCCGGTGCCAAATCCCTGAAGCAGGCGCGCGACGCCTGGATGTCCGGCGTCGACCTGATCGAATATGCCAAGGATCATCCGGAACTCAGGGGCGCCTTCGAGACTTTCACGGACGACTCGGACAAGCTCTATCCGGGCTGGCGCGAAGCGCTTAAGGTGCATAAATAGGCCGGCGCCATGACGAGCGACATCGACCAGTACCGTATCGGCAGCGAACCCTACTACGAGGCGCAGGGCAACGAGATCGCCCTGTACGAGGCGGCCTACGCCGCCAGCCTGCCGGTGATGATCAAGGGCCCGACCGGCTGCGGCAAGTCGCGCTTCGTCGAGCACATGGCCTGGCGGCTCGGCCGGCCCCTCGTCACCGTCGCCTGCAACGAGGACATGAGCGCCTCGGATCTGGTCGGCCGCTTCCTGCTCGACCGGGACGGCACGCGCTGGCAGGACGGACCGCTGACGCAGGCGGCGCGCCTGGGCGCCATCTGCTATCTCGACGAGATCGTCGAGGCGCGCAAGGACACCACCGTGGTCATCCATCCGCTCACCGACTACCGGCGCACCCTGCCGCTGGACAAGAAGGGCGAACTGGTCCATGCCCACCCCGACTTCCAGCTCGTGATCTCCTTCAATCCCGGCTACCAGAGCCTGATGAAGGATCTCAAGCAATCGACCAAGCAACGCTTCACCGCGCTGGAGTTCGACTATGCCGATCCGGCCGTCGAGGCGGCGATCGTGGCCAAGGAAACCGGCATCGGGGCGGAGGTCGCGGCAAAGCTCGTCGCCGTCGCACAGAACGCCCGCGCCCTGAAGGGACACGGCCTGGAGGAAGGGATCTCGACGCGCCTCCTGGTCTATGCCGCCAGGCTGATGAGCCGCGGGATCGCCGCCGGGGAAGCGGCCCGCATGGCCATGGTGCGGCCGATCACCGACGACGGCGACGTCCGCTCGACGCTCGAACACGCGATCGACCTGATCTTCACCTGACGGGACGAAGCTCGGTGGCCGACGATCTCGTCATCCGGCGCGCCCGTCTGCGCTGCCATGTCGCCCGACTCGACGAGGTATTCCCCGGATGCCTGGCCGAGGCCTCACGCCTTCTGTCGCCCGCCGGTGTCGATGCCTGGCTCGATGCCGCTTCGGGAATTTGCGCCTTGGGCCGAGGACAGGAACTGCCGCTGATCTTCCTGGAGAACATGCCGCCGGTGGCCAAGCTCTGCGGCGAGGGCCTGATTCCGGAAGTGGCGGCGATGGCCCGCGGTCTTTCGATTGCCGGCTCGGCCCGGGCCATAGCGCCGTTTCTCGGCCGGCTGCCGGCGGTGGCCCGCCGGCTCGAAGGCTTGGATCTGATGCAGGTCTATTTCGACATCGTGCGCAGCATCGCAGAACAGGCGCCGGGCGCGCTGCCCGACTTCCTCGATCGCATCGACACCCTGCTCGGGCAGATTTCCATCGGCGGCGTGATGAACTGGGTCGATTACGGCCTCAGGAGCTACCGCGGCCAGCTGCACCGCGCGGCGGATTACTTTTCCCTGCAGGCGGCCGACAGCCGGGCGGCATTGCAGCGCGAGCGGTCCGGCACGCTGATCGCGGACCAGGAGCGCGGGCTGCGCCTCTATCTGAGAAGCCTGTGGGGCCTCGCCGAGAACTTCGAGGCCTACTCGCCGGCCTTCGATGTCGAGCGCAAACCTCGGCCGCACCTCGATCGGCTGGGTTTCCATCTGCCCGACGCCTACGACGACCTGGACGCCGTTTCCGGCCTCGACCGTTACCGGGCCGCGATCGCGCACATGGCGGCCCACCGGCTGTGGACCGAACCCCTCGTCGCCGACAACTTCAATCTCTATCAGCAACTGATCATCGAGACTTTCGAGGATGCCCGGGTCGAATGGCTGGCCATGCAGCGCTACCCCGGGCTGCGCCGTTTGTGGCTGGCGCTGCACCCGAAGCCCCGGCCGGGAGACTGTCCGCCGGGCCATTCCTGCATCCGCCACCATGCGGCGATGCTCTCCCGCGCGCTTCTCGACCCGCAGCACGGCTACGACGATCCCGACTTGCTCGCAGCGGTGCGGCGTTTTCATGAACTCATGGCCAGGAACCCCCACCAGGGGCGCATCGCGGCCGGACTCGGCGTGGCCTACCTGATGAAAATCCACGATGCCGATTTCCGCTCGCCGAAGGTGTTTTTCCGCGACACCGAGGCGAGCTACCGGGACGACAACCGCTACCTGTGGATCTTCCTGGAGGACAGCGAAGACGAGGACGACTTCCATTCGGACCACCAGGTGGCCAATCCCAGGGCCGCGACGCCGGACCGCGGCGGCCTGTTCGCCCGCCACCTGCCGGAATGGGATTATCTCGCGGGGAGCTACCGCCCGGACTGGGCGACCGTCTATGAGGCCGTCCAGGCGCCGGGCGATCCGGCTGTGATCGACCGCCTGCTCGACAAGCACGCGCCTCTGGCGCGGCAGTTGCGACGCCTGGTCGATCTTCTGAAGCCGCAGCAGCACAGGCGGGTGCGCCACCAGGAGGACGGACCGGAGATCGATCTCGACCTCGCCGTCGGCGCCATGATAGACGAGAAGAGCGGCACCACGCCCGATACGCGCATACACACGAACATCAAGCCGGACGGGCGGGACATCTCGGTGCTGGTGCTGCTCGACCTGTCGCAATCGGTCAATCAGACGCCTCCCGGCGCCGAATCCACGGTGCTGGAACTCGCCCGCGAAGCGGTCGCCCTGCTCGGCTGGGCCCTCGATGCCCTGGGCGACCCCTACGCGATCGCCGGCTTCGCCTCGAACAGCCGGCACGAGGTCCGCTACAGCCATATCAAGAGCTACGCGGAGGCGTGGGGCGAAGACGTGAAAGCAAGGTTGGCGGGCATGAGCGGCGCACTGTCGACGCGCATGGGTATCGCGCTGCGCCACGCCGGCCACAGCCTGGCCGACCAAGCCTCGGAGAAGAAGCTGCTGTTGCTGCTCACCGACGGCGAACCGGCCGACGTGGATGTCGAGGACGGCCAATACCTCCATGCCGACGCACGCCGCGCCGTCGAAGAGCTCACCGCCGCGGGAATATTCACCTTCTGCTTCAGCCTCGACCCGCGCGCCGACGCCTACGTCTCGAACATCTTCGGCAGCCACCGCTTCATGGTGCTGGACCGGATAGCGCGGCTGCCGGAGCGGCTGCCCAGGCTTTATCTGGAGCTGACACGCTGAGCGGCGCCGCCGGGAAACGACCAAACGCCGTCCGCCTTATTCTTACCATAAGAAAAAGTGAATGGCGCTTATGGGTAAGTCACATTAAATTCTGACTGTGCCGAATCCTCTTCGCAAGAGCCCCGGCGGAATGCCGGGGCAGCGGAGGGCAAGGCCTGACTAGTATCATGGGGGAGAAATGCAAAGCGGACGCATCACACTGACGCAGTTCATCATCGAGGAACAGCGCCGCCATGCCCATGCCACCGGGGATTTTTCCGGCCTGCTCAACGATATCGCGACGGCCTGCAAAGTGATCGGCAACGCCGTCGGCAAGGGCTCCCTGGCAGGCGTGCTGGGCAGCCATGGGCAGACCAATATCCAGGGCGAGGAGCAGAAGAAGCTCGACGTCATCAGCAACGAGGTGATGCTGAGCGCCAACGGCTGGGCCGGTCACCTGGCCGGCATGGCCTCCGAGGAAAACGAGGAGCTTTGCCCGATCCCGGGCAAATATCCGCGCGGCAAGTATCTGTTGCTCTTCGATCCCCTCGACGGGTCCTCCAACATCGACGTGAATATTTCCGTCGGCACCATATTCTCGGTCCTGAGGAGCCCCAGGCCGGGCAAGGCGGCCAGGCTGGCGGACTTTCTCCAGCCCGGCACCGAGCAGGTCTGCGCCGGGTTCGCCCTCTACGGGCCGTCGACCATGCTGGTGCTGACCACGGGCCACGGCGTCCACGGCTTCACCCTGGACCGCGACATCGGCGAATTCATCCTCACCCACCCGTTGATGCGCATTCCGGAAGACACCGGGGAGTTCGCCATCAACGCCTCCAACGAGCGCTTCTGGGAGCCGCCGGTGCGGCGCTATGTCGAGGAATGCCTGGCCGGCAAGACCGGGCCCCGGGCCAGGGACTTCAACATGCGCTGGGTGGCCTCCCTGGTCGCGGAGACCTACCGCATCCTGATGCGCGGCGGTGTCTTCATGTACCCCAAGGACAACAAGGACGAGGCAAAACCGGGGCGCCTGCGCCTGATGTACGAGGCCAACCCGGTATCCTTCATCGTCGAGCAGGCCGGCGGCGCAGCCACCACTGGACGCGAACGGCTGATGGCGGTTTTGCCCACGGAACTGCACCAGCGCGTGCCCTTCATCTTCGGCTCGAAACACGAGGTCGACCGGATCACCGGCTACCACGCCGACTATGCCAGCGGGCGAGAGCCGGAAGACCTGGCCTCGCCGCTGTTCGGCACGCGCTCGCTGTTTCGCACCCAATAGGAGAGATTCATGTCGGTCAAGCATCCCATCGTCGTCATCACCGGATCCTCGGGCGCCGGCACCACCTCGGTTACCCGCACCTTCCAGCACATCTTCCGCCGCGAGAACATCAACGCCGCCACCGTCGAGGGCGATTCCTTCCACCGCCACGACAGGCTCGCGATGAAGACCGCGATGGCGGAAGCGGCGAAGGCCGGCAACAACCACTTCAGCCACTTCGGCCCGGAAGCCAACCTGCTCGAAGAACTCGAGACATTGTTCAAGAGCTACGGCGAACGCGGCACGGGCAAGGTCCGCAAGTATTTGCACAACGCCGAGGAAGCAGCCCCCTACCAGCAGGAGTCCGGCACCTTCACGCCCTGGGAGGACATTCCGGCCGGCACCGACATGCTGTTCTACGAAGGACTGCACGGCGCCGTGGTGACCGACAGGGTCAACATCGCCCAGCATGCCAACCTGCTGGTGGGCGTGGTGCCCATCATCAACCTGGAATGGATCCAGAAACTTCACCGCGACAAGACCTCGCGCGGCTACTCGACCGAGGCTGTGGTCGACACCATCCTGCGCCGCATGCCGGACTATGTGAACTACATCACGCCGCAGTTCGCCGAAACCCATGTCAATTTTCAGCGCGTGCCGACGGTGGACACCTCCAATCCCTTCATCGCCCGCGACATCCCGACGCTCGACGAGTCCTTCGTGGTGATCCGTTTCAAGAACCCCAGGGGCATAGATTTCCCCTATCTTCTGAACATGATCCATGACTCCTTCATGTCGCGGCCGAACATCATCGTCGTGCCCGGCGGCAAGATGGAACTGGCCATGCAACTGATCTTCACCCCGCTCATTCTGCGCCTCATTGAAAACCGCAAGCGCGCGTGAATTGCCAAATAACTAGCCAAACCGACCCGGTTTCACCGATAATCACCAGTTCCGCCGGGCATGAAGACCTAAGGAAACGAGATGCCGACCCCTACTTTCAGCGACTTCGAGCCGCCCGTGTTCAACAATCTCACCAGCGCCATCCGCGCCTTGGCGATGGATGCCGTGCAGAAGGCCAACTCGGGCCACCCGGGCGCGCCGATGGGCATGGCCGAGATCGCCGAAGTGCTCTGGAACCACCACCTGCGCCACAATCCGGCCAACCCGAAATGGCCGGACCGCGACCGTTTCGTGCTCTCCAACGGCCACGGATCGATGCTGCTCTATGCCCTGCTGCACCTGACCGGCTACGATCTCTCCATCGAGGACATCAAGCAATTCCGGCAACTCCACAGCAAGACCCCGGGCCACCCCGAGTACGGCTATACGCCCGGCGTCGAGACGACCACCGGGCCGCTCGGCCAGGGCATCGCCAACGCCGTCGGCATGGCACTGGCCGAGAAGCTTCTGGCGGCCGAATTCAACCGCCCCAATCACGCCATCGTCGATCACTTCACCTATTGCTTCCTGGGTGACGGCTGCCTGATGGAAGGGGTCTCGCATGAGGCCTGCTCGCTCGCCGGCACGCTGGGCGTCTCGAAGCTGATCGCCTTCTACGACGACAACGGCATCTCTATCGACGGCAATGTCGCGGGCTGGTTCACCGACGACACGCCGAAGCGCTTCGAGGCCTACGGCTGGAACGTGATCGCCAACGTGCCCGGACACAACCCGGACGCGATCCACGCCGCGATCGTTGCGGCAAAGACGCAGGACAGGCCGACCCTGATCTGCTGCAAGACGGTGATCGGCATGGGTTCGCCCAACAAGGCCGGCAGCCACGACGTCCACGGCGCCCCCTTAGGCGACGCCGAGATCGCTGCCGCGCGCCCGCATATCGGCTGGAACTTCCCGGCCTTCGAGATCCCCGAGGAGGTGTACCAGGCCTGGGACGGACGCGCGAAAGGCGCAACCCTGGAAGGCGACTGGAACCGCCGCTTCACCCACTATGCCGCGGCGCATCCGGCGCTCGCCGCCGAGTTCAAGCGTCGCGTCATCGACCAGGAACTGCCGATCGACTGGAACGCCCATGTCGCCTCGGTCATCGACAAGGCGGTCGGCAAGGCCGAGAACATCGCCACCCGCAAGGCCAGCCAGAACAGCATCGAGGCTCTGGCGCCACTGCTTCCCGAATTGCTCGGCGGCTCGGCGGACCTGGCCGGTTCGAATCTGACCCTGTGGTCGGGCTCGAAACGCGTGACCCGGGAATCCGGCGGCAACTATATCCACTACGGCGTACGCGAATTCGGCATGACGGCGATGGCCAACGGCATCAGCCTGCACGGCGGCCTGATTCCCTATACCGCGACCTTCCTGATGTTCTCGGAATATGCGCGGAATGCGCTGCGCATGGCGGCGCTGATGAAGCTGCGCCAGATCTGCGTGTTCACTCATGACTCGATCGGCCTGGGAGAGGACGGTCCGACCCATCAGCCGGTGGAACAGATCGCCAGTCTGCGCCTGATCCCCAACATGGACGTCTGGCGTCCCTGCGACACCGTCGAAACGATCGCCGCCTGGGCGGCCGCGATCGAGCGCACGAACGGTCCCAGCTCGCTCTGCCTGTCGCGCCAGAACCTGCCCTACGTCCCGCGCGACGCCCGGACCATCGCCAATATCCGCCGCGGCGGCTATGTGCTTGCCGATTGCCCCGGCAAGGCGGCGGCCGTCTTGATCGCCACCGGCTCGGAAATCGACCTGGCCTTGAAAGCCCAGACGCAGTTGAAGGAAGAAGGCATTGCGGTGCGCGTGGTGTCGATGCCCTCGACCAATGTCTTCGATCGCCAGGACGCGGCCTACCGGGAGAGCGTCCTGCCCCGCGGCATCAACCGCGTCGCCGTGGAAGCGGGCGTGACCGACGGCTGGCACAAGTATGTGGGCGCCATCGACGGCGGCCGGGGCAAGGTGGTCGGTCTCGACCGTTTCGGCGAATCGGCCCCCGCCGGCGCACTGTTCAAGGAATTCGGTTTCACCGTGGCGAATGTCGTCGCCGCCGTGAAGGCAGTCATATAGGGGCTGTCGAGAAACAAGTAGAATATTCGAGAGTTTTTGCAGCCACTTATGCAACCGTAAAGACATGACAGGCTTTACGCGCGCTTAACTTCCTTTTTTTGGAGAACGAAATGGGCATCAAGGTCGGCATCAACGGGTTTGGCCGGATCGGCCGCATGGTCTTGCGCGCAGCGACGCAAAACTTCGCCGACATCGAGATCGTCGGCATCAACGACCTGCTGGAACCGGACTACCTGGCCTACATGCTGAGCTACGACTCGGTCCATGGCCGCTTCAAGGGCAAGGTCTCGGTCGAGGGCAGCACCCTGGTGGTCAACGGCAGGAAGATTCGGCTCTCCGCCGTCAAGGACCCCGCCGAACTGAAGTGGAACGAAGTCGGCGCCGACATCGTCATCGAATCCACCGGCCTGTTCCTCACCAAGGAGACTGCCGCCAAGCACCTCGCCGCCGGCGCCAGGAAGGTGATCATGTCGGCCCCCAGCAAGGACGACACGCCGATGTTCGTGTTCGGCGTCAATGACAAGACCTATGCCGGCGAGGCGATCATCTCCAACGCCTCCTGCACCACCAACTGCCTGGCCCCGATCGCCAAGGTGCTGAACGACACCTGGGGCATCAAGCGCGGCCTGATGACCACGGTGCACGCCGCGACGGCCACGCAGAAGACCGTCGACAGCCCCTCCAACAAGGACTGGCGCGGCGGCCGCGGCATCCTGGAAAACATCATCCCGTCCTCGACCGGCGCCGCCAAGGCCGTCGGCGTGGTCATACCGGAACTGAACAAGAAGCTCACCGGCATGTCCTTCCGCGTGCCCACCTCCGATGTGTCGGTGGTCGATCTCACCGCGGAACTTAAGAAGGAAGCCTCCTATGCCGAGATTTGCGCCGCCATGAAGGCCGCCTCCGAGGGCGCCATGAAGGGCGTTCTCGGCTACACGGAGGAAAAGGTGGTATCCACCGACTTCCGCGGCGAGAGCTGCACCTCCGTTTTCGACGCCGATGCCGGCATGTCCCTGGACAGCACTTTCGTCAAGATCGTCGCCTGGTACGACAACGAGTGGGGCTACTCCAGCAAGGTGCTGGAGATGGTCCGGGTCATCGCAAAATAATCCGGCCATGAACTTCAAGCGACTCAGCGATCAGGATCTCAAGGGCAAACGCGTCTTCATCCGCGCCGACCTCAACGTGCCGCAGGACGATGCCGGCAACATCACCGAGGACACGCGCATCCGCGCCTCGATGCCGGCCGTTCTCTTCGCCTTGAAGGGCGGCGCGGCGGTGATGGTCACTTCCCACCTCGGCCGGCCGACCGAGGGCGAATTCAAGCCTGAGGACAGCCTGGCGCCGGTCGCCCGCCGCATGTCCGAACTGCTCAAGATGCCGGTGCGCCTGGTGCAGGACTGGATCGATGGCGTGGTTGTTGCGCCCGGCGAGGTCGTGCTGCTGGAAAACTGCCGGGTCAATAGAGGCGAGAAGAAGAATAACGACGGACTGGCGCGGAAGATGGCCAAGCTCTGCGACATCTATGTCAATGACGCCTTCGGCACCGCCCACCGCGCCGAGGCGACCACCCACGGCATCGCCAAATACGCCCCCATCGCCTGCGCCGGACCGCTCCTGGCGGCCGAACTCGACGCCCTGGGCAAAGCCTTGAATGCCCCGGCCAGGCCGCTGCTGGCCATCGTCGCCGGCTCCAAAGTCTCCTCCAAGCTGACCATCCTGAAGTCGCTGGCCGGGAAGGTGGATCGTCTGATCGTCGGCGGCGGCATCGCCAACACCTTCATGCTCGCCGCCGGCCTGCCGATCGGCAAGTCCCTGGCCGAAGCCGATCTGGTCGAAGAGGCGCGCGCCATCATCGGCATGATGAAAGGCCGCGGCGCCTCGGTGCCCATTCCGAGCGACGTGGTCACCGCCCGGGAATTCTCGGCCGGCGCAGCAGCGACGGTGAAGGATGTTCATGACGTGACGGCGGAAGACATGATTCTCGATATCGGCCCCGATACCGCAGCGCTCCTGGCCGACGAAATCGCTCGCGCCGGCACCATCGTCTGGAACGGGCCGGTCGGGGTCTTCGAATTCGATCAGTTCGGCCACGGCACCGAGACGCTGGCACGCGCCATCGCGGCATCGCCCGCCTATTCCATCGCCGGCGGCGGCGATACCCTGGCGGCGATCGCCAAGTACGGCATCGAGGTCAGCTACGTCTCCACCGGCGGCGGCGCCTTTCTCGAGTTTCTCGAAGGCAAGAAACTTCCTGCCGTGGAAATACTCGAACAGAGAGCCGGCTCGTAGGTCGGCCTTCGGGCCGACATGTCGGGCTAAGGCCCAGCCTATCTCAAACCACTCCTCACCGACCACCGCCCATGCATCGCTTCACCAAGATCGTCATCACGCTCGGCCCCGCCTCTTCCGACCCGGCGGTGCTCGCCAGGCTCGTCGCCGCCGGGGTGGACGTCGTGCGCATCAACTTTTCCCATGGCACGGCGGCCGATCATCGCGCCCGCATCGAGGACCTGCGCCATGCGGCACAGGCGGCAGGCCGCACCGTCGGGGTGATGGCCGACCTGCAGGGCCCGAAAATCCGAGTCGGCAAGTTCGCCGACAACAAGGTGCAGTTGCAGGCCCATCAAGCCTTCGTGCTCGACGCCGAATGCCAGCTGGGCGATGCCGATCATGTCGGCCTCGACTATCCCGAACTGGTCGATGACGTCGCTCCGGGCGACGTGCTGCTGTTCAACGACGGCCGCATCGTGATGGACATCGAACGCATCGAGGAACGCCGGATCCATTGCCGCGTCCGCCACGGCGGCGAACTCTCCAACAACAAGGGCATCAACAAGCTGGGCGGCGGCCTGACCGCACCGGCATTGACACCGAAGGACATGGAGGACATCAGGACGGCGGCCGAGCTCAATGTCGACTTTGTCGCAGTCTCCTTTCCCAAGTCGGGCAGCGACATGCATCTGGCCCGCAATCTCCTGCACGCCGCCGGGTCGAGCGCACTGCTGATCGCCAAGATCGAGCGCGTCGAAGCCATCACCAATCTCGAAGACATCCTGCTTGCCAGCGACGGCGCGATGGTGGCGCGCGGCGATCTCGCCGTCGAGGTCGGTGACGCCGCTGTCCCGGCCTTGCAAAAACGCATCATCAGGACCTCGCGCGAGATGAACAAGTTCGTGATCACCGCGACGCAGATGATGGAGTCCATGATCAACAGTCCAGTGCCGACGCGCGCCGAAGTGTCCGACGTCGCCAATGCCGTGCTGGACGGCACCGATGCGGTGATGACTTCGGCCGAGACGGCCGCCGGCCAGTACCCGGTGGAAACCGTCGAGGCGATGGCGCGGATCTGCGTCGAGGCGGAAAAGTCCAGCGAGGCCTCCCCCGACCGCCATTTCCTTGACCGCGTATTCACCCGCATCGACCAGTCGATCGCCATGGCGGCGCTGTTCGCCGCCTACCACCTCAAGGTCAAGGCGATCGCCTCGCTCACCGAGTCGGGCTCCACCGCCTTGTGGATGTCGCGCCTGAACTGCGACGTGCCGATCTATGCCCTGACGCCATCCCTCCGCACCCGGGACAAGGCCAGCATCTTCAAGGGCGTGACGCCGCTGCTGATCCGCTACACGGGGCACGACCGCGACGAACTGCTGTTCGAGGCCGAGCAGGAACTGATTCGCGCCGGCGCTGTCGGACTGGGCGACCTGATCGTCCTGACCATCGGCGAGCCGATCGGCACGCCGGGCGGCACCAATACGCTCAAGATCGTCCGGGTCGGCGAGCACCGGACCACCCATTGAATTCAAACAGGAGATCATCATGCCTCTCGTATCCATGCGCCAACTGCTCGACCACGCCGCCGAGAACGGCTATGGCCTGCCCGCGTTCAACGTCAACAATCTGGAACAGGTGCGGGCGATCATGGAGGCCGCCGATGAAACCGACAGCCCGGTGATCATGCAGGGCTCGGCCGGGGCCCGCAAGTACGCCACGGAGCCTTTCCTGCGCCATCTGATCCTGGCGGCGATCGAGGCCTATCCGCACATTCCCGTGGTGATGCACCAGGATCACGGGCAAAGCCCGGCAGTGTGCATGGCGGCGATCCGCTCCGGCTTTTCCAGCGTGATGATGGACGGCTCGCTGCTGGAGGACGGCAAGACCCCCTCCTCCTACGAATACAACGTCGCCACTTCGCGCCAGGTGGTCGACTTCTCCCACTCGATCGGCATCACGGTGGAAGCAGAACTGGGCGTTCTGGGCTCGCTGGAGACCATGAAGGGCGACAAGGAGGACGGCCACGGCGCCGACGGCACGATGACCCGCGAGCAGCTCTTGACCGACCCGGACCAGGCCGCGGATTTCGTCGCCAAGACGCAATGCGATGCGCTCGCCATCGCCATCGGCACCTCGCACGGCGCCTACAAGGTCACCCGCAAGCCGACCGGCGACATCCTCGCCATCGAGCGCATCAAGGAGATCCACGCGCGCATCCCCAACACCCATCTGGTGATGCACGGCTCGAGCTCGGTGCCGCAGGAATGGCTGGAGGTCATCCGAAAATATGGCGGCCAGATGAAGGAGACGTACGGCGTGCCGGTCGAGGAAATCGTCACCGGCATCAAGCACGGCGTGCGCAAGATCAATATCGACACCGACATCCGCCTGTCGATGACCGGCGCGATACGCCGCCACCTGTTCGAAAAGCCCTCCGAATTCGATCCGCGCAAGTTCCTCGCCGACGCGCAGGCCGCGGCCCGCGGCATCTGCAAACTGCGCTACGAGGCTTTCGGCTGTGCCGGCATGGCCTCCAGGATCAAGGCCCTGTCGCTGGACAATATGGCCGGGCGCTACAAGGCGGGGGAACTCAACCAGATCGTGAAATAACGCGCAATTTCGGGTAGATTGGCGGGGCCGCCGGGGCCACCCTCGAAGCGGCCCCGCCGCTTTTCACCTCTGGGTACTCCTGGGCAATCTTATGGACATCCAATCGCATACCTTCGACCGGCTGCGCAGGCTATTGAGCGGCGGCCTCGACGCGGTCGAGTATTTCGGCCTGCTGGTGATCGCCTTCGCCACCACCATTGCCATGTACCTGGAGGCGGCAGGCATGGTCGCGGCGAGGTACGTGGCGCTGTCCGATCTGCTGATGATGTTCCTCTACCTGGAAGTGCTGGCGATGATCGGCCAGTACTTCAAGTCCGGGCAGCTGCCGGTGCGCTTTCCGCTTTATATCGCGATCGTGGCGCTGGCGCGCTATCTGATCCTGGACCTGAAGGACCTGACGGAGTGGCGCATGCTTGCCGTCGCCTCGGCCATTTTCCTGCTGACGCTGGCGGTGCTGGTGGTCCGCTACGGCCACGTCCGCTACCCCTACCGCGAGGATGCCGGAGAGAAGACGCGCAAAGCCTATGTCCGCGAGTAGAGCCCCCTTCCACTGTTTCCATTTCACGACAAGACTATGAGCCCCCTGTTCGAATCGTCCATTACCAGCCTGAAACTCCTCGGTCGCGGCAAGGTGCGCGACATCTATGCCGTCGATGACGAGCGCCTCCTGATCGTCACCACCGACCGCCTCTCGGCCTTCGACGTGATCCTGCCCGACCCCATCCCGGGCAAGGGCGAGGTGCTCACCGCGGTGGCCAATTTCTGGTTCGCCAAGCTCGCCCATGTCGTCCCCAATCACCTGACCGGCATGGCGCCGGAGAGCGTGGTGCACGGCGAAGCCGAGCGCGCGCAGGTGAAAGGCCGCGCCATCGTGGTGAAGCGGCTCAAACCCCTGCCGGTGGAGGCAGTGGCGCGCGGCTATCTGATCGGTTCGGGCTGGAAGGATTACGCCGCCTCCGGGGCCGTCTGCGGCATCAAGCTGCCGCCGAGCCTGAAGCTGGCGGAGCAGCTGCCTCAGCCGATCTTCACGCCTTCGAGCAAGGCCGAGCAGGGCAGCCACGACGAGAACATCGACTTCGCCAGCGTCGAAAAGCTGTTGGGCAGCGCGCTCGCCGCCACGGTCCGCGACCTGACTTTGCGTCTGTACACCGAGGCGGCGGCATACGCCCGCGGCCGCGGCATCATCATCGCCGACACCAAGTTCGAGTATGGCCGGGACAAGGAAGGGAAACTCTATCTCATCGACGAGGCCCTGACCCCGGACTCCTCGCGCTTCTGGCCGGCCGACCAGTACCAGGTCGGGGTCAGCCCGCCTTCCTTCGACAAGCAGTTCCTGCGCGATTACCTGGAAACGCTTTCCTGGAACAAGCAGGCTCCCGGGCCGCATCTTCCGGCCGAGATCATCGCCAAGACCAGCGCGAAATACCGCGAAGCGCTGACGCGTCTGACCGGCACGCCATGAATCCCCTGCTCGACTTCGCCGGCTTGCCGCGCTTCGACGCCATCACTCCGGACCATGTCGCCCCCGCGGTTCGGCAACTGCTCGACGAAAACCGCGCGCTGGTGGAACGCATCTCCGGACCGGAAGTGGCCGCCACCTGGCGGGACTTCGTCCTGCCGCTGACCGATTGCGGCGAGCGCCTTTCCCGCGCCTGGGGCATCGTCGGCCACCTGCATTCGGTCAATGACATCCCGCCCTGGCGCGAGGCCTACAACGCCATGCTGCCGGAGGTGACGCGCTACTACTCCGAACTGGGACAGAACCTGGCGATGTTCGCCAAGTTCAAGGCGCTCGCCGGAAGTCCGGAATATGCCCTGTTGAACCAGACGCAGAGACGCATCATCGATAACGACATCCGCGATTTCCGTCTCTCCGGCGCGGAACTGCCGGAAATCGACAAGCCGCGCTTCAAGGCGATACAGGAGGAATTGGCCGAACTCGAGACGAAGTTCTCCGAGAACCTGCTCGACGCCACCAACGCCTTCAGCGAGCACGTCACCGATGAGGCGGAGATCGCCGGCATCCCCGCGGACGAGCGCGAGGCGGCGCGCGCCGCGGCCGCGAAGGACGGCCTGCCCGGCTGGAAATTCACGCTGCGCGCACCGTCCTACCATCCGCTCATGCAGTACGCCGACAAGCGCGAACTGCGCGCCCGCATGTACCGCGCCTACGCCACCCGCGCCTCCGAACTGGGCCGGCCGGAATGGGACAACAGCACCCTGATCGACCGCATCCTTGCGCTGCGCGCCGAGGAAGCGCATCTGCTCGGCTACGCCAACTACGCCGAGGTCTCCCTGGTGCCGAAGATGGCCGAATCGCCGCAGCAGGTCGCGGCCTTCCTGCGCGAAATCGCCGCCAAGGCGCGTCCGTTCGCCGAGAGGGACGTCGCAGAACTGAGCGCATTTGCCGGCGCCGAACTGGGTCTTCCCCGTCTCGAAAGCTGGGATCTCGCCTGGGCCTCGGAAAAGCTCAAGCAGCAACGCTATTCATTCTCGAGCGACGAGGTGAAGCAGTACTTCCCCGAGCCCAAGGTCATTGCCGGGCTGTTCAACGTCATAGGGAAACTCTTCCGCGTCAGGCTGGAACAGGACAGCGCGCCCACCTGGCACCCCGACGTGCGCTTCTTCCGCATCATGCGGGGAAACGACTTCGTCGGCCAGTGCTACCTCGACCTTTATGCCCGCGAGGAGAAGCGGGGCGGGGCCTGGATGGACGAAGCGATCACCCGGCGCAAGCTCGATTCCCGCCTGCAGGCTCCGGTGGCCTATCTCAACTGCAACTTCTCCGGACCGGTCGGCGGCAAGCCGGCCTGCTTCACTCACGACGAAGTGATCACCCTGTTCCATGAGTGCGGCCACGGCCTGCACCATCTGCTGACGCAGGTCGACGAGCTTTCCGCCTCGGGCATCCACGGTGTCGAATGGGATGCGGTCGAACTGCCCAGCCAGTTCATGGAAAACTTCTGCTGGGAATGGCAGGTGATCGAGGAAATGAGCGCCCATGTAGACACGCGGGAGCCCTTGCCGCGCGCGCTCTTCGACAAGATGCTCCAGGCCAAGAACTTCCAGAGCGGCATGGATGCGCTGCGCCAGGTCGAACTGGGACTGTTCGATCTGCTCGTCCATAGCGAGCTCCCCGCGAAGGGCGATGTCCTTGAACTCCTGGCCAGAGTGAGAAGCGAGGTGGCCGTGATCACGCCGCCGGAATGGCAGCGCCTGCCGCACAGCTTCTCGCACATCTTCGCCGGCGGCTATGCCGCAGGCTATTACAGCTACAAGTGGGCGGAAGTCCTTTCGGCCGACGCCTTCGAGGCTTTCGAGGAGAGCGCCCGCGTTTCGGGCAGCGTGCTGGACGCACCGACCGGCGAAAGATTCTGGCGCGAGATCCTCGCCGTCGGCGGCAGCCGCCCGGCGCTCGACTCCTTCCGCGCCTTCCGCGGCCGGGAGCCGCGGGTCGATGCGCTGCTGCGGCACAGCGGCATGAGCAGCCCGTAAGGCATCCCATGCCCTGCGCCCGCCGCCTGCTTCTCGCCGCGCTTGCCACCGTGCTTGCCTCGGCCGCGGCGGCGCAGACGCATCCGGTCTACCGCTGGGTCGACAAGGACGGCAAGGTGAACTACTCCGACCTGCCGCCCCCGGTCGATGCCAAGGACCCCCGGCAGCAGGCGCTGGGCCCGGCCAATCTCATCGACACCAGCGGCCTCTCCTACAGCGCGAAGAAAGCGGCGCAGGACGCCCCGGTGACCCTCTATACCAGCCTCGATTGCCTGGCCGAGTGCCGAATCGCCAGGGACTTCCTCAAACAGCGCGGCATCCCTTACCGCGACGTGCCGGTGAAGTCCCTGGAAGATGCCAACGCCTTCAAGAAAAGCACCGGCTTCGACGGACTGTTCGTTCCGACGCTGCTGGTCGGTTCGCTGGCGAGCAAAGGTTTTGCAGCGGAAAATTGGAACAGGCTGCTCGATCAGGCGGGCTACCCGGTTTCGGCTCAACTCGATACGGAGCCGCCGTGAACGCAAGAGGCCCCCTTGCCCTTCGCGGCAGCTGAGTTGTGCCGGGAACGCCGGCAGATTCTGTCACCGCTATCCGAAGCCGCGGCCGCTAGCCCGGATATTTCATGAGAGGAGGTCGGCGGAACAGCCGTGAGGCGCGTTAATACTGGTGTCGAAGCCGATATTAACGGAGGTCCGCCGATGCCGAAGTGTACCGCTGATTCGATGGAATTTGGGCGTCTTGGGCGCCGGGTGATCGAGGCAAATTTTAAGGGTGGCGCAATCAGTTCTGACGGTGGCGTCCTGCTGCTGCGGCAGATGGATCGGCGCATGGGCTTGTCGGCCGCGGTGGCCGCAGCGCTGAACGACCCACGTGCGCCGGAGCGTGTTCGGCACGAGCTGCGCGACTTGGTAGCGCAGCGCTTGTACGGGTTGTGCTGCGGCTACGAGGACCTGAACGACCACGACCGGCTGCGCCATGATCCGCTGATGCAGACGGCGGTGGGCAAGGCCGACGAACTGGCCAGTAGCCCGACACTTTCGCGCCTGGAAACGCGTGTGACGCGTGCGGAGGTGGTCGCACTCAATGGCGTGCTGGTCGAACAGTTCATCGCTAGCCAGCGGAAGGCTCCCACGGAATTGGTTCTCGATGTCGATGCCTCTGATGTGCCGTTGCACGGGGACCAGGAACTGTGACAGTTTCACGGCTATTACGACCATTACTGCTATCTGCCGCTCTATGTCTTCTGCGGGCAGGCGATGCTAGCCTGCCTGTTGCGACCCAGTCGCGTCGATGGGGCAAAGCATGCGGCGGCGGTGATCAAGCTCTTGGTCAGCCGGCTGCGCCAAGCCTGGCCCAAGGTACGCGTCATCGTGCGCGGCGATTCGGGCTTCTGTCGGCAGCGGCTGTTGCGCTGGTGCGAACGCAACGGCGTGGGCTATGTGATCGGTGTGGCGCGCAATACGCGCCTGCATAAGCGGGTGGAATTCTGGGAACGCCGCCTTGAAGCGGCTTTCAAGCGCAGCGGCGAGAAGCAGCGTGTGATTCGCGAGTTTCGCTATGCCGCCGACTCCTGGGACATCGAGCGCCGCGTCGTCACACGCCTGGAGTTCGGCGATCAGGGTACCAACCCGCGCTTCGTGGTCACCAACCTCGACCTGTCGGCTGAGCTTCTCTATGATGAGCTTTACTGCCAGCGTGGCGAGGCCGAGAGCCGCATCAAGGAAACGCAGCTCGATCTCTTCGGCACCCGGGCCAGTTCTCACAAGTTCCACGCCAACTGGCTGCGCCTGATGCTCGCCGCACTGGCCTATACCTTGATCCAGCGGTTCCGCGATGTGGCTCTCGCCGGCACTGAATTGGCGAGAGCCACTGCCGCTTCCATCCGAGTCAAACTGCTCAAGATCGGCGCCGCTGTCCTGCGCAATACCCGCAGAATCCGCATCATGCTCGCTTCCCACCACCCGCTACGCGACCTCTTCCTGCGCGCTGCCCAAGCGCTTGCCCCCTGAACCTCACCGAGTGCTGACCCCGGCACGATGACAAACAACGGGGGTAAGGGGGTCGTGCGCCCCCATTTCGTGAAATTGCCTATTTCTTAGGCAGCCAGGCTGCTCCCGCACGTCGCTATCGGATCCCCGCTGACTTCTATGTCTCACCGGAACGCTGGTGAAAGATCCGGGCTAACGCTGCCGAGGGTTGTAATCATAGAGGAAGCTAATGGCGACCGCGTACTGTCGCCAATGTCGTCACCCGCTTGCCCGTCGCTTCAATGCTTTGATTTCGGTACGTTGAGTTGCGGCAGTTCCGTACCCTCTTTGTATCCCTTCAGCCAGGCCTGGCCATTTTCTGTATTCGGCTCATAGGGGTTATCCTTCGGCTGCCTAAGCTGCCCTGCTTTGTGCCCCTCTGCCCATGCTCTCTTCTCTGGTGTAAGCATGACTCTAGATGCTCCCTATTAGGTGTTTCGCAGCCAGGGCCGGGTCGGCGCGCTCATCGCCTTCCCGGACGTCTTTGCACGAGTCCGTCCGGCGGCGGATGAAACCACGCCGTCGCACCGTACAAAGGTATCACGTCCGGCACGGCCTTGAGCTTGTCCGGATAGTCGGTCCATTGCCGCGTCATCATCCGGCGTTCCTTGAAAACCTTCGTCCGGTCGTGTGCCGCGCCCAGCGTATGGGAAACAGCGTGTGCGAGCCGGCGCTCGATCGCTTCCGGACATTCCCGGCTTCAGGCCCAACAGGCCAGGATAGTTGTCGTCGACCGGCCAAGATAGTTGACACCGTGCACCGCTGGCATGATCGACGCCACGGAGCCACGAGTCGCCTGTTTGAGCGCGGCGCTTTGGATATGATGGAGGCAGCATCGATCACCGGGCACCAGTCACTGGCGATGCTAAAGAACTAAACGCATCTGCGCGCAGAGGATCTGGCCAAAAGGATGGGACAGGGAGCCAGGGTGATCGCTTGAACCCCGCAAGGCGGTTGGTGTTCCCGGGCTCGATTTGATTTTCTGACTGGCTCCAGTCGGGCATGACCAGTCGCTGGACCCAGTACAAACCCTTCTCAGCAAGTGTTTCGAACCAACTTACTGCCGTCATTCAACTCGCCGCAAGGTTCTAGCTTGTGGCGTTTGGGGAATTCACATGGTCTAAATGGTAATCCCTTATACTCAGAGTGGGGGCATTGCAACGCCTCGACAGGAGCCAAAGGATAAGGCTCACCGAAGAACTTACCAATGGGGGGCAAGGATGTTCGGCACAACTAAGCTTAAGCAACAAGTTAGCGGACTTGGATCCAAAATCGCTCAGCTTGAGGCAGCGCACGCAGCAGAACGGCAACGATGGGAATCCGGACTTTCCAGCCTTAACGACTCATTGCAAGCCGAGCGTAAGCGCCTGAGCTATCACTCGGGGTTATTCGCGAATGAGGTGGTCTTTAGCCAGACGATGCTTGAACTCCAGAAGTCTATGGTGCTGCTGGCAAGCTCGATGAAGCGCGAAGCCGAATCTGCTGATTCAGCATTAGCGACAGCAAGCGAGAACTCCTTAGCGCTGAACACCGTAGTATCGAACGTGCAGGAAATGGCGGGCAAAACGAAGGCCGTCGCGGAAACGGTAGATCTACTCAACGAGCAGGCATCTCAGATAGGCGGCATCGTTAATCTCATTAAGGAAATTGCGGATCAAACGAATCTTTTGGCCCTCAACGCTGCGATTGAGGCTGCTCGTGCCGGCGAGCAAGGGCGCGGCTTTGCTGTTGTAGCCGATGAAGTTCGCAAACTTGCCGAACGTACCGCCACCGCGACACGCGAAATTAGTACCCTAGTTACTCAGTAGTCGGTGAATATGTCGACAAATTGTGAACTTATGAGTGCGGCGATGTTCAAAGAGAACATGAAGCGAGACGGGCGAACAATGGATAGGCGGACACTGGAAGAAATCCGGTTGATGGCTGTCGAGCGGGTA
>CAIVDC010000139.1 GCA_903904605.1 uncultured Sterolibacterium sp.
CCTCTGGGCCCGCCGTTACCGACGGGCTCTAGCAGCCTACCCGGAAGCGGCGCGAGCCACGCCATTGCTTCCCTATTTGGCCTTGCCCCGGATGGGGTTTGCCGTGCCGTCCGTGTTGCCACGTCCGCGGTGGGCTCTTACCTCGGCAGCGCTTGCGCGACGCCGACGCGCCTTGCGGCGCGCCACCATTTCACCCTTGCCTGTGCCCGGAGTCTCGGAGGTCTTTCGACCCCCTGCTCTCCCAGGCCATCGGCGGTATCTTTCTGTTGCACTTTCCGTCGCCTTGGGCCGCAGCTTTCGCCGCGGCTTATAACGCCCGGCCGTTAGCCGGCATCCTGCTCTGCGGGGCCCGGACTTTCCTCCATGAGCAAAAGCTCACAGCGGCTGCCTGGCGGACTTCCGGGGAGGATTGTAACCGAGGACTAGCGTACCAGCCTGAGCGGCCGGAACTGGCGACGATCTTCGTAGTAGCCGTGGCTGGCATTGGCCGGCGTTGCGCCGGGGATACCGAGCAGCGGCAGAGGCTGGAAATCCCGGGGTCGCGGCGAAAAATCGCCGGCGAAGCGCTGGGCCAGTCGCCTATCGACGTCCTCGAGTTGCGCCGCCGGCGTCAGCGCCTGCCAGTCTTCGGCCACGTGCAGCAACAACGACTTGGCGCAAAGACCCAGATGCGGCGAGCGCAGCATGTCGAAGCTGGCGTGGCCGAATACGAACACCTGCAGATTCCTCACGGTCTCGGCGCGGCGCGTCCAGAACACTTCCCGCCAGCGGTGAGCCCGGATATCGTCCCAGAGATCGAGGCGGGACGTCAGCACGGCGGCGCCGCACTCGTCGAACTGGGTCAGCGCATCGCGCAGCGGACCGCGTCCGCTGCCGCCTTCGGCGATCTGCCCGGCCAGGGCCAGATGGTGGCGTCGATTGAGGGCGGCCTTGGTCCTCGGGTAGGCGAGCCAGGCCAGGGCATTGAAGCCGTCGTGCCATGCACCCGGCCGGGTTTCGACCTCGCCCAGCCAGTAGATGCGCTCCTCGTAAGCCAGACCGCTGCCCCCCGGAACGACGAAACGCAGGGGGGCGCCGCCACCGCTCCTGGTGTCGCGTTCCGCCGTCAGGCCATTGAGCGTGTCGCAATCCGGCGGCTCGCCGTTACCGGACAGCACGGACAGCCAGGGCGCCAGAGGCGCATAGAGCGGCTGGGTGGCGAAGTCGGGCGCCAAGGCGACGCTCAGTTTCTGGCCGGCGCGGACGCCGCCGGGGCGACGGGCCTGGCTGCCGCGATGAATTGCAGCCGCTGCTGCCTGATCTCGAAGCTACCGAGCAGGTCCCCCGGCTCGGCAGGCGGTGTCGGATACTGCTGCAAGCGGCATTTCTGCGCGTCGGCGACGTACCAGCGGTCGCCCTGCCGGAGGATGTAGGCGCCCTCCAGGGAACGATACAGTTCAGCCTTGAAGCCTTCCATGGGCGCAGGTTTCAGCGTGTGCCGGCGCATGCATTCGGGCAGGTGGGTGGTCATCAGCGCCAGGTCCCATTCACTGCGCCAGAAATACGTCTGCTCGCGCATCAGGGTCAGACTGTAGTCCGGCCCGTCGATCAGATAATAGGCGGCGTCCTGGCCGCATCCCGCGAGCGACAAGGCCGCGGCGGTCGCCGCCACGGCGCTCTGCCATTTCATGGCTGCAGTCTCCAGGCAATGCTCTCGCCGGCCGGAAGGGGCACCAGCGGGTCCGCCCCGAGGAAAGGCACGGTCGCGGGAGGCACCCAGCTTTCCCTGACCAGGGTGATTTTCCCGCTGTTGCGCGCCAGGCGGTAGAAGTCGGCGCCGTAATGGCTGGCGAAGCCTTCCAGCCGATCCAGCGCGGCTGCCGCGTCGAAGACCTGCGCATACAGCTCGATGCCGGCGTGCGCCGTGTAGCAGCCGGCGCAACCGCAGCCGGACTCCTTGGCGCTCTTCGCGTGCGGCGCCGAGTCGGTGCCGAGGAAGAACTTCGGATTGCCGGAGGTCGCCGCCGCCACCAGCGCCAGCCGATGCGCTTCTCTCTTCAGCACCGGCAGGCAGTACAGGTGCGGGCGGATGCCGCCCTGGAAGATGGCGTTGCGATTGAGCAATAGATGATGCGCGGTGATCGTCGCCGCGACGTTCTCGCCCGCGGCCATCACGAACTGCACCGCATGATCGGTCGTGATGTGCTCGAACACCAGGCGTAGCGCCGGAAAGTCCTTCAGCAGCGGTATCGCCACGCGCTCGATGAACACCGCCTCCCGGTCGAAGATATCGACCGCCGGATCGGTCGCCTCGCCATGCACCAGCAAGGGCAGGCCCAGGGCTTCCATGCGCGCCAGCGCCATCCGGCATTTGCCGAGATCGGTGACGCCGGCAGCGGAGTTGGTCGTCGCTCCCGCCGGGTAGAGCTTGACGCCGTGCACGAAGCCGCTCCGCGAAGCGGCCGCTATCTCTTCCGGCGATGTCTCGTCGGTGAGATAGAGGGTCATCAGCGGCTCGAAGCTGAGGCCCGCCGGCAAGGCCGCGAGAATTCGCCGCCGGTAGGCGGCGGCCGAAGCCACCGTCGTCACCGGCGGCTTCAGGTTGGGCATGACGATGGCGCGGGCAAAGCGTCGCGCCGTGTCGGGCAGTACCGCGGCGAGCGCCGCGCCGTCGCGCAGATGCAGGTGCCAGTCGTCGGGACGGGTGAAGGTGAGGGACTGCATGGCGGGGATTATAACTGCTCGTCCTGCCAGGCCAGCGCCCGTTGGTAAAGCGCATTCCTCGGCGCACCGCTGATCTTGGCGGCCAGCCTGACCGCCTGCTTCAGCGGCAGTTCGGACAGGAGCAACTTCAGCGTGGACAGCGCTTCGGGCGGCAGGTCTTCTCCCGGCGGCGGCGCCGAGATGATCAGCACGAATTCGCCGCGCCGCCGATTGTCATCGGCGGCGAGCCAGGCCGGACCTTCGGCGAGCGGCATGCGCGCGATCTGCTCGAACAGCTTGGTCAGTTCCCGGGCGATCACCAGTTCGCGCTGCGGTTCAAGCAGTTCGGCCAGATCGGCCAGGGTTTCGGCGATGCGATGCGGCGCCTCGTAGAACACCAGCGCCGCGGCGACGGACTTCACCCGTTCGATGGCCAGCCGCCTCGCCGCCGGCCTGGTCGGCAGAAAACCGTAGAACAGGAAATGCGGATCATTGATGCCGGATGCGGAGAGCGCGGCAATCGCGGCATTCGGGCCCGGCAGCGGGATCACCGGATAGCCGGCACTGCTCAGCGCCGCCACGGCCCGGGCGCCGGGATCGGAAACGCCGGGCGTGCCGGCATCGGAAACCAGCGCCACGCACTTGCCTTCGGACAGGAAGGCCAGCAGCTTCTCCGCCGCTGCCGCCTCATTGTGCTCGTGTACGGCGAACAGCGTCGCGCGGATATCGTAGTGTTCCAACAGGCGGCGCGTGTGTCGCGTGTCCTCGCAGGCGATCAGGTCGGCACCGCGCAGCACCTCGAGTGCGCGCAGGGTGATGTCGCCAAGGTTCCCCAGCGGCGTCGCCACCACGTATAATGCCGGTGTCATTTTTATGCGCTGCGCCTCCATGCCTTGTCCCGTCCGCGATTCTTCAGTCAGTTGCGCATTGTCCGGTGCGGCGGTGTCCCGTGCAAGCGAATAGGCCGGCGGCGAACAAGTCAGCCGGCGACGCTGCCGAGACGCTTGCCGCAGCCTATCTGGCCACGCGCGGTTTGCGCGTGCTCGAGCGCAACTGGCGGACTAGGGGCGGCGAGATCGACCTGATCTGCTCGGACGGCGCCACCCTGGTTTTCGTCGAAGTGCGGCTGCGCACTCACAGCGGCTACGGCGGCGCCGTTGCCAGCATCGCCAACCCCAAGCAGCGCCGCCTGATCCTCGCCGCGCGCCATTATCTGATGACGCACGGTGCAGCCGCCGATGACCGTCCCTGCCGCTTCGATGCCGTACTCCTCGACGGGATCGACGAAGCCCGCATCGAATGGATCAGGAATGCGTTCTCTGCGGATTAGCCTGCTGCTGCTCTTCGCCTGCACCGCCGCCCTGGCGCAGACGGTCAGGATCCTGGTGCAGAGTTCGCCGCTGGCGGGGTTCCAGTATCACGCCGGCGCCGCGCTGTGGGATGAATTGCGGATCGGCGACCCGCTTGTGCTCGCGCGCGAGCCCGATAACCCGCATGACCGCAATGCCGTTCGCGTCAGCTGGCGCGGACAGCAACTGGGCTACCTGCCGCGGGCCGAGAACCGCGCCGTTGCCGCCGAGATGGACGGAGGCGGGCGGGTCGAGGCGCGCATCGCACGACTGCGCAGCCACAAGAATCCCTGGCAACGCGTCCTGATCGAGGTCTTCGTCGTTCTCTGAGCGGACGCAGGCGGCTCCAGGGCTGTTCCAAGCCGGGGCCGCCGAACCGCCATGCTAGAATCAAGGCACCGAAACGCACGGCCGAAATAATGAATCTGGCCCACCGCATCACCCAGCATTTCCACGACAGCGCCCAGCTCAAGCTGGATGCCGTCGAGACCCTCGCCGCACCGATCGCGCAGGCGGTCGAACTGATGGTCAAGAGCCTGCTCGCCAGCGGCAAGATCATGGCCTGCGGCAACGGCGGCTCCGCCGCCGACGCGCAGCATTTCGCCGCGGAACTGGTGAATCGCTTCGAGAGGGAGCGCCCACCGTTGGCCGCGCTCGCGCTCACCACCGACAGTTCGACGCTGACCTCGATCGCCAACGACTATCGCTTCGAGGATGTTTTTGCCAAGCAGGTTCGCGCGCTCGGCCAGCCCGACGACGTGCTGCTGGCAATCTCGACCTCGGGCGACTCGAAGAACGTGATCGAGGCGATCCATGCCGCCCACGAGCGCGAAATTCCCGTGATCGCCCTGACCGGCAAGGCGGGTGGCGTGATCGCCGGGCTGCTCAAGGAGGACGACGTGCATATCTGCGTTCCGGCGACGCGCACGGCGCGCATCCAGGAAGTTCACCTCTTGACGCTGCATTGCCTGTGCGACGGCATCGACACCTTATTGCTGGGAGAGACTCCATGACCAAGAAACTCCAGATGCTCCCCCTTGCAGCCACGCTCCTGCTGGCCGCGCTGATCCCTTTGCTCTCCGGCTGTTTCGGCGTTGCCGCCGTCGGCGTCGGTGCCGGTGCCTTGATGGCCGCAGACCGCCGGCCGGCGGAGACTTATGTCACCGACGAAGGCATCGAATTGCGCGCAGGCAACCGCATCAAGGAGAGATTCGGCGACCGGGCGCATGTCACCGTCACCAGCTACAACCGCAGCGTGCTGCTCACCGGCGGCGTACCCGATGCCGCCACGCGCTCGGCCGTGGAGCAACTCGTGAGCGGCGTACCCAACGTCCGGGCCATCAGCAACGAACTCCAGATCGCCGGCGAAGCCACCTACACCAGCCAGGGCAACGACGCCTACATCACCACCAAGGTCAAGGCGCGTTTCATCGACAGCAACAAGTTTGCGGCGAATCATGTCAAGGTGCTCACCAATGCCGGCGTCGTTTACCTGATGGGCATCGTCACCAAGAGCGAGGCCGACGCGGCGGTGGAAATCGCCCGCACCACCGCCGGCGTGATGAAGGTGGTGCGCGTATTCGAAATCATCAATGACGAGAAGGCACGGCAAATCGACAGCCAGCCGGCCGAAGCGGCAAAGGCATCCGCGCCGCCCAGGCAATAGCCGGCGTGGACCACCCTGCCCCGGCCTTCGAAGCCAAGTGCTGTCGGCCCGATGAATTGGCCGGACGCGCGCGTGCCCTGGCGAGACCAATGGTGTTCACCAACGGCTGCTTCGACATCCTGCACCGCGGCCATGTCACCTACCTCGCCCAGGCGCGCGGCCTGGGTGCCAGCCTGATCGTCGCCGTCAATTCGGACAATTCCGTGCGCCGCCTCGGCAAGGGCGAGGACCGGCCGGTGAATCGCCTGGAAGACCGCATGGCGCTGCTCGCCGCGCTCGAATGCGTCACCTTGGTCACCTGGTTCGACGAGGACACGCCGCTGTCGACGATCCTGACTTGCCGACCGGACGTCCTGGCGAAGGGCGGAGACTGGGCGGCGGACCGTATCGTCGGCGCCAGGGAAGTGCTGGCAGACGGCGGCCGGGTGGTGTCGATTCCCCTCATCCACCCGCACTCGACCACGACCCTGCTGGAAAAGATCCGCCGCCTGTAGACGCTAGCCGGCAGAGGTCTTGCGCATGATGACGTCATGCACCAGGCCGATATGGCTCTTCAAGGTGTAGAACATGTCGGAAAAGGCCAGCGGCGTGGTCATCCGGTCGACATCCTTCTCGATGGCTTCCAGGCGCATCAGCCATTCCTCGCGCGAGTGCCGCAGCGGATCCTGCGCCACCTCCGCCTCAAGGAACTTCAACTCGCCATAGCGCCGGAAGATGCGCGAGCGGATGCGCCATCCATAGAGCGAAGGCGCAAACCTCAAGACCGGGATCAGCAGCGCCAGCACCGGCACCAGCAGCACCACCATCCGGTCGATCAAGGTCGCCGCCCAGAACGGCAGGTAGCGCTGCAGCCAGGGTTTGCCCGACCTGTAGTAGCGCTCGGCCTCCTTCGACAGCGGAAAGTCCACTTCGGTCGCGTTCGGGAACTCCCCGGGCTTCTGGAAGATCCCGGGTCCGCCATGCACTTCGGTCGCCGCCTGCAACAGCAGGTCGATCAGCGCCGGATGCGTGTCCCCGCGAACCACCAGCGTGGCCATCGGCGAAACCAGGGTGACATCCTGCGCCGGAATGTTGCGCGCCAGATCGACCGCTCCCGCCGGCAGCGTCAATCGGGTCAGATCGGGAAAGCGGCGGGTATAGGCGTCGGCTCGGCTCAAACTCATCAGGCGCACGCCGTCTGAGTAGAGCAGCAACCAGACAGCGGCGGACTGGGTCGGGCCGACGACGAACAGCGCATCGACTTCGCCTCGGCGCAGGGCTTCGACCGCAGCCACCCCGGTCTGTGCCACGAGCTGCGTCGGCTTGCCGCTGATGCCGTTGGCTTCGAGGAGATCCAGCGCCAGCTTGTAGGTGCCGCTGTTGATCGGGCCGATGGCGATACGCCGGCCTTTCAGCTGGCTGATCCGGTCGAGGGCGCCGCGCTCCTCCAGGGACGCGCGATAGAAGATCCACAGCGGCTCGTAATAGAGGCTGCCGAGCGAAACCAGATTGTCGTCCGCGCCGGCACTGGCGATGCCGCCCTGGACGAAGCCGGCATCGACGTCGAAGTTCCCGTCGCGCAGGCGTTGCAGGTTTTCCACGGCACCGGCCGAGGGCTTCTCCACCAGGGTCACGCCATAGCGCGCCAGGACGTCCCGGTAGCGTGCGGCGAAACGCTGGTAGGCGCCGCCTTCGCCGCCGCTGCTGATGATCAGTTGCTTCGGCGGCGCCGGCCGGATGAACTGCGCGGCCGCCCAGAATCCCAGGAGCAGCAGCAGCAGGGATGGCAGGGCAACCAGCAGGAGGTCGCGCCAGGAAAGCTCGCGCAGCCGCCTATTAAGCTCGGTCACCATTGAACCATCATCGCTCCGCGCCGATATCGCGCACGATCGGGATCAGGAGATAGGAAAGGTTCGAGCCCCCCGTGTGAACCACGTGACGACCGATGTTGACCGTATTCTCATGCTTGTAGTGCGCAATTGCCGTGGATTTGTTGATCTCGGAACCCTGAACGATCAGGACCAGGGATTCACCGGCTTCAAAGCGTGTGCCTGAAGGCCAGATCTCGACGGCGACTTCGACGACCGAACCTTGCACGATCGGGAGACTCCGCTGATGCTTGAGCACGGGCTGATGGAGCGTGCTAAGCACGGGATCCAGTTCTCGCTGCGACACGCGCAGCCAGCCTAGGGCGACCGGGCCATTGTCGAACTGAGCGCAGTAGGGAAACGGCACGGTGGCACCCGCCGCATCGCGCTTTTGAATCCCCACGAACAGGTCCATGTCGTCGGCCCCCTGCGCCTCGACAAATGCATGTAGGGCCATGTGTCCCACGACATCGGTGCGCTGGCTGAACTTGAACTCGAATTCCGCATGATCGGGCGACGCCGCCTTGTCGACCGACTCGTACGACTGGAATCCGGCCCGGGTTGGTGCTTCCAGGGAAAGTGAGCGACTCTCGCCGTCGAGGAACAGTTTGGTGTACTGCGTTCTGGCGATCGGCCATTCCTTCTCGGCAAACATACTGCCCAGGGAATGCCTCTCGCGCAGCTCCAGAACGACCGGCGGCCAGTCCTTGATCTCGTTATCGATGCCCTTGAGGAAATGATCAAAAAATATTCTTTGCCTGGCCACACTCGCCGGCTCGTAGTAATACGCCCATTTCTTTCTCCCATGGACCTCCAGCCATTTCCGCGGAGAGGCGATGCCCTTGAATCCTTCGAGCGTTCCCCGGGTGTGCAGCCCCTGGTCCGTCCAACTCGCGACGACATAGGCCGGCACGACGGTATCGCCGAACCGTGCCGCCTTGGACACCCAGAAGTCGTCGAAAAACGGGTGCTCCCGCGTCTCCCCGGCCAGGTCCTCGACCTCCGTGGTGCTGGCGCCCCAGCGCAGAGCGATATACGGCCAGAAGGAACTATCCGGCACACCGCCGTGGTACACCACCTCCCGATAGGTGTCGCTCCAGCCTTCCCATGGATTCATGGCGGCCAGATGGGGCGGATTGAGTTCCGCAACCCGCCATTGGCTGCTGGCGAGATAGGACACCCCGGACAGTCCAACCTTGCCGTTGCTCCAGGGCTGCGTCCCCGCCCATTCGATCACATCATAGAAGTCGAGGGCCTCCTGGTCGGAGAGAAAGGACGCTCGGCCACCCGAATACCATGTTCCGCGTGGATTGACGTTCACCACGGCATAGCCTGCCGGCACCCAGTAGTCGGGATTGGGCGCTTCGAATGCCGTTCGCGGCGTAACGTCCTTCGGGTCTACAGCTCCCGGCAAATATCTTTCCGGCTGGTTCGGCAGGTGTTTGCCGTAAGGCCCCCAGGCAATCAGCGGTGCGGCAGCTTCTTCGCCCACGGGGCGGAAAACGTCGGCATATATCTCGACTCCGTCGCGCAGCCGAATCGAAACATCCCGCTCGACCCGCATGCCGTACTCGATGCCTGAATGGTAATGCGGCGGCTCGCAGCCACGCGACCCGGGGGTGGCGAGAGGCGCACGGAATTTCAGTTCGACAAGAGGCCGCTTCATGGGTTTCGCACTCCGGATTGTCAGGGATCGAGGTCCATGCTATCTGCCACTGCGGCGTTTGTAAACATCATAGCCCCCTGCCAGGCTTCTTGACTTCATTCGGGAACTGCGGATAATCGTGCCGTGATTGCACCGTTGCGTTCGCAACAATATACGATCACCTCGCCATCGCCTCCCGTCTGGAAGGACTGAGCATGTTCGGTACATTGTCTGACAATTTTGTCGCCACGGTATCGAGGGATGCCAACCGAACGGCGATCTTCTGCGGCGACCGGAGCCTCAGCTACGGGCGCCTGAACGCCGAGGCAAATCGATTTGCCCATTACCTGGCCAGTCAGGGCATACAGAAGGGCGACGGCGTAGGCTTGCTGCTCTATAACTGCGCCGAATTCGCCATCGCCTTTCTGGCATGCCAGAAGCTGGGCGCGGTGACGTCCTGCCTCAACTACCGCCTTTCGCCGGCTTCCGTCGGCTACGCCTTGCATCAGGAGCAGTTGCGGGCCCTGATCTTCAATGCCGGACTGTCGGCCGCCGCCGCAGAGATCATGAGCAACGCCGCCTTCTGCCGGTTCATCTGCGTCGGTGAGCCCGTGCCCGCGGGTGCGGCGAGCTTCGCGGAGAGCGCCGCTTTTCCGGATACCGAGCCGCCTGCGGTCGCGCTTCGGCAGACCGATCTGTGCAACATCATCCACACCTCGGGAACGACGGGCCGGCCAAAGGGCGCGGCCTTCACCCACGAAACGCAAATCGCCAGTGCAATTCAATACTGTCTCGAGATGGGGCTGGATCGCGGCCACGTCGGGATGAGCCTGGCTCCCGTCGTGATCGGTGCGGCGACCAATTTCTTCGTCGCCTATGTATTTGTCGGGGCCTCCCAGGTGATGATCGGCGAGTATGAGGCACGAAAAGCGCTCGGGCTGATCGCAAAGCATCGGGTTACCGAGGCCTTCGCGGTGCCAACGCAGATGTATCAGCTTGCCGATGCCCGGGGGCAGCTCGCCGACCTCGATATTTCGTCGCTGCGGGTCTTGCGCAGCGGCGGCTCGCCGCTGCCGAGAACTTTGCTACATCGGGTCCGCGGAGTCCTCGGCTGCGAAGTCCTGAATACCTACGGCACGACCGAGAGTTGCACCGCCATCACCGTCTGCCATACCGGTTTCGAACCGGAGGAGAAATGGGAAAGCATCGGCAAGCCTTCCTATTTTCAGAACGTACGGGTGATCCCGGTCAGGGAAGATGGGGAGACAGAGCCGGACGAAGCGATCGCCATCCCCGGTGAAGGCCAACTGATCAACCGCGGCCCGCAGTGCATCACGGACTACTACTGCCTAACCGCGGAAAAGCTGCGCACGCGCGGCGGCTGGCAGTACGCCCGAGATATCGTGCGGGTCGATAGCGATGGCTACCTCTATCCCGTCGACCGCATCGACAACGTGATCATCAGCGGCGGGGAGAACGTCTATCCCCAGGAAATCGAGTTTTTCCTCTCCAAGCACCCGCTGATCGCCGACGTTGCAGTGTGCGGCGTGCCCGACGAAAAGTGGGGACAAACGGTCAAGGCCCTGGTCGTTCGCCGCAGCCCCGAACTCACCACCGACGAGATCGACCGCTACTGTCTCGAAAGCAGCGAACTGGCCCGCTACAAACGACCGCGACTGATCGAGTTTGTCGACGCCTTGCAAAGAAACATCCTGGGAAAGATCGACCGGGCCACTCTACGTTGAGGCGCAAAGTTTCAGGAGGGATGGCAAGCAATGAAGAACGCGCCTATTGATATCGTCTTCAGGGACGGCGTGTCGCCGGCCAAGCACAAGTACCCGGGCCTTGGCTACCGAATCACCCGGGAACACGGCATGATCATCGAGCGGGACGTCGCCGTGCCGATGCGCGACGGCGTGAATCTGTACGTCGACGTTCATCGCCCGGAGAGCGGGGAAAAGGTTCCGGCGCTGCTCGTGTGGGCTCCCTACGGCAAGCACCGGCCCTTCCAGTATGGGTATTTCTACAACAATGCCGACGTCAGGAAGGAATGGATTTCGGAGTACACCATGTTCGAGGGTCCCGACCCGCTCTACTGGGTGCCTCGCGGCTACGCCATCATCCATGTCGACATCCGCGGTACCTGGGGCTCCGAGGGCAACGCGACCTTCTGGTGTCACGACGAGGGCCGGGACGGCTACGACATGGTCGAATGGGCGGCGGCGCAGGAGTGGTGCACCGGCAAAGTCGGCATGACCGGCGTCTCCTACCTGGCGATCGCGCAGTGGCAGGTTGCCGCCGCGCAGCCGCCGCACCTCGCCGCGATCCTGCCCTGGGAAGGACTCTCCGACATGTACCGGGAGTTCGCCTTCCACGGCGGCGTTCCCGAAACCGCGTTCACCCCGATCTGGCAGAAATCGATCTCCTACTCCATGAACCAGGTCGAGGACATCACGGCGATGATGAAGCAACACCCGCTTTTCGACGCCTACTGGGCCACCAAGATCGCCGACTTCTCGAAGATCGAGGTGCCGGCATTTGTCGTCGCGAGTTGGAGCGACCAGGGGCTGCACCTGCGCGGGACACTGGAAGCCTACCAGCGCATCGCCTCGAAGCAGAAGTGGCTCTATATCCATGGCCGCAAGAAGTGGGAGACCTTCCACCATCCGGAGAGCGTCGAAAAGCAGCGGGCCTTCTTCGATCATTTTCTGCGGGGCCAGAAGACCGGGGTGCTCACGTGGCCGAGGGTGCGACTCGAAATCCGCAAACGCTACTACGAAGGCAGGTTCCGCGACGAGAACGAATGGCCGCTTGCGCGCACGCAATACCGCAAACTCTTTCTCGACGCGCGCTGCGGCTCCCTCGGCGACAGAGCCGTGCGCAACGCGTCGCGGGCGGTGTACGACGCCCCGGGCGACGAGTCCCGTTGCCCGTCGGCTTACCATCGCGATCGGGCCGAGTTCGATTACGTCTTTGCCGAGCCGACCGAACTCACCGGCCACATGAAGCTGCGCCTATGGGTCGAGGCCCCCGGCGCCGACGACATGGATCTGTTCGTCGCCATACAGAAGTTCGACGGCAAGGGAAACTACGTTCCCTTTGCCGGCTTCAACTGCCTGGAGGATGGTCCGGTTGCGCTGGGCTGGTTGCGGGCTTCCCACCGCGAACTCGACAAGAAGCGCTCCACGCCGCAACAGCCGTGGCTGCTGCATCTGCGCCAGCTGAAGCTGAAGCGCGGCGTGCCGGTCCCAGTCGAGATCGAAATCTGGCCCTCCAGCACCCGCTTCGCCAAGGGCGAGAAGCTGCGCGTGGTAGTACAGGGCAGCGACATCTACAAGTACGCGCGCTGGATCGTGCGCGCCGGACATCCCAAGACGATCAACGCCGGGGAGCACGTCATTCATACCGGAGGCAGCTTCGATTCGCACCTGCTGGTGCCAACGATCCCGCGGAAGCGCGCGTGAACGCCATAGTCCCGCCGACGATGCCGACCGAGCTCGAAGACCTCGTAACCTACCGGCTGATGAAGCTCGCGGACACCGTCAGACGGGCCGCCACGCAGTCATACGGTGCCCGCTTCGGCATCACCACTGCGGAGCTGCGCCTGCTCGCGGTGATCTCGGCGCACCAGCCGCTCGCGGCGAACGAGATCAGCCGCCGTACCGGACTGGACAAGGGCTGGGTGAGCCGATCGCTGGCTTCGCTGCTGAAGCGCGGGCTGGCGTGCCGCACACCCCACCCCGAGGACAACCGGGCACTGCTCGTTTCGCTCATGCCAGCCGGACGACGTCTGGTGAAGCGCATAACGCCCTTTGCGGCGGCCCGTCAAAGAAGGCTTCTGGCGGATCTGAACGAGAGAGAGGTGGACCGGATGCTCGCCGTGATGCAGCAGCACGCCGACCTGATGTCTGCGCCGGCAGAACCCGGGACGAACTGATGCTCACCGAGCAGATCGTCAACGGCATCGTGATGGGCAGCCTGTATGCCCTGATCGCACAGGGCTACACGCTGGTCTTCGGCGTGCTCGACAAGCTGAACTTCGCCCACGGCGAGATCTTCATGTTCGGCGGCTACGTCGCCGTGGCCAGCGTGGCGATGGGCGCCTCGATTCCGCTGGCGCTGCTCCTGGCGCTGCTCGCCTGCGGCGCGCTCGGGCTTGCCGTCGAACTGGTCAGCTTCCGCAAGTTCCGTTCGCACGACGCGCACATCACCGCCGCGCTCAGTTCGTTTGCCTTCGGCCTAGTGCTCCTCGACCTGGTGCAGAAGGCCTGGGGCACGGAGCCGGTGGCGATCGAGCTACCGCATGCGCTGCGCATCGCGAGCGTTGAATTTCTCGGCGTGCGCTTCAGCGTGGTCAAACTCGCCATCCTGGTCGTCGCGCTGGTGCTGATGTTCGCCCTGCATCTGGCAATAGCGCGCACGCGCCTGGGGCGCTCGATCCGCGCCGTCGCCGAGTCGGCCACTTCAGCCGCGCTCTATGGCATCAATGTCACGCGCGTGATCCAGATCGTGTTCCTGCTCGCGTCGGCCATGGCCGGCGTCGCCGGCGCCGCGCTGGCGATACGCACCGGCTTCGCAGCCAACGAGGTGGGCTTCACGCTGGGACTCAAGGCGCTCGCCATTATGGCCATCGGCGGCATGGGCGATCTGCGCGGCGCCTTTCTCGGCGGTCTGCTCATCGGCGTGTTCGAGGCGCTCGCCTTCCAATGGGGATTCGGCCAAATCGCCGACACCGGCGTCTGGCTCTTCATGATCTTCGTCCTGCTGGTGCGGCCGACCGGTCTGTTCGCCGCGCGCGCTTCCAAGGAGGCCCGCGCGTGATCCAGGACTACGTCATGCAGACCGGAATCAACATCCTGCTGGCATGGAGCGTCTACATCATCCTGCTCTCGGGCAGCCTCTCCTTCGCCAACGGCGGCTTCATGGCGATCGGCGCCTATGTCTCGGCGGTTCTGACGGTCAAGTTCGGCATCCCGCTCATACTCGCCGCCGCACTTGCCGGCGCTGCCGCCTTCCTGTTCGGAATCGTGGTGGCTTACCCGGCTTTGCGCACGCGCGGGCTCTACCTGATCCTGGTGACGGTCGGAATCACCGCTTCGATCAAGGTGATGATCGAGTCGATCGATTACGTTGGCGGCATCCAGGGCTTTACCGGCATGAGCGGCGCGAGCCCCTGGCATGTCGTCACGCTGGTGTTGGTCGTCGGCGCCGCCCTCTGGCTGATTTCGCATTCGCGCCTGCAGCGCATGCTCGACGCGGTGCGCGAGGACGAACTGGTCGCGGCCTCCCTGGGCATCAACGTGGTGCACCTGAAGGTCGCCTGTTTTGGTGCAGGCGCCTTCATCGCGGCCGTCGCCGGGAGTTTCTACGCCCATTACCTGCTCTTCGTCCGGCCCGAAGATTTCGGCATCCTTCCGTCCGTCTTCATCGTGCTCTACGTGGTTCTCGGCGGCATGAACAACCTCTGGGGACCGCCGGTCGGCGCCACCATCATGACCCTGGTGCCCGAATTCACGCGCGGCCTCGCCCAATGGCGGCCGACCGTGTTCGGCATCCTCATCGTCTTGCTGCTCCTCGTGCGCCCTGACGGCCTCCTGCCGTTCCGGGTCCCGACCGAGCGCCGGCTGAGAAATCGCCCGAACAATCCATGAGCGCGCTGCTCGAAATCCGCGCCCTGCACAAGCAGTTTCGCGGCCTCACAGCGCTCGACGACGTTTCCTTCGATGTCGCCCAGGGCGAACTGCTCGGCCTGATTGGCCCCAACGGCGCCGGCAAGTCCGTGCTCATCAACGTGGTGAGCGGAGTCTATGCCGCGAGCGCCGGCACGGTATGGCTGCGCGGCACCGACGTGACCAGCCTGCCGACCTACCAGCTCGCGCGGCGCGGCATCGCGCGCACCTACCAGAACATACGCCTCTTCGCGCGCATGAGCGTTCTCGAGAATGTCCTGGTGGCCGACCAGCGCTACTCGGCGCGGCCTTTTCGCACGCTCTTCGCCGGAGGCCGGCGCGAAGACTGCGCGGCCGCGGAGGTGCTGCTCGAGCGCGTCGGCCTCGCCGCCAAACGGGACGCTCTGGCCGGAACGCTCGCCTACGGCGAAGCGCGCCGGCTGGAAATCGCGCGTGCGCTCGCGGGCAGGCCGCGGCTGCTGTTTCTCGACGAACCGGCGGCGGGAATGAACGAACTGGAGAGCGAAGAACTGGCTGCCGTGATCCGCTCGTTCCGCGCAGAGCTCGACGTCATCGTGCTCATCGAGCACGACGTGGCCCTGATCCGCGAGCTTTCAGACCGGCTGGTGGTGATGGACTCGGGCAAGGTCATCGCGGTCGGCAAGCCGGCCGAGGTGCTCGCCGACCCCCGCGTGATCGAGGCGTATCTCGGCGCGGAAGAAGCCGATGGCTGAGCCGTCATTCCTCGACGTGCAGGATCTTCATGTGTCCTACGGGCCGATCAAAGCGGTGCGCGGCGTGAGCCTGCAGGTCGCCGAAGGGGAGGCGGTGGCCATCGTAGGCGCCAACGGCGCCGGCAAGAGCACGCTGCTGCGCGCCTTGTGCAACCTGTTGCCACGGGCCTCGGGCAAGGTCATGTTCGCCGGCCGATCGACGGCCGGGGTTCCGACGCACCTGCTCGCGGGCCGGGAAGGCATGCTCCTCGTCCCCGAGGACCGCGCCGTGCTGCGCTCGCTCACTGTGCTCGAAAACCTCCGGCTTTCGCACGACACGCGCCCGGCCGGGCGTTCCTTCGCGGCGGCCAACGAGGAAGTGTTCGCGCATTTTCCCCGCCTGCGCACGCGCGCCGGCCAGGCGGCAGGCAACCTTTCCGGCGGCGAGCAGCAGATGCTGACGCTCGCGCGCGCGCTGGTGAGCCCGCCGCGGATACTCCTGCTCGACGAACCCTCGCTCGGCCTCTCGCCGCGTCTCGTGCGCGAGGTATACGCCATCCTGCGCGACTTCCGCGCGCGCGGGATGACCATCCTCCTCGTCGAGCAGAACGTCCGCACCGCGCTGCGCTTCGCACACCGCGCCTACGTGCTGCGCCAGGGGACGATCGTGCAGCACGGAAGCGGTGAAGCCTTGCTCGCGGACGATGGCTTGTTTCGGCAGTACCTTGGTGTGCACTGATGGGAGAAACGATGAAGACGGAGGAAGGAATCAAGACGGAAAGAGGACCACTCAAAGGAGGAAACATGAATACGAAGAAGATGACCAGAAGAGCTTTGCTCATTGCCTGTCTCGCATTGCCGTTCGCGACCGCCCCGGGCTTCGCCCAGACGGCAAAACCCCCGCTCAAGATCGGCGTGATCCTACCGCTCACGGGATTTCAGGCATCCTACGGCGAGATGTATCGGGTGGCCATGAACATGGCCTTCGAAGACATCAACAAGGCCGGCGGCATCAACGGCAGCCGCGTGGAGGTCACGATCCAGGACGACCAGGGTGCACCGGCGCAGTCGGCGCTGCTGTTCCGGCGCTATGTCGCCGACGGCGACGTCGCCGTGCTCGGGCCGATCTCCGGATCGACCTGGGAGACGGTGGCGCCGCTCGCCAATTCGCTGAAGACTCCGGCGCTCAACTGGACGGCGCTCAAGCCCGGCATTTCGAAGAAGCCCTATGCGCTGCGCCTCCACCCGGCGGACGACATCATGATTCCCGAGGGTGTCGCCGAATTCCGCAAGAAGTTCCCGAACGTGCACAGAATCGTCATCGCCGGCGACCTGAAGGAAGCATCCGGCGCATCCGGCGTCGAGGAGTTCCGCAAGGCGGCTCTGGCGGCTAAGCTCGATGTCGTCGAAGTGGTCGGATTCGAGACGCGCACCAGCGATTTCTCCCCGGTGGCGATCAAGATCCGTGGGCTCGCCCCCGACGCGGTATTCCTGAGCGCGTTCATGCCCAACACCCTGGCCTTGCTGAGGGAGATGGAGGCGCAGGGATTCCAGCGGCCGGTGCTGGTGAATGCGCTCATCTGGGCCGGCGCGCTGCCACAGTTGGTCGGTCCGCTGGGAAAGAACGTCTTCTCGATCGGCTTCAACACCAACGAGCCTGCGCCGGAGGTCAAGGGCCAGCCTGAGTTCGTGGCCCGCTACGTGAAGACCGCCGCGGAAACGACCAAGCTGCCGCAGCCCGCGAACGTCGCCAACACCACGCTGACCTATGACACGGTAATGCTGCTCGCGCAAACCATGCGCGATCTGAAGATCGATGGCAACACCGATGTGCAGAAGGCGCGCGAGGCGATCTCCGGTGTGCTCTCATCGATGAAGAGCTTCCATGGCCTCAACACGCTCACCATGCTCGCCTCGGGCGATGGCAACATCCGGTCCCACCTGCTCGAAGTCGATGTGCAGAAGAAGATTTGGAAGTACGCCCTGCCCGCGAGCGAACGGATCGGGAAGTAAGCCGGAGCGGCTCTGCCGACCAGACTCCTTGCAAAGTAGGGGTCTGGTCCGGCGTTTCAGCGGGACGGAATCCCTTCGGGCGACCGCGGGGCATCCGCAATGCCACCTCCCCTCGCTTCGCCGCCCGGAGCTTCGCCGCGCCGCGCGACGTGCGAGGCGAGCAGCGCGATCGCGATGGTGGCGAGCGTCATGCCCGCGGCGACGAAGAACACGAACTGCGGCAGCTTCATATCCATGATGGTGCCATAGACCAGCGGCCCGATCACGCCGGCCACGGCAAACCCGGAGGAGACATAGCCGAACGCCTTGCCTATCGATCCGGGCGGGGTCACGGTGCGCACCATCAGGTCGCGCGAGGGCATCACCGCGCCCAGCATGAAACCGGTGAAGAACAGGGCGCCGACCGTGACGGCATATGGCAGCACCGCCATCCCGACCGCACACAGGAGTGCCGCCGCCACCACATAGCACACGGCCGCCACGGCATCCAGGCGCCGGGTCCTGTCGGCGATCAGCCCGCCGACCACCACGCCGACGACCGTGCCCCACAGGAAGGTCGCCAGCGCGGTATTGGCCCGGACCAGGTCGATGTGGTAGAGATCGATCAGAGCGGAGTTGGAAAAGATCTGCAAGCCGTTCGAGCCGAGCGTCGCCACGACATAGAACAGGAACATGATCAGCAGCGGCGGCGAGAGCAGGAAGCGCAGCAAGCCCTTATCGGCGGCAGCGCCGGACTTGCGCGCCGCGGCATAGGTCGAGCCCGCGAGCAGCCTACTGTTCGCGAACAGCAGGAGCGCGGTGGCGAAGCCGGCAAGACCGACCGCGGCCAGTGCGTGGCGCCAACTGCCATGCGCAAACAGAAAGGTCATCAGCGTCGGCGCGGCGGCGAAGCCGAGAAATCCGGTCAGGGTGTGCGCGGCGTAGGCGCGGCCGAGCCAAGAGGGCCGGACCTTGGCGGTCAAAATGGTGTAGTCGGCAGGATGGAACACGCTGTCGGCGATGCCGCCGATCAGCGCGATGCCGATCATCACCGGCACCGACGGCGCGAACGACTGGGAGAACATCGCCGCCGACTCGATCGCCAGGCCGCAAACCAGCAAGACGCGCGCGCCGTAGCGGTCGGACAGCACGCCCATGGGAAACTGCCAGGCCGCGCCCATCAGCGCGCCGGCCGCGATCACCATGCCCAGCGAAATGTTGCTGACGCCGAATTCGGCGCGGATGAGCGGCAGCGCCGAGGGGATGGCGAGCATGAAGAAGTGGCTCCAGAAATGGCCGCCCGAGACCAGCGCGACCACGGCCAGCTCGCGCTGCTTTTGCCGACGCTCGTCGCTCATGGGAGTTCCGCTGCGCTAGCGGTGAACGCGACTCGGCCGCATCCCGGCGGAAGGAAACCCATTTTCAGAACGGGATGTCGTCTTCGAAATCGTTGAAGCCGCTGCCGCTGTTGCCCGATGCGCCGCCAGACGGCTGGGCCGCCGGCTTGGCGCCCTGGGCCGGCCGCTCGCGCGGCGGCTCGTCGGCCTGGCCGCTGCCCTGGCGGCTGCCGAGCATCTGCATGGTGTCGGCGATGATCTCGGTGGTGTATTTCTCCTGGCCTTCCTTGTCGGTCCACTTGCGCGTCTTCAGCGAGCCCTCGATGTAGACCTGCGAACCTTTCTTCAGGTACTGCCCGGCGATTTCCGCCAGCTTGCGGTAGAAGACGATGCGATGCCATTCGGTCGCCTCCTTCTTCTCGCCGCTGGTTTTGTCCTTCCAGGTATCGGTGGTGGCGATGGTGCAGTTGGTCACGGCGTCGCCGCCGGGCATGTAGCGGGTCTCCGGATCCCGGCCGAGATTGCCCACCAGTATCACCTTATTTACGGATGCCATTTCAGTTCTCCTTATCGAATCAAGATTGCAGCAATTTGTTCGCGCCGGCCTCGTCCCACTCGCCCATGCGCACTTTCAAATAGGCCACGCTCTCGCCGGTCATGACCATGGCTTCGGCCACCCCGTCGATCGCCGAGAGGGCCGCGGAGAGGCGCTTGGCCCGCTTCTCGTCGACCTCGCCCGGGATGTGGATCATCCGGGTTCGGACCTGCGGCGGCGGCGTCATCGACAGGGCCAGGAGCAGCCAGGCCAGTCCCAGGCCGGAGGCGAAAACGAATACCGCGGAACGGCTCACGTGCTGGGCCAGGAAACCGCCGAATGCACCGCCCAGGAACAGGCCGAGGAACTGGAAGCTGTTGTACACGCCGATCGCGGTCCCCTTGCTGCCGGCGGGGGCGATCTTCGAGATCAGCGAGGGCAGGGTCGCTTCCAGCAGATTGAAGGCCAGGAAGAACATGAACAGGGTGATCACCACACCGGTCAGGTTGCCGATGAACACCGCCATGAGCAGAGTCCCAAGCGTCATCAGCGCGACCGCACCGCAGAATACCGGTTTCATCTTGCCGTACTTCTCGGCGACGATGATGGCCGGGATGACGGCAAAGAAAGAGATGAGCATCACCGGCAGATAGATTTTCCAGTGCTCGGCGCTCGGCAGGCCGCCCACTTCGACGAGCACCAGGGGAATGACCACGAACAGGCCGCGCATCGCGGCATGCAGCGTGAAGATGCCGAAATTGAGGCGCTGCAGTTCGGTGTTGCGCAAGATCGAGGAGATCTGGCCCGGAATGGTTTCGGCATCGGCATGGACCCGGCTGACAATGGGCTTGGGGACGACGAAGCGGACGACCAGCATGGCGGCGATGGCCAGAATGCCGGTCAGGGCGAAGATGCCCGGCACGCCGATCAGGTGGCCCAGGGTGGGCCCCGCCACCATCGAGACGGCGAAGGTGGCGCCGATGCTCAGGCCGATCACCGCCATGCCCTTGGCGCGGTGCTCTTCGCGGGTCAGGTCGGCGGTGAGCGCGATGATGGCCGATGCGACGGCGCCGGTGCCCTGGATCAGCCGGCCGAGGATGATGATGTAGATGTCGTGGCCGCCGGCGGCGACGAAACTGCCCACGGCGAACAGGGTGAAGCCCATGTAGATCACCGGCTTCCGGCCGATGCGGTCGGACAGGAGGCCGAAGGGAATCTGCAGGATGGCCTGGGCCAGGCCGTCTATGCCCAAGGCCACGCCGATCAGGAAAGGGCTGCCGCCGCCCGGCAGGTCGCGGGCATACAAGGCCAGTACCGGCAGAATGGAAAACATGCCGAACATGCGCAGGGCGAAAATGAGGGCGAGAGAAACCGTCGCCCTCTTTTCCAGGGCCGTCATCTTGTCTGGAGTTTGCATGAAGTGAGTCGGAAGACCAAAAACAGGTATATTACTTGGTTAGCCCGAACCCTTGCCAGAAAAAACCATGGACACCATCAGGATCCGCGGCGCACGCACGCACAACCTCAAGAACATCAGCCTCGACCTGCCGCGCAACCGGCTGACGGTGATTACCGGGCTGTCGGGCTCGGGCAAGTCGTCCCTGGCCTTCGATACCCTCTACGCCGAAGGACAGCGCCGCTACGTCGAATCGCTCTCGGCCTATGCGCGGCAGTTCCTCCAGCTCATGGAGAAACCCGATGTGGACCTGATCGAAGGCCTCTCGCCGGCGATCGCCATCGAACAGAAAGCCACCAGCCACAACCCGCGCTCGACGGTCGGCACGGTCACCGAGATCCACGATTACCTGCGCCTGCTCTATGCCCGCGCCGGCACGCCGCACTGCCCGGAACACGACTTGCCGCTCGAGGCGCAGAGCGTCTCGCAGATGGTCGATCACGTGCTGGCGCTGCCGGAGGACACGCGGCTGATGATACTGGCGCCGGTGGTCGCCAACCGCAAGGGCGAGCAGCAGGACCTGTTCGCCGAGCTCCGCGCCCAGGGCTTCGTGCGGCTCAGGGTGGATGGCAAGGTGCATGAAATCGACGCCCTGCCCCAGCTCGCCAAGAACAGCAAGCATACGATCGATGTCGTGGTGGACCGTCTGAAGGTCCGGCCCGACGCCCGCCAGCGCCTGGCGGAATCCTTCGAGACGGCGCTGACCCACGCCGAGGGACGCGCCGTCGCGCTGGAAATGGACTCGGGAAAAGAGTACCTGTTCTCGGCCAAGTTCGCCTGCCCCGCGTGCTCCTACGCACTGCAGGAGCTGGAGCCGCGCCTGTTCTCCTTCAACAACCCGATGGGCGCCTGCCCGAAATGCGACGGCCTGGGCAGCATCCAGTTCTTCGACCCGGCCCGGGTCGTCGCCTACCCCCACCTGTCGCTGGCCGCAGGCTGCATCCGCGGCTGGGACAAACGCAACCAGTTCTATTTCCAGATGCTCGAGAGTCTGGCCAAGCATTACGCTTTTAACACCGGCGTGGCCTTCGAGGAACTGGCCGAGGATGTCCGCCAGATCGTGCTCTACGGGTCCGGGCGGGAAAAGATTCCCTTCCGTTATCTGTCGGAAGCCGGCCGCGCGACCATCCGCGAGCACGTGTTCGAGGGCATCATCCCCAGCCTGGAGCGGCGCTACAAGGAAACCGACTCGCTGACGGTTCGCGACGAACTGTCGAAATATCTGAACCAGAAGGTCTGCCCGGCGTGCGAGGGCACCCGCTTGCGCGTCGAAGCGCGCCACGTTTTCATCGGCGGACGGGCTCTGCCGCTGGTGAGCGGACTGGCGCTCGGCGACTGCCGGCAGTTCTTCCTGGATACCGCGCTGACCGGGCAGAAGGCGCAGGTGGCGGAAAAGATCATCAACGAGATCGTCAGTCGCCTCTCCTTCCTGATCAACGTCGGCCTCGACTACCTCTCGCTCGACCGCTCGGCGGAGAGCCTCTCCGGCGGGGAATCGCAGCGCATCCGTCTGGCCAGCCAGATCGGCTCCGGCCTGACCGGCGTCATGTACGTGCTCGACGAACCTTCGATCGGCCTGCACCAGCGCGACAATTCGCGTCTGCTGGAGACGCTCGCCAATCTGCGCGACCTGGGCAACACGGTGATCGTGGTCGAGCATGACCAGGAAGCGATAGAGGCGGCGGACTACGTGGTGGACATGGGTCCCGGCGCCGGCGAGCACGGCGGCCATGTGGTCGCCGAGGGCACCCCGGCGGAGGTCGCCGCCGACCCGGCATCGCTGACCGGCGCCTACCTGTCCGGGCGCAGGAAGATAGCCGTGCCCCTGCAGCGGACGCCGCCCGATCCGGAGCGCATGCTGAAGATCACCGGCGCCTGCGGCAACAATCTCAAGGATGTCGCGCTGGACTTGCCGGTGGCGCTGTTCACCTGCATCACCGGCGTTTCCGGCTCGGGCAAGAGCACGCTGATCAACGACACCCTCTACGCCCTGGCAGCCCGCCATCTCTATGGCAGCTCGCTGGAGCCTGCGCCCTACGCCGAGGTCTCCGGCCTGGAATTCTTCGACAAGGTCATCAGCGTCGACCAGAGTCCGATCGGCCGCACGCCGCGTTCCAACCCGGCGACCTATACCGGCCTCTTGACGCCGATCCGGGAACTGTTCGCCGGCGTGGCGCAGGCGCGCGAACGCGGCTACGGCCCGGGGCGCTTCTCCTTCAACGTCAAGGGCGGGCGCTGCGAAGCCTGCCAGGGCGACGGCATGATCAAGGTGGAAATGCATTTCCTGCCCGACATCTTCGTCCCCTGCGACATCTGCCACGGCAAGCGCTACAACCGCGAGACCCTGGAGATCCGCTACAAGGGCAGGAGCATCCACGAGATCCTCGGCATGACCGTGGAGATCGCGCGCGAATTCTTCGAACCGGTGCCGGTGGTGGCGAGAAAACTTCAGACTCTGGTCGATGTCGGTCTGTCCTACATCACGCTCGGACAAAGCGCCACCACGCTCTCCGGCGGCGAAGCCCAGCGCGTCAAGCTGGCACTGGAACTCTCGAAGCGCGACACCGGACGCACCCTCTACATTCTCGACGAACCGACCACGGGCCTGCACTTCGCCGACATCGAGATGCTGCTCACGGTGCTGCACCGCCTGCGCGACCACGGCAACACTATCGTCGTCATCGAGCACAATCTCGACGTCATCAAGACCGCCGACTGGCTCATCGACCTGGGCCCCGCAGGCGGCGACGGCGGCGGCCGGATCATCGCCAGCGGCACGCCAGAGGCGGTCGCCGGCGTTGCGGAGAGCCACACCGGGGCTTACCTGGGCAAGCTTCTGGGCGGCCCGGCGGCCGCGCCTGTGACAAGCTCGGCGGCCAGGAAGAGCCGGCAGCGGAAGTAGTGGCAGGCGAAAAAAAACCCCGGCGAGCCGGGGTTCTTCAATCCGCCGTCTTCTCAGACGATCTGGATGTTCGATGCTTGCAGTCCCTTGGGGCCTGTCGTCACATCGTACGAGACCTTCTGGTTTTCCTGCAGGCTCTTGAAGCCGCTCGAGTTGATGGCGGAGAAATGGGCGAAAAGATCGCCGCTGCCATCTTCGGGAGTAATGAAGCCGAAGCCCTTTGCATCATTGAACCACTTTACTGTACCAATTGCCATGATCGTTTCCTATTACTAGATTAGTGTGCGGACCAATTTGTGAAACCAGCCCGGCCGCTCGAGTGTCAAGAACGAAATAGCAGTGGTGTACCGCAATATTAAGAACCTGAAACTTACCGACGGCGCATTAGACCGGATATCGGCGCATATAGCAAGGCTTATTTTATGATCTTGTTATATTGATTCAGCGATCGTCATACTGACGGCGAACGCCGGCACCCGTACGCGCGCCTTTGTAGCCGTCCTTGCGCGGCGCATCGGGCCTGGAAAAACCTTCGCGCTTGGGCGCGCCCGGCTTGCCGAAGCGGCTGTCGGTGCGCTGCCCGCTCTTCGCCGGAGCCCTGGCGCCGCCCGGCTTCCAGCCCGGCTTGAAGCTGCTCGTGGCGGCGGTCTTCTTGGGCTCGTAGCCGACGATGACATCGACCGGGATCTGCTGCTTGGTGAAGCGCTCGATGTTTCTCACGTTCATGTTCTCGGCGTGATTGACCAGCGATATAGCCAGACCGTTCCTGCCGGCGCGGCCGGTGCGGCCGATGCGGTGCACGTAATCCTCGGGCGACTTCGGCAGATCGTAATTGAACACGTGGGAGATCGCCGGCACGTCGATGCCGCGGGCGGCGACGTCGGTGGCCACCAGCACCCGCACCTGCCCGGCGCGCATCGCGGAGAGGGTGCGGTTGCGCGCCACCTGGTGCATGTCGCCATGCAGGGCCGCAGCGGAGAAGCCGGCGATGTTCAGGCGGTCGGCGATGCTGTCGGCGTCGCGCTTGGTCGCGGTGAAGACCACGGCCTGGTCGATGCTCACGTCGCGCAGCAGATAATCCAGCAGGCGATTCTTGTGCGACAGGTCGTCCACGAAATGCATCCGCTGCTCGATGTTCTGATGCTTCGCGCTGGGGCCGGAGAGCTTGATCACCAGGGCGTTCTTGGTGATCTTCTGCGCCATCCTGCCGACCAGTCCGTCCAGCGTCGCCGAGAACAGCAGGGTTTGACGCGAGGCCGGCGTGGCGGCGACGATTTTTTCGATGTCCTCGACGAAGCCCATGTCGAGCATGCGATCGGCTTCGTCGAGAACCAGGATCTGCAGTTGCGAGAAGTCGATCTTGCCGGACTCCATGTGATCGATCAGACGGCCGGGCGTGGCTACCAGGATTTCGGGATTCCTCGAAAGCAACTGCATCTGCTTCGGATAGGGCATGCCGCCGAGGATCGATACGACTTTCAGCTGACGGGTCTGGGCGCCGTATTTTTCGGTCGCGGTGGTGACTTGCAGGGCCAGTTCGCGCGTCGGCGTCAGCACCAGCATCTTAGGTTGGGCCGCCTGGAACCTCGGGCGATCGCCGCGGGCGCGTGCCGATTGCCGCTCCTGATTCGGGGTGGGGCCGTTCCGGGTCGGCTCGGCCGACGAGAACTTCTGGATCGCCGGCAGCATGAAGGCGGCGGTTTTGCCGGAGCCGGTCTGCGACGAGACCATCAGGTCGCGTCCTTCGAGGGCGGCGGGGATGGCCTGGGTCTGAACCGGCGTCGGTTCGGTATAGCCGGAATCGGCGAGTGCCTTGAGGATGGCCGGGTTAAGGCCGAGCGCTTCAAATGTCATTATCTTCTTTCGTATCAGTCGGCGCGCGCAGGGCGTTCCAGCGGAACCTGCGCGACGCAAAGTGCAACGCCAACCAACGAAATAGCTAAGAGAGATCCAAGAGATTTCGGCACAAAAGCTTTGTGCCGGTGCGGTGTGCGAAGACACCAGGAGGCAGGGGGCTTTATCGTTACTGCTGTCGGTTCGCGATGCTCGCGGTACTTACCTGTGGCCGCATGTTGCGACGCACAAACGGAATTGTACAGGTTTCAAGCTTGTCCATGCAACTATTTCGGCTAGCCGCCCGGCAACCCGGCTGCCGCTGCCATGAGAAGCGCCGCAGCGTTCATTGGGCGTCCTCGACGGCGCCGCCCAGCGCCAGGAAGAGTTGCGCCGTGTCCATATAGCGCTGGGCGCGTACCCGGACATAGGCGAGGCTCGCCTGACTTAAACGGCGCTCGGCGTCGTGCACTTCCAGCACGCCGATGTTGCCTTCACGGTAGCTTGCACGCATCAGGTCGAGGTTGTCGCCGGCTGCCTGCCGGGACTTGCCCACCGCTTCCAGCGCCTCGGCATCGTGGTCCAGCGCTTGCAGGGAATCGGCAACCTGGCCGAAAGCGGCCAGTACCGTCTGCTGGTACTTTGCCGTGCTCGCCTGCATGGCGTCCACCGCGGCCCTGCGTTCCGCGCGCAGCGTCCCGCCGTCGAAGATCGGCGCCACCAGTCCCGCGGTGAGACCCCAGGCATTCATGCTGCGCTCGAACAGCTGGCTGGTCGCGGTGGACTGCTGGGCGAAAGAGGCGCCGATGTCGATATGCGGATAGAGATTGGCCGTGGCGACGCCTACGGCCGCCGTCGCGGCGTGCAGTTCAGCCTCGGCCGCCAGGATGTCGGGACGCCGGTGCGCGAGTGAGGAGGGAAGGCTCACCGGCAGCTGGCGGGGCAGGGTCAGCTGCGCCAGATCGAACTCGGGCAGCGCGCCGTCGGCAGGCGTCTGGCCGAGGACGAGGGCCAAGGCGTGCCGGGCGAGACTCAACGCCTGGTTCAGGGACGGCAGCTGCGCCGAGTCATCGGCGAGCCGGCTGCCGGTGCTGACGATGTCGAGACGCGAGACGGAACCGGCAGCGAAGGCTTCCTGCACCAGCTTCAGGTCTTCCTCGTCCAGGACCAGGACAGTCCGGACGGCTGCGATCTGCGCGCGCAGCGAGGCGATCCTGAGCGACTCCATGACCGCGTTGCCGGTGACGGCAAGATAGGCCGCATCGAGCTGCTGCCGCTGGTAATCCGCCCGGGCGTTTTCCTGCTCGACCGAGCGGGCGCCCCCGCCGGTGTAATCGAGGGAATAGCTGATCGTCGGTCCGACGGCGAAATAGGTGAAAGGCGGCGGCTTGGGCGAGTTGCCGAGGAACTCGTCGCCGTATTTCTCCCGGCCCGCGCCGGCCGTCATGCCGAGCTGGGGCTTGAGCGTCCCGGCCCGGGCCGCGGCGAGTTCCCGTGCTTCGGCGAGCCTGTAGCCGGCTGCGGCCAGGGTGCGGTTCCGGGCCAGGGCGCGCTTGACCACGCCGGTCAAAGCCTCGGACCGGAACAGCTGCCACCACGCCTGGTCGAGCGCATCGCCCAGGAGGATCTGCTGCGCTGCTTCCCGGCCCGCACCCTTCCCCTCCAGCTTCAAGGGCCGCGCCGTGTAGCGGGCCGCCGGCGGCGGTTCGGGGCGCTGGAAATCCGGGCCTGCCGCACATCCGGCGAGCAGCGTCGCCGCCAGAAAGAGCGCGGCGATGTTGGCCGATCCCTTTCGTTTCATTCGATCACCACGGGCTCTGCCCCCTTGTTTGGCGACCTGCTCGGCAGACCGGTCTTGAGCAGCGCGATCAGGGGAATGGCGCAAAGCGTGAGCACCATCATCAATTTGAAGTCGTTGTTGCAGGCGATCATCGCCGCCTGAGCGCTGACCAGCTCGTTCAGCCGCGCCAGGCCGCTCGCGGCCGTCGCTGCCGCATGCGGCAGTGAGGTGAGCCTTGCGCCATACGGGGTGAGCTGTTCGGCCAGTCGGGCATGCATGATCTGGGTATTTCTGGTCAGCAGCGTTTCCACTACCGAGATGCCGACGCTGCTGCCGACATTGCGGATGAGGCTGAACATCGCCGTTCCTTCGTTGCGATATTTCGGCGACAGCGTGGCGAAAGTGACTGCCGCGAGGGGCACATAGACGAAGCCGGTGCCGAGACCCTGGATCAGGCCCGACCAGACGACGAGCGAGCTGTTCATCTGCAGGTAGAAGTGGGTCATCTGCCAGAGCGAATAGGCGGTGAGAACAAAGCCGGCCGCGATGATCAGGCGGGTGTCGATCCGGCCCATGATCCGGCTGACGATGACCATGGCCACCAGCGTCCCCACCCCGCGCGGCGCTGTCAGCAGGCCGGTCAGCACGACGGGAAAGTTCAGCAGGTCCTGCAGCAGGGGCGGCAGCAAGGCCAGGGTCGCGAACAGGACGACGCCGACGATGAAGATGAACACGCTGCCGGTGAGGAAATTGCGATCCTTGAACAACACCGGGCTGACAAAAGGCGTCTTGCTCGTGGTCAGCATATGCACGATGAAGAGATACAGCGCGAGCGCCGCCACGGTGGCCTCGACCCAGATTTCGGTCGAGTTGAACCAGTCCTTGAGCTGGCCGCGGTCGAGCATCAGTTGGAAGGCTCCGATGGCCAAGCTGAGCGTGGCGAAGCCGAAGAAATCGAAAGCCGACTTGCGCAGCCGCGTCTCCGGCATGAACGAGAGGACGCCGAGAAAGGAGAGCACGCCGAAGGGCACGTTGATGTAGAACACCCAGCGCCAGTTGTAGTTCTCGGTGAGCCAGCCGCCGAGCGCCGGGCCCAGGATCGGGCCGATGATCACGCCCATCACCCACAGGGCCATCGCACGGGCATGCTTTTCAGGCGGATTGATGTCGAGCAGCACGGCTTGGGACATCGGGATCAGCGCCGCGCCGCACAGCCCCTGCAACAGGCGGGCGATGATGATTTCCGGCAGGGATTGCGCCTGTCCGCACAGGGCCGAGGCGATGGTGAAGCCGACGATGGAGGTCAGGAACACGCGGCGCCGGCCGATCTGCCCGGCCAGCCAGCCGCTCAAGGGGGTCATGATGGCGGCGGCGATGATGTAGGAAGTCAGAACCCAGGTCATCTGGTCCTGCGTCGTCGACAACGAGCCCTGGATGCGCGGCAGCGCCACGTTGGCAATGGTATTGTCGAGCGCCTGCATGATCGACGCCAGCATCACCGACAAGGTGATGAAGACGCGATGCGGCGCGCCTGGGGGCTCTCCGGCGATGGCCACGGCGTCGCTCAATGGGCGCCCCGGGAACGGTCGGCCCGGTCCGGCCCGGCGGTCCCGAAGAGATGGCGCCTATAGCCCGTATCGACGCTGACGTCGGCGCTCAGCCCGCTTTGCAGCGGAAAGGACGCATCGGGCCGCTCCAACTCGATGCGCACGGGTACCCGCTGGACAACCTTGACCCAGTTCCCGGTCGCGTTTTCTGGCGGCAATACCGAGAACTGCGAGCCGGTCCCGGGGCTGACGCTGGCCACCTTGCCGGAGAAGGTCTTGCCGCGATAGCTGTCGATCTCCACGGTGGCCGGCTGGCCCGGGCGCAGATGGGCGAGTTGGTCTTCCTTGAAATTCGCTTCGATCCACACATCGCGGCTGGACACCAGCGCGAACACCGGCGCCGCCGCATTGACGGTGCTGCCCGCCTGCAATTCCTCGACGCGCGTGACCACGCCGTCGGCAGGCGCCTTGACCACCGCATAGGACAGATTGAGTCTGGCCCGGTCGAGCAGCGCCTGCGCCTGCCGCACCGCCGGGTGCAGCGCCGGCGCGATATGCGGATTGCCCGCCAGGTTCGCGACGATGGCGCCGATCTGCTGTCTGACTCCGTCGACCCGGGCGCCCGCTTCCTCGAACGCATGGGCAGCGCGCTCGAGTTGCGACTGCGAGGCGATCCCCGACCGGGACAAACGCCGCTGACGGTCGTATTCGGTCTGCTCAAACCTCAGCGTATCCTGGGCCGAGGCCAGCTCCGACAGCCGCTGCCGGTAGTTCGCCTTGAGCATGTCCACCTGCAGCCTTGCGCCGGCAAGCCGTGCGTTCGCCTCATCCACCGCGATGCGCAGCGGCGCATCGTCGAGCCGGAACAGCACGTCGCCCTTGCGCACCCGCTGGTTGTCGCGCACGACGACTTCCTTCACGCGTCCGTCGACGTCGGCGCTGATCGCCACCCGCGCGGTCCTTACGTAGGCGTCGTCAGTTTCTTCAAAGCGTCCCCCGCTGAGATAGAAATACGCGGCGGCGCCGAGCACCGCGGCCGGCCCGAGCAACAGCAACGGCACCCGGAGCCGCCCGCGCCGGTTATTGGTCGGCAAAGTGGGCTGCCCGGCAGCACCCTGCCCGTCTCGTCTGGATTCGTTCATCGGTCGTCATTTGCCTGTGAGTCTGCGGGAACGGCGCTTGCCGCCTGCGGGTTTCGCTGCCGGCGCGCCTGCCGGGGCGGCCGAAGCCGCTTCGCCGGGCGGGGAGTGAAGCAGGCTGAGGTTGCGGTCCAGGCGGGCGAGGACGTCGAGAAAGACATCCCGCTCGGACTGGCTGATGCCGGCGAACGTCTCGGAACGGGTCAAGGCGGCGAGGCGCCAGACCTCCTCCAGCGCCGGCTTCGCCTTCGCCGTGAGATAGAGTCTGCGCGCCCGGCGATCGTCCGGGTCGAGCTTGCGCACAATCAAGCCGTCGGCTTCCATTCGATCGAGGATGCGCACCATCGCCATCGGTTCGATACTGGTCAGATCGGCCAGCTTGGCCTGGCTGACGCCTTCGTTTCGTTCAAGGTAGGCCAGGACTTTGCACGGAGGAAGCGTCAGGGACATTTCCTGCGCCCGCTGCTCGAAGCGCAGCACGTATCTGCGACTGACCTGCTTGAGCAGAAATCCGAAATTACGCAAGCGATCCATGGTGTGTCGATCCCCTCTCACGGCCGATGGCCGAAGCGGCCGCTACCATACCAGCCGTGATGATATCAAATGTTATTACTTACGTCCACCCCGCGGGCACTCGGCAGACACCGGAGCGCCGATTGACAGCGGCCGCCACGCAAGGGATACTCGCCGCGGTTTCCATTGAATTTCTCCAGGATCGGCCGACCATTCCTACGCAAAACACTCGGATGCCCGCATGACTGAGGGCGTCGGCCTGGCGCTGGGCGCCATGGTGTCCTACGGGCTCGCCGATTGGGTCTACAAACGCGCCGCGGCAAGGGGCATCGAGGCCCATCATTTTCTCCTGCTGCAGGCCTTCTTCTTCGCGCCGGGAATTCTGCTCTACGGGCTCGTGACCGGCACGTTCGCCCTAGGCACGCCCTTCGCGTTGGGCATGATCGCGGGCGCGCTGATCTTCGTCGCCCTGTACAACTTCGCCAAGAGTCTCGCGAGCGGTGCGGTCAGCAGCGTCGCGCCGGTCTTCCGGCTGAGCTTCGCGATCACGGCAGGACTGGCGCTGTGGCTCCTCGACGAGCCGCTGACCCAGCGCAAGCTCGCGGGCCTCGCCGCCTCGCTCGCAGCGGTGTGGCTGCTGCTTGCGGCCGGGCCGGCGGCGGCGCCGGGCGGCGGCAAATCGTCGCCGTGGCGCATTCTTGTCGCAACGGCGGCGATGGCAATCGTGAGCCTCATCTACAAGCTGGCCGCGAATGCCGGCGGCAGCCCGGCCACGGTCCTTACCGGCCAGGCGAGTGTATTCCTGCCGCTGGCGGCGCTGTTCGCCCTCGCCCGCGACCGCGGATTCCGTCCGCCGCCCGGCGCCTGGCGACACGGGGCCATGGCCGCGCTGCTGCTCCTGTGCGCGCTGATCATGCTTCTCGCGGGCCTGGCTCATGGCCCAGCGAGCGTGCTGGTGCCGGTCGCACAGCTGAGCTTCGTGGTGACCTCGGTGCTCGGATTCGTGTTCCTGCGCGAAAAGCTGACGCTGCGCAAGGGCTGCGGACTTGCTTTCGCCGTTGCGGCGCTCGTCTGCCTCGCGGGCAGCTAGCCGTCCTAGCGGCCTGAGCCGGCCCCGTTGCAGAAGCGCCCGGGCCAGAGTTCGCAAAGAAAGCCGCCCTTCTTCTCCGGCGCTTGCTTTGCCGCCTCTGCAGCCGCGCGCCTGGCGGCGACATCCGCCGCCCGGGCCTTCTCCGCTTCGGCGTCCTGCCTGAGACGCTCGTCAATCTGCGCCGCATGTTGTGCGATCGCCTTTTGCCGGTCCTGCTCCTCGCGCAGGCGCAACGGCCTCAGCTCTTCCCGCTCCCGATCCTGCCGCGCCTGCTCTTCGCGCTTCTTGAGTCGAGCCGCGTCCTCGGCCTGGGCCCGGCTGCGACGCTGCGCCAGATCGAGAGCGTCCTTGGCCGGCCTGGCCTCGCGTTCGGCGTCGAGGCGGGCATTTTCCTGATGCAGTCTTTCGATTCGGGCATGTTCCTCCGCTTCCAGATGCGGCGCATCGGCGGCGCGCTGCGCCTCCTTCGCCTCCCGCTCAAGAAGGCGGGCTTCGCGCTCGCCAGCCCGGCCCTTCTTGTCCAGTTGACGGGACTCGGCCAGCGACAGGCGTCTTCTTTCCTTGGCGGCGTCAAAGCAGCTGTTGGGGAATGTCTTCTTGTTGCACTCGGCCATATCGCGGCCGAACCGTTGCTCCGCTTCACCCTTGATGGCCCGGGCACGGTCCCGCAGCTGGCCGGCCGCTTCTTTCGTCAGCGGCGCCATGGCGCTTGCCGCGGGGGTCTGCCCCAGACCCGCTCGGCAACTCAGCAGGCAGAGGGCGATCAGCCATATCGTGCGGCTCGTCGGGGTCATCGGACAGTTCTTAAGATCTCTCGCTGGATGCGTGGTCACGGCGGCACAAACGCCTCGAATTCATCCGACGGTTCCGGGCTCATGAAATCCTCGCCGAATGCCGGCAAAGTCTACACTATAAGAGGCTCGGGGCATCCCCGCCGCCCTCGACACCTCGCGCGGCTTCCGGCCTTGCCGCCGCAGATCGAGCCGGAGCCGCCTGCCTGTCAGGTTCCTTGCCGCAGCGCCCAGCCGAGCCCGCCCATCGACCCGAAGAAGATCACCAGGTGTGCCCAAGCCCAGATCAGGTAGCGACGCGACAGCCTGTTCCGTGGAAGGTTGCTGATCAGATAGAACTGGCCGGCCGGAGGCCGGCCGACGATATTGATTTCCGGGTGTGCCCGAGCCTCCCTCATCGCTTGCTCCACTTCCCTTTTGGCGGCTTGCCGGGCGAGAAACCATTCGTTCATGTCCAGCACGCCATCCTTGTCCAGATCGAAGCGCGCAAGCAGTGCCGGCATATCCTTCTTCCACTCCGCCAGCAAGGCGCTCAATTCCGCGTGGCTGTCGAATTCCAGCGTGTTGCCGCCTATCGTGCGAAAATGTCCGGCGACGAAGAGCTGGTCGTGCTCGATCAGCTTCCATTCGGTGTAACGGCAGTCTTCCTCATGCCACCGGTCGCAGTGCATAGTGAATATCTCGGCGTGTTCCGGGTCGACCGCACATTCACCGGTGTCATCCCGCAGGATGAATGAGTCGCTGGATTCGCCGCTTTCCTTCATATTCCATTGTGGAAATTCGCGCTTTTCGATCTTGTAGCGATACCAAAGGCAGGGACGCCGCCTCAGCGCGCTGAGCAGCGGAGCGTCGCCGAACGGCCGTCCTTGACCGAGGAGTTCAACATAGCCTTGTGCGGCTGAACCGATCTTGGAAATGGGATTCCCGCGTATGGCGCGCAGCCTGTACAAAGAGGACAGCCAGGCAAAAACGCTGACCAAGGCTATCGCGGAAAAACAGGCCAGCCAGCCATTTCGCGAGTGTTGGTGAATGCCGACCAGGACCAGCAGCAGTTGCGCACCCGAAGTGAGCAGCTGCGCATATTCGCGGCGCAACTTGTCCAGCATCGGACTTAAAGCGAAACCCGCGCGGCGCGTCCCCGTCCGCTCAAGCGCAGGCCGGTCATGCGAACAGTTGCTTCAAATCCACATCCGTCTTTTCCGCCGAAGAAAACTCGAGCAATGGCTTCTCTCCGAAACCGAACATGCTGGCGATGATGCTGGCGGGAAACACTTCGATTTGCACGTTGTTGATGTTCACCGAGTCGTTATAGAATTCGCGCCGGTCGGAAATGCCGTTTTCCAGTGAGCTGATGCGGTTCTGCAACTGCATGAAGTTCTCGTTGGCTTTCAATTCCGGGTAGGCTTCGGCAACCGCGAACAGGCTGCCCAATCCGCTGCGCAACGCGCCCTCCGCGCGACCGAGCGCTCCGACATCCTGACTTTCCCGCGCAGCGTGCACCCGCGAGCGCGCCTCGATGACATTTTGCAGGGTGGTCTGCTCGAACTGCTGGTATTGCCTGCACACCTCGACCAGCTTTGGCAACTCGTCATGGCGTTGCTTGAGCAGCACGTCGATGTTCGCCCAGGCCCTGGCGACGGCGTGTTTGATATTCACCAGGTTGTTATAGAGGCTGATGCAGTAGATCAGCAGGATCGCGACGATGCCGAAGAAAATAGAAATGGCCATGTTGATTTCTTCCTTATGCGGTTAACGGATCACGCCGCCGATCATAGTACAGGCAGACGGCGCTGCGGCGACTGAAAGGACGCGACAGCGGAACGCGGGCCGGCCATCCAGCCGGGCTCGACGGGACTCCTCCGACGAATCCCTTTCACGGGCTTACCGGCACGGCCTGAAGATAGTCGTAGAGTTTTCCCGCTATCGCCTGTCGCTCGGCTTCGGGCATCGTCGCCGGCAGTGCGGGCATGGGGGTCCCCGGCTTGACCTGGTCGGGGGAAAGAACCCAGCGCCGGAAGGCATTCTCCGTCATGCCTTTGACGCTGGCGGCGAGATTGCCCGGATGCTTTTCGCCGCCGTAACCGTTCAGCTGATGGCAGGAGAGGCAGTATTTTGTCGCCAGCGCGGCATGATCTCGAAAGCTTCGCGCCAAGGCTCCGGGCAGCAGAGCCGTCGCGCCAACCGTGGACAGGTCGACGCTGGTCACCTGGTACGGCCAGTAGGAACCGCCGTCGGCAACGAGCTCAGGGGCCGCGATATTGTCCCAGACGAGATAGTAGGGTCCCAGGGGAACCTGCTTTTCGTTCTGGCTGATGTTGTCGACCGTGAACGCTCTTTGCCCGCGGCGCTCGAACACCAGATAAGCGCGGTAGGTCTTGAAGCGCTCCACCGGGATACGCGATACGTAGCCGTCCAGGGCGTGAAACGCCATTTCCCTCCCGGTCTCCTGCCAGCGGGCACCGAAAAGCAGGTCCAGGACCTCGCCAGCCGGATAGCCGACATAGTCCGCTTTCACCAACCGGTCCCGGCTGCTCAGATGAGGTTCGATGACTTCCACCGCGACCGGCCCGTGACCCAGCAGGCGAGGCAAGTCCGTCTTGGCCGGCAGGGCGGCGGCAAGCGACAGGCCGGCCGCGAAGCCCAGGAGACAGCCCAGCAGCGGGCGCAGGAAGACGACCGAAGGTTTCTTCGACAAGAACATCGTGACCTCCCTATTTCTTGAGCCTGTCCTCCCGGATCATCCTCGCGCCCTTTTCGGCGATCATCAGGCTGGGCGAATTGGTGTTGCCCGAGGTGATGGTCGGCATGATCGAGGCGTCGACCACCCGCAGGCCGCTGACGCCGAAGACGCGCAAACGGCTGTCTACGACGGCGGAGGCATCGGCTTCCCGACCCATCTTGCAGGTCCCCACGGGATGGAAGATGGTCGTGCCGATGTCGCCGGCGGCATGCGCCAGTTCTTCCTCGGTCTGGTATTTCAGGCCGGGCAGGTACTCCTCCGGGCGGTAGGGTGCGAGCGCCGGCATCGCCGCGATCCGGCGCGTCTGCGCCAGGGAAACGGCGGCCAGCTTGCGGTCGGCTGCGGTGGAAAGATAACAGGGCGCGATCGATGGCGCCTCGCTGGGGTCATTTGATCTGATCGCGACCTGACCGCGCGAACTGGGGCGCAGATTGCACACGCTCGCGGTGAACGCGGGGAAATCGTGGAGGGGGTCGCCGAACTTGTCCAGGGACAGGGGCTGGACGTGATATTCCAGATCGGGCGTGGCCAGCGCGGCATCGGACTTGGCGAAAATGCCCAACTGGCTGGGCGCCATCGACATCGGACCGCTGCGGAACAGTGCATACTCCAGTCCCATCTTCAGTTTGCCGAGCCAGCTGTTGGCGATCTGGTTCAAGGACCTGATGCCGCTGACCTTGAAGATCATGCGCAACTGCAAATGATCCTGCAGATTGGCACCGACCCCCGGCAGACCATGGACCACCGGAATGCCCAGCGCCGACAGCAGCTTCGGCTCGCCCAGCCCCGAGCGCTGCAGGATCGCCGGGCTGCCGATGGAGCCGGCGGCCAGCACCGCCTCGATGCGGCAAGCGGCGCGCATCTTTTCCCCGCCCAGTTCGAACAGGACGCCGCTCGCGCGCCCGCCCTCGAACGTCAGGCGATCGATCAGGGCGCCGGTCACCACCTTCAGGTTCGGCCGGCCCTGCACCGGTTTGAGAAAAGCCTTGCTGGCATTCAGTCGCCAACCCCGGCGCTGATTGACCTCGAATTTCGAGCCGCCGGAATTGTTCCCCCGGTTGAAGTCCTCGGTCGAGGGGATGCCCGCCTGGCTTGCGGCTTCGGCGAACCGGTCGAGGATGTCCCAGCGAAGACGCTGCTGATCGACCCGCCATTCGCCGCCGGCGCCGTGCATTTCATCGCCGCCGCGCCAGTGGTCTTCGCTGCCCTTGAATAGCGGCAGCACTTCCTTCCAGGACCAGGAGGCATCGCCGGCGAGCTCCGCCCATTGGTCGTAATCCCGGGCCTGGCCGCGCAGGTAGAGCATGGCGTTGATCGACGAACTGCCGCCCAGCACCCGTCCCCGCGCATAGAGGATGGAGCGGCCGTTCAAGCCCGGCTCCGGCTCGGTGCGATAGCACCAGTCGGTGCGGGGATTGCCGATGCAGTAGAGATAGCCGACCGGGATATGGATCCAGATCCAGTCGTCCTTGCCGCCGGCCTCGAGGAGCAGAACCGACACCTCGGGGTCCTGCGACAGACGATTGGCCAGAACACAACCGGCGGTGCCGCCGCCCGCCACCACATAATCGAAACTGCCGAAATCCTTCACCGCCTCACCTCCCCCTACAGGATAGCATTCGGGACTAGCGACTCCTGCCTGCCGCCTCGCGGCGCTTCGGGGCCGGGAGCGGCGCCGCTGAACTGCCGATCGCACGGATCGCGCCGCTGGAGAGCAGCGCGGCGATGACCGAATCGCATTTGTTGCGGATATGCTCTTCCAGCAGCAAGCGCAGACGCTTGCCGTTCCTGGCCTCCAGCGCAGCCATGATCTGCTCGTGCTCGGCCATCGCGCTATCCCAGCGCGACTGGCTGACATTGGCGAAATAGCGCGCCCGGCGCAAGCGCAGGTTGAGCTTGTCGTGGGTGGCCAGCAATACGGGATTGCCCGCAAGCAGGAAGAGCCGGGCATGGATCGTCTGATTGAGCTCGAAATAGCCTTCGCGATCGCCGGCGCGGTAGCAGGCGCCCATCGCTTCGTGCAGTTGGCGGAGCCCGGCGACGGCCGCCTCATCCGCGCGGGCGCAGGCCAGTTCGCCGGAGAGTCCCTCGAGCACGCTCAACACCTCGAAGGTCTGCGCGGTATCGGCGAGGGTCATCGCCGTCACCATGGCGCCGCGGTTTTGCAGCAGTTCCACCAGCCCCTCGCTGGCGAGCGTCTTCAGCGCCTCGCGCAGAGGGGTGCGCGAGACGTTCAGTTCCTCGCACAAGACTCTCTCGGTCAGCCGCATGCGCGGCGCCAGTTCGCCGTAGGTGATCTTGTCGCGCAGGATGTCCGCCACCCTGAAATGCAGGGACGTATTGTCCGGCGCTTCCTCAGGCTTCGTCATGACTTCCTTTCAGGGACAGCGCCAGCACCCGGGCCACATGCAGCGCTTCGGCGGCGGTGCCGTCGCGAATCTGATGGCGGCAACTGGTGCCGTCGGCGACGACGATGGCGTCACGCGGAGCAGCGCGCAGCGCCGGCAGCAAGGACAGCTCCGCCATCGCCAGAGAGGCGTCGTAGTGCTCCGCCTCGTAGCCGAAACTGCCGGCCATGCCGCAACACGAGGACTCGATCAGCGACAGTTCGATCCCGGGTATCCATTGCAGTACAGTCTGCACGGCACCCAGGGCATCGAAGGCCTTCTGGTGACAGTGGCCGTGCAGCAGCACCTGGTTGCCGGGCAGCGGTTTCAAGTTGAGCGTCAGGCGCCCTGCCTCCTTTTCCCTGACCAGGAATTCCTCGAGCAGATAGGCCGAGCGCGACAACTTCAGGGCTTCCTCGCCGAAACCGTAGCTGAGAAACTCGTCGCGCAGGGTGAGCAGGCAGGACGGCTCCAGCCCCACCACCGGCACGCCGCGGTTCACGAAGGGCATCAGGGCGTCCAGGCTGCGTCGCGCCTCGGCCTTCGCCTGGGCAACGAGCCCGGCGGAAAGGTAGGTTCGGCCGCAACACAGCGGCCGCTCACCGGGCAGCGCGCTGAAGCTGACCCGATAGCCAGCGGCTTCCAGAACCTGCTGTGCCGCCGCCGCGTTCTCCGACTCCAGGTAATTGTTGAAGGTGTCGACGAAGAGCAGGACCTCCCGGCCGTCATTCGCCGCGGGGCTCGTCGCGGCAGTAGATAGGAAGGACTTGCCAAAGCGCGGCAGGGATCTCTGCGGCGCCAGTCCAAGCCGGATTTTCGCCCATCTCGAAATGAAGGGAATGCGCTCCGCGAGCGCCAGCGCGCCGCCGATCCTGCTCGCATAGGGCGCGTATCTCGGCATGAACGCGACCAGGCGATCGCGCAGCCGCAGGCCATGCTGCCGACGCCAGGCGGCGCGCGCCTCGATCTTGATCTTGGCCATGTCCACACCGGTCGGGCAGTCGCGCTTGCAGCCCTTGCAGGAAACGCACAGATCCAGTGCCTCGTGCACTTCCCGGCTGGCCAGTCCCGCCGTTCCCAGTTGCCCCGAGAGCGCCAGACGGAGCGTGCTGGCCCGGCCGCGCGTGACATGCTGCTCGTCCCGGGTGATGCGAAAACTCGGGCACATGGTCCCGGCATCGAACTTGCGGCAATGACCGTTGCTGTTGCACATCTCGACCGCTTTGGCCAGGCCGCCGGAGAGGTCGCCGCCGCTGCCGGGCAGGGATTCCTCTCCGGTCAGGGGATTGCGCTTGACGTTCCAGGAAGACCAGTCGAGCACCGGGGTGAACCGCAACTCCCGATACTCCGGCGAATAGCGGAAGTTGCGGCGCTCGTCCATTTTCGGCGGGCGCACGATCTTGTCCGGATTGAAACGGTTGTCCGGGTCGAACAGTTCCTTGATCTCGGCAAAGGCCGCATTGAGCCGGGGCCCGTATTGCCATGCCACCCATTCGCCGCGGCACAGCCCGTCGCCGTGCTCCCCGGAAAAGGCGCCCTTGTACTGCTGCACCAGCACGGCAGCGGCCTCGGCGATTTCGCGCATGTGCACGGCGCCTTCCCGGCGCATGTCAAGAATCGGCCGGACATGCAGCGTGCCGACGCTGGCATGCGCATACCAGGTCCCTTCCGTGCCGTGCCGGTGAAACACCTCGGTCAACTGTCGGGTGTATTCGGCCAGATGCGGCAGCGGCACCGCACAGTCCTCGATGAATGACACCGGCTTGCCGTCGCCCTTCATGCTCATCATGATGTTCAGGCCCGCCTTGCGCACTTCCCACAAGGCCCTCTGCTCGGCCGGGTGCGTGATCCGCACCACGGCGCCGTCGCCCATCAGCTCCGAGAGCTGCGCCAGCCGGGCCAGCAAGGCGTCCCGGTTCTCGCCCGCGAATTCGACCAGGAGTATGGCTTCCGGTCGGCCGATCAAGGCCTTCTCGATCACCGGCCGGAACGCCGGATTGTCGATCGCCAGGCCGATCATGGTGCGATCGACCAGTTCCACCGCCGTCGGCGCCAGCTCGACGATGTGCTGAGCCGCATCCATGGCCTGGTAAAAGGTGGGGAAATTCACCACGCCGAGCACCTTGTGGCCGGGTATCGGGGCGAGCGCCAGGGTGATCTGCCGGCTGCAGGCCAGGGTTCCCTCGGAACCGACCAGGATCTGGGCCAGGTTGGCCACGCCGTCGTCGCTATAGGCGCGCGGATTCTGGCAATCGAAGAGGTCGATGTTATAGCCGGCGACGCGGCGCAGGACCTTGGGCGTGCGCTCGACGATCTCGTCCCGTTCGCGCCGTGCGATTCGCTGCAGGCCGGCCACGATGTCGTTCAGGCGACCGCTCGCGGGCATCTCGTCCAGCCTGCCGAAGCGGCCTTGCGTGCCGTCGGCGAGGACCGCGTCGATGGCCAGGACGTTATGCACCATGTTGCCGTATTCGATCGAACGCGAGCCGCAGGAATTGTTGCCCGCCATGCCGCCCAGGGTGCATTGCGCAGCGGTCGAGACGTCGACGGGAAAGCACAGTCCGTGCGGCTTCAACCAGGCGTTCAGGTGATCCAGGACCAGCCCCGGCTCGACCGTTACGGTGCGCGCCTCGCGGTCGAAGTCGATGATATTGTTCAGCCATTTGCTGTTGTCGATCACCAGCGCTTCGGCGACGGTTTGCCCGCACTGGCTGGTGCCGGCGCCGCGCGCCAGGATCGGCATCTTGTGGTGGCGGGCAATCTCCAGGGCCAGGAGCAGATCGCGCTGGTCGCGCGGCACGACCACGCCGACCGGCATGATCTGATAGATGGAGGCATCGCTGGCGTAGCGGCCGCGATCCGCCTTGCCGAACAGCACGTCGCCGCGAAGCTCGCGCTGAAACTGCCGGGCAATGGGCGTGGGCAGCATGGCGGCGCTCAGAGCAGTTCGAAAGTCACTGCGGGCAAACCCTCAATTTCCCCTGTGACCGTGCCCGCCGTCGCGGGAAACTCCAGCCCGGTATAGGAACCGGTGGTGATGATGCTGCCTTTGGGCAGCGGCAAGCCGCTCTCCCGGCAGTGATTGACCAGCCAGCAGAGCAGCCGCCGCGGATCGCCGGCCGGATTGCGGCCGGCGCCGGAAAACAGCGGAAGGCCGCCGATGGAGAGGTCGAGTGACGGTTCGTCGTAGGAAAAGCCGCTGCGGTAGTCGATCATCCCGCCGGTGACCAATGCCCCGTTGTTCTGCAGGTCTGCCAACTGACTGAGCTTGGGCACCTGCGGCCAGCCGCTGATGCGACTGGAGACGATCTCGATGGACGCGCCGAAGGCGCCGATGGCGGCCAGGACCTCGCGCTCAGGGAGCGGCCGGGCCTGCGGCAGGAAATCGCGATCGAAGGTGAAGTACAGTTCCAGTTCCAGTCCGAGCACCGGATAGTCGCTGCGGGCAAGCGACGCGCGGCTTCCGTAGATTCGCGCGAGCGGCAGCGGCGCACCCTGGATCGGCCCGCTCGGCGATTTGGCGCCGATCTTCCAGCCGCCGGTCGCCAGAGCGCACTTCTTCAGCATGCGCTGCTGCACCTCATAGGCGCCCGCCGCATCCATCGGATCCAGCGCCGCCGGCAGCATCACGCGCGAGCTGCTGTCGTAGGCGATGCTGAGCAGTTCGGCGAGTGCGTCGGCGGAAGATGCAGCGTCCATGAGAAACCTCGGCTCAGACGGCAGGCTCGGTGGCCAGGACCGGACGGATTTCGCCGCCGAGGGCAAACCGGCTCTCCGGCTTCATGCGGAATGCCAGGCCAACGCCCAGGGCCATCAGGATCATGCTGCCGACGAAGGGCAATTCCCAGCTGCCGAAGCGGTCGATCAGATAGCCGCCGACCACGGGGGAAATGATCGCCGCCAGCGCCGATCCCGTATTCATCATGCCGCTTGCGGTGCCGGCGAACTCCGGGGCGATGTCCATCGGGATGGCCCACATCGGTCCGATCGTCATCTCGGCGAAGAAGAAACCGGCTGAAAGGCAGAAGATCGAGATATAGACGTCATGGTAGAACATGATCGGCAGCAGCGAGAGCAAGGTCAGCAGCATGCAGACGGCGACCATGTAGCTCCTGGCCATCTTCAGATTGCCCGTGCGCTTCAGGATCCTGTCGCTGACGACGCCGCCGACGGTGTCGCCGATCACGCCGGCGAAGAAGACGCTGGAGGCGAAGAGGGCGGACTTCTTCAGATCGAGATTGTAGCTGTGCAGGAAGTACTGCGGAATCCAGCTCAGGAACAGCCAGAGCGTCCAGCCGTAGCAGAAATACACGACGGTGACCGGCATCATCCGCTTGAACAGCGGCCCCCAGGGGGTCTGCAGATTGAATCTTTTCGGCTCGGGCAGGGCTGCCAGTTCGTCCGCCGTGATGCGCGGGTGCGCAGCCGGGTCTTCGGTGAACACGAAAGCCCAGGCGAGCACCCAAAGGAGGCTGAAGATCCCGCAGATATAGAACGAGGCCCGCCATCCGTATTGCACCATGACGGCGACGACGATGGCCGGCGCCACCGCATTGCCGATGCGCGCGAAGGCATGGGTGAAGCCCTGGGCAAAGCCCCGATTTTCCTTCGCGACCCAGCGCGACATGGCCGAGGTCGCGGCGGGGAAAGTGGCGCCTTCGCCCAGGCCCAGCAGGACGCGCGCCGCGAGCATCGAAATCAGACCGCCGGCGAAGCCGGCGATGATGGTCGCCACGGCCCACAGCAGGCCGCAGTAGATCAGGGTCCGCTTGGCGCCGAACTTGTCGCTGACCCAGCCACCGATGATCTGGAAGATCAGGTAGGGATAGGCAAAGGCGGAAAACACCAGGCCGATCTGGGTCTTGGATAGCTTGAATTCATCGCCGAAACCGGCCGCGGCGGTACTCACATTGACGCGGTCGAGGTAGGTGATGAAATACATCAGGCAGAGCATCAGCAGCACGACCGTGGTGGCACGAAGGCGCAGGTATTTCATGGTTGTCTCCAATATATTCTGATGTGAAGAAACGTGACGGTTCCAATTCCGATCGGCCGGGCAGCGCTCAAGTCCCGGCCAGATGCTCCATCGCGGCGACCACTCCGCTGCCGGCCAGAGGCACGCCGGCGAGCTTCAGGCCCATCTCGCAGCCGGACAGCGTCGCCATCAGCGTCAGATCGTTGGCTTCGCCGAGATGGCCGATGCGGAACATGGCGCCTTTCACTTTGCCCAGTCCGGTGCCGAGCGACATGTCGAACTTCTCGTAGATGAGCTTGCGGATCGCATCGGCATCGAAACCGGCCGGCATCATCACGCCGGTCAATACCGGCGAGTAGGCGGCCGGATCGGCGCACTGCACTTCCAGGCCCCAGGCGCGGACCGCCTGGCGGCAGGCGGCGGCCAGGCGCTGATGGCGGGCGAAGAGCTTTTCCAGTCCCTCGCCGAGGATCATTTCGAGCGCCTCGGACAAGCCATAGAGGAGATTGGTGCTGGGGGTGTAAGGCCAGTAGCCGCTCGCGTTCATCGCGATGATCTCGGTCCAGTCCCAGAAGGCGCGAGGCAGGCGCGCGTTCCTGCCGGCTGCGATGGCTTTCTTCGAGACGGCGTTGAAGCTGATCCCGGGCGGCAGCATCAGGCCTTTTTGCGAACCCGAAACGCTGACGTCGACGCCCCATTCATCATGCCGGTAGTCGGCGGCCGCCAGCCCCGAGATGGTGTCGACCAGGAGCAGCGCAGGATGGCTGGCGGCGTCGATGGCCCGGCGGACCGCGGCGATGTTGGAGGTGACCCCGGTCGAGGTCTCGTTGTGCACGACGCAAACCGCCTTGATCAGATGCCCGGCATCGCGGCGCAGGCGCTCTTCGATCAGATCGGCACGAACGCCGTGCCGCCAGCCTTCGATGCCGGGCAGCCCGAGAAACTCCGGCTTCAGGCCCAAGGCCTCGGCCATCTTCTTCCACAGCGTGGCGAAGTGCCCGGTCTCGTACATCAGCACCGCATCGCCGGGACTCAGGGTATTGATCAGCGCGGCTTCCCAGGCGCCGGTGCCGGAGGCCGGATAGATCACCACCGGCTGTTCGGTCTTGAAGATCTTCTTGATGTCGGCCAGCAGCTTCAAGCCCAGTGCGGCGAATTCGGGGCCGCGATGGTCGATGGTCGGAAAGCTCATGGCCCGCAGGATGCGGTCCGGGACCGGGCTCGGCCCTGGAATCTGCAGAAAGTGGCGACCGGCCGGATGAAAGTCAAGCGTCAGCATTATTTGCTCCGATTGGCGGCCAGCCACCCGTCGACCAGGGCGACCACCTCATCGACGGCATCGGAGTGCATGCCCTGCTGCTTGGCGACGGTCTGCACCAGACGGTCCACCCGTTCGATATTGACCGCGCCGGCAGCCAAAGCGCGCGCCGCTGACGACGGACTGGCCAGCGACTGCGCCGCGGCGGCGTATTTTTCGAACGGCACCAGGTCCTTTTCGTCCGCGCCGAGCGTCAGGCACAGTTTGAACACCCAGTTGTATACCGAGCGCGAGGCTTCGAGATCGCTATGCACGGTGTCCTTGATCGAGCGCATGCCCTCCTTCTGGACGCAGCGGTAATTGCCGGCCAGCAGCATGCTCCATTTCGCCAGCGGGACGAAGACCGAGTCGTGCACCTTGAGCTTGACCGGCAATTCGATCATGCCGTCGCCGGCGTCGAACCGGACCGCCTCGATATCCGCCGCCAACCGGCGCAGGATGGCGGTGTTCGCGTCGGAGTCGAAGCGGGCCGCCTTGAAGTTGGTCGGCAGCCTGACCTGCAGCACATTGACCTTTTCTTCCGGCGGCCGGAAGGCCTGCGGGTCGGGGCTGCACAGGGTCAACAGCGCCGGGTCGAAGCTGTCCCAGACGGTGGGGTCGGTGAAGCAGTCCCGGCAGGCGTCCGCCGAGATGCCTGGAATGCGTGCCAGGTAAGGCAGGGGGGGCATGTTCATGATCGACATGCAGGGCACTTTGGACTTCGCCACCGCATCGAGCAATTCGCGCACGCCCGGAGAACGATACTGGGGTTCCTGCATCGCCAGTGCGACCAGATCGTAATCGGCCGGATTGACCGCCTGCGGTCCGTCTGCGGAGAGTTTGCCCGGGATTTTGCGCGAATCGATATCGACCAGGCCGTCGCGGCCCTTGACCGGCATGCGGATCAGGATGCCTTCCCGATTGATCAGTTCGGCCTCGGCAGGCAGGCACACCAGCTTCACGCTATGTCCGGCGAGCAGCAGCTTGGCGGCCAAGAGCGAGCCGTACGATGCGCCCATGATCAGAATCTTGTAAGGGGCCTGCGACATGGCTATTTCTCCTTGTGGTTTTCAGGTAATTCGGCAAGATTGTATTCAATCCATGTTTGAACAGCAATAATGTATACCAGAATAATCGATGACGGCAGGCCGCAAAGCTTCGAGGCTGCACTCACATCTGGGCGCCGATCATCCAGGGCACGAACTCCTCGTTGCCCACGCCCTGCGCCTCGCTCTTGCTCGCTTCCCCGGAAGCCACGCGCAGCAGCATTTCGAAGATTTCCTGCCCCTTCTGCGCCAGGCTGGCGGTGCCGTCCATGATGTCGCCGCAGTTGAGGTCCATGTCGTCCTCCATGCGCCGGAACATCGCGCTGTTGGTGGCCAGCTTGATCGCCGGGGCGGGCTTGCCGCCGAAGCAGGAGCCCCGGCCGGTGGTGAAGGCGATCAGGTTGGCGCCGCCGGCGACCTAGCCGGTCGTGCCCATCGGGTCGTAGCCGGGGGCATCCATGAACACCAGGCCGTTCCGGTCGATCGGCTCGGCATAGCGATAGACCCCCATCAAGGGCGACGCGCCGCTTTTGGCCACGGCGCCCAAGGACTTCTCCAGGATGGTGGTCAAGCCGCCGGCTTTGTTGCCGGGTGTCGGATTGTTGTCGATGCTGCCTTTTTCGCGAACCGCATAGTCTTCCCACCAACGGATGCGCTCGACCAGCTTCTCGCCGACTTCGGGCGAGACGGCGCGCCGCGTCAGGAGATGTTCCGCTCCGTAGATTTCCGGCGTCTCGGAGAGGATCGCGGTGCCGCCGTGGGCAACCAGCAGATCGACCGCAATGCCCAGGGCCGGATTGGCGGTGATGCCGGAATATCCGTCCGAGCCGCCGCATTGCAAGGCCACGCTGAGATGGCTGACGGGAACGGCTTCGCGCTTGACCCGGCTGGCTTCCGGCAGCATTTCATTGACCGCGGCGATCGCCGCGGCGACGGTCTTCTGCGTCCCACCCTGTTCCTGCATGACCAGGGTGCGCAGCATGGGGCCGGGCTTCATGTCCTCGGTCATGAGGATCGCGCCCATCTGGTTCGATTCGCAACCGAGACCGATCACCAAGACGCCGGCGAAGTTCGCATGGCGGATATGGCCGGCGATGGTCCGGCGCAATTGGGCGATGCCCTCGCCGTGGTGATCGATGCAGCAGCCGAAACTATGCGTCAGTGGCACCACGCCATCGACCCCAGGATAGGCCGCCAGCGCCCCCGGGGCGGCGAAGTGCTGCGCCACCATCTTGGTCACGCTCGCCGAGCAATTGACCGTGCTGATCACCCCGATATAGTTGCGCGTCGCGACCCGGCCGTCGGCGCGCCGGATGCCCATGAAACTGCGCGGGCTCTGCGCCGCCTGCATCGGCTGGTAATCCTGGCCGAAGGCATAGTCGCGGGCAAAGTCGCCGATCGCCAGGTTGTGGCTGTGCACATGTTCCCCCGCCGCAATTTCGCGGGTGGCGAAGCCGATGATCTGGCCATAGCGCTTCAGCGCCTGCCCCTGGCCTACGGCGCGGATCGCCAGCTTGTGCGCCGCCGGGATGTCGCTGAGCACCCGCAGATCATCGAATTCGTCCAGCACCGTGCCGCAGGCGATGGCGGCACGGGCAATCACGACGTCATCCTGCAAATGCAGGCGGATGACCGGGGACGGCTCGCTCATGTCAACTCTCCAGTAAAAATCGTCACCACCGAGAACGCCCGAACAAGCCGAGCTCGGGGCTTCGTGGCGGCGGCCCGCTCGGCATTCGGCACGGTAGCATAGCTGCGCCCGGGATGAGTATGGCACGGTGACGCCCCCCTCTTCCCTGATAGGCTCGGCGGCCGCGGGCCTTGCCCTCGGGCCAGCCGCCGGCTTCGCCGGAATATCTTACAAACCCGCCTCATAAAAATGGTCTTTCGTCTTGACCCGCTGATTAGACGGGGAATTTTCCCGGGCACCGCTATTGCTTCAATGATGTCGCGGCGCTGCATCAAGAAAGGCGGCCGACGACTGAGAGGATTTCGGAGCTGGAACTTCGCAATGGACATGGCAGGCCTGCTTCGCGGGTATTGGCAGCGCGCCAAGACTGGAGTCAAGATACCGGTTGGCCCGGTCACGGTGCTGATCAAGGCCTTGCGCACTCAGAAGATCTCCGGCAACAGGCTCTGGCCCCGCCAACGGCCGTCTAACGGAATGTGGCGTCCGCCCGCCCTGGCAAGCGTGGCGGCGGAAGCATCGCACGGCGTCGCCCTGATCGTCGGCGTCGGGCCCGGCGTCGGCGCTGCGCTGGCACGGCGGTTCGCTGCCGCAGGCATGGATGTCGCGTTGGCAAGTCGGGACGCCGGCAGGCTGCAGCCGCTCGTCGCCGAGTTGCATTGCCTGGGGCGGCAAGCGCGTGCCTATGGCTGCGACGCGACAGACGAGCTATCGGTCAAGCGTCTGTTCACGAAGGTGGCTTTCGATCTGGGCGCCCCTGAGCTCGCGGTGTACAACTGCGAAGCCTTCGGACCCGGCGGCATCCTGGATACCAATCCCAGCGCATTCGAGAACTGCTGGAAAGTGAACTGCTTCGGCGCATTTCTGGTGGCGCGCGGCGCCCTGCCAGCCATGCTGGATCGCGGCAGAGGGACGATAATCTTTACCGGGCCGACCGGTTCGCTGCGCGGGCGCGCCGGGTTCGTCAACCTGGCGGTCGGGAAGTCAGGGGCGCGCATGCTGGCGCAGAGCATGGCGCGGGAATTCTCGCCGCAGGGCGTCCATGTCGCTCATGTCGTCATCGACGGCCCGGTGCTGACGCCCATGAACGCCGACACGGTCGAGGAACGGGGGGAGGAAGGATTGCTCCATCCGGATGCGGTGGCTGAAACCTTGTACCAATTGCATCGCCAGCACAAGACTTGCTGGACCCACGAACTTGATCTACGTCCTTCGGTCGAGCCGTTCTGAACGCATGGGCTTGACGCCGACTTGTTCCGGAAATCGGCATGCCGCGTCTTGATTCGATAATTGCGTCATCGAGCCCGCTGAACGCGATAGTGCGCAGGGACAAGAACCACTTGGAAATCCAGGGTGGCCCGCTCGTTCAGTCTGAGCCTGCGGTGGCATGCCATAGATGCAGCTTCTCCAGCGTGACGCCGTCGGCCTCGGTCAATACCATACGCGCGCCGTCGAAGTCTTCGTGCAGAGTGTAATCGCTGACCGTCACCACCGTCGGGATCCCGGCCGCCATGCTCGCCGCCAGCCCATGGGAGGAATCCTCCACCGCCAGGCAATCGCGCGGCGGCAGATTCAACGCCTGCAGCGTCCAGAGATAGAGATCCGGTGCAGGCTTCTTGGCCGCCACCGCATCGCCCGAGGCGATGACGTCGAACCAGGTGTCTGCCTCCGGGCCGAGGTTGGCCCGCAACAGGCCGACCACATTCTCCCGTTTGGAGCTCGAGGCAATCGCCAGGCGGAGGCCCTCGGTCCGCGCCGCGCAAATCAGCTGACCTATATCGGCGCGCAGGGGTATTTCATGCGCTTCGAGCAGGCGCTGATAATTTCTCGTCTTCAGTTCATGGAGGCGGTTCAGGAGCTCCTCGAAATCCGGACGCGCCCTCGTCCCGGGATCGAAGCGCTCGGCATAGTAGCGCAGCCGCTCGCGGCCTCCCGCGACATCGAGCAAGGTACCGTAGAAGTCCTCGCTCCAGTACCAGGAAAGACCCGCCGCCTCGAATGCCGCATTGAAGGCCGGACGATGGCCGTCGCGCTCGGTATTGGCAAGCGTGCCGTCGACATCGAAGATGAGCGCGCGCAAGGTCATGATGGGTTACCGCCGGAGGGAAAGGGATACCCATAGACTAGCGGATTTTCCCCCGGTAGGAAATAACCCTCCTTTATTCAGGGACATAGACCATGCGAAATCCGCGACGTGCCGGTCGTGTTCGTTTAAAATCGCCTACCCTTCCGGAAGCTTGCCGGCAGTCCGGATGCGGCATTGTCGTGAGTCGCGACGAAGTGGAGATGATACGCACGTGAAACCAACCAACATCGGCGCCCCCGACTACTTTCACAAAGTCGTGGATTGCCAGTGGGCCTGTCCGGCCCATACCCCTGTTCCCGAGTACATTCGTTTGGTTGCCGCCGGTCGCTATTCGGACGCCTACATGATCAACTGGGAGTCCAATGTCTTCCCGGGCATTCTCGGCCGCGTCTGCGATCGTCCCTGCGAGCCGGCCTGCCGCCGCGGCCGGGTGGACAAGGAGCCGGTCGCCATCTGCCGGTTGAAGCGCGTCGCCGCCGATCTCAAGGAAGACATACGCCCCCTGCTGCCCAAGGTGCCGAGCCGGAAGAACGGCCGCCGCATCGCCTGCGTCGGCGCCGGCCCGGCCTCCCTGACCGTGGCCCGCGACCTGGCGGTGCTGGGCTACGAAGTCACCGTGTTCGACAACGGCAACTCGGCCGGCGGCATGATGCGCAGCCAGATTCCGAAATTTCGCCTGCCCGACAAGGTGATCGACGAGGAATGCGCCTACATCATCGGCCTGGGCGTGGAGACCCGCTTCAATCACTGGGTCGGCAGCCTGAAGGAGACGCTGGCCGAAGGCTGGGATGCCGTCTTCGTCGGCACCGGCGCGCCGCGCGGTCGCGACGCCGAGATCCCGGGCCGCCAGGAAGCGGCGGCCCATATCCATGTCGGCATCGACTGGCTGTCGAAGGTCGCCTTCGGCCATGTCAGCGGCATTTCCAAGCGCGTCATCGTCTTGGGCGGCGGCAACACCGCCATGGACTGCTGCCGCTCGGCGCGACGCCTGGGCGGCGAGGACGTCAAGGTGGTGGTCAGGAGCGGCTACGATGAAATGAAGGCCTCGCCCTGGGAGAAGGAGGACGCGGTGCACGAGGGCATCCCCATCCTGAACTTCCTGGTCCCCAAAGCCTTTGTGCACCAGCAGGACAAGCTGACCGGGGTGCTGTTCCAGAAGGTGCACGCCGAATACGACGCCAAGGGCCGGCGCAGCCTGCTGCCGACGGGGGAACCCGATGTCCTGATGGAATGCGAAGAAGTCCTGGTGGCGATCGGCCAGGAAAACACTTTCCCCTGGATCGAGCGCGATATCGGCGTCGACTTCGACAAATGGGGCATGCCGGTGCTCAATCCGGTCACGCTGCAGTCGACGCTGCCCAAGGTATTCTTCGGCGGCGATTCGGCACTCGGTCCCAAGAACATCATCACCGCCGTGGCTCAGGGCCACGACGCGGCCATCTCCATCGACCTGTTCTGCAAGGGCCGGGACCTCAAGCAGCGTCTGCCGCCGATGACCAATCTGGTCAGCCAGAAGATGGGCATCCACGAGTGGAGCTACGACAATCAGGTGTCCGAGGAAGAACGAAAGAAGGTGCCGACGAAGGCGCTGGCGAGCGCGCTCAAGGACATCAAGATCGAACTCGAGCTCGGCTTCGATCCGCGTCTGGCCTGCGCAGAGGCCGAGCGCTGCCTCAACTGCGACATCGAGACGGTGTTCACCGCCAAGACCTGCATCGAATGCGACGCCTGCGTGGACATCTGCCCGACCGAATGCATCAGTTTCACCAGCAACGGCGAGGAAGAGGACTTGCGCGGCCGGCTGAAGGCGCCGGCGGCCAATCGAGACCAGGCCCTCTATGTCGCCGACGGACTCAAGACCGGCCGGGTCATGGTCAAGGACGAGAACGTCTGCCTGCATTGCGGCATGTGCGCCGAGCGTTGTCCGACCGGCGCCTGGGACATGCAGAAATTCCTACTGAAACTCGCCCACGCCGGGGCGGAGGTGAGAAGAACATGAGTGCCACGAAGCCCATCCAGCGCTGCAACGATTTCGTCATCAAGTTCGCCAACGTCAACGGTTCGGGGTCGGCCTCCGCCAACGAACTGTTCGCCCGGGCCGTCCTGCGCATGGGCGTGCCGGTCGCGCCGCGCAATATCTTCCCTTCGAACATCCAGGGCCTGCCGACCTGGTACGAGATGCGCGTCTCCGCCGCCGGCTGGCTCGGCCGCCGCGGCGGCTGCGACCTGATGGTGGCGATGAATCCGCAAACCTGGGACCGCGACATCGCCGAGATCGAATCCGGCGGCTACCTTTTTTACGACTCGACCAAGGCTCTGCCGCGTTCCAAGTTCCGCGACGACATCACGGTGCTGGGCATCCCCTTGACCGAAATATGCAACCGCGAATACAGCGATGCACGCCAGCGCCAGCTGTTCAAGAACATCATGTACGTCGGCGCGCTCACCGCGCTGCTCGACATGGAATTCGACCCGGTGGAAAAGCTGATCACCGACCAGTTTCGCGGCAAGGACAAGCTGATCGCGGCCAACATCAATGCGCTGAAACTCGGTTACGCCCACGCCAAGGAACATCTGCCCTGCCCGATCGGCCTGCGCGTTGCCCGCAGCGACGGGGTCGGCGACAAGATCTTCGTCAATGGCAATGACGCCGCCGGGCTCGGCGCCGTCTACGGAGGGGCCACCGTCGCGGCCTGGTATCCGATCACGCCCTCGACCTCGGTGATCGAATCCTTCAGCGCCTATTGCCGCAAGTACCGCACCGATCCGGACAACGGCTCGGCCCGCTACGCCATCGTCCAGGCCGAGGACGAACTGGCCTCGATCGGCATGGTGATCGGCGCCTCGTGGAACGGCGCGCGCGCCTTCACCGCCACCTCCGGTCCGGGCATTTCGCTGATGCAGGAGTTTTTCGGGCTGGCCTATTTCGCCGAGATCCCCGCAGTGATCTTCGACGTGCAGCGAGGCGGGCCATCGACCGGCATGCCGACCCGCACCCAACAGTCCGACCTGATCTCCTGCGCCTACGCCTCGCACGGCGACACCCGGCATGTACTGCTGTTTCCCGAGGGCCCCTACGAGTGCTTCACGCTCGGCGCCCAGGCCTTCGATCTGGCCGATCGCCTGCAGACGCCGGTCTTCGTCATGCTCGATCTCGACATCGGCATGAACGACAGCCTCTCCCAGCCCTTCGACTGGGACGACCAGCGCCGCTACGATCGCGGCAAGGTGATGAGCGAGGAGGAACTGGAGGCGGGCAAGGATTTCGGCCGCTATCTCGACATCGACGGCGACGGCATTGCGTACCGCACCATTCCCGGCACCCATCCGACCAAGGGCGCCTACTTCACCCGCGGCACGACCCGCAACGCCTATGCCAAGTACAGCGAGGCCGGTGCCGACTACGTTTATAACATGGAGCGCCTGCGGCGAAAGTTCGCGACCGCGAAGAAACTCGTGCCCGCCCCGGTGCTGCGCCGGGCAGCAGCACCGACCCGCTTCGGCGCCCTCTATTACGGCTCCACCGGCCCGTCCATGGATGAAGCCGTGGCCAGCCTGGAGGCCCGGGGCATTCATCTGGACACCTTGAGGCTGCGCAGTTTTCCCTTCGCCGACGAGGTGCTCGATTTCGTCTCCGAGCACGATTTCGTATTCGTCGTCGAGCAGAACGAGAGCGCCCAGATGCGCACCCTGCTCATCAACGAAGGCGAGCTCGATCCGAAAAGGCTGATCCGCGTGCTCCACTACGACGGCACGCCGATCACCGCCCGCTTCATCGAGAGCCGCATCGCCGACGCGCTCTCGGAGCGCAAGGTGAGTCCTATCCGCAAACAGGTGGCGTCATGACCTATCTCAGCAAACCGAAACTGCTGCGCCCCGACACGCCCAAGAACGCCCTGGGCTATACCCGGCGCGACTACGAAGGCGCGATCTCGACGCTCTGCGCCGGCTGCGGCCACGACTCGATCAGCGCCGCGATCGTCCAGGCCTGCTTCGATCTGGACATCGAGCCGCACAAGGTGGCCAAGCTCTCCGGCATCGGCTGCTCGTCGAAGACGCCCGACTACTTCCTCGGCAACTCGCACGGCTTCAACAGCGTGCACGGCCGCATGCCCTCGGTGCTCACCGGCGCCGCGCTGGCCAACCGCGACCTGATCTACCTCGGCGTCTCGGGCGACGGCGACTCGGCCTCGATCGGCATCGGCCAGTTCGCCCACGCCATGCGGCGCGGCGTGAACATGACCTACATCGTCGAGAACAACGGGGTCTATGGCCTGACCAAGGGGCAGTTCTCGGCAACCACGGACAAGGGCTCGAAGAGCAAGCGCGGCGTGGTCAATAACGACAGCCCGATCGATCTCGTCGCCCTCGCCCTGCAGCTCGGCGCCAGCTACGTGGCGCGCAGCTTTTCCGGCGACAAGGAACAGCTGATCCCGCTGATCAAGGGCGCCCTGCATCACCGCGGACCGGCCTTCATCGATGTCATCAGCCCCTGCGTTACCTTCAACAACCATCCCGGCTCGACCAAGAGCTACGACTATGTGCGCGAGCACAACGAGGCGGTCAATCGGCTCGATGTCATCCTGCCGCGCGATCCGATCGGCGCCTCCTATGCGCCCGGCTCGCTGCGCAGGATCGTGCAGCACGACGGCTCCGTCCTCCACCTGCGCAAGCTGGGCGAAGACTACGACCCCTCCGACCGGATCGGCGCCATGAACCATATCCAGGAGCGGCACGCGCTGGGCGAAATCGTCACCGGCCTGCTCTTCGTGGACGCCAGCGCCGAGGATCTTCACCGCCATCTGAACACGGTGGGCAAGCCGCTCAACCAGCTCCGCGACGCCTACCTCTGCCCCGGCAGCAAGGCGCTGGAGGCGCTCAACGCCTCGCTCAGATAGGCCGGCGAAGCGCCGGACTTCCGTCCGGTGTGCCGATCTTGCGGCGGTCTACAGTTGCGTGCCGATCCTGCGATCGAGCGACCAGGGACCTCCGCCGCGCAGCACGATGGCGAACATGATCAGGCACCACATCAGCGGATACTCGTAGCCGGGGCCGGTCCAGCCGAACTTGGGCCAGAGGGTGCCGGCGATCACGGCCATCTCGATGCAGATCGCCGCCGCGAAGAAACGCGTGAACAGGCCCAGGGCCACGCACAGCCCGCCCAAGGTTTCGAGGACGATGAGCAGGACGGCGAGCGGTTCGGCCGGCTCGATGCCGCGCCTCACCAGCGCCATCGCGGCGGTCGCCGCGACGCCGGCCATCAGCTTGGGAACGCCGTGCGGCAGGATCATCAGCCCGGACGTGAGCCGGACCACTGTCCAGCTCAGCGGCCGGACGAAATCATAGAACGGTTTGAGCTGCGGGATGAGAAGCTTGGGTTCGGTCTGGGCACTGCTCATGATCGATTCCTCCTGGTGGATTTCGCCGGCAACCGCGATTCGAAGCGGCGAGACGACGGCGGAAGGCGCGCCCGGGGGATCCCATCCAGGCGGGAGGATTATGTCACCAACTCCGGCCATGTTTTGAAGTTGATGTGTTCAACATGCAAATATTTCGGCTTAAAGTGGCCGCGGACATTTCCGGTTCAGACTTGCAAAGGCCTCGAAGCCGGCCAGCGGCAGCGGGCGGCTGAACAGATAGCCCTGATAGGCATGGCAGCCTTCGCTTGCCAGGAAATCCCTCTGCGCCTCGGTTTCCACGCCCTCGGCGATGATTTCCAGGCCCATGCTGCCGGCCAGGGCGATGACCATTCTGGCGATCGCGGCATCGTTGGGATCGACCAGGACGTCCCGGACGAAACTCTGGTCGATTTTCAATTGATCCAGGGGCAGCCGCTTCAGGGAGGCGAGCGACGAATAGCCCATGCCGAAGTCATCGAGCGAGAAGCCCACGCCTTTCGCCTTCAGCGCGGTCATCCTGCTGATCACCCCTTCCACATCGTCGACCAGCAGGCTCTCGGTCAGCTCCAGCTTGAGCCGCGCCGGATTGGCGCCGGTCCGCTCGAGAATCGCCAGTACCTGAGCGGCGAAATCCTGCTGACGGAACTGGCGGGCGCTGACATTCACCGCCACCGTGAGAGCGGCCATCGAGGGCTCCTCGGCCCAGGCCGCCAGTTGACTGCAGGCGGCCTCCAGCACCCAGTGGCCCAGGGGCAGGATCAGGCCCGACTCCTCGGCCAGGGGAATGAATTCGGCCGGCGACACAAGGCCGCGCCCGGGATGCTGCCAGCGCACCAGCGCCTCGACACCCGTCACCCGGGAAGCGAAGTCCATCTGGGCCTGGTAGTGGAGGAGGAACTGGCCCTGCTGCAGCGCCTCGCGCAGACCGGCTTCCAGCGCCGCGCGCGCCGTGACCGCGGCCTGCATCTCGGGCTCGAAGAAGCGCAGGGTGTTGCGGCCTGCGGACTTGGCCCGGTACATCGCCAGGTCGGCCCGCTTCAGCAGTTCCTCGAGGCTGCCCTGATGATCGACGAACAGGGTGACGCCGATGCTCGGCGTGCTGTGATGCGGGTAACTGGCGAGCTGGTAGCGCTGGTTCAGGCTTGCCAGAATTTTTTCGCCGACGGCCTCGGCGTGGGCGGCGGCTTCCGTGGCGCTTTCGGAGAGGAATTCCAGCATCACCACGAACTCGTCCCCGCCCAGGCGAGCCACCGTGTCGCCTTCGCGCACGCAGGTGTTCAGGCGGCCGGCGACCTGCTGCAGGAGCAGGTCGCCGATGTCGTGGCCGAGGGTATCGTTCAGGGTCTTGAAGTCATCCAGATCGATCATCAGCAGGGCGCCGTAGCGTCCGTTGCGGGTGCTCGAGGCCACCGCCTGCTGCAGCCGGTCGAGCAGCAGCCGGCGGTTGGGCAGCCGGGTCAAGGGGTCGTAGAAAGCGAGATTCCTGATCTCGTCTTCGGCCGCCTTTCTGGAACTGATGTCGCGGGTCACCGACAGGATGCAGGGCACACCCCTGAGGGTGATCAGGTGCGCGGACATCAGCCCGGTTACTACCCGGCCATCCTTGGCCACGAATTCAGCCTCGAAGTTTTCGCAGTAGCCGTCGCGCTCCAGGCTTGCCAGCAGACGTTGCCGATCGTCCCTGTTCTTCCAGATGTTGATTTCCCGAGAGGTTCTGCCGACTATCTGCTCCCGCGTCCAGCCGGTGAGGCGCAGGAAGCCCTCATTGAACTCCAGATACAGTCCGTCGTCGACGCGGTTGATATTGACGGCGTCGGGGCTGGTCAGGAATGCCGTGCGGTAGCGTTCCTCGCTCTCCCTCAAGGCTTCTTCCCGCTGTCCGAGGGTGTCCAGCAGGCGGTTGAAGCCGCCCACCAGTTGCCCGATTTCATCTTCACGGATAACCGGCAGGGGCTGCAGCAGACGATTCATATCCGATCTGGCGGCCAGCGCTTCCGCCGCGCTCAGCAGCGGCCGGAGCTGGCGTCGCAGCAGCCACCAGGAGAGGACGCCCGCCAGTACGGTGAGGAAGACCGCGGCCAGGAGCATGCGCGATTGCAGGGCGCGTATCGGCACGTAGGCTTCGCTGGTCGGCAGCGAGGCGACCACGTACCAGCCGGCCGCGGGAATGCCCTTGGCCGACGAGAGCACTTCCACCCCCTGGGGATTGACGAAGACCCCGGAGCCCTCGTAGCCCGCCGCGTAACGGTCGATCAGCGGGCTGACGCCGGCAGCCGGCACCGCTTCCATCGCGCGGCGCTTGTCGCTGGCGGTGACGACCAAATGGTATTGCGGCGCGACCAGCAGGTAGGTGCCGGCCGCGCCGTAGCGGCTCCGGGTAAACCGGTCGAGAAAATTGGCGATGCCCAGGTTGGTCACCCCGGCCAGGGCGCCGATCACCTTGCCCCGGCGGTCGCGAACCGGCGCGACCATGACGAACACCGGCGCCCGCAACTTCTTGCCCATGACCGGCGGGCCGATCGCCGTCTTGCCCTGCCGCAGCGCGACGCCGGAAGCCACATCGACGTCCAGGTAATTGACGCCTATCCGACCCGCCGAGCGCGGGACGTCCGCGATCACGGTGCCGTCCGCACCCATGGCGGCGATACCGCCGTTGAACCCGTCCAGAAGAATCCGGCGCTGTTCCAGAACCCTCTGCAGCTCGGCCGGATTGGCGAACAGCTCCGGCGTCAGCTCTCCGGCGGCCTTGTTCAGCAGCGCCACGCGTTCGGCCAGGCTTTCATCGAGGTCGCCGGCGATATAGGAAACCATCGAGAACTGCTGCGCGCCGAGCAGGCGCCCTATGTCTTCGCGCAGAACCCGGCTGGCGTAGAAGGCCAGCGACCAGAGGCTGACCACGAAAATGGCCAGGGTGGTGAGGGTCACCCGGGTCTGCAGCGAGCGCCACTGAAAGGCATGCCAGATTTTCAACGATGAAGACCTTGTTCGATGGGCGTGACCGAATGCCGCGACTCTATCACTATCGCAGGGCGTGCTCCAACCGGCCGGGACAGCGCTCGGCAGGCCTGTCGATCAGCCGCTGGCGGCCGTCCTGCCTCTCGGTGAAGCGCGTTTCGCCGACAGCATCGCCATCAGCTGCGCGGCGATCTGCCGCGGCGTCTTCCTGCCCGGCCGGTACCATACATGCGTCCAGTTCAGGGCCCCGAGCAAAGCCAGGCGGAACAGGGATCGGTCGGTACCGCGGGGCAGGTCGAGGTCCTCGATCAGCTGGCGGAACAGTTGGTCATAGTCGTCGCGATCGGCCGTCAGGCGTCGCTGCAGGCTGTCCTCGTAGATCGCGAACAGGCCGGTGGCGATGACCTGGGCGATCGGGTCGGCCGCGGTCACGTCCCGGATGTGTTCGGCGCAGGCCAGCTCGAGCCGCTGCCACGGGTCGGCGCCGCGCCGGATCACCTTCTGGATGTTCTGCATGAGGCGACGGAAGCCTTCGTGATGGATCGCCACGAACAGGTCTTCCTTGGCCGGAAAATAGTGGTAGACGGAGCCGGGCAGCATCCCGACGCTGTCCGCGATGTTGCGGATCGAGGTGCCGCCGTAGCCATGCTCGACGAACAGCTGGGCGGCCGCCAGGAGGATCTGACCGCGGCGATCGCCGGTCGCTCTCTGCTCGCCGCCGTCCGGTTCGCTCAGCAGCTTGCGGGCGATCCTGCGGCTGGCCTCGCCGCGTTTCAGGATCTCCCGCTGCTGCGGGGTCAGGGTCATGCTGTCGCGCGCCACGGCCTTGAGTCTCTTGTAGGTCGTCTCCAGATTATGCTTTTGCCAGATGTTTCTCACGCCCGACGCCGACACCGGGTAGCCCATTTCCTTGAGCAGGCCGGCAGCCCTGGCCTGGCCGAATTGCGGAAACTCGTGCGCATAACGGACGACGACCTGTTCCAGCGAATCGCCGCCCGGACCCGCCTTGATATCCTTAACCAGCCCCATGTCTTCTCCCCGGCTTCCTTTCCGCGCCAAGAATACCCCATGCCGGCCTTGTCCGGCCATACAATTAAACTAATCGTACGGCCATTTGACAAGTTAATCGCCCGCTGTTACCTTTCACCGGTGGGCAGAAAAAGAAAGCCGGGATATCCGTATTTCCATCAACTGGAGGAAGCCATGAAACTCGTCACAACACTCGCAGGGCTGGCGCTCGGCCTGACCGCCGTCGCCGCGCACGCCGAGATCACCGTCGGCGTCACGATTTCGGCAACCGGTCCGGCAGCTTCGCTGGGCATACCGGAAAAGAACACCATCGCGCTGATGCCGACCAGCATCGGCAGCGAAAAGATCCGCTACGTCGTTCTCGACGACGGCTCCGATCCGTCGACGGCGGTCAAGAACGCGCGCAAGCTCGTTTCCGAGGAGAAGGCCGACGTCATCATCGGCTCGTCGACCGTCCCGACTTCGCTCGCCCTGATCGAGGTCGCCGCCGAGACGCACACGCCGATGCTCGCCCTGGCACCGCTCGCGCCGCCGGCGGACAAGCGCGTCTGGGCCTTCGCCCCGCCGCAAACCAATGCCCTGATGGCTTCAGCAGTGATCGAGCACATGGTCAAGACCGGGATCAAGACCATGGGCTTCATCGGCTACAACGATGCCTTCGGCGAAGGCTTCTGGCGCGAAGTGGAACCTCTGGCACAGAAGGCCGGCATCAAGATCGTGGCCAGCGAACGCTACAACCGCACCGATACCAGCGTCACCGGCCAGGTGCTGAAACTCATCGCCGCAAGGCCGCAGGCCATCCTGATCGTCGGTTCGGGCACGCCGGCCGCCCTGCCGCAGATCACCCTGGCCGATCGCGGCTACAAGGGCCAGATCTATCAGTCCCATGGCGCCGCCAACCGGGACTTTCTCCGGGTCGGCGGCAAGAATGTCGAAGGCACGCTGATTCCGGTCGGGCCGATGCTGGTCGCCGAACAGTTGCCGGACGCGCATCCTTCGAAGAAGGTGGCGCTCGATTACGTCAAGGCCTATGAATCCGTCTATGGGGTCGATAGCCGCTCCACTTTCGGCGGCCATACCTGGGATGCCGGCCTGCTGTTTCGCCATGCCGCCGCAGAGGCCCTGAAGAAGGCCAAGCCGGGCACCGCGGAATTCCGCCAGGCGCTGCGCGACGCCCTTGAGAACACCCGGAATCTCGCGGCCACCCACGGCGTGTTCAACATGAGCGCCGCGGACCACACCGGCCTGGATGTCCGCTCGCGCGTCATGGTCGAGGTCGAGAACGGCAACTGGAAGCTGGTCAAGTAGGCGCCACACCATGTCCAAGCCGCCCTTCAACAGGCTCAGTTTTGCGCCGCCCGCCCTGGATATCCAGCCGCTCCACGACGGCGGCATGATCCTGAAATCGCCCCAGGCGCTGGCGCCCTATGCACGCTGCCTGGGCGAATACCTGCTGCATTGGGGCAGCACCCAGCCGGAGCGCCTGTTTCTCGCGGAGCGCGACGCCCATGGCGGCTGGCGCCGCCTCTGCTACGGCGAGGCGCTGGCCTCGGTGCGCAACATCGCCCAGGCGCTGCTCGATCGCAAACTGTCGATCGAACGGCCGCTGGTGATCCTCTCCGACAACAGCATCGCCCATGCCCTGATGGCGCTGGCGGCGATGCATGTGGGGATTCCCGTGGCGCCGATTTCCTCGGCCTATTCGCTGGTGTCGAAGGACTACGTCAAGCTGAAGCACATCCTCGGCCTGCTCGAGCCTGGTGCCATCTTTGTCCAGGATGGCGCGAAGTTCGCGCCGGCGCTGAAGGCTGCGGCGCTCCCCGGCGTCGAAGTGATCGCCGTCGCGAACCTTCCCGAGGACCGGACAGCGACGGCCTTCGCAGAGCTCCTGTCAACGCCGGCGGGGCCGTCCGTGGACCAGGCATTCCGCTTTCTGGATCCGGACACCGTGGCCAAGATCCTGTTCACTTCGGGCTCGACGGGTCTGCCCAAGGGCGTCATCAACACCCAACGCATGCTCTGCTCCAATCAGCAGATGATCGCCCAGATCTGGCCTTTCCTCTCGGAGAAGCCGCCGGTGATCGTCGACTGGCTGCCCTGGAACCACACCTTCGGCGGCAATCACAACTTCAACATGATGCTGCGCCACGGCGGCAGCGTCTATATCGACGAAGGCAAGCCGGCACCGGGGCTGATCGAAAGAACGGTCGCCAATCTGCGCGAAATCTCGCCGACGATCTACTTCAACGTGCCGCGCGGCTACGACATGCTGCTGCACTACCTGGAACGGGACGAGGCGCTCGCCGCCAACTACTTCGCCAAGCTCGACCTGATCTTCTATGCCGCCGCCGCGCTGCCGCAGACCCTTTGGGAGCGGCTCGAAGACCTGGCGATCAAGGTGCGCGGCGCGCGCGTCCGGATGGTTTCCTCCTGGGGCTCCACCGAGACGGCGCCGATGGTCACCGCGGTGCACTTCGACATCGAACGCGCCGGCGTCATCGGTCTGCCGACGCCGGGGGTTGAACTGAAGATGGTGCCCAACGCCGGCAAGATGGAAATGCGCATACGCGGCCCCAATGTCACGCCGGGCTATTTCAAGCGCGACGATCTGACCCGGGCGGCCTTCGATGCCGACGGCTTCTACTGCATCGGCGATGCCGGACGATTCGCCGACCCGCAGGACCCGGCCAAGGGCATCGAGTTCGACGGACGCATCGCCGAGGATTTCAAGTTGAGTTCGGGCACCTGGGTGCACGTCGGCACCCTGCGCATCAAGGCGATTGCGGCCGGGGCGCCGATCATCCAGGATTGCGTCATCACCGGACACGACCGCGAAGATATCGGCCTGCTGGTCTTTCCCAACCCGGTGGGCTGCCGCAGTCTGTGCCCCGAGGCTGCCGCCGACGCACCCCTGTCGACGCTGCTCGAAGCGCCGCAGCTCAGGCAGAAGATGGCAGCCGCCCTGGCGCAGCTGGCCGACAAGGGCAGCGGCAGTTCGACCTACCCGACCCGGGCGCTGTTGATGGCGGACCCGCCGTCGATCGACGACAACGAAATCACCGACAAGGGCTACATCAACCAGCGCGCGGTGCTGCTGCGGCGCGCTGCGCTGGTCGAGCGCCTCTACGCCGAACGGCCGGACCACGAAGTGATCGTCCTCGATCACGGGAACAACGGATAAACCCAGGAGAAGAAGCATGAGCGAAGTAGTGAGCCATTCCATGTCCGGCGACATCGCCGTGGTGACCATCGACAGCCCCCCGGTCAATGCCGTGGACCAGAGCGTGCGTGCCGGCCTGAAGCGGGCGTTCGGCGAATTGCGCGGGCGGCCCGGGGTGAAAGCCATCGTGCTGTGCTGTGCCGGCAAGACCTTCGTCGCCGGCGCCGACATCAAGGAATTCGACACCGGGATCGGCGAACCGGGCTACCACGAATTCCTGCGCCTGATCGAAGACAGCAAGGTACCGGTGGTGGCCGCCGTACAGGGCACGGCACTGGGCGCAGGGACGGAGCTTGCGCTCTCCTGCCACTACCGCGTGGCCCACGAAGGGGCGCGCTTCGGCCTGCCGGAACTGTCCCTGGGCATCATCCCGGGCGCCGGCGGCACGCAGCGCCTGCCGCGCCTGGTGCCGCTCGAGACCGCGCTGGACATGATGCTCAGCGGCAAGCCTCTGGCCGCGGCCCAGGCCCTGGCGGCGGGCCTCGCCGATGCGGTCGTCGCCGGCGACGTGGTCGAAGGCGCCTTGGCCTATGCACGCGAACTCGTCGCCAAGGGCGCCGGTCCGCGGCGCACCCGCGAACTCGCGGTGAAGGGCGCCGATCAGGCGCAGGAACTGTTTGCCAAGAAACGCGCCCAGATCGCCAAGACCATGAAGAACCGCCGCTCGCCGCTGGCACTGCTCGAAGCCGTGGAAGCCGCCGTCGCCCAGCCTTTCGACGCCGGCCTGGCAGTGGAGGGCGCGCTCTCGGCGGAACTGGTGCAGGCGACCGAATCACGCGCCTTGCGCCACCTGTTCTTTGCCGACCGCGAAGTGCGCAAAATCCCGGGCCTGTCCGCGGCGGTCAAGTCGCGCCCCGTGGCGCGGCTGGGCATCGTCGGCGCCGGCACCATGGGCGGCGGCATCAGCATGTGCTTCGCCAATGTCGGCATCCCCGTGACCATCGTCGACACCGCCCAGGCGAATCTCGATCGCGGCCTGGCCACCATCCGCAAGAACTACGAGCGCTCGGTGTCGCGCGGCAGCCTGAAGCCGGAGCAGATGGAAGAGCGCCTGGCCCTGATCACGACCACCCTCGATTACGCCGACCTGGGGCAGGCCGACGTGATCATCGAGGCGGTGTTCGAGAACCTCGCCCTGAAGAAGGAGATCTTCGCCAAGCTCGACACCGTCGCCAAGCCCGGCGCGATCCTCGGCACCAACACCTCGACCCTGGACATCGACGAGATCGCCGCCGTCACCGGTCGGCCGCAGGACGTGATCGGGCTGCACTTCTTCAGCCC
>CAIVDC010000140.1 GCA_903904605.1 uncultured Sterolibacterium sp.
AAGAGCCGCCGCGTCGGTGGCGCCAACTATCAGGTTCCGGTTGAAGTGCGGCCGTCGCGTCGCATGGCCCTGTCGATGCGCTGGCTGCGCGAGGCGGCCAGAAAGCGCTCCGAGAAGTCGATGGGTCTGCGTCTGGCCAATGAACTGCTGGAGGCAGCCGAAGGCCGTGGTTCGGCTATGAAGAAGCGCGACGAGGTGCATCGCATGGCCGAAGCCAACAAGGCTTTCGCTCATTACCGTTTTTGATTGAGCGCTGCGCCCGCACCGTGGGCGTGGCTTCGTTTTCGCCGCCGCCTCGGCGCCTCGGTTACCCCGGGCACCTGGGCGGTTTGGCTTAGAAAAGACAGGACATTCAAGTGGCCCGCAAGACTCCCATCGAGCGCTACCGCAACATCGGTATCAGCGCGCATATAGACGCCGGCAAGACTACGACGACCGAGCGCATCCTCTTCTACACCGGTGTCAGCCACAAGATTGGCGAGGTGCATGACGGCGCCGCGATCATGGACTGGATGGAGCAGGAGCAGGAGCGCGGCATCACCATTACCTCGGCGGCGACCACCTGCTTCTGGAAAGGGATGGCCGACAATTATCCCGAGCACCGCATCAACATCATCGACACGCCAGGCCACGTCGACTTCACCATCGAAGTCGAGCGCTCGATGCGCGTTTTGGACGGCGCCTGCATGGTCTATTGCGCCGTCGGCGGCGTCCAGCCGCAGTCCGAGACGGTTTGGCGCCAGGCCACCAAGTACAAGGTGCCGCGTCTCGCCTTCGTGAACAAGATGGACCGCCAGGGCGCGGACTTCTTCAAGGTGCATGACCAGATGCGTTCCCGTCTCAAGGCCAATCCGATTCCGATCCAGATCCCGATCGGCGCCGAGGAGAAGTTTACCGGCGTTGTCGACCTGGTCAAGATGAAGGGCATACTCTGGGACGACGCGACCCAGGGCACCAAGTTCAGCTACGTCGACATTCCCGCCGATCTCGCGGACACGGCCCAGGAGTGGCACGAGAAGATGGTCGAGGCGGCCGCCGAGGCATCCGAGGAACTGATGAACAAGTATCTCGAGGAGGGTTCCCTCACCGAGGAAGAGATCAAGTTCGGCCTGCGCACGCGCACCATCAATGCCGAAATCGTGCCGATGCTGTGCGGCTCCGCCTTCAAGAACAAGGGCGTTCAGGCCATGTTGGATGCCGTGATCGAATTCATGCCGGCACCCACCGACATTCCGCCTGTCACCGGCACGCTTGAGAATGAGACCGAGGGGCAGCGCAGCGCCTCCGACGAAGAGCCGTTTGCCGCCCTGGCTTTCAAGATCATGACCGACCCCTTTGTCGGTCAGTTGACCTTTTTCCGCGTCTACTCCGGCGTGGTCAAGACCGGCGACACGGTATACAACCCGATCAAGGGGCGTAAGGAGCGGCTCGGCCGCATCCTGCAGATGCATGCCAACCAGCGCGAAGAGATCAAGGAAGTCTTTGCCGGCGACATCGCCGCCGCAGTCGGGCTGAAAGAGGCGACCACCGGCGAGACGCTGTGCGATCCGAACAAAGTCATTACGCTCGAGCGCATGATATTCCCCGAGCCGGTGATTCACGTCGCCGTCGAGCCGAAGACCAAGGTCGACCAGGAAAAGATGGGCATTGCGCTAAACCGCCTGGCCCAGGAAGATCCCTCCTTCCGCGTGCGCACCGACGAGGAATCCGGCCAGACCATCATCTCAGGCATGGGCGAGTTGCACCTCGAGATTCTCGTCGACCGCATGAAGCGCGAGTTTGGCGTCGAAGCCAACGTCGGTGCGCCGCAGGTGGCTTACCGCGAGGCGATCAGAAAGGCGGTCGAGCAGGAAGGCAAGTTCATCAAGCAATCCGGCGGACGCGGCCAGTACGGCCATGTCTGGATCAAGATGGAACCGAACGAAACCGGCAAGGGCTTCGAGTTCGTCGACGCCATCAAGGGCGGCACCGTGCCGCGCGAGTACATCCCGGCGGTGGAAAAGGGTTTGATCGAAACCCTGCCCAATGGCGTGTTGGCCGGCTTTCCGGTGGTGGATGTCAAGGTCACGCTGTTCGACGGCTCCTATCACGACGTCGACTCGAACGAAAACGCTTTCAAGATGGCCGCGTCGATGGCATTCAAGGATGCCATGAGGAAAGCCAGCCCTGTGCTGCTCGAGCCGATGATGGCGGTAGAAGTGGAGACGCCCGAAGATTTCATGGGCAACGTCATGGGCGATCTCTCCAGCCGTCGCGGCATGGTTCAGGGGATGGAGGACCAGGTGGGCGGGATCAAGCTGGTCAAGGCCGAAGTGCCGCTGGCCGAGATGTTCGGCTATTCGACCACCTTGCGTTCGCTGTCCCAGGGTCGTGCGACCTACTCGATGGAGTTCAAGCACTACTCCGAGGCTCCGAAGAGCGTGGCAGAGGCCATCATCAACAAGAAGTAAATGGATAGGTAAGGGACCATCATGGCAAAAGGCAAATTTGAGCGCACCAAGCCACACGTGAACGTGGGGACGATTGGGCACGTAGACCACGGGAAGACGACGCTGACGGCGGCGATCACGTCGGTTCTGGCGGCCAAGTTTGGTGGAGAGGCGAAGGCGTACGACCAGATTGATGCGGCGCCGGAAGAGAAGGCGCGGGGCATCACGATCAACACGGCGCACGTGGAATACGAGACGGCGAACAGGCACTACGCGCACGTCGATTGCCCGGGCCACGCCGACTACATCAAGAACATGATCACGGGCGCGGCGCAGATGGACGGCGCGATCCTGGTGGTCTCGGCGGCGGACGGCCCGATGCCCCAGACCCGCGAGCACATCCTGCTGGCGCGCCAGGTGGGTGTCCCGGCGCTGGTGGTCTAC
>CAIVDC010000141.1 GCA_903904605.1 uncultured Sterolibacterium sp.
CTGAAGAGTCTGCCCAGCCGGCTCGGCATGGTTCTGGACATGACCCTGCGCGACATCGAACGGGTACTCTATTTTGAGGCCTTCGTCGTGGTCGACCCGGGCATGACGCCCTTGAATCGCGCCCAGTTGCTGACCGAGGACGACTACCTGGCCAAGGTCGAGGAATACGGCGATGATTTCACCGCGACCATGGGCGCGGAAGGGGTGCGCGAGTTGCTGCGGACGCTGGACATCCAGCGCGAAGTCGAAAAGATGCGCCAGGATCTGGAAACCACCGGATCCGAGGCCAAGATCAAGAAGCTTTCCAAGCGACTGAAGCTGCTCGAAGGCTTCCAGAAGTCCGGCATCAAGCCGGAATGGATGATTCTCGAAGTCCTGCCGGTCCTGCCGCCGGACTTGCGCCCGCTGGTGCCGCTGGACGGCGGCCGCTTCGCCACTTCGGATCTGAACGACCTCTACCGTCGCGTCATCAACCGCAACAATCGTCTGAAGCGCCTGCTCGAATTGAAGGCGCCGGACATCATCGTCCGTAACGAGAAGCGCATGCTGCAGGAAGCCGTCGATTCGCTCCTCGACAACGGCCGACGCGGCAAGGCCATGACCGGTGCCAACAAGCGCCCGCTGAAGTCACTGGCCGACATGATCAAGGGCAAGGGCGGCCGCTTCCGCCAGAACCTGCTCGGCAAGCGGGTTGACTACTCTGGACGCTCCGTGATCGTGGTCGGTCCCCAGTTGAAGTTGCACCAGTGCGGCCTGCCGAAGAAGATGGCGCTCGAACTGTTCAAGCCCTTCATTTTCGAGCGCCTGGAAAAGATGGGCATTACCAGCACCATCAAGGCGGCCAAGAAGGAAGTCGAGGCCGAGACGCCCGTCGTCTGGGACATCCTCGAGGAAGTCATTCGCGAGCACCCGGTGATGCTGAACCGCGCTCCGACCCTGCACCGCCTCGGCATCCAGGCCTTCGAGCCGATGCTGATCGAGGGCAAGGCGATCCAGCTGCATCCGCTGGTCTGCGTCGCCTTCAACGCCGACTTCGACGGCGACCAGATGGCCGTGCACATTCCGTTATCGCTGGAAGCCCAGATGGAGGCGCGCACGCTGATGCTTTCCTCCAACAACATCCTTTCGCCGGCCAACGGCGAACCGATCATCGTTCCGTCGCAGGACGTGGTGCTCGGTCTCTACTATGCCACCCGGGATGCCGTCAATGCCCGCGGCGAAGGCATGTCATTCTCGGACGTGTCCGAGGTGAAGCGCGCCTATGAGTCCAACCAGGTGGACCTGCATGCCCGCGTCAAGGCGCGCATTCGCGAGGTCGAAGTCGATGCCGAAGGCCGCCGCAGCGACAAGATCACCCGCTATGAAACCACCGTCGGTCGCGCCATCCTCTCGGAAATCCTTCCGGCGGGGCTGCCTTTTTCGGTTCTCAACAAGACGCTCAAGAAGAAGGAAATCTCCAAGCTCATCAATGGCTGTTTCCGCCGCTGCGGCCTGAAGGAAACCGTGATCTTCGCCGACAAGCTGCTGCAGGCCGGCTTCACCCTGGCCACGCGCGCCGGTATCTCGATCTGCGTAGACGACATGCTGGTGCCGACGCAGAAGCACGCCATCATCGATGCCGCCGAGGTCGAGGTGAAGGAGATCGAGAAACAATACACTTCCGGTCTCGTCACTGTCGGCGAGCGCTACAACAAGGTGGTGGATATCTGGGGCCGTGCCGGCGATCAGGTCGCCAAGGCGATGATGGATCAGCTTGCCGTCCAGGAGACCGTCGATAGGAGTGGCAAGACGGTCACCCAGGAATCCTTCAATTCGATCTACATGATGGCCGACTCCGGCGCGCGCGGTTCGGCTGCGCAGATCCGCCAACTGGCCGGCATGCGCGGCCTGATGGCGAAGCCGGACGGTTCCATCATCGAGACCCCTATCACCTCGAACTTCCGC
>CAIVDC010000142.1 GCA_903904605.1 uncultured Sterolibacterium sp.
ATGAAACTGGTCGAGCGGGCCCACTTCAACCCGACCGACGTCAGCGTTTCGGCGCAGATCGAGCGGGTCAAGGCGGCGCAGCCGCAGGCCTTCATCGCCTGGAGCACGGGGGCGCCGATCGCCACGATCTTCAAGGGCATCATCCAGGCCGGGCTGAACGTGCCGGTGGCGACCACCGACGGCAACATGACCTACACCCAGATGAAGCAGTACGCCGCCTTCATGCCCAAGGACCTGTATTTCCCGGTGGGCCTCTGGGTCGCCCAGGGCGGCAGCGTGAAAGTCCCGCCGGAGGTGAAGAAGGCCCAGGAGGACTTCCATGCCGCTTTCAAGGCCGTGAACATGGCGCCGGACGAGGCGGCGGCACTGGCCTGGGGTCCGGCCATGGTGCTGATCGACGCGCTGCGGCAGCTCGGGCCGAACGCGACCGCGGCGCAGGTGCGCGACTACCTCGCGCATCTCAAGAACCATGCCGGGATCAACGGCATGGTCGACTTCGAAGCGGTGCCGCAGCGCGGGCTGAGCGTGCAAAATGCCGTGGTGACCCGCTGGGACGCCGCCGGGCAGCGATGGGAAGCGATGAGCCAGGCGACGGGCATCCCGCTGGCAAAATAGCCCGCAAGCTGCCGGTGGCACAAACGCTGGGGGTTTCAGCCCGCATATTTGCGCGCGGCGTCGAACATGGCGCGGACGTTCGCGACCGGTGTTTCGTCGGGCATGCCGAAGGCGGCATCGAGGATCAGGTTGCCGCCCTTGTCCCAGACCTTGTCCACCAGATGCTTCACTGCCGCGTCGACTTCCTCCGGCTTGCCTGTCGTCATCATCGACGGCGACAGGTTGCCGCGCAGCGCCACCACGTCGCCCAGGACCTCGAAGGCGCGGACCATGTCGGTGCGCTCGAACCAGTAGATGCACTTGCCGGCCGGCACGTCCTTGATGATCTCCAGGCGCTTGGTGCAATCGGATTCCCACAGGGGCATGGGGATCAGTTCGGCCTCGATCAGGCCGAGCAGCATTTCGCGAAAAGTGGGCCACCAGAAAGTCTCGAACTGCTTGGTCGACATGAAGGCGTCGGGTGCCCAGTGGATCGGGATGAAGACCACCGGATTGCCCGTGGCGCGGGCGGCGGCGATGGTCTGCCGGAGCAGGAATACCTTGGCCTTGTCGAGCATGGCCAACAGCTTGTCCTTGTGCCGGTAGAGGTCCTTCATCATGTTGGTCGCGCCGCGGAAGTAGTCGGCGATGAAGTCGTAGGGCGACACCGAAGTCGTGCCGTAGCCGACCGGGAAACCCAGGGAGGTCATCTTCCGGGTGAAGTCCAGGTGATGGCCGGCGAAGCGTTCGACTTCCTCGGCGGCCTTCATGATCCGCTCCAGGGCCTGGCGCACGGCCGGCCTGGCGAAGGGGCGGATGCCGTTGACCAGCCGGAAGTAGTGCAGGCCGGGCAGGTAGGGGAGTTCCTCGATGCCTTCGAAGGCACCCATCACCCGGGGCAGATATTTTTGCAGATAGAAGCCCGTCGGGTCGAAGAGGAAATCGTCATATTCCTCCGCCTTCATGTACTCCCGGTCGAGATACTGGTAGGGCTGGTTGTCGCCGACGCCGTGGCCCGGCCAGTTCACCTGCTTGAAGTCCGTGGCTTCCAGCACCTGGCCGAGGGCCGTGCCGAGGATCATGGGACTATGGATGTCCGGTTCGAACTCCAGGATCGCGCGCTCGGCGATGGCCTTGGTCTTGTCGTAGTCGTACATCAACTCCTTGCAGCTGATGCCGCCGTAATTGGCCAGCCAGAAGGTCGGATGCAGCACCACGGGCATGCGACGAGGCTGTTTCAGGGCCACGCAATCCATCACGCGCTGCCAGCGCGTTTCGAAAGCCGCCTTAGCCTCCGCCGTCTGGGTGTAAGGGCCGATGTCCATTTCGCTCATGCTTGATGACCTCCTCGAGTGGGTTGGTGTGACGGAGCGCGCAGTATTCTATTGCTGTATAACCCGCTTTCTATATGATTGCGAATCTGGCGCCAGGAAGCCTGGCGGACAGACCCTCTAAGAATGACAACAGGAGACGCGCCATGCTGGGCATGAAGGCCACAATTTGGACTACCGGACTGCTTCTCGCGGGGCTGGCCTCGGCAGCGGCAGCGCCAGGCGACAGCGTGCGCATCGGTGTCGTCACCTCGCTGTCGGGTTCGGCCGTCGAAAGCGGTGCGCAGATGAAAGCCGGCATCGACACCTACCTTCGGGTCCATGGCGACACGGTCGCCGGCAAGAAGCTGGAAATCCTCTACCGGGACGATACCGGTCCGCATCCGGAGATCGCGAAGCGGCTGGTGACCGAACTGATCACCCAGGATCATGCCGATATCATCGCGGGATTCATTTTCACGCCGAACGCCTTGGCGGCAGCCAGCGTCATCGATCAGGCCCGGAAGCCGATGGTCGTGATGAACGCGGCCACATCGATCGTCACCACGCGCTCGCCGTACATCGTCCGCGTCTCGTACACCATCCCGCAATCGGTCAAGCCGCTCGCCGAGTGGGCTTACAAGACCGGTTCCCGCCGTGTCTTCTCGCTGGTCTCCGATTACGGGCCCGGCCTGGACGCCGAGAACTGGTTCAGCAAGACTTTCACCGCCCTGGGCGGTCATATCATCGGCTCGGTGCGCGTACCGCTTTCAGCCGTCGACTACAGCGCCTACCTGCAGCGGATCAAGGACGAGAAGCCGGATGCCATCCACGTGTTCCTGCCGAACGGCCAGCCGATGGTGTCTTTCATGAAGGCCTACCGCGAAAAAGGCCTGGACAAGGCGGGAATCCGCTTCCTGGGTGGCGAAGGCTGGGCGGACGAGGACGCACTCGGCGCCGGGGGAGATGCGATGCTGGGCATCTATACCGCGGGCTTCTATTCCTACTCCCGCCCGGGAATCGAGAACGAGAAGTTTCTGGAGGCTTTCTCCAAGACGGTCGGCGGCCGCTTCAAGCCGAACTTTCTCTCGGTATCCGCCTATGACGGCATGGCCCTGATCGCCAAAACGCTGACGAAGACGCATGGCAGCACGGACGGGGCGGCCTTCATGGAAGCGGTCAAGGGTTATTCGGCTTCGAGTCCCCGCGGGACCGTGACCATTGACCCGGCGACCCGGGACATTGTGCAGACCATCTATATTCGGAGAATCGACAAGCAGGCCTCGGGAAACTATGTGGCGACAGAAATAGACAAATACGACGCCGTGAAAGATCCGGGCAAGTAGGAGGAAGACAATGTTTCCATTGAACCAGTGGTATGTGGCCGCTTTCGCCTGGGAGCTTCAGGACAAGCCCATCGCCCGTACGCTTCTGAACCGGCCTCTGGTCCTGTTTCGCACACGAAGCGGCAGGGCTGCGGCACTGGAAGACCGCTGCTGCCATCGCAGCCTGCCGCTCTCCTTCGGAACGATCGAACAGGCCGGCATTCGTTGCGGTTACCACGGCCTGCTGTTCGAGCCCGGCGGGCAGTGCATCGAAATTCCCGGCCAGGAAAAGATCCCTTCGAAGGCGCGCGTGGCCGCATTCCAGGTCGTCGAGCGCAACCAGATCGTCTGGATCTGGATGGGCGAACAGGCGGACAGCGAAGCGAGCGTGCAACCACCGGAAGTTGCCGCCCATGACGATCCGCGCTACGAGTTCGGCGGCGGTGTCTTTCATTACCAGGCGCCGTACCAGCTCATCCACGACAATCTTCTCGATTTGAGTCATCTGGGCTACGTTCATGCGCGGACCATAGGCGGCAACCCGAAGCTGCACATGAGCGCCCCCACCCGGGTCGAAGGCGATGGCGACAAGCTGCGGGTCGTGCGCTGGCTGAAAGCATCGGAACCCCCGGCGACCTACAGCGCGGCCTGGCCCTTCAAGGGCTTGATCGACCGCTGGCAGGAAATCGATTTCCACGTGACTTACCTGGCCATCTGGACCGGGGCCGTCGACGCCGCGACCGATGCCCTCGACAACCCCGATCGCGGCGGCTTTCATATGCGCGGGTTTCATGGCATCACACCCGAGACGGAAACGACCGCTCATTACTTCTGGACCCTGGCCAGCAATACTCATCCGGACAGGCCGGGCACCAGCGAACTGGTCTGTCGCCAGACGGAAGCGACCTTCGAGGAAGATCGGCTGATCATCGAGGCGCAGCACCGGAACATGTGCCGATTCGGCGGCACGCACGGCATCGACATCCACGTCGATGCGGGCCCGAACCGGGCACGCCGGATCATCGATCGCCTGACCAGCCGCTCGAAGGAAGCTGCGGCCTAGTCGGCGCGCAGCAGGAAGAGGCCGTCATTGTTCAACTTTCGCCCCTGCCAGCGGTTCTATCGCCCCGATGGATGGCGGAGCGCACAATATTTTTGAGGACGATAAGTGTCTAAGCTGAAACTGAACCTGGCATGCTGGAATTACGACCGTACCCGCAGCCTGCTCGAAGGCAGCATCCAGCCGGACGGCATCGATCTGAATTACCTCAGCCTTCCGGTCGAGGAGACTTTCTTCCGCATGCTGCGCAATCGGGAGTTCGACGTCGCCGAGATGTCCCTCTCCTCGTACACGGTGTCGCTGTTCAAGGATAGCCCTTTCATCGCGATCCCGATTTTCCCGTCGCGCTTTTTTCGCCACTCCTGCATCTTTGTCAATGCCGACAGCGGCATCAAGGAGCCGAAGGACCTGATCGGCAAGCGCGTCGGCAATCCGGAATACCAGATGACCGCACCCGTCTGGATTCGCGGCGTGCTTTCGGACGAGTATGGCGTACCGGTCAATAGCGTCACCTATTTCACCGGGGGCGAAGAGGAACCGGGTCGTCCGGAAAAGCTCAAGCTGGACTTGCCCGCCGATATCCGGGTCGAGTCGATCGGCCCGACGCAGACCCTCTCGGCGATGTTGGCCAGCGGTGAAATCGACGCGCTGTATACGGCGCGCATGCCGTCGTCGTTCCACACCGGCGGCGGCAGGGTGAAGCGCCTGTTCGACGATTTCATGCCGGTCGAGCGGGACTACTACCGGCGCACCCGGATCTTTCCGATCATGCACACGGTGGTGATAAAGCGTGAGCTGTACGAACAGAACCGCTGGGTCGCGCAATCGCTGACCAAGGCATTCTGCCAGGCGCAAAGGGAAACCTACCGGGACCTGTCCGAAACCGCCGCACTGAAGGTGATGCTGCCCTGGCTCTCCGCACACGTCCAGGAAACCCAGCGCGAAATGGGCGAAGACTTCTGGCCGTACGGCTTCGACCGGAACCGGCAGACCCTGTCTACATTCCTGCGCTATTCTTTCGAGCAGGGACTGTCCAAACACCTGCTGCAGCCGGAGCAGCTGTTCGCGCCGGAAACGCTCGAGACCTTCAAGATTTGATGCGCTCCCGCTGCAGGCGCAGCAGGAGCGTTACAACGATTGCGGCAGGCGCCGCGGAACCGGAGGAGGAGTCGCTATGAACAAGCTTAGGCAGGGATCGACGATGGTCGCGGCACTGATGTTTTCATTTTTTGCGGGGCTGTCGGCATTGGCTGGGGCGGCGGAGCCCTACCAGATCGACG
>CAIVDC010000143.1 GCA_903904605.1 uncultured Sterolibacterium sp.
AGGATGTCGGCTTCGACGGTGGGATTGCCGCGCGAGTCGAGAATCTCGCGGGCGACGACATCAACGATTGCACTCATTTGGATTTCCTAAGCAAAGAAAATAGGTTCAGGCCTCGATAAAGCCGCGCCGCTTGACCAGCGCGTCGATGTCGCGCAGGGTTTCGAGCAGAGCCCGCATCCTGTCCAGCGGCCAGGCATTCGGCCCATCGGAGAGCGCCCGCGCCGGGTCGGGATGCGTCTCCATGAACAGGCCGGCGACGCCCACGGCAACCGCTGCGCGCGCCAGCACCGGCACGAATTCGCGCTGGCCGCCGGAGGTCGTGCCCTGCCCGCCCGGCAGCTGCACCGAGTGCGTCGCATCGAAGACCACCGGACAGCCGGTCTCGCGCATGATGGCGAGACTCCTCATGTCGGAAACCAGGTTGTTGTAGCCGAAGGAGGCGCCGCGCTCGCAGACCAGGATGTTGTCCAGGTTGCCGTTGGCCTCGCGGGCCTTCATCACGACATGCTTCATGTCGCCGGGCGCCAGGAACTGACCCTTTTTGATATTCACCGGACGGCCCGAACAGGCCACCGCCTCGATGAAGTCGGTCTGGCGGCAGAGGAAAGCGGGCGTCTGCAGGACGTCGACCACGGCCGCAACAGCCGTCACCTCTGCGGCGCTATGGACGTCGGTCAGCACCGGCACGCCGATTTCACGCTTCACTTCGGCCAGTATCTCGAGCCCCTGCTCCATCCCCGGCCCGCGCGGGCTGGCGCCGGAACTTCTGTTGGCCTTGTCGTAGGAGGACTTGTAGATGAACGGGATGCCGAGCGAAGCGCAGATTTCCTTGAGCACCCCTGCGGTGTCAAGGGCCATCTGGCGCGACTCGATGACGCAGGGGCCGGCGATCAGGAACAGCGGATGATCGAGCCCCGCTTCGAAGCCGCAGAGTTTCATGAGGCGGCCTGACGCTTGGCCAGCGCCGCCTGCACGAAGGAGATGAACAGCGGATGGCCGGTCCTCGGATTGGAGGTGAACTCGGGATGGAACTGGCAGCCGACGAACCAGGGATGGCCATGCTCGCCGTCGACCGGGAGCTCTATCATCTCGCACAGGGTCTTGCCTTCGGCCGAGCGGCCCGACACTTTCAGTCCGGCCTGCTCCAGGCGCGGCAGATAAACGTTGTTTACTTCGTAGCGATGGCGGTGGCGCTCGTTGATGCGGTCGGCGCCGTAAATCCGGAGCGCCAGCGAGCCTTCGACCAGGGCGCAGGACTGGCCGCCCAGCCGCATGGTGCCGCCCAGGTCGGAATTGGCGTCGCGCTCCTCGATGCGGCCTTCGCGGTCCAGCCACTCGGTGATCAAAGCGATCACCGGATGCGGCGTATTGGCATCGAATTCGGTGCTGTGCGCGGCCGGCAGACCCGTCACGTTTCTGGCGAACTCGATCACCGCGAGTTGCATGCCCAGGCAGATCCCCAGGTAGGGCACCTTGTTTTCCCGGGCATAGCGGATGGCCGCGATCTTGCCTTCGGTGCCGCGCCGGCCGAAACCGCCGGGGACGAGGATGGCATCCATGCCCACGAGGGCCTGGATGCCATCCTTTTCTATGCCTTCGGAATCGATGTAATGAACGTTGATCCTCGACAGGGTATGGATGCCGGCATGGACCAGCGCCTCGGTCAGCGACTTGTAGGATTCGGTGAGATCGACATACTTGCCGACGAAGGCGATATCGACCTCATGCTGGGGATGCTGGAGCGAATGCACCAGCTTCTTCCAGACGGAAAGGTCGGCGGCGCGCGCTAGGATCCCCAGCTTGTGGCAGACGATCTCGTCGATCATCTGCTCGTGCAGGAGGCCCGGGATCATGTAGATGCTGTCGGCATCGATCGCCGAGATCACCGCTTCCGGCTGAACGTTGGTGAATAGCGAAATCTTGCGCCGCTCGTCTTCCGGCACCGGCCGGTCGGCGCGGCAAAGCAACACATCCGGCTGGATGCCGATCTCGCGC
>CAIVDC010000144.1 GCA_903904605.1 uncultured Sterolibacterium sp.
GACGAGGAATCCCAGGCACTGGCCATGCTCTCCGACTTCATCGGCAAGACCATCTCGGTCCAGGCGGAATCCGGCTACACCCAGGAGCAATACGACATTGTTCTGATGTAGGGTTTCACGGGGTCCCATGGCATCCGACTTGCCACCCGTAAACCCGCATGAAACAAGGCTATTGCGGGTTTTTACGTTTTTCCGGGATCTTGACGTCTCACCACATTCCACTAGAATTGGGTAGCTGGCTGGGTAGCTAGATGGGTAGCTACACATCAGAACAATGGAGTGGACATGGCACGAGACAAAGGTCTTCTGTCGGACCTGCAGATCAGGCACTGGATCAAGGCGGCAACCCCGCTAGCCAAGGCCGATGGCAACGGGCTGACCTTCACGCTTTCCGCCGCCGGCGTCGCCGGCTGGATCCTTCGCTATCGCCACGGTGGCCGCCGCCGTGAGCTGACGATCGGGCGCTACCCGGACATCGGCCTGGCCGATGCACGCGGCCTGGCGATGATCAAGCGCGCCGAGATCATGCAAGGACGCAACCCGGCGGCCGACAAGCAGAAAGCCAAGGCCACCGCGGCGAAAGACTGGAGCGTGCGCGAGCTGGTCAAGGACTACCGCGCCAAGAAGCTCGTGCGCCTGGCCGAGAGCACACAGACGAGCTACGGCCGGCATCTCAAACGCGTGGAGAAAAAGCTCGGCGCGCTGACCGTGCGCGAGATCGAGGCGTCAGACGTGGTCGCGCTGATCGAGGCCAGCGCGCTGACCTGGGGCGAGTCGAACATGCTGCTGATCACCACCAAATGCCTGTTCACCCACGCCTGCGGCAAACGGCTGATCAATGCGAACCCGTGCCACGGCATCATGCTGTCGGCGCTGCTCGGCGAACGGCCGCCGCAACGCAAGCGCTTGATGCTCACCAAGGACGAGTTGCACCTGCTGCTCAACGCCGGCATGCGCCAGCACAACGCGCTGTCGATCCGCATCCTGCTCGCCACCGCCGTGCGCAGCGCCGAGCTGTACAAGGCGAAATGGGAAGACGTTCAGCCTCTCGAATGCGGGCGCGTATTACACTGAGTTCCGCGACCGGCTGGAGCAACTGGATGAGGTGGATTGGGAAGCAGTAGCCGCCAACGATTTTCGTGATGCGCCAGTGAAGGAAGGCAAGCAGGCAGAGTTTCTGGTGCAGGATTTCTTCCCTTGGCAACTGGTGCGCCGCATCGGCGTTATTGATGCCTCGGTCTATGGTCAGGTGGTTCGTGCGCTGAGCGGTGCGCCGCATCGCCCCGCAGTCGAAGTTCGGCGGGAATGGTATTTCTGAATGAGGAGGCACAGATGATTCGCTATACGACAGGCGACATCCTGAAGGCCGAAACTGAAGCGCTGGTCAATACGGTCAATTGCGTTGGCGTGATGGGGCGCGGTATTGCCCTGCAATTCAAGCAGCGTTTTCCGGCGAACTTCAAGGCCTATGCTGCGGCATGCGGGCGTGAGGCAGTGCAGCCGGGCCGGATGTTTGTGTTCGATACAGGCGAGCTGACGTTTCCGCGTTACATCATCAATTTCCCGACCAAGCGTCACTGGCGCGGCAAGAGTCGTATCGAAGACATCAAGATGGGCTTGACTGCGCTGGTGGACGAGGTTCGAACGCGGGGTATCCGTTCAGTTGCCGTCCCTCCCCTGGGCAGTGGCTTGGGTGGATTGAATTGGGCCGAGGTGAGGCCTTTGATCGAGCATGCCTTCTCCACCTTGACTGATGTCGAAGTGCAGATATTCGAGCCACGCGATGCGCCTACCGATGAGCGCGCCAATCGCTCCAGCGATGTGCCAACAATGACCGCCGGCCGGGCGGCGCTGGTTGCCTTGATGCGCCGCTACCTGGGAGCACTGCTTGATCCGAGCATCAGTCTGCTGGAGGTACACAAGTTGATGTACTTCTTGCAGGTGGCGGGGGAGCCACTACGCTTGCGCTACGTGAAGGCACCCTACGGCCCCTATGCCGAGAACCTGCGCCACGTGCTGCGTGCGGTAGAAGGTCATTTGATCAGCGGCTATGCCGATGGCGGCGATGCTCCGGACAAGCCGCTGACCTTGGTGCCGGGCGCTGTGGAAGAGGCAGAGCGCTATCTGGCGAGCCATGAGGCGACGCACCGACGGCTGGATCGCACGGCGGCATTGGTTGAAGGATTTGAAACGCCCTATGGCCTGGAGTTGTTGGCAACGGTGCATTGGGTGGTGACGCAAGAACTTGCGCAGTCTGTCCCCGAGATCGCGGCAGGCGTGCACGACTGGAATCCGCGCAAGCGGCAGTTCACTCTTGATCAGATCGATTTGGCTGCCAATCGATTGCGCGAACAAGGCTGGACGTAGGATGGGCTTGATGGTAATTGATGGGTAATTGATGAGAAGAACATTTCGACCGCACGGCAGTTCTTAGCTCACTGATGGAAAAGACTTTTTGTGGCGCAGTCACGTTGATGGGTAATTGATAGAGGGCCGTGTATGACCACCGATACCAGCGAAAAAGGGCTCGAAACGCTCATCATGCGCCACATGACCGGCACCGACGGCCTTGCCGTGGTGCCGGACACCCTGGGCCAGCCGCCCGCACCCTACGGGGGCACCGGCTACTTCGCAGGCAGCGCAAAGGACTACGACCGCACCCACGCGCTCGACGCGCCGCAGCTTTTCGCCTTCCTGCGCGCCACCCAGCCCGATGCGTTCAAGAAGCTGGCGCTGGCTGACGGGGCCGACCCCAAGGACATCAACCGCCTGAAGTTCCTCGCGCGCCTGTCCGCCGAAACGGCCAAACGCGGCGTCATCGACGTGCTGCGCAAGGGGATCGACCACCATCCCGCCGGCCACTTCGACCTTTTCTACGGCACGCCGTCGGAGGGCAACGCCAAGGCACAGGCGCTGCACGCCCAGAACCGCTTTTCGGTCACGCGGCAGCTCGCCTACAGCCTCGACGAGACGCGCCGCGCGCTCGACCTGGGCCTGTTCATCAACGGTCTGCCGATGGTCACCTTCGAACTGAAGAACAACCTCACCAAGCAGACGGTGGAGGACGCGGTGGAGCAGTACCGCCGCGACCGCGACCCGCGCGAGCCGCTGTTCTGGTTTGGCCGCTGCGCGGTGCACTTCGCGGTGGATGAGGGCGAGGTGCGCATGTGCACCGAGCTCAAGGGCAAGGGCTCGTGGTTCCTGCCCTTCAACAAGGGCTACAACGACGGTGCGGGCAACCCGCCCAACGCGCTGGGCCTGAAGGCCGACTACCTCTGGAAAGAGGTGCTCACGCCGGCGGGCCTGACCGACATCCTCGAAAACTACGCCCAGATCGTCGAAACGAAGAACGCGAAGACCGGCAAGAAGAAGCGCAACCAGGTCTTCCCGCGCTATCACCAGCTCGGCGTGGTGCGCCAGGCCTTGGCCGACGTGCGTGCCAACGGCGCGGGCAAGCGCTATCTGGTGCAGCACTCGGCGGGCAGCGGCAAGTCGAACTCGATCGCCTGGCTCGCGCACCAGCTGATCGGCGTCAAACGTGAAGGTAAGGAAGTGTTCGACTCGGTGATCGTCGTCACCGACCGGCGCATCCTCGATGACCAGATCCAGAAGACCATCAAGCAGTTCATGCAGGTGGGCGCGACGGTGGGTCACGCCGAGCACTCGGGCGACCTGCGCAAGTTCATCGAGCAGGGCAAGAAGATCATCATCTCGACGGTGCAGAAGTTTCCCTTCATCCTCGACGAGATCGCTCTCGATGCCGGGAAGACCTTCGCCATCGTCATCGACGAGGCGCATTCGAGCCAGGGCGGCAAGACATCGGCGGCGATGAGCAGGGCGCTGGGCGAGGATGCCCCTGACGTGGAGGCCGACCCCGAAGATACGGTGAACGAGGCGCTCGAAAAACGCATCGCCGCGCGCAAGATGCTGACCAACGCCAGCTACTTCGCCTTCACCGCCACGCCGAAGAACAAGACGCTGGAGATGTTCGGCGAGGCCCTGCCGGCCGATGCCGAAGGCCGGGTCAAGCACCGGCCCTTCCACAGCTACACCATGAAGCAGGCGATCGAGGAGCGCTTCATCCTCGATGTACTCAAGGCCTATACGCCGGTCGACAGCTATTACAAGCTGATCAAGAAGACCGAGGATGACCCTGAGTTCGACACCAAGAAGGCGCAGAAAAAGCTGCGCCGCTATGTGGAGAGCCACGACCACGCGATCCGGCTCAAGGCCGAGATCATGGTCGACCACTTCCACAAGCAGGTGCTCGCGGCGGCAAAGATCGGCGGGCAGGCGCGGGCGATGGTAGTGACCAGCGGCATCGGGCGGGCGATCCAGTACTTCCACGCGGTGAAGACCTATCTCGCGGAGAGCAAGAGCCCGTATCAGGCGATCGTCGCCTTCTCGGGCGAGCACGAATACGGCGGCGCCAAGGTCAGCGAGGCATCGCTCAACGGGTTTTCGAGCAGCGACATCGCCGAGAGGATACAGAGCGATCCTTACCGCTTCCTGATCTGTGCCGACAAGTTCCAGACCGGTTACGACGAGCCGCTGCTGCACACGATGTACGTGGACAAGGTGCTCTCGGGTATCAAGGCGGTGCAGACGCTGTCGCGCCTGAACCGTGCGCATCCGCAGAAGCACGACTGCTTCGTACTCGACTTCCAGAACAACAGCGAGGCGATCACCTTCGCCTTCCAGGACTACTATCGCACGACGTTGCTCAGCGAAGAGACCGACCCCAACAAGCTGCACGACCTGAAGGCTGCGCTCGATGGCGCGCAGGTGTATTCGTCCGAGCAGGTGCAGCAGGTCGTCGAGTTGTTCCTCGGTGGCGCTGACCGCGACAAACTCGATCCCATTCTCGATGCTTGCGTGGCGGTCTACACCCGCACGCTCGACGAGGACCAGCAGGTCGACTTCAAGGGCAAGGCCAAGGTGTTTTGCCGCACCTACGACTTCCTCGCCTCCGTGATGCCCACCACCTACCGGGACTGGGAGCGGCTCTCGATCCTGCTTAACCTCCTGACCCCCAAGCTGCCGGCGCCGAAGGAGGAAGACCTCGCCAGTGGCATCTTGGAGGCAATCGATATGGACAGCTACCGTGTCGAGAAAAAGGCGGTGATGAAGATCGCGCTCGGTGATCAGGATGCAGAGATCGAACCCGTCCCGACGGAAGGGGGCGGCCACAGGAGCGAGCCCGAGCTCGACCGCTTGAGCAACATCCTCAAGAACTTCAACGAGAACTTCGGCACGCTCTTCGCCGACGGCGATCGTGTTGCTGCGCGCATCCGCGACGACATCGCGCCGAAGGTCGCGGCTGACAAGGCCTATCAGAACGCGAAGGAAAACACCCCGCACACAGCGCGCATGGCCCACGACCAAGCGCTGGGCAAGGTGATGCAGATCCTCCTCAAGGACGATACCCAGGTCTACAAGCAGTTCGTGGAGAACGACTCGTTCCGCCGCTTCATCGGCGACATGGTGTATGCGATCACGAGCCCGTGATGCAGATTTTCCTCACGCCAGCCGCATTTGCCAGGTGTCCGCGCTTGCGCTAGCGTGTTGCTGTCAAAGCACAAATGCGAGGCTGGCATGACCCGTCTGACCATCACCCTGTCGGAAGCGCGTTACCGGGCGCTCAAGGAGGCGGCGGCGCAGCGCGACAAGACCATCGGGCAACTGATCGATGAAAGCCTAGAGTTTTATGGCATCAAGTCGCGGCAGGACGCCCACGACTTGGTGAGCCGCGCGCGAACGCACGGCAAGCTCGGCGAAGATCAAGCACTCGCCGTGGCCCAGGAACAGATCAAGGCAGTGCGTCGCAAGCCGTGAGTTGGCCAATGTGATGTCGACATCTGCACAGTCCGGCAAACTCCTTGGCGGCTCCGCCTTCAGCGGTTTATTGGGCGCGGCCAGGTTTTCAAACGGTGAGGTCATCTTCACCCCCGATCAGCCAAAGTTTTGGTTGTGCCAGCACCCGTGTGACGAAGGCATTGTCCTCGGCGATTCGCTTGGACAGTTCCTTGCGAGTATAGATTTTCGGATCGACCGCGCGACCAAGCCTCGTGCTCACCGTCTCAAGCGCAGCAAAAATATCAATATAGGTCAGTCTGTCGCTGATCAGCATCAAGTCAATGTCGCTCGCCGCCGTATCCTGCCGCTTGGCGACTGAACCGAAAACGAAAGCGGCCCTGATCTTCTTTGCCAGGGGTGCCAGGGCCTCGCGCAGGGGTTCGGCAAGGCCGACGGTCTTCTGGACGATGCCGCACAGCTCGGCATAAATCGGCGAATCCCGATTGGCTTGATAGTGTTTTTGGTTGCCGACCGGATGCACGGTCACAAGGCCGCTCTGCGCCAGCCGTGCCAGCTCGCGCTGCACGGCACCCGAGCCGGCGCCGATGAGGCCGATCAGTTCGTTTGCGTAGAAGCTGCGCTCGGGCTGGCCGAAGATCAGGCCGAGGACGCGCTGCTGCGTTCCCGAAAAGAGGGCATCGGAGAGGCTGGTCCGCCCGACTGGCGCTTTGGAAATCGTACCCATTTTGGGCATCTTAATGCCCATAATGGGCATAGTCAATCCGGGCTTGCTCACGCATAGTCGGACGATAACACTGGCAGACTTGCCTCCCATGACAGAGCTGGGCTGAGGCGCTGTGGTCGCGGGCTGCCTGACCTCCTTGCCCGAGGCGGGATGAGCCGAATAATGCTGGGATTCGGCTCACATCGTTTTCTTCCTGACCTCTGATGCCACACTGGATCTGGCAATACCCGCTACCAGATCCTCTGGCCTGCCACAGGCGAGGCCCTCGACTCGGAACAACGTCCATGAGCAACCGAATTCGTCACACGGCTTGTGACGAATCGTTGTTTCACCAAACCTTGGTATTGTGTGACGCGTTGCGTTTTGAATTGAGCTGGACGCACAACCGCCGCCTGCTGAGGGTTGAACGGGAAACGGAGATGAACATGGGCAAGAAAAACATCGGCAGCAGTTTTGACGACTTCCTTAAAGAGGAGGCAATGCTTGACGGCGCCACCGCGATCGCGCTCAAGCGGATGATCGCGTGGCAGATTGCCGAAGAAATGAAGATCCAGCGCCTCACCAAAACCGAACTGGCGAAGCGCATGCGCACCAGCCGGGCGGCGTTGAATCGTTTGCTCGACGAGGAAGACACAAGCCTGACGCTGACCACCTTGGCAAGTGCTGCGGCGGCCCTCGGGAAGAGGATCAATTTTCAACTTGCCGCTGCCGCTTCAGACAGACAACACCGAGCGCATCCATAAGCGGGGAAGACTTGACCGTCTTCCAATTCGCCAATTTCATGCGCCGTAGGAAGCTATTTGCCTCGCGCTAGTCAGGCAGCAACCAGCACGGAAACCAGACCTGCTTTGTGATTTGCTGCCTTGGGACGAATGACGATTTCCACGTCCTTGTCGCACAGGGTAATGAAGTGCAGTAAGCGCTCCGATGAGAAACGACTGAGTTTGAAGTTGCGCAGTTCGGATACATGGGGCTGGGGGATGCCGAAGATGCCGGCAACACTGGTCTGCGTCAGCTTACGTTCCTTGATGAGGTCGTTGAGGCGCATGGCGAGCTGGACACGAAGTTTCCGTTCTCCCGCGTCTGCAAATCCCAAGTCCTGGAACACGTCGCCCGTGCCGACATCTACCGTTTCAGTCTTCCTTGCCATATCGCACCTCGTAGTCGTTGCGAGCCGTCTTCAATCGTTCGTGGATGAGGTCGATGTCGGTCTTGGCGGTGCGTATGCCTGATGGCGATTTCTTCTGGAAGCAGTGAAGGACGTAGACCGCCTTGGCGAACCGAACCGTGTAAGCAACCCGGTAAGTGTCCCCACGAAAATCCTCCACCAACTCGAAGACGCCAGCCCCTTCACCCTTCCACGGCTTCGCCGTTGGCGGCTGACCGCCCATTTGCACCACGCCGAGCTCGTAACCGAACTCATCAACCACCTCCTCCGGGAAATCCAACAGATTCCGCTTGGCCGAGCCGACCCAATGCAAAGGACGCTCGATTCGAGGAGGGACGCTCATGGATGAAGTATACCGTTTTCGGTATGTTCTGCAAGAGGGTCGGTCTCGATAGAATGGGGGTATCCAAGGTCTGTCTCGTGATGCCAAGTTCCTGCGCCACAAGCGAACTTGACTATCAGGCCAACAGACCAGATAATCTGACCAGTGTAAATTTCCAGTAAGCGAGGAGCCAATCATGCATGGATCGCAGTGGCGGTTGCAGGACGCAAAAACTCAGTTTAGTCAGGTCGTCGAGGCGGCCTTGCAGGGTGAGCCACAACACGTTACGCGGAGAGGTCGGGCGGCGGTGGTCGTTCTGTCTGAGGCAAATTATCGTGCGCTTCGCGAAGGTGCTCGTGCCAGTGCCCCAGGATTCGTCGCGCATCTCCTTGCCATACCCAAGGACGATGCGCCACATGCCGAGTCACGTCGTATTGCTCTGCGTGACATCGATCTCTGATGTTTCTTCTCGACACCGTAATCGTCTCCGAGTTGCGGAAGAAGAGGCCGAATGTCGGGGTGGTTCGCTGGGTCTCGAAGCAGTTGGCCGATCAGTTACATCTCAGCGTTGTCACACTTGGCGAAATCGAGCGGGGCATAGAAAAGCGCCGCAAGGGCGATCCTGAGTTCGCCGAAGCACTGACAGCTTGGCTTGAGAGCCTGACGCGCCTGTATGCAGATCGAATTCTCCCGGTTACGCCCAGCGTGGCACGCCGCTGGGGTCGCCTGTCCGCGCAACTTGGGCACGAAGGTGCCGACTTGTTGATCGCTGCGACCGCGCTTACCTATGGCTTAACAGTCGTTACTCGCAACGCAAGTGACTTCGAACCAACCGGAGTCAATCTGATCAATCCCTACTCTCGGTAAGTTCGGCCTAGAACGTCTTACCCAGCAGGAGGCTGCCCGAACTACGAGCGGATATCGGTCTCAGTTGGCAGCGGTAAACTGAAAATTGATCGTCTTCCCGAGGGCCGCCGCCCATGAATAGCACGGCTGAATTTGTTGAAGTTGATTTACATGCCGAAGAAAAGAAGCTCATCCTGGACCTTGCTGGGTTTTTGGTCGTGGATGAAGTGACGCAGGCGGATCTAAAAAATGGCCGAAAGAAATGGATCAGATTCAGGCCCCATGTCATTTCCGAGCTTATTGGTGAGCTGTCCTATCACTACAACCGGTGCAAGAGCGCCTATAAATCAGAACTACTGGATGAGCTGATCGGCCATCTTGAAGTCACCGTTTCAGCCAGCAGGAGATAATCGCTTCCACGAGCCGGAAAAGGCTCGCTGTCTTCCAATTCGCCGACGTGTCAAAACACTAACATAATTCTTGCACGATAACTACAACAATGTTATTGTGCAGATATGATGTTAGATAGTGAGGCGGCGGCGTTATTAAAACAGGCAGCGACCTACCTTCGGGAGGTCCTGGCTGTTGAGGCGGAATTGCGGCCCTTGAAGCCCTCAGCCGAACTCCCATACCACCTACAGGACGCCTACGCCTGGGCCCAGTTCGACCTGCTGGGCCACCACTGCGTGGTGTTCACGCCCAAGGATGCCGACAAGTTTCCCCTGGCTGAGGTTCGACGGCACGTCGACCAGATAGCCAAACTCGAATCCAATGCGCTACCAGTTCTGCTGCTACCCGTCCTCAGCTCGTTTCAGCGTCGCCACCTGATCGAGCAGCATGTCGCGTTCATTGTCCCGGGCAATCAACTCTATCTGCCCCAGTTGGCACTGGATCTTCGGGAGTATTTCAGGCAGCGGCGTTCGACCACCGCAGGCGAAACGCTCAGCCCGTCCACCCAGGCGCTCTTGATCTGCGCCTTGCTAAGCCACCCGTGGCAGGAGGCCTGGCGTGCCGGCGACGATGCCGAGCGAATGGGTTATACCGCCATGACCGTGAGTCGTGCGATGCGTGAACTCCAGGCTGCAGGGTTGGTATCGGTCGAGGTCACTGGTCGCATACGCCAGGTGCGGTTTACCAAGCCACCCGGGGAGACTTGGCAGAGCGCCCAGCCGCTGCTGAAGAGTCCTGTACGCCGCGTGGTCTGGGTGGATAGGCAATGCACACCGCCACCGGATGCCTTGCCGGCCGGGGCAAGTGCGTTGGCCGCCCGGTCGATGCTCGCCGACCCACCTGCGCCGGTATGGGCTGTCAGCGTCGCCGGTTGGCGGCAGGCTCAGACTGGCGGCGCCTTGCCCTTGCCAGAATCAGCGCCGGGCTCCATGGCTTGGCAGATCTGGAGGTATGGACCCAGGCTGCTGCCCCAAGGGAGTGGTCAGAAAGACAGTGTTGACCCTTTGTCGCTGATAATGAGCCTGAGTGAAGACCGCGACGAGCGGGTACAGTTGGCACTCGACGAACTCAGGGAGAGCTTGTCATGGCCGCTGGCGCCGGGATGATCCGTGGCCTGGGTCGATTCCAGACCCACTTCGCCACTCACACCGATCAATATGTGCTGATCGGTGGCAGCGCGGCTACTCTCACGATGGCCGAGGCCGGACTGCCGTTTCGCGCCACCAAGGACCTGGACATCGTGTTGCATGTCGAGGCCCTGACGCCCGCGTTTGTCGAAGCATTCTGGGCGTTCGTCAAGGCGGGCGGCTATGCCGTGGGGCAGCGCAGTGACGGTGCACCGCAGTTCTATCGCTTCCAGAAGCCGGCCGATGTCTCATACCCGGCGATGCTGGAGTTGTTCAGCCGCAAACCGGACGGACTGACGCTCGCGGGTGAGGCGCATCTCACGCCGATCCCCGTGGACGAGGTCGTTTCCAGCCTGTCCGCGATTCTCTTGAACGAGGACTACTACGCCTTCGTCATGGCAGGACGCCGCGAGACTGATGGCTTGGTCTGGGTGGGCGAAGATCGCTTGATCCCGCTGAAAGCCAGCGCATGGCTGGACTTGTCGCAGCGCGCGGCCCAAGGCGCTGTGATCGACAGCAAGGCCATACGCAAGCACCTCAACGACGTGCTGCGCTTGTCCCAGGTGCTGACACCCGCCACGCGCATCGATGTTCCAGCCGCAGTGGGCGAGGACCTGCGGCGCTTCATCGCAGCGCTACGTGTCGGCGAGCCGGTGGACTTGAAGTGCCTGGGCATAGCAGCCGCATCCACGAACGAGATCTGCGACCGGCTTGCACAAGCCTATGGCCTGGCATGAAAGCACGTTGTACCATCCGAAGGCGTCACATGAGAGCCCACACCTTACGGGTAGCCAGATGGGTAGCCGGGTTGAGCCAGAAGCCGGCAACGCATCGCAACCTGTTTATTTCAAATAAGTTTTCCGCGATGCGTTCTCAATACGACATTGTTCTGATGTAGGGCTTCCGGAGGTCGGGCTTGCAGATAGCAGCAAGTCATTCGTGCTATGTTCACGAAGGTCCGCACTGCGCCTGGAAAATCGAGTTGAAACCGAGGCTTTCGCCGAGAATCTTCCGCCTGCTCTTATGGCTCGGCCTGATCTGCTGTGTCGGCGCAGTCCAGGCACGGGAAGTGCGCGTGGGAGTCTATTCCAACGAGCCGAAGATCTTCATCGACGCGGCGGGAAAGCCGGCCGGAATCCTGATCGATGTCCTTAATCTCATTGCCGGCAAGGAAGGCTGGCAGCTCGTTTTCGTGAGCTGCACCTGGCAGAAATGCCTGGAGGCGCTGCAAGCCGGACAAATCGACCTGATGCCGGATGTGGCCTACTCCGCGCAGCGTGATCGCCTCCTCTCCTTCCACAGGACGCCGGCGCTTTACAGTTGGGCACAGGTTTTCAGTCGCAAGGGAGTGCCGATCGCCTCCGTGCTCGACCTCGGCGGCAAACGGGTTGCCGTCCTCAGCGGCAGCATCGAGGAGGATAGTTTTACCGGCATGATCGCCGGTTTCGGCCTCAAGGTGCGCGTAATTCCGGCCGAGTCCTTCGAGAGGGCGTTTGCCCTGGCGGCTTCCGGTGAAGCCGATGCCGTCATCACCAACAATCTCTTTGGCGAATTCAATGCCTCCCGTTACCACCTTGTCGAAACGCCGGTCGTATTTCAGCCGGCGCGGCTGTTTTTCGCGTCGGCGAAAGACCGAAACACCGACTTGCTGGCGGCAATCGATCGGCACCTGGATGCCTGGCAGTCCGATCCGGACTCCGAGTACTTCCGGATCCTGGAACGGTGGCGCGGCGAAAGCCCGAAGACGCTTATCCCGCCACACGTCTGGCAGGCACTCGGCTTGCTGGCCCTCTTGCTGGCCTCGATGATCGTCGTGGCGGCCCTTCTGCGCTGGCAGGTCAAGGTCAAGGTCAGTCACCTGGAAGCCGAGAAATCCAAGGTGCAGGCCATACTGGACGCCCTGCCGGACCTGCTCTTCGAGGTCGGGATGGGTGGCCGTATATACAGCTGTCACTCCCATCGCACCGACCTGTTGGCCGTATCTCCCGAAAACATGCTCGGCAGAACGATGTCCGAAGTCATGCCGGAGGAGGTGTCGAATATCTTCATGACTGCCCTGCACGAGGCCCGGGATGACGGCATATCGAGAGGAAGGCAGTTCTCGCTGGAGGATCGGAACGGCAGGCGCTTCTTCGAACTGTCGGTTTCCGAGAAAGCTGTCGGCCCCGGACAGGAGCCCCGCTTCATCGTGCTCGCTCGCGACATCACCGAGCGTAAGACGGCCGAGGCGACACTGGAAGAAAGCAAAAGGCGCTTCCTGGCGCTGTCGACCATGTCGTCGGACTGGTTCTGGCAGCAAGACGAGCAGTTTCGCTTCACTGAATTCTCAGCGACCTTCGACGGCGACTTCTCGCCGCCGGTCGAGTCAAAGGGCAAGACGCGGTGGGAACTCAATATCGATCGGACGCCCGAGCAATGGGCGGCACACAGAGCCGTCCTCGAAGCCCACCTGCCGTTCCGCAGCTTTGAATATTCCATCTCCGATGCCGAAGGGAAGCTGCGCTGGCACAGCATCAACGGAGAGCCCTTGCTCGACGAAACGGGCGCTTTCGCCGGATATCACGGCACCGGACGCGACATCACCACGCGCAAGCAGGCGGAGGAAAAGATCCATGAACTGGCCTTCTTTGACCAGCTTACCGGCCTGCCCAACCGGATGCTCCTGCTGGATCGTCTGAAGCAGGCCATGACCGCGAGTTCCCGCAACGGCAGTTATGGCGCGCTGCTGCTCATCGACCTGGATAATTTCAAGACGCTGAACGACACGCTCGGTCATGACATGGGAGACCTGCTGCTGAAGCAGGTCGCGGAACGGCTGAAGGCGGCGGTTCGCGTGGGCGACAGCGTGGCCCGCCTGGGCGGCGACGAATTCGTGGTGCTGCTGGAAGAATTGAGCCCGGACGTAGGACAGGCTGCCACCAGCGTCGAGACCGTCGCCGAAAAGATTCCCGCCGCGATCAACCAGGGCTATCAGCTCAGGGATGTCGAGTACCACAGCACGGCAAGTATCGGCGTGACCTTGTTCAGAGGCGATCAAACACCCGTCGATGACCTGATGAAACAGGCCGATCTGGCCATGTACAAGTCCAAGGAAGCTGGCCGAAATGCGGTGCGTTTCTTCGATCCCACCCTGGAGTCCGCGGTGAAGGAGCGCGCGGCGCTCGAGCATGATCTGCGCCGGGCCGTGGCCGAGAAACAATTCCTGCTCCACTACCAGGCCCAGGTGGCCGGCGAGGGCCGCCTGACGGGTGCGGAAGTCCTGGTGCGCTGGCAGCATCCCCGGCGCGGCATGATGTCACCTGCCCAGTTCATTCCCCTGGCCGAGGAAACCGGCTTGATCGTGCCTCTGGGCCAGTGGGTTCTGGAAACCGCCTGTACCCAGCTGGCCGCATGGGCCACCCGGCCGGAGATGGTCCATCTCACGGTGGCGGTGAATGTCAGTGCCCGTCAATTCCGCCACGCGGACTTCGTCGATCAGGTGCTGGCGGCGCTCAAGAACACCGGTGCGAACCCGCGGCGACTCAAGCTGGAACTGACCGAGAGTCTGCTGGTATCCAACGTGGAGGAGGTTATCGAGAAGATGTTTGCCCTGAAGGCCAAGGGCGTGGGCTTCTCGCTCGATGACTTCGGCACCGGCTATTCCTCGCTGGCCTACCTGAAGCGCCTGCCGCTGGACCAGTTGAAGATCGACAAGTCCTTCGTGCGAGACGTGCTGATCGACCCCAATGATGCCTCCATTGCCAGAACCATCATTGCTCTGGCCCAGAACCTGGGCCTGGGGGTGATGGCCGAGGGCGTTGAAACAGAGGCGCAGCGACACTTCCTGGCCGGCGCGGGCTGCCATGCCTACCAGGGTTTCCTGATCTGCCGCCCGCTGCCTCTGGAGGATTTCGAGGCGTTTGCGCAGCGTGTTTGACTGCCCCGGGGCGCGTCTAGTCCCGACGCCAGACACTGGCCAGCCACGGCTGCTGATCGCGGGGCAGGCCGGCAGGTCGGTAGTAGTGCTCCAACTCCGTAAAACCCGCGGCGGAAAGATAGGAACGCCAGGTGTCGAGATCGTAATAGGCGCCATAGCGCTCGCCGTTGATCTGCTCATCGTTGTTGCCGCGCGGATTTGAACTGAACAAGACACCTCCGGGCTTCAGCGTCTCGCGCAATTGCCCCAGTACGCGCGGCAACTCCTGTCGCGGCACGTGAAACAGCGAGGCATTGGCGAACACCCCGTCAAAATAGGCATCGGGCAGATCGAGCTGCAGAAAGTCCTGCTGCCAGACTTCGCAGGCGCCGTTGGCGCGCGCCATTTCGGCCAGCGCCGGAGCCCCTTCGAGGCCGACCGGAAGATGCCCTCGCTGCACGAACGCCCGCAAATCCCTGCCCGGGCCGCAGCCGAAATCCAATATCGCAAACGGCGGCTGCGCCTGAATGTGGCGCAGCAGCGCCTCGATGTTCTGAGCGACATCGTGATCTCGCGTGCCTTCCCAGAAGGCGGCGGCCCGCTGGTGGTAATAATCGAGTGTGCGCCCGACGATCTGGCGCAGGACAGCCGGATCGAGCTTCATGAACGACTATTCCAGCTGCCGGCCGCATCCGCCGCTCAGAATACGCGATCCTCACCCGGCTTCATTTCTATCATCCGCGCGCCCAGGCCCCGCTTGTCCAACGCCGTCTTGAACTGAGCTGGCGTACCGGCAAGGATAGGGTAGGTGCCGAAATGCATGGGGATCACCTGCTTGGGCTGCACCCACTCCACTGCCTGCGCGGCGCGCACCGGATCCATGGTGAAATGCCCGCCGATGCAGGCCAGCATCAGATCGATCTTGTTGAATTCCGGGATCAGCTTCATATCCGAAAACACGTCCGTGTCCCCGGTGTGGTAGATCGTCGGTCCGTCGGTGATCTGCAGCACGAAGCCGACCGGATTGCCGCTGGTGACGGCCGATGGCTGGCCGGGCGCGGGTGCCGGAATCATCGGCGGCGTCAGCTCCGAAGCATGTATCGCGTTGACGATCGTGACCTTGGCGCCGGCCTTGGGCAGGTCTATGGTACCGCCGACGTTGCCGCCGGTCGCCGCGGTGGCCTGGTTCTCGGGATAGCCCAGCATCGATTTCATGTTGTATTGCAGGCCGTAGGAGGTAACCAGCAACGCGCCGGTCTTCTTGGCGATTTCGACCGCGTTGCCGACATGGTCGCCATGCCCGTGGGTGATCAGGATGTAGTCCACCCGGCCGAGCTTGGCGATGGACTCCTTGTCCGGGTTGGTGGGAACTGTCAGCCACGGATCGATCAGGATCACGCCGCCCGAAGGCGTCTCTATCCTGAAAGCCGCCTGGCCGTACCAATGAAGCTTGGTGGCCGCCTGCGCGACGGACGCCGTCACGGCCAACATCGCCAGCGCGAGCAAAACGGTGCGCAACTTGCCTAGGTGCAGCATGGGACTCTCTCCTTCGTCGTGGGTGGACCTGCCTCGGTGGCGGCAGCGGATCATGCCCCTGCCGTCACCCCTTTTCAAGCGCTGACAAGATACCCGATCGGCGCTGTTCTGCCTACCGTGCGCCGCACCAATGCGGAGCCTTTGCTAGTTGTCCCTGGGTAATACCGTTGTTCGTCCCGGCGCTGGCCGCGGCCTTGCTCGCCAGCGCCCAACGGAAAGCGCGATTTTCGCAGCGCAGGACAGGGCTTAAAACGCCCATGAACCTCCCGGCACTCTGAGCTTCAGGCCGCTCGAGTCGCCCGTGCGCTCGATCTCGAGCCCTTCTAACGGCAGGGAGAGCGCCACATCGAAACGCTCGTTTCCCGGACCGACGCGGTAGCCGATGTCGATCCGGCCGGCCGCCGGCATCACCTCCAGGCAACCCTGGCAATGGGGGCAATGCGATTCCAGAACGCCCAGGCGCGCGTCGATGAGTTCCGTGCAGGCGTCGACCAGTTCCATTGCCGTCAACGCGGCGCCGCAGAGCGGGCAGTTCGATTGGCGCTTGATTACCATGGGTTGTTCCTCTCGAAAACGCAGGCCTGCGTCAGAATCCGTAGGGCCGATACAGCCACTGCTTGACCACGGCCGCATCGCGATCGGGCAGGTAGTGAAAACCGGCCTGAAGGTCATCGATCACCGCGGTGGCCAGGGCGTGAGGCGCACTTTTGGTGGTCAACATATGGAAGAACCAGGCCATCGGGTAGCCGACTGCCTTGTCGAAACGCGCCAGGGCATCGCGCAGGGCGAGCCCCTGCATGCCGAAGGCGGCGGCGAACCTGGGCTCTGCGCCATTTATCGCAGCGACCGGCGTGGCATGCAGGACGGCCTGTCGATAATGATCGAGATGCTCGCGCAATGCCACCACCCAGTGGTGGGAAAACTGCACCGCGCTGCCGGCGCTGCTTTCTTCCCAGGAGGCGATGAAACGATGAATCGTCTGAGGCTCGGGTTTTTGTGCCCTCATGCGGGCCAGCAAGCTGGCCATCGGCGTCAGCCGCCGCAGGGCGAGATAAGGCGCGCCGAGAAACCGGCCGACCCTGCCCGGGGAACCCTCGCCGCCGCGCGGATCGATCAATTCCTCGATGCCGGAAGGCAGCGTCATGCGCTCGAACAGGGCGTGGCCAAGAACTTCCTGCAGCTCCTCGATTTCGATCTGGACGAAGTCGCCGGCGCCCGGCCCGGTCGCCGCGACGAAATAGTGGCTGCGGCCGGTCAGCCGCGTGGCTTTGAAGCCGCTCTCCGCGTAGTCGTCGCACAACGCGCCGATATCGTCGTGGTGCGCGGCCAGTTCGGCCTCGGCCCACTTTTCGAGATCTTCGGCGACTCGCTTGCCATCCGCATCGACCACGCCGCCCAATCGATACCAACCGCCACGCTCGAGCACCCGGCGGAACGTCAGATTCGGCGCCAGGGTTGCCAGTTCGCCGGCCAGCAGGTCGAGGTCGGACAGTCGCAAGCCTGCGACCTGCCGCGAAAGTTCGTCCCAGTCATAAGCGGAACTCATGCAGGCGTCTCCATGGCTCAAGCACCTGCCGGTTCAGTCGTTGCCGATCAGTCCGACGACGATGCCGCTGGCGGACTCCGCGTCGTTGGACAGTCTGGCGCAGTGCTCGCTCGCATCGAGGTAATAGAAGCGCGCGGCGGCATTCTCGCGAACCGCCCCGAATCGGGCCGGAATGTCGTCGTCGCTGCAAACCGTGATCGGCACGCCGGGGAAACGTCGGCGCAGTTCGGCCTGGTCAGCGTCCGGCGTGACCGCGGCGGCCACGCGTTCGAGGAGTTCGGCGGTGATCATGCTTCTTCGGCCTCGGCCGCCGCCACGTGCGCCGCGTACTGTGCCAGCGAGGCCGCCGGCACGCCCATGACCTTGGCCAGCCAGGGCGGCGGGCTGACCAGGCTCAACTGGAGGCGGGCGAAGATTTCCCGGGCCGGGGCCGACCGGGGAATCTTCACCGGATGGGCGCCGGCGCGCACCACCTTGGCCGCCGCCGGGCCGCCGATGGACTGGACATAGACGATCTGGCAGTCGCCGATCAGGGCAGCGCGGGCAGCGTTGCGGTCGTCCGTCTGATCGGCCGCCAGCGTCGGTCGCTGGTCGATCAGACGGAGCGAGGCCGGACTGACCTGGTAGATCAGATAGCGTTCGCAGGAACCGAAATGGCCGTCGAGATTCTCGCCGCTGTTGGACGACAAGGCGACACGGATCGAGCCCGGCATCTCGCCCGCGGCGTAGCTCTCGAGCCTCGGCAGCTCGCTGCCGGCAAGGCCGATGCCCCAGAACGCCCGCACTGCCGCCTTGAGGCGGTCATTGTCGAAGCCGACCGCGCAGCTCTCGTCGGCATGATCGCCGGCGAGCATTTCGCACAGGTCCTCGACCGTGACCGTGGCCAGTTTCGTTTCGGTCAGCGGCAGTTCGAGCTTTTTCGCAAGGACCAGGACCAGCGCCCGCGCTTCGACGCCGGGCAGCTCGCGCGCTGCAAGCGCGATGCGCAGGGCCGCTTCGCGCGTCATCGATTCCGACATGATGCCTCTCCTTTCGAGCGTAGCGAGCCTGGTAGTCACCTCCCCCGCGAGGGGGAGGCTGGGAGGGGTCGGGAGTCCAGCAGCATTGTGTATCAGAGATACACAATGCAGGCATCGCCGGCCGGACAGGCCGCGACGCACTTGGGCGAATCCGCCTCGTCCTCGCACTCGGTGCAGGTTTCCTTGTTGATCTTGAATATACCGCCCTTGTCGGTAATCGACTTGGTCGGGCAGACCGGCACGCAGTCGCCGCAGGACGTGCATTCGGCTTGAACGATCTTCATTGCCATGATGTTTCTCCTAGTTTCTCCGCAGGGCCGCGCCAGGGACAAACGGCCGCCGCATGGAGCGGGCGCAGCCCGCGAATTTCCGTCGCCGCCTTCCAGGGGAAGGGGGCTGGGAGGATGGCTGTCATAATTTTCTCACTCGACGCCGTCGATTCGCCTGGCGCGCAACGATATCGGCAAACGGACGGGTTCCGTCTGAGGTTCGATGAAGTAGACGCCGCCGTTGCCGAGCTTGATTTCGCCGCCCCATTTCTCCGGGGAATCGAACTCCATCGAGACGATGCTGTCCTCGATGTCGCGCTTGGGCATGTAGAACACGTAGCCCTTCTCGCTCTTCCTGATCATGATGTTGGCCATGCGCTTCTCCGGTGAACCTGCGGCGCCTTGAAGGCGCCGCAGGCGACACGCTAACGAACCAGATCGTGGTTGTAGTCGGTCGTCCCCAGGCCGCGGGTCTTGTCGTCGAGCCGTTCCAGCACCGCGTTGGTCAGCGTGGTGAGGATCTGCATGGTGCCTTCATAACCCAGCGTCGTCTGGCGGTGCAGGTGGTGACGGTCGAAGATCGGGAAGCCCAGGCGGATCAGCGGCACCTCAAAGTCCTCTCCCTTGTGCAGGGTGTCGCGCTGGATGTACTTGCCGTAGCTGTTGCCGATCAGGAAATCCGGTTTGTCGGTGAAGCACAGGCTGCGCAGGTGCCACAGGTCGGCGCCCGGATAGACCTTGGCGCCGGCGCCGTAGGGAGACTCGGCGAGCATGGCTTCCATGGCCTTCTTCCACTTCTTGCTGCCGTTGTTGCAGACGATGTGCGTCGGCTCGATGCCGAACTCCATCAGCACCTTGGTCAGGCCCATGACGAAGTCCGGGTCGCCGTAGAGCGCCATCTTCTTGCCGTGCAGCCAGGCGTGCGAGTCGGTCATCATGTCCAGGAGACGGCCGCGCTCGCGCGTGAGCGTTGCCGGGATGGGCTTGCCGGTGACTTCGGCAACCTTCATCAGCCAGGCGTCGGTCCACTCCACCCCCATCGGGATGTTGAGCTTGGGCACTTCGTGGTTCCAGGTCCCCTCGACGAACTTCTTCGTCTTGTCGAGTTGCAGGGGCTGCAGCAGGAAGGTGGTATGGGCATTGGGCGCGTCCTTGACCTCGTCCTGGGTGGTGCCGCCGGCGTACATGGTGAAACTGCCGTCGGCGGGCGTGTCGAGCACCTCCTCGGGATCGGAGAGCATCGTGAAGTCGACGTCCATTTCCTTCAGCATGCGCTTGATCACGCGGAAGTTGCCCAGGTAGGTCTCGAAGCCCGGTACGATGTTGATCTTGCAGTTCTTGCCGGGAACCTTGTCCTCCATGTGGTTGAGCGTGAAATAGCGCAGGATGCCCTCTTCCATGTTGTCCCAGCCGGTCACATGCGAGCCGACGAAGGACGGCGTGTGCGCGAAGGGCACGGGAAAGTCCACCGGCACATGGCCCTCCTTGCGGGCGTTGCCGATGAAGGCGTTGAGGTCGTCGCCGATCACCTCGGCGATGCAGGTGGTGGACATCACGATCATCTCGGCGTCGTAGAGTTTGGCGGCGTTGGCGAGACCTTCATGGACGTTCTTCTGGCCGCCGAACACCGCCGCGTCTTCCGTCATCGAGTCGGCGATGATCGCCACCGGTTCCTTGAAGTGGCGGTTGAAGTAGGTGCGGAAGTAGGCGATACAACCCTGCGAGCCGTGCACATAGACCAAGGTCTTGTGGAAGCCCAGGCCGCACAGCGACGAACCGAGCGGCTGGCAGGCCTTGGCCGGATTGACGGTCAGGGCCTCGCGCTTGAAGTTGAGCTCCTGGTATTCCTGGCTGGTGGTCCACAGGAAGGTCTCCTCGACCTTGTCCTTGCCGTGGCCTTCCTCGTAGGAAGCGCGCTTGTTGCTGATCGTCTGCTGATATTCGTCGTTCCGGAACAGCGGGAAACACGGCTTGATGTCGTCTACGCTTTGCATCTCGATCTCCTTTGCCCCGCCACTAATCCGTGGACGCAGGCTTAAGGTTGGGGAAGTGTTTCCGTCGCTGGCAGCCCTCAGGCGGCCGCCTTCAGCTTCAGCAGGGAGCCCTTGGCCTTCTCCTGCCAGGGCGTCTGCATCATGTTCCAGCAGGGGTTGTTGATGGTCATGTCCATGTCCCGGGCGAAAACCGCGAAACCGTCGCAGCCGTGATAGGGACCCGAGTAGTCCCAGGAATGAAGCTGGCGGAAGGGCACGCCCATCTTGTGGAAGACATACTTTTCCTTGATCCCGGAGCCGATCAGGTCGGGTTTCATGGCCTTTACGAACTCCTCGAACTCGTAGCCGGTGACGTCGTCGTAGATCAGGGTGGCATCGCCCATCTCCTTGATGGTGCGGTCGTAGTCGTCGTTGTGGGCGAATTCGTAGCCGGCGCCGACCACTTCCATGCCGAGATCCTCGTAAGCGCCGACGACGTGGCGCGGCCGCAGGCCGCCGACGTAAAGCATGACCTTCTTGCCTTGCAGGCGCGGCTTGAACTTGGCAATCACCGCATCCATCATCGGCGTGTATTTCTCGATCACGCGCTCAGCGCCCTCCTTGATCTTGTCGTCGAAGAAGCCGGCAATCTTGCGCAGCGACTCCCTGATCTTGGTCGGGCCGAAGAAGTTGTACTCGAGCCAGGGAATGCCGTACTTTTCTTCCATGTGCCGGCTGATGTAGTTCATCGAGCGGTAGCAGTGGAGCAGATTGAGCTTGACGTTCGGGGTGTTCTCCATCTCCGCCAGGGTGCCGTCGCCGGACCACTGGGCGACCACGCGCAGCCCC
>CAIVDC010000145.1 GCA_903904605.1 uncultured Sterolibacterium sp.
GCGATGGCCGACCAGGCGGAGGTGCACCTGCGTCCGAACAAGCTGGTCAAGTACAGCACGGTGGCCATGGTCATGGCCTCGGCGCAGCGCCTGGGCGTGAACAAGATCGGCCTGGTCGGCAACGAGCAGTTCATCAATTGAAGGACCGCGCAATGAAGGGTAGGAAGATGGACAGGCTTGCTCTCAGGATCGGCTCTTTGCTTTGCACGCTCTGCCTGGCCCTTGCCGGCTTCACGGCGCCGGCCCGGGCCCAGGAGCAGGATGCCAAGGCGGCCGCCACGGTGCGGCCGGAAGTCGGCGCGCCGCTGCAGGCGGCGCTGGACCTGTTGAAGGGCAAGAAGGCGAAGGCGGCGCTGGCCAAGCTCGCCGAAGCCGACGCGGTCAAGAACAAGACGCCGTTCGAAAGCTACATGGTCCTGCGCCTGCGTGCCCAGGCCGAAGCCGCCGCCGGCGACGCCGCCGAAGCGGCACGCTCCTTCGAGGCGACCGCGGCGTCTCCTGCCGCTCCGGCGGCCGAGCGGACGCAATTCCTCGCGGTCGCCGCCGGCCAGTATTATGCCGCCAGGGACTACGCCAAGGCCGCCGATCTGGCCGCCCGATACTTCAAGGCCGGCGGCAGCGACAAATCCCTGCGCACGATCTATGTCCAGGCCCTGTACCTCGGCAACGATTTCGCCCACGCCGCCAAGGAACTCCTCGGCGACATCGACGGCGAAGAACAGGCGGGCAAGACGCCGACCGAGATGGAACTGCAGATGCTGGCCACCTGCTACCAGAAATTGAACGACAAGGCCGGCTACGCCCGCGCCATGGAAAAGCTGGTCGCCTTCCATCCCAAGCGCGACTATTGGCTGTCCGTAGTCTATAGCGTGACGGCGAGTCCAGGGTTTTCCGACCGGCTGGCCCTGGATGCAGACCGCCTCAAGCTCGCCGCGGGCACGATGCGCAACGCCGGCGATTACATGGAGGCCGCGCAACTGGCGCTGCAGGCCGGCTTTCCGGCGGAGGCGAAGAAGTTCGTCGATGCCGGCTATGGCGCCGGCGTGCTCGGCACCGGAGCGGACGCCGCGCGGCAACAGCGCCTGAAGGCGCTCACGCTGAAGAACCTCGCCGAGGACAACAAGACCCTGGGCCAGGACGACGCCCAGGCGGCGGCCGACAAGGACGGCACGGCGCTGGTCAATGCCGGCCTCAACTACGTCCTGCAGGGCCGCGCCGAGAAGGGGTTGGCGATGATGGAGCAGGGCTTGAAGAAGGGCGGCATGCGGCATCCCGAGGATGCCCGGCTGCACCTGGGCTATGCCCTCCAGCTCGCCGGCCAGCCGCAAAAGGCGGTACAGGTCCTGAAGACGGTGCAGGGGGCGGACGGCACGGCCGCCCTGGCCCGTCTCTGGATCATCCGCATCGGCCAGGGTTCTTAGCCGGGCTGCGCGCGTATCCGGTGATCGGCGCTGGGCACCGCGGCGAGCAGCCTGCGCGTGTAGGGATGCTGGGGCCGCAGGTAGATGTCGTCCGAGTTGGCGAACTCCACCACCTGGCCCTCGTTCATCACCATCACCTGGTCCGACATGTACTTGACCACCGCCAGGTCGTGCGAGATGAAGATGTAGGAAAGGTCGAACTCGTCCTGCAGATCCTGCAGCAGGTTCAGCACCTGCGCCTGCACCGAGACGTCGAGCGCCGAGACCGATTCGTCGCAGATGAGGATGTCGGGCTTCATCGTTAGGCAGCGGGCGATTGCGATGCGCTGGCGCTGGCCGCCGGAAAATTCGTGCGGGTAGCGGTGATAGCTGGCTTCCGGCAGTTCCACCCGGGCCAGGAGTTCGCGCACCAGCCGGCCACGCCCGGCGTCGCCGCCGCCCAGGCCGTGGATCAGCAGCGGCTCGGTCAGGATCTGCCCGACGGTGAAGCGCGGGTTCAGCGAGGCGTAGGGATTCTGGAAGACGATCTGGATGCGCCGTTTGTAGGGCTTGAACTCGCCTCTTGACATCGACAGGATGTCGCGCCCTTCGAACAGCGCCTGGCCCGCCGTGGCCTCGTGCAGTCGCATCAGGGTCAGCCCGACCGTGGTTTTGCCCGAGCCGGATTCGCCGACGACGCCCAGCGTCTTGCCGCGCGCGAGCTTGAAGGAAACTCCCTCGACCGCCTTGAATTCGCTCCGGCCGAACAGGCCCTGGCGGGAAAAGAAGCTCTTGCCCAGTTGCTTCACCTCGAGAATGATCGGCTCGCCGCCGTTCAGCCCGCGCGGACGATCTTCTGTCGCCGGCGGGGCGCCGCCGGGCTTCATGAAGTCGTCGATGACCGCCAGGCGCCGCGGCCGATGCGCCAGCGGCGGTCGGCACTGGAGCAGCGCCCGGGTGTAGGCGTCCTGCGGCCGCTGGAACACCTCCTCGGTGGTGCCCTGTTCGCGGATCTCGCCGCTTCTCATCACCACCACGCGATCGGCGATCTCGCCGACCACGGCCAGGTCGTGGGTGATGAACAGGACCGACATGCGGTGCTTGTCCTGCAGCGCCGCCAGCAGTTCGAGGATCTGCTTCTGGATCGTCACGTCGAGCGCCGTGGTCGGCTCGTCGGCGATCAGGAGGCGCGGATTGCAGGCGATGGCCATGGCGATCATCACGCGCTGCTGCTGGCCGCCCGAGAGCTGGAAAGGGTGGGCCCGGCTCTTGGCCAGCGGATCGGGGATGCCGACCTCGGCCAGAAGTTCCAGGACCCGGGCCTGCGCCTGACGCTGGCCCATGCCCATGTGCAGGCGCAGGACCTCGGCGATCTGATGGCCGACGGTGAACACCGGATTCAGGGAGCTCATCGGCTCCTGGAAGATCATCGAGATGTCGCGCCCGCGCAGGCGGCGAAGCTCGTCGTTGGACAGTTCGAGCAGGTTGCGGCCGCCGTAGATGATCTGGCTGCCCGCCTGCACCGTCGCATTCTCCGCAGGCAACAGGCCGAGTATCGACAGGGAGGTCACCGACTTGCCGCTGCCCGATTCGCCGACCAGGGCGACCGTGGTGTTCTCGGGAATGTCGAAGCTGATGCCCTTGACGGCCGCGAAGCCGGGCTCCTTGGCCCGCCGGTCGAGGCGGAAGGAGACGGAAAGGTCGCGCACGGAGAGCAGGGTATTCGGGTCCATCACGGCACCTACTTGAGTTTTGGATCGAGCGCGTCGCGCAGCGCATCGGTGAACAGCGAGAACGAGGTCACCAGCACCGCCATCGCCGTCGTCGCCGCCGTGAGCTGCCACCATTTGCCGAGGATCAGTTCGTTCTGCGCCTCGTTCAGCATGCTGCCCCACGAGGTTACGCCGACCGGCACGCCGAAGCCCAGGAAGCTCAGGATGACCTCGGACTTGATGAAGCCGACGGTGAGGATGGACATCTGCACGAAGGGGATGTGGCTGATGTTGGGCAGGATGTGCACGAACATCTTGCGCAGGTCCGAGGCGCCGATGGCATCGGCCGCCTGGACGTATTCGCGCGCCTTGTGCTTCATGTATTCGGCGCGGACCAGGCGGAACACGCCGGTCCAGCCGGTCAGGCCGAGGATCAGCACGATGGTCAGCACGCCTTTCTGCTGCAGGACCGCGGCGACCGCCAGGATCAGCAGCAGATAGGGCACGGAAGTGAACACGCTGTAGAACCAGTTGAAGACGTCGTCGGCCCATTTGCCGTAATAGCCGGCCACGGCGCCGAACAGGGTGCCCAGCACCGTCGCCAGGAGGGCCGAGGTCAGGCCGACCAGGATGGAAGTCTCCGAACCCTTGATGGTCTTCAGGATGATGTCATGGCCCCACTTGTCGGCGCCGAACGGCAGGGTGGCGCGTCGCTCGAGTGCGACGGCCGGCGCTGCCTTGCCCTCGCCGGCGCGGATCGCGGCGATCTCCGGGGCCAGGGGATCGGCGATGCCGTAGTAGTCGAGCGGCGGCGCCACGGCCGCGCCTGCGCCGCGTTCGGCGCGCAGCTTGCGGAGCACCTCGGCGAGCGGATCGCGGGGATTGTCCGGGACCGCCGCTTCGGGCGCATTCATGCCCTCCACGCCGCGTTCCTCGGCGCTCTGTGCGCCGACGAAGGTCGGCGGCGCGTAATTCACCCCGACTTCCGCGTCCCAGTTCCTGGCGACCAGGCCGGCTGCCGAGAGCAGCAGCGTGACCAGGAAACAGGCCACGATCAGCAGTCCGGCGATGGCCAGCCGGTCGCTGCGCAGCCTTCGCCAGGCCAGCGCCCAGAGTCCCGGCGAAGGCCGGGCGGGCGCGTTGATCGTCGGTTTGCTCATTCGAGTTGGACGCGCGGGTCGATCGCCTTGTACAGCAGGTCGGTCAACAGGTTGAAGAGCATGGTCGCGGCTGCCACATAAACGGTGATGGCCTTGATCACGGGGAAGTCCGAACGCTCGACGGCGAGAATGATTTCGCGGCCGATGCCGGGAATCGAGAAGAAGCGTTCGATCAGGAAGGCGCCGATGAGCAGCGCCGGGAGATTCGACATGACGTGGGTGACGACGGGAATCGCCGCATTGCGCAGCACATGCACCCAGAGGATGGTCGGCTCGGAGAGTCCCTTGGCGCGCGCCGTGCGCACGTAGTCCTGGTTGATTTCGTCGAGGAAGAAGGTCCTGAACAGGCGCAGGTCGGGCGCGATGCTGACCACCAGTCCGATCAGGATGGGCAGGGCCGAATAATGAAACAGGTTCTCGGCGAAGTTGTCGCCCCAGCCCTGCACCGGGAACAGCCCCAGCTTGTAGGCCAGCCAGTACTGGAAGACGATGATGTAGACCAGGATGCTGACCGACATGCCCACGGTGCATGCGATCATCACCATGCGGTCGGTCAGCGATCCGCGCACGTAGGCCACGCCCAGCGCCAGGCCGATGGCGATCAGGGTTTCCAGGATGGTCAGCGGCACCAGCACCGTCAGCGAAGGCCCGAGCCGCGTGGCCAGCACGTGCGAGACGGCTTCGCCGGTGCTCCAACTGGCGCCGAAATCGAAGGTGACGATCTGCTTCACGAAGATCCACAGCTGCACCCAGTACGGCTGGTCTACGCCCAATTGCGCGCGGATGTTGGCGATTTGTTCGGGGTTGGACATCTTGCCGGCCAGGATATAGGCCGGATCGCCGCCCACCCAGTTGAACAGCAGAAATACCAGCAGCACCACGCCCATGAGCGTGGGCAGCATTTGCCAGAGTCGGCGAAGGATATAGGCGCTCATGATTTCTCCCGGGCGATCACTGCAGCCGCTTGCCGGCGATTTCGGCGAAGAAGGCGCGGCTGTTCGCGTCCCGCCCGAGGAAGTCGCGCACCAGGTCCCGGGCGGGCAGCTCGCCGCCGCGGCTCAGTATGCTGTCGCGATAGCGCGCGCCGACTTCCGGATTGAGCAGCTTGCCCTGGAAGGCGGTGAGCATGTCCAGCGCCAGCACTTCCGACCACATGTAGCCGTAGTAGCCGGCGGCGTAGCCGCTCATGACGTGGTCGAACTGGCCGGGAAACTGCGACCCCGGCACGTGGCCGAGCGGCGTCCTGCCTTCCATCCGGGTCCATACCGCCATCGGGTCGCCGGGCCGGGCGGAGTAGATGGCCATGTCGAAGCTGGCATAGAGCAACTGTCGCGCATAACGGATGCCGCGGCCGAAATTGTGGGCGGCGGTCAGCTTCCTGGCCAGTGCGTCGTCCACCACCGGGCAGGGGGTCTTGCAGAACTGCGCGACCAGGGCCAGGGTCTCCTTGTTGCGCGCCCACTCTTCGTACATTTGCGACGGCGCCTCGACGAAGTCCCGCTCGACGCTGGTGCCCGCCTGCGCCGCGTAGCGGGTATGGGAAAGCACGCCGTGCAGGACGTGACCGAATTCGTGGGTCAGGGTCTCCATTTCGTCCGCGTTGAAGCCGCCGCGATCGAAATTGGTCACCAGCACCGAGATCGGCGTGCGCCCGACGGCGACGCTGACCCCGCGCACGGGAAAGGCGGCGGCATGGCCGTACTTGCCTTCGCGCGGGAAGAGGTCGAGGTAGATGCCGGCGATGCGCTGCTGCGTCCTGCTGTCGATCACGTCGTAATAGCTCACCTCCGCGTGCCATACCGGCACCGCGGCCCTGCGGAACTCCACTCCGTATTGCGCGCCCGAGACATGCAATATCCAGGCGACCGCCGCGTCCGCGGGAAAGTAGCGGCGCAGGACATTGGGGTCGAAGTCGAAGCGCGCGCGCTTCAGCTTCTGCTGCCAGTAGTCGATGTCCCAGCGCGCGAGCCGGGTCCCGGCCACGGGCTGGCCCAGGCTCCTGGCCGCGAAGCGGCGCAGCTGCCGCAGTTCGGCCTTCTCGCCGGCGGTCACGGCGGCCCTGACCTCGTCCAGGAAGCGGTCGACCGCCGCCGGCGAGCCGGCCATGCGCCTGCGCACGACCAGATCGGCATAGCTCGGCAATCCGAACAGGGCGGCCATTTCCTTGCGCAGGGCCACCGCTTCCTTGAGCAGGGCCAGATTCTCGGGTGTGCCGCGGTTGGTGAAGGCGAACTGGTAACGTCTGCGCGCTTCTCCGCTGTCGGCGTTTTCCATGAACGGGCGGTATTCGGGGTAGGCGAAACCGAGCAGATAGTTGCCCTTGTCGTCGTGCCGGGCATGGGCCAGATAATCGGCCGGCAGTCCGCGCATCTCGTCGGCGCTGAATGTCAGCCGCTGGTCGTTGTCGCGCATGTTGCGCGAAAAGGCCTGGCCGAGTTCCTCCAGCCGGGCAAGGATGATCTTCATGCGCTGCGCCTGTTTGGGCGGCAGGGAAACGCCGGCATCCTCGAAGGCCCACAGGATGTCCTGCCGGAGCTTTCGCTCGACGGCATCGGCGGGCGGGAGCGCCTTGAACATTCCGTAGAGCTTTTCGTTCTGGTAGAGCCCGGATGAAAACTTGCTGAAACGGACCATGCACGGCTCCGCGGCATCGCGCACCGCCTTGTCCGGCGACACTTCGCCGAGCAGTTCGGTCGGTCCCTGAAAGTCCTCCTGGGCGATCTGCAGCGCATCCCACTGGGCCAGCAAAACCTGCGGGTCGCCGGCCCCGGGCAGCTTTTCCAGGGCCGCGACCCGGCCCTCCAGATCGGCGATGGTGCTGGCGCAGCCGGCCGTTATCTGCGCCGCGGACAACAGGGGCAGCAGCGGCCGCTCGGCCGCGGCTGCCGCCGGCAGGCAGGCGCAGACCAAGCCCAGCCAGGCGGCGCAGCGCAGCAGCGTGCGCGACAGGCGACGACTCATTTCTTCTCCTTCACCATGTCGAAATAAAGCCATTCGCAGTGCAGTATCGGATGCTTCTTGAAACCGATCACGGTCGGCTGGGCGAGCATGTTGCGGTAGCGCGCGTAGCCGATGCGGATCGGCGCATACACTTCCAGGATGCGCGCCATTTCATGATACAGCCGGTTCCGCTCGGGGCCGTCGGGCAGCTTCTGCGAGGCCTCGTAGCGCACATCGTAGGCGGGGATCCGGCTGCAGCCGTTGTTGTTCTGATGCGTGTTGGGGCCGTAGAACAACTGCATGAAGTTGTCGCCGTCGGGGTAATCGGCGATCCAGGGTGAATTGCGCGACATCACTTCGCATTGTTTCTCCGCCTTCAGAAGGTCGGGGAAAGGCATCAGATTGTCCTTCATGCGGATGCCCAGCGAGTCGTAGGCTTTCTTCCATATCTCCGCCTGCTGCTTGCCGTTGGAGTCGGCGCGCGCCGAGTAGGTAATGGTCAGCGGCTGGCCGTCGGGCAGCGTGCGGAAGCCGTCGGCGCCCTTGCGGTAGCCGAACTTGTCGAGCAGCTCGTTGGCCAACCGGGGATCGAAGTGCACCGAGCTGCGATAGTCGGGGTCGTAGCCGACGATGCCCGGCGGGATCGGATATTCCAGGGGCACGGCCTCGCCGTTCCAGACGATGGCGATCTCCTCCTGGACGTCGTAGGCCATGGCGATGGCGCGGCGCAGGGCGATCTTCTCCTTGGTCAGGCCGCCGACCACCGGGTCCTGCATGTTCCAGTAGTTGTAGCTGATCTCGGGGTCGATGATGCGCGACAGCTGCACGCCCTGGGCCGCCAGTTCCGGCCGGAGCTTGCCGTTCTCGAGCGCCTTGGGGGCGAGGGGGCCCTGCAGTTCGACCAGGTCGACCTGCTTGCCGACGAAGGCCAGCCAGCGCGTCTGGTCCTCGACCATGACGCGGATGTCGATGCGGCCGATCTGCGGCATGCGCTTGCCCTTCATGGCGGCGACGATGGCCGCGTCCTCGGGATCGGAGCCGGCCTGGAAGTTCCAGGTCAGGCCGCGGTAGCCGGGATTGGCGACGAGCTCGATACGCGAGCCGCGCACCCACTCGCCGAGCCTATAGGCGCCGGTCCCGACCGGATTGGCCGTCACCTGACCCATGGCGTCGCGGTATTTCTCGACCACCTCGCGCGCCACCGCGCTGGTCGGTTCGTGCGCCAGGATCATGCCGAGGTTGAAATCGGGCTGCTTCAAGTGAATGCGCAGGGTGTAGCGGTCGAGCAGTTCGAAGCCCGGGATCGGCGCGTCGTAATCGAAGTGCCCGGTCTGCTTGGCCTTGGCCGCGGCCTCGTCGAAGCCCAGCACCTTGCCGGCGAACAGCCAGCTGTGGGGAGAAGCCAGCCGGGGGTCGAACAGGCGCTGGTAGGAATAGACGTAGTCGGCCATGGTCAGCTCGCGGCGCTTGCCGCCGAAGGCCGGGTCGGGCTGGAAGTAGATGCCCTTCTTCAGCCGGATGGTGTAAGTCCTGCCGCCGTCCGTGATCTCGGGCATGGCCTCGGCCGTCTGCGGCACCAGCTTGACCGGCCTGGCCAGATAGTCGTAGGTGTAGAGCGTTTCGAAGATCGACTGGATCACTTCCGCCGAATAGAGATCGCGGGTGATCGCCGGGTCGAAGCCGGCTTCCGGGGCGACGAAGACGGCATGCAGGACCTTGTCGGGATCGGCGGCCCGGGCCTCCTGGCCGGGCCCGGCGGCGAGGGCCAGCAGCGCCGCGCACAGGGCCGGCAAACGGCGCAGCCAGCGCCCGGGGCGATTCATCTCAATGCTTCTCCACGTCGAGGTACTGCCAGTCCGAGAGCAGGATCGGGTGTTTCTTGAAGCCCTTGACCCAGGGCCGGATGAGCCAGTTGCGCAGCCGCGAAGTGTGCAAGGTCCACGGCGTGTCCGCTTCGAACTGCCGGTTCATCTCGATCACCAGCCGGTTACGCTCCGCGCCCGGCGCGGTCGCGACGAACTGCCGGTAGAGGGTGTCGTAGGCCGCCGAACGGTAGCAGGCGTTGTTGCCCTGGCCGCTGTTCGGCCCGTACAAGAGTTGCAGGAAGTTTTCCGCTTCCGGGTAATCGGCATACCAGGCGGTGCCCCACATGGGCAGCTGGCATTCGACCGCGGCCTGGAGATTGTCGGCGAAATTGCTGAAGCTCAGGTCGAGGCGGATGCCGATCTGGTCCAGGCCGCGCTTCCAGAGTTCGCCATATTGATGCGATACCGAGTCGGGCTCCCGACGCATTTCCACGGTCAGCGGTCTGCCGTCGGGAAAGCGCCGGTAGCCGTCGGCGCCGCGCTGGTAGCCATAGTAGTCGAGCAGCCGGTTGGCCAGGTCGATGTCGTAGGGAATGCTGCTGCGGTAGTTCGGGTCGTGGCCGACCACGCCTTCGGGCACGACCATCTCGTCCTTGACCGCCTGGTTCTTGCGGATCAGGGCGATCTCTTGCTTGACGTTGTAGGACATGGCGATGGCGCGGCGCAGGGCGATCTTCTCCGGCGTGTAGCCGCCGACCACCGGGTCGCGCAGGTTGAACAGGGTATAGGTCACTTCCGGTTCGGTGACCCGATACAGGCCCAGGCCCTGACTGGCGAATTCCGGCTTCAGCCGGGCGCCGTCCATGACCACCGGCGCCGCGATCTGCGGCAGCTTGTCGTAGTCGAGCTGTCCGCCCTGGAAGGCCAGCCAGCGCGACTGCTCCTCCTCGATGATGCTGATCTCGACCCGGCCCACCTGGGGCATCTCCTTGCCCTTCATGTCGCGCACCAGCTGCGCGTCCCGGGCGTCGCCGCTGGGCTGGAAGTCCCAGACGTAGCCGCGGTAGCCGGGATTGGCCTCGAGCACGATCTTGCTGCGCGGGACGTATTCCTTCAGCCGGTAGGGGCCGGTGCCGACCGGATGGGCGCCGCTCTGCATGCCGTAGGCCTCTATCGCTTCGCGCGCGAAGGCGGCCAGCGAGTGGTAGGCGACGACGTAGAGGAAGTTGTAGTCGGGTCGGTTCAGATGCACCCGCAGGGTGTAGCGGTCGGGGGTCTCCAGGCCGGCCACCGGCGCGTCGTAATCGAACTTGCCGCTCTTCCTGGCGGCGGCGGCGAGGGCATCGAGACCGACGATCTTGCCTTCGACCATGTTGGCCGAAGGGGCGCGGTTGGCCGGGTCGAGCAGGCGCCGGATGGAATAGGCGTAATCCTTTGCCGTCAGTTCCCGGCGCGCGCCCTTGAAAGCCGGATCGGGCGTGAAGTAGATCCCTTTCCTGACATGGAAAGTGAAGGTCTTGCCGCCGTCGGCGACTTCGGGCATGGCTTCGGCCGTCAGCGGCACCAGCTTGGCCGGCCGCGCCAGATAGTCGTAGGTGAGCAGGGTCTCGAAGATGGCTTCGCTGACCCAGCCCGAGTACAGGTTGAAGCTGCGGGTCATATCGAAGCCGTCGTCGGCGGCTTCGAAGGCGACATGAAGGACCTTGTTCGGATCGGCCGCTGCGCCTGCCGGGGACGGGCTTGCCAGCACCGCGCCAAGGACGCAGGCGCAGATCGCAAACAGGCTGCGCCAGCGGTCAATCGGAAAAGCCATCTACCCTCCTCGCGTGAAACAAAGCCCGCAGAATATACACCAAACGTGCTGCCCCGGCCGCCGCTGTTCGGGTGGGGACGCAGTCCCCCCGGTACGTGAGATAATGCCGGCCAGCGAAGACAGGCGGGAGAGGATAGGCGGGCATGGGCGAGGTGGAGGCAAAGCTTCGGATCAAGACGACGCCGCCGGGCCTGCGCCAGACCTTCCTGCGCCGCGAACGCCTTTCCCTGACCGGCACGCCCCATTCGCAGTGCCAGACGGTCATGGTCCGTGCCGGCGGCGGATTCGGCAAGACTTCGCTGCTGTCCCAGTGGCGCTCGGAATGCCTGGCTGCGCAGGAACAGGTCGGCTGGCTGAGCCTGGACGAAGGCGACGATCTGCTCACCTTCGCCCACGGCCTGCACCAGTGCCTGCGATTCAATGAGGGCGACGGCGCCGCCCTCGTCGCGCCGGGCTGGGCCGACTGCCGCGACGGCATCGAGGCGCTGACGCTCCTGATCGGCGCGATCATCGAGTGGCCGGGCAGGATCGCCCTGATGCTCGACGATATCCATGCCCTGCCCAGGGAAACGCTGGCAACGTCGATTCCCTACCTGATCAGGAATGCGCCGCCCACGCTGAGGCTGTTCCTCAGTTCGCGCAACTACTGCAAGACCACTTCCCTGAGCCTGTTGAAACGCGGCGATTTTGCCATCGTCGGCGAGCGCGAGCTGCGCTTTACCGAGCCGGAGACGCTGGAGATCTTCCGTTCCCGGCCGAAGCCGGACGCCGAGCCCGGCGAGGCGTTGCGGCTGCACCAGCTTTCGGAAGGTTGGCCGCTGGGTCTGGACATCGCCCTGGTCGCCGTCAATGCGGCGCCCAACCGCGGCGAACTGCTCAACGAGCTGTCCCTCGGCAGCGACGATATCGCCGCGCACCTGATGGAGTCTCTCACCGCCACCCTCTCCGATTACGACCTGGGTCTGCTCTGCAGGTTGTCGGCCTTCGATGTCATCTGCCCCGATCTGGTTCGCAGCGTCTTCGACGATGACCTCGCGCTCGATCGGCTGGAAATTCTCTACCAGACTTCGTCGCTGCTCACAAAGGCCGAGGACGGCGAATGGCTGAGCCTGCATCTCCTGGTCAGGCGGCACCTGCGGAAGAAGTACCTGGCCTTGCCGCCCGAAGAGCGGCACGCGTTTTCCCTCGCGGCGGCAAAATGGTATGCGGCGCAGGGACTGTACGAGAAAGCCGTGCATCATGCTTTTGCCGCGGACCGGTCCGACCTGGCCTGCGGCTACGCCGAAAAGTGTCTGCTCGACCTGGTCGGCCAGGGGCGCATCGTCAAGGCGATGAGCTTCGTCGCCGGGCTGGAGCGCGCGGACATCCAGTCGCGGCCGGCGCTCAGGAGCGCCGCGGCGTGGACCTATGTGCTCTGCCGGGATCTGGTGCCGGCCCGGCAGTTGGCGGGAGAGATCGGCGGGCAGCCCGATGCGAGCGAATCGGAGCGCTTCGAGGCGAGGCTGATCGAAGCGGCGATTGCGCAAATGGCCGACGACCGCGCCGGCAGTTACGCCATCCTCAACTCCCTGGACGGCGTCGCGGCGATCGGCACCGGCTTCCAGATGCTGGTCCTGTCGCTGCTGCGCGCGATGGCCATGCTCGATCAGGGCCGGCCCGGGGAAGCGCGGCAGACCCTGTTCCTGGCCAGACAGGCGCCGGGCAAGATGCCTTCGGTCTTCCTGCTTAATCTGATGGAGTGGGTGATCGGCTGCTCATACATCAGGGAAGGCCGGCTCGCCGACGCCGAGGCGCATCTCAACAAGTACCTGCAAAAGGTCGAGGAAAAGTGGGGCCGGCGCAACAACATGGCCGTGCTGCTGGCCGGCCACCTGGCCTTTACCCTGCTCGAACAGGGCAAGACGGAAGAGGCCAAGAGCGTCTTGAGCGACCGCCTCGATGCGCTGGAAAAGTTCGGCATGGCCGAACCGCTGATCACGGCCTATCTCGCCCTCTACTTCAGCGAAATCGCCTCGGGCCGGCCCGAACAGGGCATCCGCTACCTGTGGGCGCTCAGGGACAACGGCCTCAATCTGGGCATGCCCAGGCTGGTTCTGCGCGCCTGTTACGAGGAAATCAGGTTCCACGCGCTGCAGCGCGACGCGGTCCAGGCGCGCCGCGCCTACAGCGAACTGGAGTCCCTGGGCCTGGACGTGGACGACGGCAGCCCCGACTACCTGGCAACTTTCGACCGGCTTTATCTGGAACTCGGCCGCGCCTACTACCATTTCGCCTGCGAGAGCTACGCCGCCGCCCTTTGCTCCCTGCAGCGGGCGAGCGTCGCCGCGAGCCGCCTGCGCCGGCAGAAGGAAGCCAACGAGATCGCCCTGTTCGGCGAGATCCTGAACCGGCAGCAGGGCGTCGTCGTGGATGCCGCCGGAGCCGGAGTCGGTCACCTGCGCTACACCTTCAGCCTCCGGGTCCTGGTCCGGCACGCCGATCCGGGATTGCGCCTGCTCTACCAGGCGTGCGGCGTCGACGGCGCTGCCGGCCACGTCGCGATGGCCGCCCGGCCGCCGGACCAGTTCCCCTGGCTCGCGCCGCCGCCTTCCATGTCCTTCCAGGAAGCGATGGGGGCAGGCGGCGAGGGCCGCCTGCTGACCCGGAAGGAAACGGACATCCTGCTGCTCTTGAGATCGGGCGCCGTGAACAAGCAGATTGCCCGGTCGCTGGGCATAGGCGTGGAGACCGTCAAATGGCATTTGAAGAACATCTATGGCAAGCTCAACGTCTCCGGCCGCAAGCAGGCGATCTCGCAGGGCCAGCGCCTGGGCCTGTTCCCGGGCCAGGAAGATTCCCCGCACAATTCCCAGCATAACGGGCTGACCCTGCCCCTCCAATAGCGCGCTCGACGAGCGGCCTGTCCGTCTTCGCCCGATCCTTCGCGCGAAACGGTGGCAGCGGTGGGCTCTTCGACCCCGTGCCGGGCGAGGCTAGCCGTCCACCGGATCGGACGGACCGGCCAGCACCTTCTGATAGAAGGCGAGGTCGAGCCAGCGCCCGAACTTGAAGCCGGCCTGCCGGATGGTGCCGGCATGGACGAAGCCCAGCCTGTCGTGCAGCGCAATGCTGCCGGTATTGGCGAGATCGATGCCGCCGACCATGACGTGATACTGCTGCTCCGTGGCTGCGTCGATCAGTCGCCGCATCAGCGCCAGCCCGACGCCCTTGCCCCTGTGTTCGCGGTGCACATAGACCGAGTGTTCGACCGTGTATTTGTAGGCAGGCCAGGCGCGAAAAGTGCCGTAGCTGGCAAATCCGAGCAGTTGCCCGTCTTCGGCGGCGGCCCCGATGACCGGAAAAGCGCCCGCCCGCTTCGCCTCGAACCAGCCGGCCATGCTTTCCGGGGCGCGCCGCGCGTAGTCATAGAGCGCGGTCGAGTTGACGATGGCGTCGTTGAAAATGTCGAGGATGGCGGCCGCGTGCGCGGCGTGGGTGCAGGCTATGAAGCGCATCGGATTTTCCCTCGGGGCCGCCGGCGCAGCCCGACTGCCCGGTCAGTCGGGCAAGACAATTTCCGCCTCCAGGAAGGTGACCGCAGTGCCCGATAGCAGCACGCGGTCTGCGCGCACTTCGCAAGCGATGTCGCCGCCGCGCCGGGAAACCTGCCGCGCGCTGAGGCTGTTTCTGCCCAGCCGGTCGGCCCAGTAGGGCGCGAGCTGGCAATGGGCCGAACCGGTGACCGGATCTTCCGCGATGCCGACCTTGGGTGCGAAGAAGCGGCTGACGAAATCGACATCGGCGCCCGGCGCGGTGACGATCACGCCGCGCAGGTCGAGCCGGGCGAGCAGGGCCTGGTCGGGGACGAGGGCGCGGACGCCGGCCTCGCTGTCGAACACCGCCAGGTAGTCCTCGGCGGCCCAGAGTTCGCTGGGGCGCCGGCCCAGTGCCGCGGCCAGCGCGTCGTCGACGGCGCAGGGCGCCGGCCGGGACGCCGGGAAATCCATTTCCAGGCGCTTGCCCCGCCTGTTCACGAACAGCTCGCCGCTGCGCGTGGCGAAAGTGATCAGGGCTTTCGAGTAGCCCTGAATCTCGAAGATGACATGGGCCGTGGCCAGGGTCGCGTGACCGCAGAGATCGACCTCGGCGACCGGAGTAAACCAGCGCAACTCGAATCCTTGTGCCGAGGGCACGTAGAAGGCCGTCTCGGACAGATTGTTTTCCTCGGCGATGGCCTGCAGCAGCTCATCGTCCGGCCACGACGGCAGCGGGCAGACAGCCGCCGGATTGCCTTCGAAGGGGCGGCTGGCGAAGGCATCCACTTGGTATAGTCTGATTTTCATGGCGCTCCGTGTCGGCGGCAGCAGTGTTTTCCTAGACCTGTCCCAGCTTCTTCTGCCAGAACATCGCCTTGCCCATTTTCGGATCGAGTTCGTAGCCGGCATAGCCGCAGGCCTTGTAGGCCGCCTGAGCGACGGCATTGCCTTCGAGGACCTCGAGCGTCAGCTTGCAGCAGCCGAGGCGCAGGGCGACCTGCTCGGCCTTCGCCAGCAGTCTTCTGGCCAGGCCGCGTCCCCGGTACGGCGAGGCGACGACGATGTCGTGAATGTTGAGCAGAGGCTTGCAGGCAAACGTCGAGAATCCTTCGAAGCAGATCGCCAGGCCGGCAGGCGAGCCGTCGACCAAGGCGACGAGGACATGCGCGCCTTGCCGCTTCCTGAGTTCGGGAACCAGATTGCTCCTGGCGAAGGCGGAAAGTTCCGAGTTTCCGCCCATGTCGTCCTTCGCGTATTCGTTCAGGAGGTAGACGATGGCCTCGGCATGGGGCGGCGAGGACAGATCGGCGATCAGGATTTCTTCCATGTAACGGCTCATTTTCGAAGTGGCGGTGAGACATCAAGCGTCGGGTCCGGCGCCGGTGGCATGGCCGCTGCGCGCAGATCTTCGATCAGCGCTCCGTATTGCCTGATTTCCGCTTCGTGATCCGGGTCGCGCCAGGGTTCGCGCAATGCGTCGGCGTGCCAGCGTTGCATTGCCGGCAGCGCGAGCAGGCGTTCGGCGTAGCCGGCGGCGGTCGCGCCGAGCGCGAGGTCGTAGCTGCGGACGCGGAATGCGACGGGGGCGAAGAAGGCGTCGGCCGCGGTGAATTCGCTGCCGGCCAGATACGGGCCGCCGAAGCGGACCAGTCCTTCGGTCCACAGTTCGTCGATGCGCAGGATGTCCTGGCGCAGATCGTCGGGAAACTCATGCAGGCGGATCTTCACGCCGCAGTTCATGCCGCAACGCTGACGCAGCACGGCAAAACCGGCGTGCATCTCCGCCGCCGCGCTGCGCGCCCAGGCGCGCGCCACGCGCTTGACCGGCCAGACGCCGGCATGCCGCTCGGCGAGGTACTCGGCGATGGCCAGAGAGTCCCAGACGGCCAGTCCGTCGTCGCTCAGGCAGGGCACCCGGCCGCTCGGCGAAAAGTCGCGAAAGGAGCAGGAGCCGAAGGGAAAGAGCCGCTCGACGAAGGGGATCGACAACTGCTGCATCAGCAGCCAGGGCCGCAGCGACCAGGACGAGTAGTTCTTGTTGGCGATGCAAAGGGAATACATGAGGCGGGTTCTTTCGACTGTGTTGTGGCCCGGGAGCGGCCTGCCCTGCCATTATGCCGCGTTTGCCCCGGGCCGGCTGCCGGTGTCGCCGGCGCCGGGAGTACACTCCCGCATCTTTGATTCGCGCGGACACCGTTCGACAGGCCGATGAAGCTCTCCAACCTTCAGCATTTCATGGTTTGCGTGGCGATCTGGAGCACCACCTGGATCGCCATCACTTTTCAGGTGGACAGCGTCGCGCCGGAGGTTGCCGTGTCCTGGCGCTTCGGGATCGCGGCCCTGGCGCTGCTGCTGTTCTGCCGCGTCCGCGGCATCGCCCTGCGCACGACCGCCGCCGCCCAGCGGGAACTTTTCGCCATGGGCAGCCTGATGTTCTGCCTGGGCTATCTGCTCATCTATCGCGCCGAGACCTACCTGGTCTCGGGACTGGTTGCCCTCGGCTACTCGGCCAGTCCGCTGGTCAACATGCTGGCTTCCCGGCTGGCCCTGGGCACGCCAATGAACGGGCGCGTGGCGCTCGGCGGCGCGCTTGGCCTGGCCGGCATCGCCTGCGTGTTCTGGCCCGAACTGGCGCGCATCGAAGCCGACAACCGGGTCCTGCTGGGCGCCGCCTTCACCGCCGGCGGCGTGCTCGCCTCGTCGGCGGGCAACGTCTTTGCCAGCCGCGCCAGGCGCAACGGCCTCAACGTCTGGCAGATCATGACCTGGGCCATGGCTTGGGGAGCGGCGCTGTCCGCGGCGACGGCGCTGGCGCGCGGCGAATCGCTGGCGCTGGTGTCGGGCGCCTCCTATCTGCTCGCCTTGCTCTATCTGGCCCTGCCCGGGTCGATACTTTCCTTCGCCAGCTACCTGACGCTGATCGAGAATATCGGGGCCGCCCGCGCCGGTTACACCGGGGTCATCGTGCCCATCGTCGCGCTGGTGATCTCGTCGCTGTTCGAACAGTTTCGCTGGCATCCGCTCGCCTACCTCGGCGTCGCCGTCGCCGTCTGCGGCAACATCGTCATCCTGGGCCAGCCCAAGGCGATCGCCGCGGCGGCCGCGCGCTGAGCCCGCGCGTGCCGGCGAGGTATGCGAGAATCGGACCCTTGTCGTCCCGGGAGAAAGTCTTGCACGCCGTCCGTCAGCTGTTCGAAACCCTCAATCGCGAATACCTCGCCGTGCATAAGGCCAAGGAGGATCTGTTCTGGGACGCCTACATGGCGATCTCCGACGACTCTGCGGGGTTTGCCCTGGCCGAGCAGGCGTACAAGGATTTCGTCTCCGATCCCGCGCGGCTGGCGGCGGTGCGGGCGGCCCTGGCCGCCATGGACCCGGCCGCCGAGGACGCCGAGAGTCGCGCGCTGCGCCATGGCCTGACGGGCTGGCTGGCGCTGTTCGAGAGCAACATCGTCGGCAGTCAGGCGGCGCGCGAATTGATGAGCGAACTGATCGCCATGGAGGCGGCGCTGTTCGCCAGGAGACGTGCGTTCACGCTGCACCACATCAACGAGGCCGGCGAGCGGGAGGAGGCCACGCTGGGCGTGTTGAGCACCAATATGAGCACCAATCGCGACGAAGCGGCGCGCAAGAGTTCCCACGATGCGTTGATGGCGCTGGAGCGCTGGGTGCTGGACCACGGCTTTCTCGACATCGTCAGGCAGCGCAACGCCTTTGCCCGCGCCCAGGGATATGCCGACTACTTCGACTACAAGGTGCGCAAGAACGAGCGGATGTCGCCGGAACAATTGTTCGCCATCCTCGACGACTTCGAAGTGCAGACGCGCGCGGCGAACAGCCGCGCCCTGGAGGATCTGTCCCGGCGCTGCGGCGCGGGCGCCATGCTCGCCTGGAACCTGCGTTACCACGTCAGCGGCGACATCAGCCGCCAGTTCGACCCTTACCTGCCGTTTGCCAAGGCCTTGCAGCGCTGGATCGACAGCTTCCGGCGGCTGGGCATCCGCTACCGGGGCGCCACCCTGCAACTCGACCTGCTCGAGCGCAAGGGCAAGTTTCAGAACGGCTTCTGCCATGGGCCGGTGCCGGCATATTTCGACGGCGAAGGGCTGTGGGTGGCGGGGCAGATCAATTTCACCGCGGATGCCAAGCCCGATCAGGTCGGCAGCGGCGCGCGCGCGATCAATACCCTGTTCCACGAAGGCGGTCACGCCGCGCATTTCGCCAATGTCACGCAAAACTCGCCGTGTTTTTCCCAGGAGTTTGCCCCGACCTCGATGGCCTACGCCGAGACTCAGTCGATGTTTTGCGACAGTCTGCTCGACGACGGCGACTGGCTGAAGCGCTATGCCCGCGACGCCGCCGGCGAGGCCATCCCCGACGCCTTGATCCGCAGCCGCATCGAAACGACCCAGCCTTTTGCCGCCTACGGCGAACGCAGCCTGCTGGTGGTGCCCTACTTCGAGCGAGCCCTGTACCGGCTGGACGATGCTCGACTGAACGCGGACGCGGTGCTGGCGCTGGCCCGCTCCTGCGAGCAACGCATTCTCGGCGTGGCGCCGGGTCCCCGGCCGTTGCTGGCGATACCCCATCTGCTGAATCAGGAGTCGGCCGCGTCCTATCATGGTTATCTGCTGGCCAATATGGCGGTGCATCAGACCCGTGCCTATTTTCAGCGCGAGTACGGCTACCTCACCGACAACCCGGCGATCGGCCCGGAACTCGCCGGGCACTACTGGGCGCCGGGCAATAGCGTGAGCCATGACCAGACCTTGCTCAGCCTGACCGGCGAGTCCTTCAATGCCCGGTACCTGGCCGACAGTTGCAACCGGACGGTCGCCGAGGCCTGGGCCGAAGCCGAAGCCGGTATCGCCGCCGCCGCCGCGCGCGCCAGGCCGCGAGACGATGGCGCCTCCCTGGATGCGAAGATACGCATCGTCGATGGTGCCCGGCTGCTCGCCGACAACAGCGAATCGGATGCGGCGATGTGCCGGCAGTTCGAGCACTGGGTCGGCGAGCACTACCCGGCCCTCAATTCGTGACGCCAGCCTTTAGGAGTTTCCCCTTGAGCTCATCCCTTTATCCGCCGCTTGAGCCCCATCGCAGCGGCATGCTGCCGGTGGCCCCGTTGCATACCCTGTACTGGGAGGAATGCGGCAGGCCGGACGGCGTGCCGGTCCTGTTTCTGCACGGCGGCCCGGGGGCGGGGCTGTCGCCCGAGCATCGCCGGTTCTTCGATCCGGCGCATTACCGCATCGTCCTGTTCGACCAGCGCGGCGCCGGGAGATCGACGCCGCTCGGCGAGTACCGCGAGAACACGACGCAATTGTTGATCGCCGACATCGAGGCGCTCCGGCAGATGCTCGGCATCGACCGATGGCTGGTGTTCGGCGGCTCCTGGGGCTCGACCCTGGCGCTGGCCTATGGCCAGGCCCACCCCGAACGCTGCAGCGGCTTCGTGCTGCGCGGCATCTTCCTGTGCACCCGGGCCGAGATCGACTGGTTCCTGAACGGCATCAAGTGGTTCTTCCCGGAGGCGCACGAGCGCTTCGTCGCGGCGATTCCCGAGGCGGAACGGAGCGACTTGCTGGGCGCCTACGGCAAGCGCCTGTTTTGCGCCGACCCGCTCGAATACGGCGCGGTGGCGCGCACCTGGAGCCGCTACGAGGGCAGTTGCCTGCACCTCCTGCCGCATCCGGAAGTGGCCGAAGCGTTCGGCTCGGAGGCGGTCGGTCTGGGCCTGGGTCGGCTGGAGGCGCACTACTTCCGCAACGACTCGTTTCTCGGCGACGACCAGTTGATTCGCGAGGTCGGGCGCATCCGCCATCTACCGGCCATCATCATCCACGGCCGCTACGACATGGTCTGCCCGCCGCTGTCGGCGCATCGCCTGCACCGGGCCTGGCCGGAGGCGGTCTTCCGGATGATCGAGGACGCCGGCCATTCCGCCTTCGAACCGGGCATCGCCGGCGCGCTGGTGGCCGCCACCGATCGCTTCAAACGGCAGGGCCGTTTCGACTGAGCGCGGCGCGCGCCTGACGCGGCTTCGCGGTGGCCAGGGCGCGAAGCCGGCGGCTCTTCTCACATCTGCCGGAAGCGGCCGGCGAAGCTGCGGCTCACCTCCAGGCGCTCCGCGCGGCCCTTCAGATGCACCAGCAGGCGCTCGCCTTCGCGGCTGACCGTGGCGATCTCCCGCGCCGCCACCAGGATGGCGCGATGGATCTGCCAGAACAGGGCGGGATCGAGCTCGTCGATGAACTCCCGGATCGGCTTGCGCACCAGGGCGATTTCCTTGCGCGTGGCGACCGCCGTGTATTTGTCCTGCGCTTGCAGGAAGACCACCTCGTCTATCGGGAACAGGCGCACCTGCTGTCCCAGCCCGGCCTGTATCCACTGCAGGAAGGGGCGCGGCGCCGCGCCGCCTTGCAGACGGCCGGCAAGGGATTCGAGCCGGCCGAGCACGGCGCCGAGGTCCGGCGCCGACGTGCGCTCGGCCAGGCGCAGCTTCAGCCTGGCCAGCGTGACCGCCAGGCGGGCCGGGTCGGCCGGCTTGAGCAGGTAGTCGATCGCGCCGTGCTCGAAGGCCTCGACGGCATATTCGTCGTAGGCGGTGACGAAGACCACGTGGCAGCGGCCGGCGATGTCGCGCGCCGCCTCGATGCCGCTCTTGCCCGGCATGCGGATGTCGAGAAAGATCAGGTCGGGTTGCAGCCGCCGCACCAGATCGACCGCTTCCTCGCCGTTCTTCGCCTCGGCGAGAATCTGCAGCTCCGGCCAGGCTTCGCCGAGCCGGTGCCGCAACTGCTCGCGCATCAGGCGTTCGTCATCCGCGATGATCGCCGTCGGCTTGTTCATAGGGTACCTCGATGGAAACTTGCGCGCCGGTGGGGACGTTCGGCGATACCGTCAGGGCGGCGCGCTCGCCGAACAGGCCGTGCAGGCGTTCGCGTATGTTTGCAAGGCCGATGCCGCTGCCGGCGGCCGCGGCCGTGCCGAAGCCGAGACCGCTGTCGGCGACCGTGACGCGCAGACGGCCCGGCGCGCGACCGGCGCTGATCAGCAGGCTGCCGCCTTCCGGCTTGGGTTCCAGGCCGTGCTTCACGGCATTTTCCACCATCGACTGCAGCATCAGCGGCGGGAATCGGTGGCCGAGCAGATCGGCGGGCACTTCGACGCGAAAGTCCAGTCGCTCCTCCATGCGTATCTTCATGATCTCCAGGTAGTTGCGGCACAGCTCGACCTCGTCGCCCAGGGTCGTGGTCTGGCTGCGCATGCGCGGCAGGGCGCCGCGCAGGAAGGCGATCAGGTGGCGCTGCATGGTCGCGGCGCGAACGGCATCGGTCTCGATCAGGTGTTCGACGGCGGCGAGCGTGTTGAACAGAAAATGCGGTTCCACCTGCGCCTGCAGCGCCTGCAGGCGCGCTTCCGTCAGTTGCCGCTCGAGGATTTCGCATTGCGCCTGGGCCTCCGCCTGCTCTGCGCGCGCCTCTGCTTTGGTGCGCGCGCGCGTCGCGACGCGCAGCACCCAGAGGATGGCGAGCAGGGCCATCATCCATTCCGCGAGGCTGGTCCGGCCGGGCGAGCCGGCCATATCGACTGTCTCCTCGGTCCCGTCCCCGGACTGCCTGGGCGCTTCCTTTTGCACTTTGCCGTTGTGCAGGATGACGATGCCGTCCTTGCCTATCCTGACCTCATCCTCGCCCCGGCCATTGACCACGACGCGGTGCCCGGTTTTGCCATGGGGGAACACGCCGTCGACGATGCCGGCGGCCATCAGGGCCAGGACGGAGATCAGGACGAATTGCCAGAAGGAGAAGCCGGCCGCCCACTCGCCCACGCGGCCGACGATCCGGCCGCAAGCCGCGGTGAAGCGGCCGGCAGCATTCATGTCCTGTTCCTCATGCTCGTCCCCTGATGCCTGGCCGGCTCGCTCCGGGCGATCGAGCCGTTCTGCCCGGCCGCCCCGCCGCCGCAATAGTTCGCGAGACTGTCGATCGCCACGACCATCAGGCCGGAAATTACGACGGCGATCACGCCAGCCAGCGCGCGGGTTCCAAGTTTAGTCGATTTCATTGCGGATCCTCCATGGTCAGGGATGAAACTGGCCATCGAACTTTAGGGCGGGGCGGACACCCGGGCCAGCTCATTGCGACGGAGGGCGACGGCCGCGGCGCGAAATGCCGCGGCTTGCGACAGACGGAAAAGCCGGCCTTGGATTTGCGCCGCGCCTCTGTGACAATACCGCCCTTGTTCCCGCAGTATCGCCGCCAGGAGTGGCGCCGCACCGATGCCCTTACGCCGCAGCCCCTACCTTCAGATGCACTTGTGCGTGCTGCTCTGGGGATTTACCGCCATCCTCGGCAAGCTCATTTCGGTCTCCGCCCTGCCGCTGGTGTTCTGGCGCATGCTCATCGTCTGTCTCTGTCTGGCCGTGTGGCCGCGCGTCTGGCGACAGCTGGCGCAACTGCCGCTGCGCGCGCTGCTAGCTTGCAGCGGCGTCGGCCTGCTGGTGACCCTGCACTGGCTGTGTTTCTATGCCGCCGTCAAGCTCGCCAATGCCTCGGTGGCGGCCACCTGCATGGCGCTGGGACCGGTGTTCCTGGCCTTGATCGAGCCGCGCCTGTCAGGTCGCCGGCTCAACGGCAAGGAACTGTTGTTCGCGTTACTGGCCGTGCCCGGCGTGGCCATGGTGGTCGGCGGCATTCCCGCGCAGATGCACGGGGGCTTCTGGCTCGGCGTCGCCTCCGCGCTGTTCGCCGCCGTGTTCAGCATCGGCAACAAACGCCTGGCCATGGAACTGCCCGCCCTGGCCATGACGGCCATCGAAATGGCCACCGGCGCCATCGCGCTGGCCTTGCTGCTGCCTCTATGGGGACGTCTCGGCGACCGCCTTGCCTGGCCGGATCCGGCCGATGCTGCGCTGCTCCTGGTGCTGGCCGTCGCGTGCACCTTGTTCCCCTTTGCCCTGTCCCTGGTGGCGCTGCGCAGGATCAGCGCCTTCAGCGCCATGCTGGCGGTCAATCTCGAGCCCGTCTATGCGGTCACGCTCGCGGCCCTGCTGCTCGGCGAGCAGCGCCAGCTCGACACCCTTTTCTATCTCGGCGTGCTGACCATACTGTCCGCCGTCTTCTTTCACACCTGGTGGCAGAGGGCGCATCCGCCCGCGGCAGGCCTGCTCCAGGAAGCCATCGGGGCTGGCGCAGCCAAGGAATCGACATGACCATAGACTTGAGAAGCGACACCGTCACGCGACCGACCGAGGCCATGCGCCGGGCGATGATGGCGGCCGAGGTCGGCGACGATGTCTGGGGCGACGACCCGACCGTGCTGCGCCTGCAGGCGGTGGTGGCCGAGCGCGCCGGCCATCAGGCCGGGCTGTTTTTCCCGAGCGGCACCCAGGCCAACCTGACGGGCCTGATGAGCCATTGCGGACGCGGCGACGAGATGATCGTCGGCCAATTCGCCCACACCTACAAGTACGAGGGCGGCGGCGCCGCCGTGCTCGGCAGCATCCAGCCGCAGCCGATCGAGAACGCCGCCGACGGCAGTTTGCCGCTCGACAAGATCGCCGCCGCGATCAAGCCGGTCGACGACCACTTCGCCCGGACCCGGCTCCTGGCGCTGGAGAACACCATCGGCGGCAAGGTGCTGCCGGCTGCCTACGTGGCCGAAGCGACCGCCTATGCCAGGAGCCGGGGACTGGCCAGCCACCTCGACGGCGCCCGCGTCTGCAACGCGGCGGTCGCGTCGGGCCGGCCGCTGGACGAATTGTGCCGGCCCTTCGATTCGGTTTCGATCTGTTTCTCCAAGGGGCTGGCTGCGCCGGTCGGCTCGGTACTGGTCGGGACCAGCGCCTATATCGAGGTCGCGCGCCGCTGGCGCAAGGTTCTCGGCGGCGGCATGCGCCAGTCGGGCCTGCTCGCCGCGGCCTGCCTTCATGCGCTGGAGCATCATTACCAGCGGCTGGCGGAGGACCATGCCAATGCCGAGCGTCTGGCGCGCGGTCTGGCCGAAATCGACGGCGTCAAAGTCCTGTCCCAGGCCACCAACATGGTGTTCGCGCAGTTCCCGGCCGGGCACTGCGCGCCGCTGGAAGCATGGCTGAAGGCGCGGGGCGTGCTCGCCCAGATCCTCCCGACCGCGCGCCTGGTCACTCACCTGGACGTCGGCGCGGCGGACATCGGCGAGGCGCTCGGAGCGATCAGGGACTACTTCGGCCGGGCCGCCTGAACTTCATTCTTGCCGGCTGCTTACCCGGCCAGATGCACGACGACGAAGATGAACAGCGCGCCCAGGCAGGTGAGGGCGATGAGGCGGATGACGGTTGACTCGAGCGCCTGGGAGTGCGCCTCGGGCAGGATGTCGGAAGCGGCGATGTACAGCAGGAAGCCGGCGAAGAAGCCCAGGAACAGCATCAGCACGTTGGTCGGCAACCGGAATGCCAGGGTGGAAGCGGCGCCCAGCACGGGCGCGAGGGCATCCAGGGCGAGCATGGCAAATGACCGGCGCGTGGTGTTGTGATGCACGAGCATCAGGCTGACCGTGTTCAGGCCGTCGCAGAAATCATGGGCGACCACGGCCATCGCCACGGCAATTCCCACGGTGCTCGAAACCTGGAATGCCAGGCCGATCGCGACGCCGTCCATGAAGCTGTGCCCGGCCAGCGCAAAAGCCGATAGAACCCCTACCTGGGGGTGGTGATGAGGGGCATAGGCGTCCTCGTGGGAATGGTGGACCAGGAGGAATTTCTCGATGCTGTGAAAGAACAGGAAGCCCGCCAGGAGCGCGATCATGGCCCCGGTCGGGGCGATTCCCTGCGTTTGCGCCAGCTTGAAGATTTCCGGCAGGACGTCGAAACTGACGACGCCCAGGAGTACGCCGGCGGTGAAGCTGAGCAGATAGTGCAGGCGGTCGCTGAACTTGAGCGCCAGCAGCCCGCCGGCGAAGGTCGAAACGAGGCTTGCCAGCGAGAACAGCAGCGCGCTCACCGGCTGTCCCTGGCCGGTGCCGCGGTCGAGCCGCGCACGACGAGTTCAGGGGGCAGGACGATATGCTGGGCGTTCGCCTGCCCGCCGCCGCGGATATGATCGAGCAGCAGCCGCGCCGCTTGTGCGCCCATCTCGTGGTGCGGAATCCTGACGGTCGTCAGGGGCGGGGCGAGCATGTCGGCGAGCGGCATGTCATTGTGGCCGACCAGCGAAATGTCTTCCGGGCAGCGTCGCCCTGCCGCACGCAGCGCGTCATAGCAGCCGAGCGCGATCAGGTCGTTGCCGGTGGCGATGGCGGTGACGTCCGGCCACTGATTCAGGATCGCCGCGCAGGCTGTCCGCCCGTCTTCGCGGGTATAGGCCGCGGCTTCGACCATCCGGGCTTCCATTCCGTGCGCCTTCATCGCCGCGACGAAACCCTGGCGGCGCAACCGTCCGGTCGACACCGTCTGCGGTCCGGCGATATGCGCGATATGGCGGTGGCCCAGCCCGGCCAGGTGATCCACTGTCAGGCGCATGCCGACGCGGTCGTCGCAGACCACGTCGGGCACCATGCCCTGCGCCTCGCTGCGATTGACCGTGACCACGGCGATGCCGTCCTCGATGCAGTGCGCCAGCACGGGGTCGCGCCGGGTCACGGTGGCCAGGATCAAGCCGTCCACCTGGCGCGCCAGCATCTGGTCCACGACGAACCTCTGGCGCGCGCGATCCGAGCCGGCGTTGGCGACCAGCGCGACATAGCCGTTCTCCGACAACACCTGGTCGATGCCCAGCAATATCGGCGGAAACAGCGGGTTGGTGATGTCGGGCAAGACCACGCCGACGGTGTGCGAACGCCGGGTGCGCAGGCTGGACGCGATGCCGTTGGGCCGGAAGTCGAGTCCCGCCGCCGCCGCGAGGACGCGCTGCGCGACCTCCTCGCTGATCAGGTGGCGGGTCTGCGGATTCATGACGCGCGACACGGTCGAGGAGTGCACGCCCAGACTGCGGGCCAGGTCCTCCAGGGTGAGGCGTTTGCGCCGCTGCATGGAACCGACCCGAGGGAGCGAGTGCTGCAAGACCCGGTTTCAGTTCTTGACCACGTCTTCCCACTTCGGGCAGACCATCTTGTCCTTCGGCACCTGATAGGCGGCAACGTTGGCCTTGGTGATCAGGACCGGCGGAAACAGGATTTCCGCAGGCACCGGCAGCTTGCGCAGGTGGCGGATGGCCGCCATGGTGCCCAGGCAGCCCTGCTGGAAGCCCTTGTAGTCGCCGGTGGCGAGCAGCTTGCCGGCCGCGATCTCGGCGACACCGGTGCCGTTCACGCCGATCACCAAGGCCTTGCGGTTGGCGGCGGCCAGGGCCTCGATCACCCCCGTCGCCATGGCGTCGTTGGCGGCGAGCACGCCGTCGATCTGCGGAAAGCTCTGCATCAGGTTTTCCATCACCGACAAGGCCTGGTTGCGCTGGTAGTTGCCGGTCTGCGACGCCAGCAGCTTGACGTTGGGATTCTCCTCCAGCGCCTTCTTGAAGCCGCGGATGCGGTCCTGGTTGGTCGAGGCGCCCTTGACGCCTTCGATGATCACCACATTGCCCTTGCCGCCGAGGCTCTTCAACAGAAAGCGCGCCGTCTCCAGGCCGAGGTCGTAGTCATTGACGCCGACGAAGGAGACGAACTTGCCGCCGGCGGCGCGGTCGTTGATATTGACCACCGGGATGCCGGCGGCGTTGATCTTGTTCACGCCGGCCACCATGGCCTTGGAATCGACCGGAATGAACACGATAGCGTCCGGCCGCTTCACCACCACGTCCTCGATGGCGCTCATCTGCTCGGGAATGCTGTCGGGCTTGGTCGGCACGTAGTGCTGCGTCGTCGCGTTCATCTGCTTCGCGGCATTGTCGGCGCCGGCGCGTATCTCCGCGAACAGCGGGTTGGTCAGGTTCTTGGTGAATACCGCGATCTTCTCGCCATCGGCGTGGGCGAGCGGGGAGAGCAGAACGATGGTGACCGTTGCTGCGAGGAATCTGGTTTTCATGCGAGTCTCCTTGGGTTGAAGGGTGATTCTATCGTCATCAGGCCTCGCCCTTCCGGGTGAGGGTGTCGAAAAATACCGCCAACAGGACGATGACGCCGGTCACCAGCGGCTGCCAGCTGGCGTCGATGGTCAGCAGGTTCATGCCGTTCAGGACCAAGGTCAGGATCAGGGCGCCGACCAGCGTCCCCGAGACCGTGCCGACCCCGCCGAACAGCGAGGTGCCGCCGATCAGCGCCGCGGCGATGGCGGGCAGGGTGAAGGCCTCGCCGATGTCGCCTTCGGCCGAGTTCATGCGCGCCAGGAAGACCAGGGAGGCGAGACCGGCCATGGCGCCGCTGACCGCATAGACCAGAATAAGGCGCTTCGCGATGGGTACGCCGGAGAGCCGGGCGGCCTCTCGATTGGCGCCGATGGCGTAGATCTCCTGGCCATAGGTGGTGCGCTGCGCGAAGAAGGTGCCCAGCGCCAGGAAGACGAACATCAGATAGACCGGGATGGGCACACCGAGGAAGTGGCCGCTGCCCAGCGCGCGGAAGCCAGGCGGAAAGCCGTAGATCGTCGTGCCTGCCATGAACCAATAGGTCACCCCGTGCACCACCCAGAGCATGCCGTAGGTCGCGATGAAGGGCGGCATGCGCATCAGCGCCACGAGGACGCCGTTGGCCAGGCCTATGGTCAGGCCGATGCCGACGCCGGTCATGGCGCCGAGCACGGCCGAGCCGGTGAGCTTGATGACGCTCGCCGCAATACAGGCGGACATGCCGATGTTGGCGCCGACCGAGAGATCCAGGCCGGCGGTCAGGATCACCAGGGTCAGGCCCGAGGCGAGCAGAAACAGCAGGCTCGCCTGGCGCAGCACGTTCAGCAGGTTGTTGGTGGTCAGGAAGACGTCGCTGGCCGCCGTGAGCACGACGCAGATCGCCAGGGCGGCGGCGAGCCGGTAGGCGATCGTCTTCAGGTCGGCGGCCCGCGCACCGATGCGCAGGGTGCCAGTGGCGAAGTTCATCGTTTCCCCTTGAAGCCGTCGATCAGCAGGGCCACGATGACCAGGAGGCCGATGCAGGAGACCTGCACCGATGACGGGATGGTGAGCAGGTTCAGACCGTTCCTGAGCGCGCCGACCGCCAGGACGCCGAGCAGGGTGCCGAACAGCCAGCCATTGCCATGTTCGAAGGAGGTGCCGCCGACGACCACGGCGGCAATCGCGTCGAACTCCATGCCGATCGCCGCGGTCGGATGACCGGAGCTCATGCGCGAGGTCAGGATCAGCGCCGCCAGGCCTGCCATCAGGCCGCCGAAGGCATAGACCGCGATCAGGTAGAAGTTGGCGCGGATGCCGGCGAGCTTGAGCGCGTCGGGGTTGCCGCCGAGTGCGAACACGTAGGTGCCGAAACGCGTCTGGTAGAGCAGCCAGTGGGTCACGGCATAAGCTGCGGCGCCGATCAGCAAGGTCTGCGGGATGCCGGCCCAACTGCCGGCATAAACGGCTTCCAGGGTACTGTTGCTGACCACGATGCTCTGGCCGTCGGTCGCGAGCAGGGCCAGCCCCTGGGCGATGCCCATGGTGCCGAGCGTGACGACGAAGGGCGGCATTTTCAGCAGCGCCACCAGCATGCCGTTGACGATGCCGAACACCAGCCCGGTGACCAGCGAGGCCGCCAGGGCGAACATCAGCGAATATTCGTGGGCCAGCACCCAGGCCAGCACCACGCTGGCCAGCGTGAGCACCGCGCCCATCGAGATATCGACGCCCTCGGTCATGATGATCAACGTCATCGGCAAGGCCAGCATGAGCAGGATCACCGACTGCAAACCGATGTTGAGCAGGTTCGGGGCGGAGAGAAAATCGCGGCTCGCCAGGGCGAAGACCACCACCAGCAGCCCGAGTATCCAGGCCACGCCGGGCACTCGACGCAAGCCCGCGCCGAAGGCCGACGGCCGTATCGCAATGATCGTGTCACTCATGATGTACGCCCATTTTGAGAATGCTTTCCTCGGAAAGTTGTTCCCTCGACAGATGGCCGGCGATGCGGCCATCGCGCATCACGTAGCTGCGGTCGCATACCTGGACGATTTCCGACAGCTCCGAACTGATCATCAGCACGCCGGCACCTTGCTGCACCAGCTGGTCGATCAGCGCGAAGATCTCGGCCTTGGCGCCGACGTCGATGCCGCGTGTCGGTTCGTCGATGATGAACAGGCGCGAACCGGAGCCCAGCCACTTGCCGATCACCACCTTCTGCTGGTTGCCGCCTGAGAGCAGGCGCACCGGACGCAGTGCGCTCGGGGTCGAGATGCGCAGGCGATCGATCAGCGCACCGGCGATCTGCCTTGCCTTGGACGTCTTGTAGAGGCGGTTGGGAAAGGCCAGCGGCAGGCCGGGCAGCATGAGGTTGTCGCAAACCGAGCGGATCAGCGCCAGACCTTCGGCCTTGCGGGACTCCGGGATCAGCGCGATGCCGGCCGCGACCGCCTTGTCCGGGCCGCCGCGGTGCGGTGCGGCGTGGAGGCGTATTTCGCCGGCGGTGACGCGGTCGGCGCCGAAGATCGCCCTCGCCACCTCGCTGCGGCCTGCGCCGACCAGCCCCGACAGGCCGACGATCTCGCCGCTCCTGACCGTCAGGTTGATGCCCTTCACGCCGTTGGCTGAAGAAAGGTCCTTGACCTCCAGGATCATCTCGCCTGCCGTCTTGCAGAAGGTGCGCGCGTAGCTGCGATCGACGCTGCGTCCGACCATGAGATGCACCAGTTCGTCCGGTGTCGCCTCGCCGGGCAGCAGGGACGCAACTTTCCGGCCGTCGCGCAGGACCGTGATGCGGTCGCCCATCGAGAACACTTCGGCCATCCGGTGCGAGATGTACACGATGGCCACGCCATCGGCCTGGAGCTGTCGGATCATGGTGAACAGGCGCTCGGTCTCGCGGTCGGAAAGCGCTGCGGTCGGTTCGTCCATGACCAGGATGCGCGCCTGTTGCGACAGGGCCTTGGCGATTTCGACCATCTGCTGCTGGGCCACACCCAGTTCATGGACCAGGGTCTTGGTCGAAACGTCCAGGCCGAGCAGATCGAGCAGCTTCTTCGCTTCGGCATGCATCCGCGCGTGATCGACCGTTCCGGGGAATCGGCCCGAGAACTCGCGACCGAGAAAGATGTTCTGCGCGATGGAAAGATAGGGCACCAGGGAAAATTCCTGGAAGATGACGGCGATCCCGAGCTTGCGGGCATCGGCCGGCGAGCGGATCTCGACTTTCTCGCCGCAATGGAAGAATTCGCCTTCGTCGGCGCGATAGGCGCCGCACAGCACTTTCATCAGCGAGGACTTGCCGGCGCCGTTCTCGCCGACCAGCATATGCACTTCGCCGGGATAGACGGCGAAGGAAACATCGTCGAGCGCCTTCACGCCGGGAAACTGCTTGCTGATGCCGCGCAGTTCCAGCAGTGGCACGGATGTGTTCATCGTCGCTTCCCGGTCATCGGCTGGAAATTCGAGGTTCAAAAATGTATGACGCGGCCATAGGCGTCGAGGACGGATTCGTGCATCATTTCCGAGAGCGTCGGATGCGGGAAGACGGTGCTGATGAGTTCCGCTTCGGTGGTCTCCAGCGTCTTGGCGATGGCATAGCCCTGGATCATTTCCGTCACCTCGGCGCCGATCATGTGGGCACCGAGGAGTTCCCCGGTCTGGGCGTCGAAGACCGTCTTGATCAGGCCCTCGGTTTCGCCCATGGCGATGGCCTTGCCGTTGGCCTGGAAGGGGAAGCGGCCGACCCTGATCGCGCGGCCGGCGGCGCCGGCCTTCTCTTCCGTGAGTCCGATGCTGGCGATCTGCGGGTGCGAGTAGGTGCAGCCGGGAATCTTCCTGACGTCGAGCGGATGCACGCCTTCCACGCCGGCGATCTTCTCGACGCAGATCACGGCTTCGTGGCTCGCCTTGTGGGCGAGCCAGGGCGGGGCGGTCAGGTCGCCGATGGCATAGACGCCCGGCTCGTCGGTTTCCAGCCACGGGTTGACGGCCACATGGCCTTTCTCGAGGCGCACTTTCGTGGCTTCGAGCCCCAGGTCTTCCGTGTTGGCGCTGATGCCGACCGCGACGATGACCCGGTCGACGGAAATCTCGCTCGTCTTGCCGGCGCATTCCAGCGTCGCCGTCACCTGATCCGGGCCGCGCTGCAAGCGCTTCACCGTGGTCGAGGTGAAGAGCTTGATGCCTTGCTTGGCGAAGGCCTTCCCGGCCAGCGCCGAAATCTCCGCGTCTTCGACCGGCAGGATGCGCTCCAGCACTTCCACCACCGTGACCTCCGCACCCAGGGTGCGATAGAAGCTCGCGAACTCGATGCCGATCGCGCCGGAGCCGACCACCAGCAGGGACTTCGGCATGGCCTCGGGGACCATGGCTTCCTTGTAACTCCAGACCCGCTTGCCGTCCGGCTCGAGTCCGGGCATGACGCGGGCCCGGGCGCCGGTGGCGAGAATGATGTGGCGGGCGGACAGTTCGGCGACCGGCTTGCCGTCCTGGCTGACCAATACCCGCCCTTTGCCGCCGAGCTTGCCCTGGCCCTCGAATACCGCGACCCGGTGCTTCTTCAGGAGATGCTTGACGCCGGCCTGCAACTGGGCGGAGATGGCCCGCGAGCGCTTGACTATCCGGGCGAGATTGAACGACACCTGGGGCACCTCGATGCCGTAGGCGTCGGCGTGTTGCGCCAGGCGCAGCACTTCGGCGCTCCTCAACAGCGCCTTGGTCGGGATGCAGCCCCAGTTGAGGCAGATGCCGCCCAGATGCGCGCGCTCGACGACGGCCGCCTTGAGGCCGAGTTGCGCGGCGCGGATGGCGGCGACGTAGCCGCCGGGGCCGGCCCCGATGACGACGATATCGAATGAATGCGAGCTGGGTGACGAAGTCATGTGATTGCCCTAGAGCAGCAGGGTGAGCGGATGTTCGATCAGCTTCTTGAATGCGGCGAGAAACTCCGCCCCCAGCGCGCCGTCGACCACGCGGTGGTCGGCCGAGAGGGTGCAGGTCATCAGGGTCGCGATAGCGAGGGCCCCGTCCTTGACCACCGGCCTCGGCTCGCCGGCGCCGACCGCCAGGATGGCGGACTGGGGCGGGTTGATGATGGCCGCGAACTCCCGGATGCCGTACATGCCGAGGTTGGAGATGGTGAAGCCGCCGCCCTGGTATTCGTCCTGCGCGAGTTTGCCGGCCCGGCCCCGCAGGCCCAGATCCTTGATCTCGGCCGAGATCTGCGCCAGGCCCTTGCGCTCGGCATCCCTGACGATAGGCGTGATCAGGCCGGTCGGCGTCGCGACCGCGACCGACACATCCACGTGGCTGTAGCGGCGTATCGCGGCCTCGGTCCAGGAGGCATTGACGCCGGGCAGCTTCTTGAGGGCCACGGCGGCCGCCTTGATCACGAAGTCATTGACGGAAAGCCGGGTGTCCTCGGCGCAGTCGTTGATCTCCTGGCGGAGCTTGAGCAGGGCGTCGATGGCACAATCGATGCTGAGGTAGAAATGCGGGATGTTCTGCTTCGCGTCCGCCAGGCGTTTGGCGATCATCCGGCGCATGCTGCTGTTGGGGATTTCCTCGTATGCCCCTGCTGCCACCGCCAAGGGCAGCGTTGCGGCGCCCGCGGCAGGCGCCGCTTCGACATCCAGCCTGACGATCCGGCCGTTCGGGCCCGAGCCTCTGATCCGGGCGAGGTCCACGCCTCGTTCGGCGGCGATCCGCCTGGCCAGCGGGCTGGCCAGGATCCGCCCGGACGTGCCGATCGCGGCGGCCGGGGCCGCCGCGACGGACGCTGCGGCGGATGCTGCCGGCAAGGCTGCGGGCGCAGGCGCTGCCTTCGGCGGCGCGGCCGCGCTCGGCTGCGTCAGGGCCGCGGCGTCCTCGCCGGGCGCGAGCAGCAGGGCGATTAGCGCCTCGACCTTGACGTTCTGAGTCGCGTCGGGGACGACGATCCGGCCGAGTACGCCTTCGTGCTCGGCCGTCAGTTCGACGATGGCCTTGTCGGTTTCGATCTCGGCCAGGATGTCGCCCGCCTTGACCGCCTCGCCTTCCTTCTTCAGCCAGCGCGCGATGGCGCCTTCCGTCATCGACGGCGAAACCGCGGGCATTCGTATTTCTATGGGCACTTGTCTCTCCCGTTTAAGCGGCCTCCGGGCGACCCGGATCGGCCGGATGCCAGAGGCGATGATCGGTTTCTTTCTCGTAGGCCTTGCCCTTGGGGTAGCTCACCAGTTCCAGCTGCATGCCCCAGGGCGAGAGAAAGTACACCCAGGTCTGCCCGGCGCTGGCGTTCTTCGACAGGGTGGGTTCGCCGAGGATGGTCACGCCCCTGGCCTTGAGGTAGGCCAGCGCCTGGTCGAAGTCGTCGACGTAGAAGGCTAGATGATGGCCGCCGACGTCGCTGTTATTCGGTTGCTGCCGGTTCTGGTCCGGGGCCTGGTATTCGAAGATCTCGAAATTCGACCCGGACTTGCAGCGAAGGAATTTCAGCCGCTTCATGACGGCACGCGGATGGACGTTGAGATGCTCCTGCATCCAGTCGTCGTCGGCGGCAAACGGCCCGAGTTCGTAGAAGGGCTCGCAGCCGATGACGTTCACGAAGAAGTCCACCGCCTGTTGCAGATCCGGGACGGTGAAGCCGATGTGGTCGGTTCCGCGCAGCCCGGGCAGGCCCTGCACCTCCCCGCTCAAGGCAGCGGCCTCCCCATGTCGGCCATCATGGCGCTGAAGCCGGCCCTGATTTCCTCGAGGCCGACGAAAGCGGCCCGCTCCAGCACCTTGGAGACGCTGGGCGACGCTTCGCCGCCGCGGATCCGGGCCACCGGCTGATCGAGGTAGTCGAAATAGCGGCGCTGCACTTCATCGGTCAGCATCGCGCCGTAGGAAGCGGTCAGCGGACTTTGTTCGAGCACCACGACATTGTTGGTCTTCATGACGCTCGCGCCTATCGTGTCCCAGTCCAGGCCGGCCCGGTCCAGGGACCTCAGGTCGATCACCTCGACGTCGAGGCCCATTTCCTCGGCCGCCTTGACGGCCAGCGGGGTCATGGCCAGATAGGTGAGTACGGTGAAGGCCGAGCCGGGCCGCACCACCTTGGCGCGGCCCAGCGGGATGAAGTAGTCGACATCGCTGAGCGGGCCCGGCCCGCTGCTGTTGTAGAGCCCGACATGCTCGATCATGAGCACCGGGTCCTCGCACAAGAGCGCGCTGTTCATCAGGCCGACGTAGTCGAAAGGGGTGGACGGCGCGACGATGCGCCAGCCCGGCCACATCGCATACAGGCCGGCCGGATCCATCGAATGCTGCGAGCCGTAGCCGGTGCCGATGGCGACCTTGGTGCGCAGCACCAGGGGCATCCGCGTCTCGCCACCGAACATGTGCCGCGCCTTGGCGATCTGGTTGAAGACCTGGTCGGCGGCCACCAGGGCGAAGTCCGGATACATGAATTCGACCACGGGACGGTAGCTGCCTTCCATCGCCACGCCGCCGGCCAGGCCGACGAAGCCCTGCTCGGCGATGGGGGAGGGCACGATGCGGTCGGGGAAACGGTCGGCCAGGCCGCGCGTCGCGCCGTTGGTGCCGCCCTTGAGTTTATGGATGTCCTCGCCGATGCAAAAGATGCGCTCGTCCTGTTCCATCCGCCGCCCCATGACCTGGGAGACGACATCGATGAACTTGACTTCCCCTACCGGTCCGGAGGCGCTCTCCAGTTCCTCGAAGCGGGCGTTTGCGAACTCGGACAGGTCGCCGCGCAGGCCCTCGTCGCGGAACTCCGGCTTGGGCCAGAGGCTGGGAATGATCCGGCGCTTGGCCCCGTCCATTTCGGTCAGCCGGCCAACCGCTTCGGCCATGGCGTTCTGGGCGTTGGCGCGAATCGCCTGGTTCTCGTCCGGGGTCAGCCAGTCGCGAACGATCATTTCCTGGGCGATGCGCTGCAAGGGATCGCGCTCTCGCCAGCCGGCCTCTTCCTCCTTGCTGCGGTAGCCGAAGGCGCTGCCCGGCAGTCCGCCGCCGTGATGGAAGAAACGATAGACCTCGGCCTCGATGATCGCCGGACCCTTGCCCGAACGCATGCCTTCCAGGGCCATCAGGGTGGCGATGCGCACCGCCACCGGATCCATGCCGTCGACCCGGAAGGCCGGAATCCCGTATGCCGCGCCGCGCGAGGACAGGCGTGTTTCGCGCGTCTCCTCCTTGATCGTGGTGGACACCGCATAGCCGTTGTTCTCGATGAAGAAGCAGATCGGCAGGTTCCACAGCGCGGCGAGATTCATCGATTCCGGCACCGCGCCGATGTTGACCGCACCGTCGCCGAAGAAAGTGAAGGCGACCTGGCCCCGCCCTTGCCGCTTCTTGGCCCAGGCGACGCCATTGGCGATCGGCACGCCGCCGCCGACGATGGCGTTGGTGCCCAGGGCCCCGGCTTCTTCCCAGCGCAGGTGCATGGAGCCGCCGCGGCCCTTGCAGAAGCCGTCGGCCAGGCCCAGGATCTCGGCCAGGGTGCGGTACAGGAACTGCCTCACCTGCCCCGGGATCGGCTCATGGCGCGGGTCGTAGTCCGCCGGGTCGATATGGCGCAGACCCTTGGCGAGGAACTGGTGGTGGCCCCGGTGCGAGCCGGTGATCTGGTCGCCCGTATGCAGTTCGGCCATCACCCCGACGGCCGCGCCATCCTGGCCGATGCTCGAGTGGGCGGGACCATGGATCAGACCCTGTCCGTCGAGGTCCAGCACCGCCTCCTCGAAAGCGCGGACGATGTGCAGGTGGTGCAGCATCTGCAGCAGGGCTCCCGCCCCCAATGCGTCCCAGTCCTTCGACGTCGAGCGGATCTCCTGCCAGGGCGCTTCCGGCGCAAGATTGATTATCTTCGGCATTCCGTTTTCCTTCCTTCGCGGCGTAGGTCGGCCTTCAGGCCGACAGTCGGGCCGAAGCCCGTCCTGCAATTGAAAAAGCTCCTCTCACGACAAACCGTCCGCGACTTCGACATTCTCCGGCTTGAGTTCGATGCCCGACGCCTTCGCCTGCATCAGCAGCAGGGTCGAAAAATCCTGTTCGGTGTAGCCGTGGCCCATCTGCGTCTGGATCAGGTCGCGGGTCGCGGAGGCGAGCGGCATCGGCACTTCGTAGCGGCGTCCCGCGTCCAGCCCCAGATCCATGTCCTTGCGCAACAGGGTGGGGGTGAATGTCACCTTGAAATCCAGATTGACGAAGGCCGGCGTCTTGTAGCGCGTGAACACCGAACCGGCCACGCTGTTGTTGATGAAGTCGAGAAAGGCGTGGCGCGGCAGGCCGGCCTTCTCGGCGAGCACCGTGATCTCGGACAGCGACTGGGTGACCACGCCGAGCAGGACGTTGTGGCAGATCTTGGCGATGCGCGCGAGTTCGCCTTCCCCGACATAGCTCGCGCCGTTCGGGGCGATCAGTTCGAGGAAGGGCCGGCATTCCTCGAACAGTTCCCGCGGCCCCGAGGTGACGATGGAAAGCTTGCCGGCCTTGATCACCTTGGCGTTGCCGGAAACCGGCGCTGCCAGCATCCGGCTGCCCGAGCGGGCCACGGCCGCTCTGATCTCCGCCGAGCATTCCAGCGAGATCGAGGTGGAATCGACCAGGATGCGCGGACCCCTTCCGTTCTGCCGGTACAGCCCCTGGGACCCGAGCAGCACTTCCTTCAGGTCGCGGTCGCTGGCCAGCATGGTGAACACGATGTCGCACCCGGCGAGATCTTCGATCTTCTCGGCGATCTTGGCCCCGTGCGCTGCCAGCGGTTCGGCCTTGGAGCGGGTGCGGTTCCACACCGTGATGTCGCACCCGGCCTTGGCCAGCTTGCCGGCCATCTCGAAGCCCATGCGTCCGGCGCCGATCCAGCCCAATCTTGCCGTTTTCAGGTTTTCAGCACTCATGTCAACGTTCTTTCCCGGGCATCAATAACGGTTGGCGATCGGCAGTTCCTCGGCCGGGAACAGCGTGATGATCTGCGCGCCGCGCGGCGTCACGACTACCTCTTCCTCGATGCGCGCGGCGGAGAAGCCGTCGGTCGCCGGGCAGAAGGTCTCCACCGCGAAGCACATGCCCACCTTCAGTTCCATCGGCTCCTGGATCGAAGTCAGGCGCGAAATGATCGGCCGCTCGTGCAGTCCCAGCCCCAGGCCGTGGCAGAAGTTCAGACCGAAGGCTTCCATCTCCGTGTCGATGCCGATTTCATGGCAGGTCGGGAAAGCCAGGGCGATCTTGTCGGTCATGACGCCGGGCTTGATCAGGTCGATGGCCCGGTCCATCCACTCGCGCGCCTTCTTGTAGGCGGTCACCTGCGGCGGCGTCGCGCGGCCGACGTTGAACGTCCGGTAGTAGCAGGTGCGGTAGCCCATGAAGGAGTGGATGATGTCGAAGAACGCCTGGTCGCCGGGCCTGATCAACCGGTCGGTGAAGTTGTGCGGATGCGGACAGCAGCGCTCGCCGGAGATGGCGTTGATCGCCTCGACGCAGTCCGAGCCCATCTCGTAGAGACGGGCGTTGGCCAGCGCCACCACCTGGTTCTCGCGGATGCCGGGCTTCAGCGCTTCGTAGATGTCCTGGTACACGCCATCGACCATGGCGGCGGCCATGTTGAGCAGGGTGATCTCGTCGGCGCTCTTGATCTGGCGCGCGTCGAGCATCACCTGCTGGCCGTCCCTCACCTCGATGCCGAGCTTCTGCAGTTCGAACAGCATCGGCGGCTCGACCACGTCGATGCCCAGCGGCATGTCGGCCATGCCTTCGGCGTCGAGGATGGCCTTGATCTCGCGGGCGGCGTCGCGGAACAGGCCGGCGTCGGTGGGGACGGCGCCGCGCAGGCCGAGCAGGCCGGCCTTGCAGTGGTCATGGCCGAGCCAGGGCGCATGCAGGCGGTGATGCTTGGCGGCCGAACCGAAATCCCAGATGTAGGGGTCGCCGCTGCCGGTCAGGAGCGAGTAGCGGGTCAGCTTGTCGCGCGCCCACTCGCCGATGACCGTGCTCGTGGTGTAGCGGATGTTGTGCTGGTCGAAGCAGAGCAGGGCGCCCAGGTCGGATTTCGCCAGGGCCTGGCGCACCCGCGCCAGGCGGTAATCGTGCAGGCGGCGGAAATTGATGCGCTCCTCGAAGTCCACCTGCATGTGGCCCGGCGCCTGGATCGGCCGGTCCCACTGGTGTCCCGGGTCGATGTCCTCGAGGCGGATGATCTTCGGTTCGTGGATTTGCTTCTTTGCCATGTCGCTTCTCCTTTAGGCTGCCCGCTCAGGCGTTGATGCCGCCGAGGCAGAGATACTTGATGTCGAGATAGTCGGCGATGCCGTAGATCGAGCCTTCCCGGCCGATGCCGGACTCCTTGACGCCGCCGAACGGGGCCATCTCGTTCGATATGATGCCTTCATTGATGCCGACCATGCCGTATTCCAGCGCTTCCGCGACGCGCCAGACGCGGCCGATGTCGCGCGAATAGAAGTAGGCGGCCAGGCCGAATTCCGTGTCGTTGGCCATCCGGACCGCTTCCGCTTCGGTGCGGAATCGGAACAGCGGCGCCAGCGGGCCGAAGGTCTCCTCGCGCGCCACGCGCATCTCCGTGGTGACGTCGGCGATGACGGTCGGCTCGAAATAAGTCCCGCCCAGGGCGTGGCGCTTGCCGCCGGCGACGATGCGGGCGCCCTTGGCGACGGCGTCCGCGATGTGCTCCTCGACCTTCTCCACCGCGGCCATGTCGATCATGGGCCCCTGCTCGGCGCCTTCGGACAGGCCGTCGGCCACCTTGAGGCGACTGACGGCGACGGCGAGCTTTTCGGCAAAGGCGTCATAGACCGAATCCTGGACCAGCAGGCGATTGACGCAAACGCAGGTCTGGCCGGTGTTGCGGTACTTGGAGGCCATCGCGCCGGCGACCGCGGCGTCGAGATCGGCATCTTCGAAGACGATGAACGGCGCATTGCCGCCCAGCTCCATTGAAACCTTCTTGACCGTGGCCGCGCTCTGGGCCATCAGGATCTTGCCGACCTCGGTGGAGCCGGTGAAGGTGATCTTCTTCACCGTCGGATTGCGGGTAAGTTCGCCGCCGATGGCGCCGGCCGAGCCGGTCACGATATTCAACACGCCTTGCGGAATGCCCGCCTGTTCGGCCAGGTCGGCCAGCGCCAGGGCCGAGTAGGGCGTCATGCTGGCCGGCTTGATCACGATGGTGCAGCCGGCGGCCAGCGCCGGGCCGGCCTTGCGGGTGATCATGGCATTGGGGAAGTTCCACGGCGTGATGGCGCCGATCACGCCGATCGGCTGCTTGATCACGACGATGCGGCGGTTTGCGTCGGGGCCCGGAATCGTGTCGCCGTTGACGCGCTTGGCTTCCTCGGCGAACCATTCGATGAACGCGGCGCCGTAGGCGATCTCGGCGCGCGATTCAACGATCGGCTTGCCCTGTTCCAGCGTCATGATGCGGGCCAGGTCTTCCCGGTTGGCGACGATCAGTTCAAACCAGCGCCGCAGGATGGCCGAGCGTTCCTTGGCGGAGCGGCTGCGCCAGGCCGGGAATGCCGCCTCGGCGGCGGCGATGGCGCGGTGCGTTTCCGCTGCGCCCATTTTCGGCACGGTGCCGAGTGTGGATCCGTCGGCCGGGTTGGTGACGGTCAGCGTCGCGCCGTCGGCAGCGGCGGCCCAGGCGCCGTCGATATAGGCTTGCTGACGGAAGAGCCTGGAACTGGCGAGTTTGAGCATCGGTCTTCGGCACCGTGGTTGAGGTATCTTCGGCAATGATAGCGTAGCCGGCGGCAGGACTCGTCGCCGGGTCGTTTCATGCAAACGTGTGCATACGTTACTCTCAATGCCGTTATTGTCAACTTCTAGTCCCGGCAATCCTCGCCGCCGAAACTTCGCGAGAAGCCGCTGCCGCCCCCCGCGCGCGCGGGGAAAATGCACATCCGGATGGTCAGGGAATTGCGGACATTGCTGATGTCTGGCGGGAAAGCGGAGAATGGCGAGGCGCGGTCGATCACGCTCTTGATGTAGGCGATCTCCGCAGCCTGGTCGCCGGAGCGGAGCACGCGGTAGCCGCTCAGGGAACCGTCCGGATTCAGCGATATCTCCACCAGAGCCTTGCGCGATCCGCTGGCCCTCGGATCGTTCTTGACGAAAGCCGCGCTCCGGTTCAGCTTGCGCACAAAGGCGTCGAAATACATCTCCAGACTGAAAGGTTCGACGGTTTTGGCCGCGGCGGCCGGCGCGCCCGATGCCTCCTGTTCGACGTCGTCCGGCGCGGTCTGGCCCATCTGCCGCGCCATGGCGCGTGCGCTTTGCGCCAGATCGCCGCTGGCCGGCTGCGTGGCCGGCTTGACGGGCTTGGCCAGTTCGTTGAGAAATCTATCCATATCCGTCCGCTCGGCAGGGGACCAGGAGGGTGCGACCCATGCGCCGCCGGGGGCGGTCAACAGCTTTCGTGGCGCTTCCTTCCTCGGCGCGGCCCGGCGGCGCGGGACGCGGGGGGCAGGCGCACGGGGCGCCGCCGGTCCGATCAGGGTGGCGAGGAGGCGGGGCCGCAGCGCGTCCGCGCCGCGCCCGCCCGGCGCGGCGGATCTGGTGCCCGGGCCGGAAGACGCGTAGCTGATGAGGAGAATGGCCGCGTGCAGCAGCAAGGAGAGCAGAACCGCCCACTGGAGCGACCGGCGCACGCTTGCCTTGCGGGCTTCCGCCCCGCTCAGCAGGTCAACGAGATTCAGCAACGGCCCCTATCGGTTCCTGACCGGCCCCGGATGCGGCGGGCAGACAAATTTCCGCGACAAACCCTCCGCCGCTCCGGGTTCTGAGTTTCAGTTCTCCCAGATGCTCCTCGGCAATTTTCGCGGCGATCACCAGGCCCAGGCCGCAATGGCCCTTTCCGCTCCTGGAACTGTCGAGCCGGGAAAAGGGGCGCAAGGCCTGCGCCATCCGGCCGGCTTCGATGCCGTCTCCGCCGTCATGAACGGCGATCGACACCGTGTCCTGCGATCGCGAGACCTGCACCGCGACCGGCGGGCGCCCGTACTCGAGGGCGTTCTCGATCAGATTGACCAGTGCCCGGCGCAGCGAATTCGCCCTGATGGCGACCTTCGGGTCGCCGCTGTCGCAGACCATCGTCACCGCCCGGCTCGCATAAGGTGCGATGACTTCCTCGACGAAGATGCCGGCGTCGCGTTCCTCTATCGCTTCGTCGTCGCTGCCGCGGGCATAGACCAGGAACTGTTCGGTGATGCGCTCGATATCGTCAATGTTCTGAGCCATCTCGCCATTGCGCGATCCTCCGCCCAGCTCTAGGAGCAGCCGCAATCTCGTGATCGGCGAGCGCAGGTCGTGGGCCACGCCGGCCAGCATCGTGGCGCGATCCTCCTCGTAGCGATGCAGGCGATCCACCATGCCGTTATAGCGCTCGCCGAGCACGCGAATTTCGCCGACGCCGGTGAGCGGCAGCTTGTCGAGCCGGGGCGAGTGGCCTACCGTTTCCAGCGCTTTGCCGAGACGCTTCAGGGGGCGCTGGATTTGCCAGAGCAGCGCCATGCCGCCGGCGAAGAACACCGCGAAGCCGACGAACAGCGCCGAGATCAGCGTGCCGCTGCCCCTGAAATGCGAACGCGGCAGGTCGATCAGCAGCCATTGTCCCGAAGCCGCCCGACCGTGCAGATCGATCCATAGCCCGGCCTGCGGTCTGAGCACCGGAACGATTGTGATCTTGCGACCGGTTGCCTCGACCAGGTGTAGTCTCAGATCCGCCAGGAACCGCCTCGTCTCGGCCGGAACATCGTCCTGGACGGCCGGCTGCTGCTCGGCCAGCGTGATGCCCTTCAGCGCCGAGATTTCCTCGACCGGACGGCTTGCCAGCAATTGTTCGATGAGCTGCATCCTAGTGGCGATCGACCGGGCTATGGCGGCATTCCGGGTATCTTCCAGGTGCGCCAGAAAAAGGAAATACATCGTCGCGTAACTGGCCCCCAGGGCGACCAGCAGGACCAGCGCCAGGCGCGCGTAGAGCGAATCGGCAAACTGCCTCACGAAGCGGCCTCGCCGCTGTCCGGCACGAAGACGTAGCCGAAGCCCCACACCGTCTGGATATGCCGCGGCTTGCCCTGGTCCGGTTCGATCAGCTTGCGCAGTCTGGAAATCTGCACATCGACGCTGCGATCGAAAGCGTCCGAGCTCGGGCCGCGCGCCAGTTCGAGCAATCGTTCGCGCGTCAGGGGCTGGTGCGGGTGCTTGACGAAAGCAGACAGCAGGGCGAATTCGCCGGAAGTCATTTCCACCTTGGCATCGTGGCACCAGAGCGTGCGCGTCGCTAGATTGAGCCTGCAGTCGCCGAAGATCGCGGTATTGCCGTCCGCGATCGGCGCCCCCGGCGGCAGCGGCGTCCGGCGGCGCAGCACGGCCTGGATTCTCGCTGTCAGTTCGCGCGGCAGGAAGGGTTTGCCGAGATAGTCGTCGGCCCCCAGTTCCATGCCGACGACCCGGTCGATCGGGTCGCTCTTCGCGGTCAGCATGATGATCGGAATATCGTCGCCACTCGCGCGCAGGCGCCGGCAGATCTCGAGCCCGTCGATGCCCGGCAGCATCAGGTCGAGAACGATCAGGTCGGGCCGTCGGCGCGCGAGGCGGCGTTCCAGGTCCCGGCCGTCAGGGAGGGTGCGGACATCGAAGTCGCTTTTTTCGAGGAACTCCTCTAGCAGCTTGCGCAGTTCCAGATCGTCATCGACGACCCAGATCAAGGGTTTTCGGATCATTGGGCGAAGTGTACCGTCAAGACAGAATAGGGGGCGCAGACGAAATTATTACAGGGTGTTTCCGGGTCACACGGTGAGTCATGTTTTGATTACTATCTTCCTGCTCTTTTGCACCGCCAGCCTATCAGTTTTTGAATATCTGCGGAGGGAGAAGGTGATGGCAGCGTTCTCCGCGATTGCGCCGCGAACCGGGAGGCGATCATGTCGGGATGAGGATATTAATCGATGCGCTTTGCGCTTGCCACTTACGAAGGATACCAGTGCGTCCTTGAAGCCTTGCTTCGGGCCGGGTGGCAGTTGGAGAAGCTGTTCCTCTCCCCGGTGGACTGGCGGCATGACAACAAGCAACTGATTGCGCGGGCCCTGGACCTCGGTGTCGAGGTCCAGCATTCCCCGGCCAGGAGCTGCGACCTGGCCGATCTTGGCCGCCGTGGCTGCAAGATGCTGGTCGTCGCCGGTTATCAATGGAAAGTTCCTGAATGGTGCGGCGATCTCGACTACGCCGTGAATTTTCACCCCTCTCCACTGCCCGAAGGGCGTGGGCCCTATCCCCTGGTCAGGGCGATCCTCGAACAACGCTCGAGCTGGGCGGTCACTTGCCATCGCATCTCGCAACGGTTCGACCAGGGGGACATCCTGGCGGCGGAAGCCTTTCCCGTCGAGGCCGATGAATGCCATGAGACCTTGAGCCTGAAGATTCAGATGGCCGCCACGCGGCTCGCCGATCGCCTCGCCCGCGAGCTCGAACCACTGTGGCGCGAGGCTCTGCCGCAGGGCAGCGGAAGCTATTGGCCGCGCTGGTCGGAACAGGAGCGCAGCATCGATTTCTCCCGGCCGATCGGCGCCATCATGCGCCAGGTCCGCGCTTTCGGCGACCTCGAATGCATGGCCACGATCAACGGCGTGACTATTTTTGTCCATCGCGCGCAAGCCTGGCGCGAGCCCCATTCGGCCTTGCCCGGTTCGGTGGTCCATGCCGGCACGCTGGCGTTCGTCGTCGCGGCGGCCGACGGCCTGGTCGCCATCAGCGAATGGAGTTTCAACGGCCCCGGCGCCACGAACTCAAAGCTGCGGCGCTGATCCCGAATGGCTTTCTTCCCCGCGCCGGCCGCTGAGCTTGGCCTGCAGCCGCTCGAACGCATCGACGATGCGCTGGACATAGACGTTCTTGTTCGCCAGGGGGCCGCTGTCGCGCGCGCGGTGCACCAGCATGGTGGCGTTGGCTTCGAACACCAACAGCCGCCCGTCGGGCAGGAGCGTGAAGTCGATTCCGCCGTAATCGAGATCGAGTCTGCGCCCTATCGCGGCGACGGCGGCCATGGCACGGGCGCCCAGAATGGCGCCGGGATCTTCCAGGAAGCGGCGCTCCTCGGCCATCCGCTCGGGATATTTTGCCATGTCGGCGGAAAAGTAATGCACCATCCAGTGCCGCGAGATGGCCAGATGATAGGGGAACGGTTCCCGGTCGACGAAGATGATCCGGTACTTCCGGTAGCAGCCGTCGGCGTAACGGTTGTCGTGAAACGTCGATAGATACTGGGTGCCGCTGCAGATTCTGAGCCTGTCGTGAAGTGCCTCGAGGCTTGCGCAGCGCACCAGTTCCTGACCCCCGTGGCTCGCCGCAGGTCTGGCCAATACCGGGAAGACGACGCCCGTCGCGGCGAGCGCATCGTGCAAAGCGGCACGGGAAGAAGGCGGGCATTCGAAGCTGAGGCATGGCGCCAGCAGCACATCGGCAACATCGCCGAGCAGGGCAGCCATCAGGTGACGTCGGGTTCGCGCGACCGCCGAAGGTCGATTGAGCAGGGGGCGGTCGCAGCGCACGAGGAAATGCTCCAGCCTGCCGGCCAGAGGCGCGGCGACGTCAGGGTCGCCGATCGCGTTGAACACCAGGTCGAACGGCGGCAGCTGCCGATCCTCCTCGATCGCCGCGTAGTCGATGGCGTACTTGATCCGGCAACAAGTGTCGCCGGGCAACAGGGTTTCGACCGGTACGTTGCCCGATGTCCGTCCGACGCAGAGGATCAGCACCCGGCGCATCGGCTCACCGATGCACTCGATGAATACGCGCTGGATCCGGTAGGCGCGTTCCCGGCAGGCCTCGGCTTCGCCGCTTCGTCCCGCGTGTGAATGGATAGCAGCGAGGTTCTGGTAGGCGATCGCAAGATTCGCGTCGAGCGCGAGGGCGAGGCGGTACCAGCGCGCGGCGGCCTCGAATTCTCCTTTCATGAAGTAGCCGGTGGCGACGTTGCAGATCTTCATCGGCGCGCCGGTCCCCGGCATGGCCGCGCTTTCCTCGAGCGCTTCCGCCGCAATCAGATGGGCTAGCGCGCCGAGCAGATCGCCTTGTGCGCGCCTGGCTTCGGCCAGCGTGCGATGAACCGCAGGGTCGTGAGGCTCGGTTTCCCGGCTCGCAGATTGATCCATTATCTCGAGTACGCCGCTCCGTTTCCTTACCTTGGGCGAAGCATAGACCGGCGGCGGCAAGATTGGTTGGCCAGGCGGCAAAATTTACCGCCGCGCCGTTCGCGATCGCCATCTGGCGACGCCCGACGCATCCTGCCCGGAGCCTTTCCCGCGGGCTGCGCCGGGCCGGCGCTGCGGTAATACATGGTAACAATATAGGTTCGCGATTTGGCTCAATTGTTGCTGCTAAGGCCCGGTGCGGCAGTCGTCATTTCTTATGCCCAAAGTGGTATCGTTCGTCCAAACGTTTCCTCTCGAACCCGAATCGGAGAACAAAATGTCCATCAGCGGAATTTCAAGCAACAGTTACACCTTTCCCCAGGTGACCCAAACGGGGAGCAGCCTGCAAGCCAACAATGTTGACGCTGTCGGCGGTCGCGTCTCCGGCGCGGGGGCTTCGGGCGGTCCGGGCGGTTTTCTCAACGCGGTATTCGAAGCCTTGTCGCAGGCCGGTGTCTCGGGTGCGCCGTCCACCACAGCCGCTGCCGGAGCTGACGCCACGACTAGCAAAAATCCCTTGCAGGCGCTGGGCGCCTTCATGCACGAACTGTTCGCCGCTTTGCACGCCCAGGGTGGACATTCCGCAGGGCAGGGCGACGGCGACCGCGACGCCGGCGTGGCTTCGGCCGCTTCCGGTTCATCGGCGGTGTCGGGTATTTCTCATGGGAAGGGCGGGGGCCTAGCGACGATGGAATCGAATCTGCAGAACCTGATCCAGCAGGTTTCCTCGTCGGCTTCGTCCGCGTCTCCGACCGACAGCACGACGACCACCGGCACGTCGACCACCAGCACGGCGGCGGCGAGTTCGACCAATCCGACCGCGCTATTGCAGCAGGATTATCAGAACCTGCTGAGCTCCCTCGGCGTGACCGGTAACTCGTCCTCCCTCAGCGGTTTCTTGCAGTCGCTCTCGCAGAACCTGCAAGGCATCGGCAGTTCCGGCAACGTCGTCAATACCCAGGCTTGATCTTGCGCAAGCGGCCGGCGCGCCGGCCGTTTGCTGCATTCCTGTATAGTGGTCCGCTATGAATGCGAGAGCCGCCGCAAGACAGGCTGCGATCCTGTCGTTGTTCTGCTTCTGCCTATCCGGCTCCGCCCTCGCGGCGCTGGGCGAGGGCGAGGCGTCGATTGCGCTCGACCAGGCGCAGATGAAGGCGACGCGCCGCGTCGTCGCTGCCTCACAATACACGGTGCATGAAATCCAGACATCTGCCGGGACCATGGTCAGGGAATATGTCTCGTTGGACGGACTGGTTTTTGCCGTGTCCTGGAAAGGGCCGTTGATGCCCGATCTGCAGCAGGTGCTGGGCGGCTACTTTGCCGCCTACCGGGCGGCGGGCAGGAGCCAGCTCGTCAGGCGGGGTTCCTTGCGGCTGCAGCAACCCGGACTGGTCGTGCACTCGGGCGGGCGCATGCGGGCTTTTTCCGGCCTCGCCTATCTCCCCCAGCAACTGCCCGCGAACGTCACGGCCGATGAACTCCAGTAGCGGTCAGGGCATGCCGGGATGGGCGCTGGCCATCGCCCTGGCTGTTGCTCTGGCCACGGGCGGCTGCGGCGGAGGCGGCGGCAGTGGCGGCAGTGGCGGAACCCCTTCGTCGCCGGCAAGTTCCGCTCAGACTGCCGCGCAGAATGTGCTGCCGATAGTCGTCGATGCCGGCCCGGCCAACACCATCAACGTTCCCTTTGTCAGCGTCACTCTCTGCACGCCGGGCACCAGCCTGTGCCAGACCATCGACCATGTGCTCCTCGATACCGGCTCGACCGGCCTCAGGATCATGTCCTCGGTCCTTTCCCCTTCGCTCGCCTTGACGCAACAGAAGGCCAGCAATGGCAACCCGCTCAGCGAATGCATCCAGTTCGCCGACGGCAGCTATATCTGGGGTCCGGTGAAGGCGGCCGATGTCGCGCTGGGCGGCGAGTCGGTGATGTCACTGGCGATCCAGGTCATCGGCGATCCGGGTTTCGCCAACGTTCCGAGCGGTTGCACGGTCAACGGCGGCCAGGCCCAGAACACCGTCCAACTCTTCGGTGCCAACGGCATCCTCGGGGTGTCGGCGTTCCAGCAGGACTGTGGCCCTGCCTGCCTTCAGACGCCGCCGCCGTCGGGGACCTACTATGCGTGCGGCACCGCTTGCTCGGCGATCTCCGTCGCCCTGGCCAATCAGGTTCAGAATCCGGTCGGCCTCTTGGCGAGCGACAACAACGGGGTCCTCGTCCAACTGCCCGCCGTAGCCGCGGCGGGTGCCGCGACGGTCAGCGGTTCACTGATCCTCGGCATAGGCACCCGGGCCAACAACGCCTTGGGCAATGCCGTGGTGTTCGGACTTGACCCGAACAGCGGAACCCTGACCACCGTGTTCAACAACAAGAGCTATAGCGGCAGCTTCATCGACAGCGGCTCCAATGGATTGTTCTTTCCGGATGCGGCGATACCTGTTTGCAGCAGCGGCTTTTTCTGCCCGGCGTCCACCCTGCAGCTCTCGGCGACCAACAAGGGAGTGAATGGCGCCAGCGGCGCGGTGAGTTTCACCGTGGCCAATGCCGACACCCTGATGGCGACCGGCAATACCGCCTTCAGCACGCTCGCCGGGTCGTCGTTCGGCAGTCCCTCCTTCGACTGGGGCTTGCCTTTCTTTTTCAACCGCAGCGTGTTCACCGCCATCGAGAACAGGGCCACGCCCGGCGGCAGCGGGCCGTATGTCGCTTATTAGAAGGTAGAAGGCCGGCGACCAGCGCGGCATTTATCAAGACCGGAGACCATGACCCGATGAAAATCGATGACAAGTTCGGCTCGCGCCGCGAGTTTCTCGCCGGCGCCGCCGCGGCCACGCTGGCCGCGGCGACATTGCCCGTTGCCCCGGCCAGCGCCCAGACGCTGCGGACCGACGGGCTTGCCCCGGGCGGCCAGGCCCATTGGACCGTCAAGCGCGTCGCCGGCGAAGACGTCCGCCTGTTCATGTGGCGCAAGGCCTCGCCGGGCGGCGCGGCGCCGCGCGGCACCATCGTGTTCGTGCATGGTTCGTCGGTATCCTCGACACCGGTGTTCGACCTGCAGATACCGGGGCACCCGGAGTCCTCGACCATGGACTGGTTCGCGCGACTGGGCTACGACACCTGGTGCTTCGACTGCGAAGGCTATGGCCGCTCGGACAAGGCCCGCGCCGTCAATGCCGATGTCGCCTGCGGCGCGGATGATCTCGCCGCGGTCAGCGAGTACATCATGAAAGCGACGGGCGGGGCGAAGCTACTGGTCTACGGTTCGTCATCGGGGGCGCTGCGCGCCGCCCTGTTCGCGCAGCGCCATCCCGAGCGCGTCGCCCGTCTGGCCCTCGATGCCTTGGTCTGGACCGGCGAAGGCAGCCCGACCCTGGCCGAGCGCAGGAAGCGCCTCGTCCAGTACCGTGCCAACAACCGGCGCCCCATCGACCGCAATATGATCCGCAGCATCTTTACCCGCGACCATCCTGGGACCAGCGACCTCACTCTCGTCGAAGCGTTTGCCGATGCCGTGCTGGCCCTCGACACCTCAGTGCCGACCGGCACCTATATCGACATGTCGGCCAATCTGCCGGTCTGCGATCCGGAGCAGATCAAGGTGCCGACGCTGATCATGCGCGGCCAGTACGACGGCATCGCCAGCTTCCGCGACCTGAGCAATTTTTTCGAGCGGCTGCCCAATCCGGACAAGCAGTTCATCGTCATGCCTGGCATCGCCCACACCAGCACGCGCTCGAAGAACTTTGCGCTGGTCTACCATCTGCTCGATGCCTATTTCAGCCAGCCGGCCCCGGTGTATACCGGTGTCTAGCAGCGATGCTCAGCTAGCCGCCGGCATTCGCGGCGTTTGCGGGCGCAGAAGCCTGGGGTGTTGTTGACAGCGCCGGTGGGCCGGCTATAATGCGCCCCTGATCGCGGGAGTAGCTCAGTTGGTAGAGCGCAACCTTGCCAAGGTTGAGGTCGAGAGTTCGAGACTCTTCTCCCGCTCCAGCATACCGGAGGGAAGCGCAAGCTTCCCTTCATCGCTTCAAAGCCACTGCTGATGCGGCTTGGCGGGGTAGCAAAGTGGTTATGCAGCGGCCTGCAAAGCCGTCTACGCCGGTTCGATTCCGACCCCCGCCTCCACTATTTCCAGCGCTTGCGCGGCCCCCGTCTGCGCAGGATGCTACTGTCGCATCCTGCGCAGCAGCGACGGCACCATGAGCGTGTGCACGGGCCAGACAAACAGCATGTAGGCGTGGCCCAGCAGGTTGAAGTTGCGGATCACCGTTGACATCACCGCGACAGTATTTCCCTGGGCGTTCATCGTCTTGCAGAGAGAGACTTTCGCCTCCAGATGTTTGTCGGATTCGAGGAGAATCACTTCGCGTTCCGACAGGAACAAGATGGAAAATATCCCGACCCGGTCGCCGACCCGATACGACCCTGGTTGCCGCTCGGCGTCGACATTGCCCAGGTTTCCGAGCGACTTCAGGCCGAACATGGCGACAGCCCGGTTTCTGAAAGCCATCAGCAGGTTGATCCAGCCCGGGGTCTGTGCCGCGATATCGATGTAGATTTCCAACGCCGAGCGCTGGCTTCCGCCTATGGTCACGGCAAAGGCATCGGACAAATGCGCTCCGGCAAGATGCTTGCCGATTTCGCTGCCCTTCGGGATCTCGCTGCTTGTAATCCTTGTCACGACTGCCGTCCCCCAGCTATTCCGTCGGCTTCAAGCCCTGAGGTTGGGCAGGATGGCCAGTGCGTTGTCGCGCTCGATCAGCTTCAGTTCGCTCGAGTTGAAAATGCCGGCCAGCCCCTTCACGTGCTCTTCCGAAGTGCGGTAGGGGTAATCGGTGCCGAACACGATCTGCGAAGTCGTCACCATCCGGCTCAATGCGGCCATGTTGATCGGATTGGAGACCTGGGCGGTGTCGTAATGGAAGCGCCGGATCTCGGCCATCACGTTATCGCCGGTGAAGCCCCTGGACTTGAAGGCAGGCATCGATACCACCCAGTTCGTGAGCCGGTCGGTCACCGCCGGCAGCGTGCCGCCCCCGTGCGAGAAGATGAAGTTGACGTCCCGGTATGTCGCCGAGGTTCCCGAGAAGATCAGGCTGGCGATGGTGCGCGTGGTGTCGGTGGCCCATTCGATGGCCCCCGTGGGCACGCCGCCGGCGAGGTTGAGGCAACAGGCTGGATCGTTCGGATGGGTGTAGGCGGTGGCCTTGCGGCGATCGAGTTCCGCCAGCACCGGTGCGAACGTTTTGTCGCCGAGGTACTTGCCGTCGTAGCTGGTCATGAAGGCAACCCCGTCGCACTTCAACACGTCGAAAGCGTAGGCGATTTCCTTCAGCGTCTCGTCCACATGCGGCATCGGCAGGAGCGCGAACACACCGAAGCGGCCCGGATAGTCCTGGCTCAGTTTGCATGCATATTCGTTGGCGGCACGGGCGATTTCGGCCGCCTCCTTCGGCCCGAGGAAGCTCACGGCCGGCATGGTCGGCGAGGTGATCGACGTGGCCACCCCGGCGCGGTCCATGTCGTCGAGCGAGCGCTGCACGGTCCAGTTGTTGACGGGCGGCGAGTCGAGCTTGGCCTTCTTCAGCGCGGCGACCCAGACCGGCGGCGAGATGTGGTGGTGCACGTCGATGCGATGTGGCGCAACCCGCTCGGCGGACGCCGCAATGCCGCTGGCCGAAAGCGCGCCCATGGCCCCTACGGCCCCCATGGCGCCGAGGAATTCGCGCCGGGAGGTGCGTGGGTGGCAATCGCAATTCAGGAGCCTGCTGTTGTTCATTCTTCCTCCGAAGGTAATGGCGATATCACTCATGAATGCGCGCCGTCCGCGAGTGTCGTCGATGGTCCGTCGGCGCAGCGCGCAGCTTACTATAGCCGCTTCGGATTTGGAGTATATTGTGCGTCGTGGCGCTTCATGAAGCCGGATAACCGAATCATTTCTTGGGATTAACAACAATATGTCGCTGCTATTTTCCGCAACAACGCTGGGCTCGCTGAAGCTGCAGAATCGTCTGGTCATGGCGCCGATGACGCGCAATCGTTCCCCCGGCAATCTGCCGAACGATTCGGTGGTGGAGTATTACGCTCAGCGCGCGAGCGCCGGTCTGATCATTACCGAAGGCACTTCGCCTTCACCCAATGGGCTGGGCTATGCGCGGATACCGGGAATTTTTTCCGCGGCGCAGGTGACGGAATGGAAGCGGGTGACCGATGCCGTTCACGCAAAGGGCGCAAAGATGTTCATGCAGTTCATGCACACCGGCCGGATCGGCCATGAGCTCAATCTGCCGCCCGGCGCCCGGCTGCTGGCGCCGTCGGCAGTCGCGGCCGCAGGCTCGATCCACACCGATGCCGAGGGCATGAAGCCGCACCCGGTGCCGCAGGCAATGACCGAGGCGGATATCGCGACGACGACCGGCGAGTTCGTCCAGGCGGCGAAGAACGCCCTGGCGGCAGGCTGCGACGGCGTCGAGTTGCACGGGGCGAACGGTTATCTGCTCGAACAGTTCATCCGGCCGAATTCGAATCAGCGTACGGATCGTTACGGCGGTCCTATCGAGAACCGGGCGCGCTTTGTCCTCGAGGTCGTCGATGCGGTGATCGCAGCCATCGGCAAGGACAAGGTCGGGATACGCCTGTCGCCCTTTGGCGTGTTCAACGACATGCCGGTCTACGATGCGCTGGAAGCGGACTACACCTATCTCGCGCAGCAGCTCAATCTCCGCGGGCTGCTCTACATCCATCTGGTCGATCATTCACCGATGGGTGCGCCGCCGGTGCCCGAGTCCATCAAGGCGATGTTTCGCAGCGTGTTCAAGGGCAGCCTGATTCTCGTCGGCGGCTACGACGCGGCCCGCGCCGAGAGCGATCTGGCCGCGGGCAAGTGCGACCTCATCGCCGTGGGCCGTCCGTTCCTTGCCAACCCGGATCTGCCTGCCCGCTGGAAGTCCGGCGCCGCGCTGAATGCGCCGGACTTCGCGACGTTCTACGCGGGCGGCGCGAAGGGCTATACCGACTACCCGACGCTCGCCTAGGACTGCGCCCAGGGGGAACGACTGGGCCGGCGAAGCCGGCTCAGTCCATGGTCTTGATGTTGCTTGCCTTGGCCACCGCGCTCCAGCGCGCGAGGTCGGAGGCGATTACCTTGGCGAACTCCTCCGAAGTTGACCCCGCCGGGGTGACGTTGATCGAAGCCATGCGCTCGCGCAATTCCGGCAGTCTGACGATGCGCTGGATTTCTCCCTCGAGTTTCTTGATCACGGCGGCAGGAGTTCCCGCCGGCGCGAGCAGTCCCCCCCAGTACTGGATTTCCAGGTCGGGGTAACCGATCTCGGCCATGGTCGGGACATTCGGCATGGAGGCCAGCCGGCTATGCGAAGTGACGGCCAGCGCGCGCAATTTGCCGCCGGCGAGCAGAGCGGCGGCCGGGCCGGTGTCGGCCATGGCCCACTGGACGCTACCGGAGAGGACCGCGGTGATGGATTCATTGGTACCCTTGTACTGAATGAATTCGGCCTGGGTCTTGGTCTTGATCTTGAACAGTTCGGAGGCGAACTGGAAGGCGGCACCCGAGCCGGAGTAGTTGGACTTGTCCGGATGGGCCTTCATGTAAGCGACCAGGTCCTGCACGTTCTGGATGGGCTCGGCCGGATTGACCACCAGGACCAGCGGGAAGGTGGCGATCATGGAGATCGGGACGAAGTCGCGCAGAGGCGAATACGGAAGCTTCGAATAGAGAATGGGATTGAACACCAGGTTGCCGGTGGGCGAGAAGAGCAGGGTGTAGCCGTCGGCCGGGGCCTTGGCGACGAAGCTGGTGGCAATGATGCCGGCCGCACCGGTCTTGTTTTCAATGATCACCGGCTGGTCCAGGCTCTGGGATAGTTTCTGGCCGACCAGCCGCGCCAGGGTGTCCATGCCGCCGCCGGCAGCCTGTCCGATGATGATGTGGATCGGCTTGTTCGGGTAGGCCTGTGCCGATGCCGGCGGGATAGAGACGCAGCCGACGGCCAGCGCGACGAGGATACGGATGAACATGATGCCTCCCTGGTTGAGCGATTGTTCTACGCGCTTGATGGTAACCCGGCATCCCCGGCTTGTCTAACCCCGCTCGGACGCTTGGCGCCGACTAGCGTCGCCGGAGCGCGCCGGCAGAGCGCCCGCGCGCCACATGATAAACTTGGCGGTCGCTGCCCGAGTGATGAAATTGGTAACCATAGCAGACTTAAAATCTGCCGGCGCAAGCCTTACCGGTTCGAGTCCGGTCTCGGGCACCAGTAACGATGCAATCAGTCAGCGTACCTTGCCGAAAGTCATTCCGATTCCAGTCTGGCGAGCTCTTCCAGGGTGTTGATGTTGGCGAAGGCGGCCTCGTCGTCGAAGGCTACCTCGACCACGTCCAGGGTGGAGTACCAGGTATCGACCCGATGGCCGCCGCCATCGAGAAACGCGGTCAGACTGTCGCGCAGCTCGCGGCGGCAGAGTGCGAAGACCAATTGCGCCCGACCGCCGCTTTGCGCCACCGCCAGTTGCGCTCCGGACTCGATCAAGCCTGCCTGCAGCCTGGCCACCAGATCGAGCGGCAGGAAAGGCGAGTCGCAGGGCGCACTGACCAGCAGGGGCGTGGCGCAGGCGGAAAAACCCGCGTGCAGGCCGGCGAGCGGTCCGGCGAACCCGGCCACGGCATCGGCGATCACCGGATGGCCGAAGGCCGCATAAGCGTCGAAGTTCTGGTTGGCGTTGATGATCAGGCGATCGACCTGCGGCGCCAGGCGTTCAAGCACATGCGCCACCAGAGGCTTGCCGCGAAATGGCCGCAAGCCCTTGTCGCCGCCGCCCATGCGGCGCGCCAGGCCGCCGGCGAGAATCAGTCCGGTGATCTTGATGTCGCTGTGCAAGCGATTTTAGCCCGATATCGGCGCGGGCATGATCGGTATCACCCTGGGCTTGAGTTCGGGCGGCTTGACGGCGATCTTCCGCTGCCCGGGGAAGGCCAGGGCCTCGGTGAGCAGATAGGCGGCCTGGGCATAGGAAGTGGGGCAGAGC
>CAIVDC010000146.1 GCA_903904605.1 uncultured Sterolibacterium sp.
CCAGTCCGCGCTCGACCTGTCCTCGGCCGGCTACAAGGTGTACCTGGTGGAGAAGTCGCCGACCATCGGCGGCAAGATGTCCCAGCTCGACAAGACCTTCCCGACCAACGACTGCTCGATGTGCATCGAGTCGCCGAAGTTCATCGAAACCGACCGCCAGCCGAACATCCAGCTGATGACCTACACCGACGTCGATTCGGTCGAGGGCGAGCCGGGCGACTTCACCGTCACCCTGCTGAAAAAGCCGCGCTACGTCATCGAGGACAAGTGCACCGGCTGCACGGTCTGTGTCGAATATTGCCCGGTCAAGGTTCCCGACCCCTTCAACCAGAACCTGTCGCTGAACAAGGCGGTGCACATCTATTTCTCGCAGGCCGTGCCGCTCGTCACCTACATCGACGAGAGCTGCCTGTTCCTCAAGGACAAGACCTGCAACATTTGCCAGACCGTGTGCGAGAACGACGCCATCGACTTCGGCCAGAAGGCGGAGAAGATCAAGGTCAAGGTCGGCGCCATCCTGCTCTAGCCCGGCTACGAAACCTTCGACCCGCTGCCGCGCAACGATTACGGCTATGGCCAGTTCGCCAACGTCGTCACCAGCATGGACTTCGAGCGCCTGCTCTGCTCGACCGGCCCGCACGAGGGCCAGATCCTGCGTCCGTCGGACAAGAAGCATCCGCACAAAGTCGCCTGGATCCACTGCGTCGGCAGCCGCCAGGTGACCCCGGGCGGCAACAGCTACTGCTCGTCGGTGTGCTGTTCCTATACGCAGAAACAGGTGATCCTGGCCAAGGACCATCTGCCCGACATGCACGCCAAGATCTTCCACAACGACATCCGTTCCTACGGCAAGGATTTCGAGCGCTTCTACCAGCGCGCGCAGAAGCTGCCCGACGTGCACTTCATCCGCAGCTACGTCTCGGTCGGCTCCGAGGACCCGGTGACCGGGGACGTCTCGATACGCTATACGACCCCCGACGGGGTGGTCGAGGAATTCTTCGAACTGGTGGTGCTGTCGGTGGGCCTGGTCCCGCCCAAGGATGCGCCGCGCTTCTCCAAGGTGTTCGGCATCGAGTTGAACCATCACGGCTTCTGCAAGGTCGATCCCTTCAATCCCTTGCAGACCAGCCGTCCGGGCATCTTCACCAGCGGCGCCTTCCAGGGGCCGATGGATATTCCCGAGTCGGTGATGGGCGCCAGCGGCGCCGCCGTCCAGGCTTCCTTCCTGCTCAAGAGCCGGCGCGGCCAGCTTTCCGAGGACAGGGTCTATCCGGCGGAGAAGGACGTCTCGGAAGAGGAACCCAAGGTCGGCGTCTTCGTCTGCCGCTGCGGCGCCAACATCGGCCGCGTGGTCGACGTGCCGGGCATTGCCGAGTACGCCAAGGGCCTGCCCAACGTGGTTCATGTCGAGGAGAGCCTGTTCGCCTGCGCCACCAACACCGCCAAGGCGATCTCCGACACGATCCGCGACAAGGGCCTGAACCGGGTGGTGGTCGCCGCCTGCACGCCGCGCACGCACGAGCCGCTGTTCCGCGACACCCTGCGCGAGGCCGGCGTCAATCAGTACTTCTTCGACATGGCCAATATCCGCGAGCACTGCACCTGGGTGCACTCCAAGGAGCAGGAAGCCGCGACCCAGAAGGCCAAGGACATCGTGCGCATGTCGGTGGCGCGGGCCGGCAAGCTCGAGCCCCTGGACGAGTTCTCGCTGCCGGTGGACAAGACCGCGCTGGTGGTGGGCGGCGGCATCGCCGGCATGACCAGCGCCCACACCCTGGCCGAGCAGGGCTTCGAGACCTACCTGATCGAGAAGGCCTCGGACCTGGGCGGCATGGCCAGCCGCCTGCACTACACGCTCGAGGGCATGGACGTGCAGGTCTTTCTCAAGGAACTGAAGAAGAAGGTCTATCGCCATCCCAAGATCCACGCCATCACCGATGCCGCCGTCACAGGCGTCGACGGCTACGTCGGCAATTTCACCACCACGGTGAAGGTGAAGAACCGCGTGCGCACCATCAAGCACGGCGCCGCGATCATCGCCACCGGTGCCGTCGAGTACCGGCCGACCGAGTATCTGTACGGCGAGAACGACAAGGTGATGACCCTGCTCGAGATGGAAGGCCGGCTCGCCAAGCAGGAGGAAAAGCTCCTGGCGGCGGACAGCGTGGTGATGATCCAGTGCGTCGGCTGCCGCAACGAGGACCGCAACTACTGCTCCCGGGTCTGCTGCAGCGGCGCCATGAAGAACGCGCTGAAGATGAAGTCGCTGAAGCCGGAAGTGGACATCTACGTGCTCTTCCGCGACATCCGGACCTACGGCTTCCGGGAGGACTATTACCGCGAGGCCTCGAATCAGAACGTCAAGTTCATCCGCTACGAGCCGCAGGACAAGCCCCTGGTGGAAGCCAGGGAGGAGGGCGGCCGCAGCTTCATCCGGGTGACGGCGGCCGACCCCATCCTGGGCCGGAATCTGGAGCTGGACGTCGATGCCGTCGTCCTGGCCGCCGCGGTGATCCCCTCCCCGGGCTCCAGCGAGATGGCGCGCATGTTCAAGGTTCCCCTGGGCCCCGACGGCTTCTTCCAGGAGGCCCACGCCAAGCTGCGGCCGGTGGACTTCGCCGCCGAAGGGGTGTTCCTCTGCGGCACGGCGCAGTATCCCAAGCACCTGTCGGAGACCCTCACCCAGGCCTACGGCGCGGCGGGCCGGGCGCTGACCCTGCTCTCGCGCGACACCGTGGTCGCTTCGGGCGCGGTCTGCGACGTCAGCAACGACGCCTGCATCTCCTGCGGCGCCTGTGTTTCGGTGTGCACCTACGGGGCGATCAGTTTCGAGGAGACTCCGCGCGGCAGGAAGGCCAGGGTGAATGCGGTGCTGTGCAAGGGCGACGGTCTATGCGTCGCCAAGTGTCCGACCGCGGCGATCAGCCTGTCCCACTATACGGACGGCGAAGTGTTCGGCCAGATCGACGCGGCGCTGGAAACAGTCTGAGGCGCAGCGATTATGACAACGCAAACTACAACTACAAGGGACTGAGTATGGCTGCCCCGTCCGATTTCAAGCCGATCATTGTCGGTTTTCTCTGCAACTGGTGCTGTTATGGCGGGGCCGACCTGTGCGGCGTGTCGCGGTTCCAGTACCCGCCCTATCTGCGGGTGATCCGCCTGATGTGCTCGGGCCGGGTGGACCTGGAGTTCATCTTCCGGGCCTTCGCCAAGAAGGCCGACGGGGTGTTCATCGGCGGCTGCCACCTGGGCGATTGCCACTACAACCCTGAGGGCAACTACGACGCGCTGGGCAACAGCTTCGTCGCCAAGCGCATACTCGAAAACGTCGGCGTCGATCCCGACCGGCTGCGCCTGGAATGGGTGTCGGCGGGCGAAGGCATCCGTTTCGCCGAAGTCATGAACGAGTTCGGCGCGAAGATCAAGAACCTGGGTCCGCTGGGCTCCTCCGAAGGCCGGGAGGTTGCCGACCTGCAGGCCGGGCTGGAAGCGGCGACGCAGCTGGTGCCCTATTTCAAGCTGGTCGAGCGCGAGCGGTTTCGGGTGCCGAAGCGGACGGAAGAGGGCTACCGGGAGTTCTTCGCCCGGGAGGACTACGAGCCGCTGTTCAAGGAACTGGTCCTCGACAAGCTGACCATGGGCCGGATCATGGGCGCGCTGAGGGCGGGCGAGGACTCGGCCGGGGCCATCGCGCAGAAGCTGGGCGTCGATCCCGCGGAAGTCGCCCGGCACCTCAATCTGCTGTCGCAGCAGGGCATGGTCCGCATCGACGGGAGCCAGGTGCAGCTGGCGCTCGCCGCCTGAAACGGACGACTGGGATGAACATGATGTGTGAGCAGAAGATCGACGGGATCATCGAAAAATACAGGGGCCAGCCGGGCTCGCTGATCCACGCGCTGGTGGAGATCCAGCACGAGAACCGCTGGCTGCCCAGGGAAGTGATGCACCGGGTGGCCGAGGCGCTGGAGGTGCCTTTCGCCCAGGTGCTGCAGATCGCCAGCTTCTACAAGACCTTCAGCCTGACCCCGAAGGGACGCCACGAGGTGCATGTGTGCACCGGCATGACCTGCCACCTGCGCGGGGCGGCCAAGCTGCTGGCGAAGGTGGAGGAGCTCACCGGCCTCAAGGACGGCGAGACCGATGCCCAGGCCCGGTTCACCCTGGAGACTGGCGCCTGCCTGGGCAGTTGCAGCATCGGGCCGGAGCTGATCGTCGACGGCAGGCACTACGGCAGGATGACGCCCGACAAGGCCGAAGACGTTCTCAACCGCTACGAGTAGGTAAATATAGGTAAAGACTATGGCTAGGCTACATTCAGCGGCTGAACTGGAAGCTCTTCGGGCGGAGATCCTGGCTGGCCGGGATTCCGGCAAACCCTGCATCGCGGTCTGCGCCGGCGCGGCCTGCGACGGCATGGACTCGGCCGCGGTCGCCGCCGCCTTCCTGGCAGAAGCAGGCAAGCAGAATCTGGGCGACCGGCTCGAGGTCAGGACCACCGGCTGCCACGGCTACTGCGAGAAGGGACCGAACGTCGTGGTCAGCCCGGGCGAGATCTGCTATTTCGAGGTGAGCCCTGCCGACGTGCCGGAGATCGTCGCCGCGACCCTGAAGGGCGAGGTGGTCGAGCGTCTGGTGTACCGGGACCCGGTGAGCGGGGCCAAGGCGGTGCACATGAACGAGGTGCCGTTCTACAAGCACCAGATGCGCCTGCTGATCGGCGACAACCCGAAGATAGACCCGATGAAGATCGACGACTATCTGGCGGTCGGGGGCTACGCCGCTCTGGTCAAGGCGCTGTCTTCGATGACCCCGGAACAGGTCCTCGACGAGGTCAAGAAGGCCAACCTGCGCGGCCGCGGCGGCGGCGGCTTCCCGGCCGGCTCGAAATGGGAGACCACCAGGAACGCGCCGGAGAAGATCAAGTACGTGATCGTCAACGGCCACGAAGGGGAGTCCGCCGCCTTCATGGACCGGGCGATGCTCACCGGCAACCCGCACAAGGTGCTGGAGGGCCTGATCATCGGCGCCTACGCCATCGGCGCGCAGAAGGGCTTCATGTACACCCGCCACGACATGCCGCTCTTGGAAAAGCACGTCAGGAACGCCCTGGCCCAGGCGAAGGAATACGGCCTGCTGGGCGAGAACATCCTCGGTTCCGGCTTCGATTTCGAGGTTGAACTGCACTTCGACGTCGGCATCTTCGTCTCCGGCGAATCCAGTGCGCTGATGCGCTCGATCGAAGGCAATGCCCCGGAACCTCGGCCGAAGTACATCCGCACCTCGGTGTCCGGGATCTGGGACAAGCCCTCCAATCTGAACAACGTCGAGACCTGGGCCAACGTGCCGCAGATCATCAGCCGCGGCGCCGCGTGGTTCACCAGCATCGGCTCCGAGAAGAGCCGTGGCACCAAGCTGATTTCCCTCTCGGGCAACGTGGTGAACAGCGGCGTGGTCGAAGTGCCGATGGGCACGCCGCTGCGCACCCTGGTCCATGACATCGGCGGCGGCGTGCGCGACGGCAAGACCCTGAAGGCGATCCACTTCGGCGGGGCGATGGGCGGCTCGATTCCCGCGGCGTTGATCGATGCGCCGCTGGAGTTCGACGGGATGTCCAAGCTGGGCGCGCCGATCGGCGCCGGCGGCCTGCTGCTCATGGACGAGGACACCGACATGGTCGAAGTGGCGCGCTACCTGCTCGACTTCCTGACCAAGGAATCCTGCGGCAAGTGCGCGCCCTGCCGCGAAGGCATGAAGCAGATGCTGCAGCTCCTGACCGGACTGACCGAGGGGCGGGGCAAGGCGGGCGATCTGGAGCGGCTGCAGGATCTGATGGAGGTGACAGGATTGTCCAGTCTGTGCGCGCTGGGGAAGACCTCGCCCGATCCGCTGAAGAGCATGTTCCGCTACTTCAGGCCCGAATTCGAAGCGCACATCCCGGGTAACGCGGCCGGCGGGAGCGGAGACACGAAATGAGCGAAATCGTCCTGAACATCGATGGCCAGGAAGTCAGCGCCACCGCCGGCATGACCGTCCTGCAGGCGGCGCGGGCCGCGGGCATCAACAGCATCCCGACGCTCTGCCATCACGAGAAGCTGGAGGCCTTCGGCGGCTGCCGGCTGTGCATCGTCGAGGTGGAGGCGCGCGGCTGGACGAGCTACGTCGTCTCCTGCCTGTATCCGGTGGCCAAGGATATCGTCGTGCGCACCCGCTCGGAGAAGGTGGACAAGATCCGCCGCGTGCTGGTCGAAGAACTGATGGCGCACGCGCCGGATGCGCCCGAGCTGGTGAAGCTGGCCGAGGAGTATGGCGCCGACCGCAACCGCTTCGAGAGGGATGCCTCGTTCTGCGTGCTCTGCGGCCTGTGCGTGCGCTACTGCAACGAGGTCAAGCAGAAGAACGCCGTCGGCTTCATCGAGAACGGCCCGAAGCGCGAGATCAGCTTCATTCCCGAGGTCGCCGCCAAGGAGTGCTGGGGCTGCCAGGAGTGCTTCCAGCTCTGCCCCACTTCCTATGCCCAGGCCGCCTATCTGCTCACCGAGGCCCTGGCCTTCCCCGGGCAGCGGAAGATCGCCGTCAAGCCGCCCGAACTCAAGCCCAGGGTGATACCGATCATGCCCGCGCCGATATCGGGCTA